>NZ_BAAIYF010000074.1:0-500 GCF_057546105.1 Paenibacillus sp. YAE3 | reverse complement strand
CGCTTGCTGAGTGAAGAGGAGCGCTCACGTCTGGTCCGAAACATTGTAAATGCCATGAAGCCTGTAGAAAGTGATGAAATCAAACTGCGTCAGATCGGTCATTTCTATAAAGCTGATCCTGAATACGGGCGTCGTGTAGCGGATGGTCTGGGCTTGACCGTACCACAAGGTGAGTAGAAGGATTGGCAAACGCCTAACCTGAAAGCCGTATGAATAAATAATAAAAGGATGTCCCCACACCACATATATGGTGGAGGGGACATCCTTTGTTTTTGAGAGTCATGTAAAGCAGGGGCTACTAAATCCTCTTCAACCGAGGTAAGTAGACCACCAGAAACAGTGACCGTCCCAGGGCAAAGATGATAAAGGATAACCAAAGTCCATGATTCCCATAATGAGGAACGCACCAGAAGAGAGCAATCAAAAAGCAGACCAGTGAAATCAGCATCGAATTACGGATCGGATACGTTACCGTCATCCCTGTAAACACACCGTAGAAT
>NZ_BAAIYF010000073.1:0-506 GCF_057546105.1 Paenibacillus sp. YAE3 | reverse complement strand
AAGAGGCGCTCTTTTCGGTGGAATGCCAGCTTGAGTTTCTCGAACTGGAAGCGAAGATGCACGTCACCCAACTGATCGGCAAAGGCATCCAGGTGAAGGACATCGACATCGGCCTGTTCGACTTTCCCGCGATCATCGACGGCGAAGAAGTGCTCCTGTGCTGGCGCGAGGGCGAGGGATCCATCACCCACTACCACGGGTTGCGCGAGGGCTTCATGGGTCGCAAGCCGATCCGGTGACGGCTTTTTTCGCCCAACAGCCGATCCATCTGCTGTTCGCTCGCGAGGCGCTCTTCCGGGCTTGCCAGATCGTATTTTTTCAACAGGTGAAACAGCTCGTTCAAACGCTCCTGGCTAAGCTGTCCTTCCAGCATGCGCTGGAACTGCCCTACCCGCTCTTCGGACAAAAACGGCGCTTGCTCGGCCAACTTCTTTTGCACATCCTCTTTGCTGTGATCCAGCTTGCATTCTCCCATACTTTCTCTCCTTTTCTACGTATTCTTGTTC
>NZ_BAAIYF010000072.1:0-507 GCF_057546105.1 Paenibacillus sp. YAE3 | reverse complement strand
CTCGATTCTTTCGCCCAGGCGGCTGTTCGCAAAACGCCGGAGCTGGGGATTGAGGCAGCCCGCAGCATCCTCGTGGAGACGATGCTGGGAACGGCTTTGCTTTTGAAAAACGAACAGCTTGGCTTCGACCAACTGATCGAGCGCGTCGCTACCAAAGGCGGAATTACCGCGGAAGGGCTGCGCGTCCTCGACAAAACCTTGCCGGGCGGCTTTGACGAGCTGTTTGCCATGACATCGTCCAAGCACGCCGCGCTGAAGGAGCTTGTACAAAAACAGGTCGGAGAACACAGCGACGAAAAGGAGTAATCAGACATGATCGTAGGTTGGATTGGCTTGGGCAATATGGGCGTACCGATGGCGGGCAATCTGCTGGCGGCAGGCTATGACGTGAGCGTCTGGAACCGCACCCCGGACAAGGCGGCTCCGCTGGTCGCCCTCGGTGCGAAGCAGGTGGCGTCCCTGCCCCGGCTCGTAGAGGAATGCGACGTACTGTTTACGATGGTCAGC
>NZ_BAAIYF010000071.1:0-509 GCF_057546105.1 Paenibacillus sp. YAE3 | reverse complement strand
ACATTGCTTATGTACATCGTCAACTACTGGGGGCATATGCTGGGCATCAACATCGAGACGGATATGCGGCGCAAGCTGTTTTCGCATATTCAGAAGCTGTCGTTCCGATTTTTTGACAATACGAAGACCGGGCATTTGATTGGTCGCTTGACAAACGACATGAACATGATTGGCGAAATGGCGCATCACGGACCGGAGGATTTGTTTATCGCGATCATGACGCTTGTAGGCTCGTTTGCGCTCATGCTGTCCATCAACTGGCAGCTTGCGGTTATCACCTTCATCGTTGTGCCGGCCATCATCTGGGTCGTCGTGTACTTCAACAAAAAAATGACCCAGGCGATCCACCAACTGTTTCGCGATGTGGGCGACTTCAACGCTCGCATTGAAGACAGCGTGGGTGGCATCCGTGTCGTCAAGGCGTTTGCCAACGAGAAGCACGAGGAAGCACAATTTGCTGTCAACAACGGGCGCTTTCGCCTGACCAAGCTCAGCTCCTACAAGCTGAT
>NZ_BAAIYF010000070.1:0-510 GCF_057546105.1 Paenibacillus sp. YAE3 | reverse complement strand
TACCGCTTTTGTGAAAAGCGCACAGGGCAACGTCGACTTTTACGCAGGGATTCTCGGCCTGCGCCTGGTCAAAAAAACAATCAACTTCGACGCCCCGGAAGTGTACCATCTGTACTTCGGCAACGAGGTAGGCAGCCCGGGTACCGCGATCACCTTTTTCCCATGGGAGACAGCGCGCCGCGGCCGTGTAGGCGGCGGGCAGGTTGGCTATACGACGTTTCTGGTTCCGACAGGCTCCATGGCTTTCTGGGAAGAGCGCCTGAACAAGTTCGGCGTCGAGTACAAGCGTGTGGAACGCTTTCACGAAACGTACCTGCAATTTACCGACAGAGACGGCTTGCAGTTGGAGCTTGTCGAGCGCGAAGGCGGCCCCGCGAGCAAGTGGGCATTCGGAGGCGTCCCGGCTGACAAAGCGATCAAAGGGTTCGGGGGAGCGATCCTCTACAGTGTCGCGCCCGACCACACCATGGCAGTATTGGAAAAACTGATGGGCCTGACCAAAGTAGGCGA
>NZ_BAAIYF010000069.1:0-517 GCF_057546105.1 Paenibacillus sp. YAE3 | reverse complement strand
TCCCCGGATCAAAGCTTGCTTACAGCTCCCCGAGGCAGTATCGTTGTTCGCCACGTCCTTCATCGGCTCCTAGCGCCTAGGCATCCTCCGTGTGCTCTTAGTAGCTTAACCATTCGACTCCTGTTTGCCTCGCCTCGCTCCGTTGTTTTGTGCTTCGCACAAAGCCAAAGTCGTTCTTCGATTCAAACACTCGTCTGCTACTTTTATTACTTGGTCTTTCAATGAAGACACAAGCAGCTAAAAGGATATTTCTAAAACGCAAATTCGTTTCGTTATCTAGTTTTCAAGGATCAACAATCAATTTTTCGGTTCATCACGGATGTGTGAATGAAAATTTGATTCAACACCCGGTTTTTCAACCGGACTTATATCATACCATCCTCAGCACTGCTTGTCACCAAGCAAGTTCTGGAAATCGTATGCGAGAGTTTGAACTCTCAAAACTGACCAACGAGTGAGATCGTTTTGCCTTACGGCATATTTGAATGTTTCCTCGCAGGAAACGATTCTCCATAGA
>NZ_BAAIYF010000068.1:0-518 GCF_057546105.1 Paenibacillus sp. YAE3 | reverse complement strand
CCATCAGAAATTCAAAGACATGCCGAAAAATTTACTGCCGATTTCCAGAAACAACGGAGACTACTTCTTCATAGATGCGGACCGAGTGAGGCAAGGGGCATGCAACTATTTGGTCCGCTTTGACCACGAAGACCCGCTCTGCCATGTTAAGCTTAATTTTGAAACTTGGCTTGATCGACTGATCGTTTCTCAAGGGGCTGCTTTTTGGGAGTGGAAGTTCGAAAGCTTAGTGGAAAGCTTCGTGGTTAGCACGCTAAAGTCCGTCTAAACTACTGAGATCTTAAATCGGCGCTCAAATAAAAAACCTCGCTAATGCGAGGTTTCAGCTTCTTACTTCTCAACGTCGATGGTTTCTGTTGATGCAAGGTGATCGGAATCTCGAACATCATTTGGATAAATATGGGTTGCTCTACTGCGATCGGTAAGACCCATGCCGGTAATATCGAGATTATAACCATAGTAAAATGCTTGCCAGATGAACTTAGAACAATAACTAAGCTCAATATTATCCAAGTCCA
>NZ_BAAIYF010000067.1:0-519 GCF_057546105.1 Paenibacillus sp. YAE3 | reverse complement strand
GTTCTCGCCGTCATGGTGAAGCACCTTCCGGAAAAACAACGCAAAAAAGCGTTGACATACGGTTTAATCGGGGCCTACTTCTTTAGATTTCTATTCATTGGACTCGGTATGATCCTGATTAAATTCTGGTGGATCAAACTGCTCGGAGCCGCATATCTGGCATGGCTCGTCATCAAGCACTTCTTCATCGGTGAGGGCGATGATGAAGCAAACGCCATCAAAAAAGACAGCTGGATGGTACGCGTGTTCGGGGTCTTCTGGGCGACTGTCATTTCGGTAGAGCTCATGGACCTTGCATTTTCGGTCGACAGCATCCTGGCGGCATTTGCCGTATCTGAAAAGGTATGGGTGCTTCTGATCGGCGGCATGCTCGGCATCTTGATGATGAGAACCGTTGCGAAATTCTTCTTGACGCTGATTGACAAAGTGCCTGAACTTGAAACAACGGCCTTTGTTTTAATCGGAATTATCGCACTGAAAATGGCTGCGAGTGTATGGCATATTGAAATGCCGCACAGC
>NZ_BAAIYF010000066.1:0-519 GCF_057546105.1 Paenibacillus sp. YAE3 | reverse complement strand
TTGCCGCCCGCCGTTTTGGTTGGAAGGTTTGGAAACAGCATGTGCGAACACCTCCTTTCCCTTTCTTTGAACGCAAAAAGACCCTGCATCCTTTGCTTGGACACAGGGCCGATCGGTTCTGGAACGATTTTGAGCCTCGTACAGCGTCAGCGGTGGCAGATGCGGCACCTTCTGCCGCTGATTTGGTTACAGACGCTACTTGCGGAACATGGAGGGGAAGGCTATTGAAGTTGCGGCTGTAGTTTTTGAATTTCATCTGGAGAAAGTTCCGTGTACCTTGCAATTTTGTCGATTGGTTCCCCATCTGCTAACATATTCAATGCCATTTTGATTGCCTTTTGCCGCTCGCCTTCCGCTTTTGCTTCCTTAATCATGTTGAGCTCATCCTTCAGCGCCTTCTCCCGCAACTCGTACAACCTGCGAGCCTCGGCATCCTGGCTCAGAAATTCAAGGACGTTGACCGCCTTGCGAATCGTCGGTTCGCTCATCGCCAATTCCTCCAGTTTCTTTTTGCTCTCG
>NZ_BAAIYF010000065.1:0-519 GCF_057546105.1 Paenibacillus sp. YAE3 | reverse complement strand
TGTTCTGAAAGACTCTACCTGCAATTCATTCCGACGAGAATATACTTTTCCAACAGGATGGAAGCTACAACACACCCATTAGCGGAAAAGCGTAACAAGGGGAGATCGCAAACCTAACGCCACAGAACAGCTGAAATGGACTTCGCATTATTTCAGTTTTTTCCGTTTCCGAGATGTACAGATAGGTTAATCAAGTGATATGACTCGGAGAAGTCGTGATCACGGCCAGCCTGATATTTGCAGCCTTACTTATCTATGCTTCTGCTTCGCTATTATCCAGAAGGATTCTCCGCTTGAGCAAGCATATGACCCAAGTAGGGGCGGGCTCATGGCAAACCTATCTCCATATCGACGGAAAAGATGAAGTTGGTCTACTATCGAGAGAATTTAACGCGCTCGTCAGTAACGTAAACCATTTGGTCCAGGAGGTTCAAGAAACGAATCGTCAGAAAAGTCTGGTGGAGCGAAGGCAAAACGAGATCAAGTTTAAAATGCTGGCAAGCCAGATTAATCCGCATT
>NZ_BAAIYF010000064.1:0-521 GCF_057546105.1 Paenibacillus sp. YAE3 | reverse complement strand
CCCATTCGGACATCCCCGGATCAAAGCTTGCTTACAGCTCCCCGAGGCAGTATCGTTGTTCGCCACGTCCTTCATCGGCTCCTAGCGCCTAGGCATCCTCCGTGTGCTCTTAGTAGCTTAACCTTTGCTACTTTTATTACTTGGTCTTTTAATAAAGACACAAGCAGCTAAAAGGATATTTCTAAAACGCAAATTCGTTTCGTTATCTAGTTTTCAAGGATCAACAATCAATTTTTCGGTTCATCACGGATGTGTGAATGAAAATTTGATTCAAAACCCGGTTTTTTCAACCGGACTTATATCATACCATTCTCAGCACTTCTTGTCACCAAGCAAGTTCTGGAAATCGTATGTGAGAGTTTGAACTCTCAAAACTGACCAACGAGTGAGATCATTTTGCCTTACGGCATATTTGAATGCTTCCGTTGCAGGAAGCGATTCTCCATAGAAAGGAGGTGATCCAGCCGCACCTTCCGATACGGCTACCTTGTTACGACTTCACCCCAATCATCTACCCCACC
>NZ_BAAIYF010000063.1:0-522 GCF_057546105.1 Paenibacillus sp. YAE3 | reverse complement strand
CACGCTCGACGGAGGCTTCGCCATGCATCTCCACCAAGCCGAAGATGTCCTCCCGTGCTTTACGCAGTTGCAGGGTCAGTTCCTGGACTTCGTTTTCCAGCATCAATTTGTAATGGGTGATGGTTTCCAGTTCGGCCGGGCTTCCAAGCCAATCACTGGTGTCTTCGATGTCGAGGGGGTCCACGGGGTGCGCCTTATAGCTACTGTTTGGATATCAAGTAATCGAGGCGATGTGAACGGGCGAGATTGCGGCGACGAGCTGTAGAGTTTTGGAGTGGTATAAGGTAGGCAGGACGCCGGGAGAAAGGATATGTGCGTAGGGTTTTCTTCCCCAAAATGGGTGTGTTTGGGCCAATGTTTATTGGCCCGCAAAGGCGTTTAAAGATCAGCTATTTAGATGCATAAAATTCATGTAACTGTCTGATATTAAAGGAATAGTCTCAGAATTAGACTGCATCCCGTTCGTTGACCGGTTCTTTCTGGATGATCTGATGCAAACGCTCCCAGTACGCCAGGCCACGT
>NZ_BAAIYF010000062.1:0-524 GCF_057546105.1 Paenibacillus sp. YAE3 | reverse complement strand
ACCCGCCGCCGCCAGATCGTAGGCCACCACGCCCAACCCCGAGGCCAGCGCCTCCAGCACCACATTGCCGAACGTCTCGGTCAGGCTCGGAAACAGAAACACATCCCCGGACGCGTAGTGGCTGGCCAACGCTTCGCCGCGCTGTGAGCCGCAGAAGATCGCTTCCGGCAACTCCTTCTCCAGAGTCATGCGCAGCGGACCATCGCCCACCACGATCAACTTCAGGTTTCGCTGTGGGTAAGTCGTTTTCAGCGTGTCGAAACTGCGCTTGAGCAACCCCAGGTTCTTCTCGTTGGCCAGACGTCCTACATGGATAACGGCGACGTCATCCTCGGCCAGTCCCCATTGCTCACGCAGCGCGTTCAGACGTTTTCTGGGGTGGAACAACAGGCTATCAACACCACGGGACAACAGCGCCAAACGCTCGAAATGCCGACGCTCCAGTTCCATTCGCTGGCTGACGCTGGGCACCAGGGTCAGGGTCGAGCGATTGTGAAACCAGCGCAGGTAGTGGGTCAGCATTC
>NZ_BAAIYF010000061.1:0-526 GCF_057546105.1 Paenibacillus sp. YAE3 | reverse complement strand
TCTATGGAGAATCGTTTCCTGCGAGGAAACATTCAAATATGCCGTAAGGCAAAACGATCTCACTCGTTGGTCAGTTTTGAGAGTTCAAACTCTCGCATACGATTTCCAGAACTTGCTTGGTGACAAGAAGTGCTGAGGATGGTATGATATAAGTCCGGTTGAAAAACCGGGTTTTGAATCAAATTTTCATTCACACATCCGTGATGAACCGAAAAATTGATTATTGATCCTTGAAAACTAGATAACGAAACGAATTTGCGTTTTAGAAATATCCTTTTAGCTGAACTTGTGTCAAAACAAGTTAGTAAAAGAGTAGCAGACGAGTGTTTGAATCGAGGAGCGACTTTGGCTTTGTGCGAAGCACAAAACAACGGAGCGAGGCGAGGCAAACAGGAGTCGAAGGTTAAGCTACTAAGAGCACACGGAGGATGCCTAGGCGCTAGGAGCCGATGAAGGACGTGGCGAACAACGATACTGCCTCGGGGAGCTGTAAGCAAGCTTTGATCCGGGGATGTCCGAATGGGGA
>NZ_BAAIYF010000060.1:0-527 GCF_057546105.1 Paenibacillus sp. YAE3 | reverse complement strand
TTGTTAAATAACCGGAATCCAGGGCTACGGCTTCAACCTTGAATCCAAAACGTTCTCTTTGGCGGTCTAATCGGGACAAATACGGAACCGAATCGTGGACATTTCCTGGCGTAACATGGACATCGGTGATGAGATTGTATTTAAGATCCACTGTCCGGTGGTCGAGATAAAAGAATCCCTCCGGTTTGCCGTCGCGAATCATATAGCCGCTTTCCGGATCGGTGGTGCTCACTTTAATTTCTTTGGTTTCGTTCACTTCCTCTCGTACTTTCAGAGCTTTTTTCCGTGCGCTTTGCGGTCCTCTGTCACAGCGTCATTGAGTTCGTCAATATAGTCCTTGGTGTTTTGCAGAACTTCCTGCTTGGTATAGTGGTGTTTGTTGGCATTGGCTTTTACGTGGGTCGAATCCGTAATGAGCACACGCCCGCCCACCATTTTGTGCGAGATCGCTTGGAGGACGATTTCGTCAAAGATCTCCTGAAAAATGTCAGTACCTTTAAACCGAGTTCGCCGGTTCCAGCTAATGG
>NZ_BAAIYF010000059.1:0-533 GCF_057546105.1 Paenibacillus sp. YAE3 | reverse complement strand
CGTATTGACATTGGCGATATTATTACCGATTACATCTAATTTGGTCTGAAAGTTTTTCATTCCACTTATACCTGAATACATTGAACGTAGCATGAATGTTTTCCCCTTTCGTATGTGCTGCTTCAGTCATTCCACAGCATATAGGCTTCCTTCTCGAGGTCCGGCCTATGAATCGATTAATATGGTTCCATTAATGTTGGTGAATATTTGAGAATGTGCCTCTTCACGGTCCAAAGCGGTGATCACCGTTTGGTTTTTGGCACTTACAATCAATGCGGCATCTTTCAGAATAACCAGTGAGTCCTGTACACCCTTATTCTTTGCTTCTTTCACTTTCTCCCCTATCTTTTCCCACGTTTCAGAAGGGATCGAGATTCCTCTTTGTTCCATCCTAATTTTCGCATGTTTGCTGATTTGCAATGGAGAGACATCTTTGATCGCCTTATCCAATTGAGTCGCAAATGATGTAGAAGAGCGGGCAGATCGATTAACTGCTTTATTATGATAATTAGACGTGATAGGTTGCGGTGAGC
>NZ_BAAIYF010000058.1:0-534 GCF_057546105.1 Paenibacillus sp. YAE3 | reverse complement strand
GATATGCCAAAGACGGTAACGGAAGCGTACCGCGTCATTTCCGAGGGGATTTTACAAGGGTTCCGGGCGCTCGGTCTGGAAGCATATTTTGCCGTACCGAAAACGGCGGAGGAGCGTGAAGGATTGAAGAATCCACGCTCAGCCGTCTGCTTCGATGCGCCAAGCTGGTATGAGCTCGTGGTGGAAGGCCGGAAAGTGGCCGGCAGTGCCCAGACACGACAGAAGGGGGTCATCCTCCAACACGGATCCATCCTCCTTGACCTGGACGAAGACAAGCTCTTCAGCCTCTTCAACTATCCGAATGATCGTGTGAAAGAACGCATGCAGCGCGCATTCAAAAGCAAGGCCGTCGCCATGAATGAGATCAGTGCGGAACCGGTCACTATGGAGATGGCCAAGGACGCCTTCAAGAAAGGGTTCGAAGACGGTCTAGGAATCGGATTGGAACCATATGAGCTTTCACCCGAAGAGACACAATATGTAGAAAAGCTCGCGAAGGAACGCTACGAGTCCGACGAGTGGAATTACAAAAGA
>NZ_BAAIYF010000057.1:0-534 GCF_057546105.1 Paenibacillus sp. YAE3 | reverse complement strand
GGGTTTTTCGGCTGCGGAAGCGTTTATGCTGGTGAGAGGAACATGGTGACTGTCCTATGATTGCTCAAATTCCGTTTTTCGGACTTGATCCGAAGCAAATCGATGAGAAATGGGTGGAAGCGGGATACGGTCTGGAAGCGAATATTTTTGACGGCCATTCCTTTGAGGAAGCAGATTATATCAAAACATTTAATCAGACGCTGGAATATGCGAAACAGCTTGATCCTTCATTATTAACGCTGCATTTCCCGACAGATCATGCCGATTATGTGAATGAAGATCACATCAAAAAACAGCTTTATCACTTTGCGGAGCTCGCTGTGAAATACGGCGCCAAAGGCATAACCGTTCATGCGAATCAATTTATGACGGTTGAGGAATTTCAAGTCTATGACCTGGAAGGAAACCGTAAAAAAATCGTTGAGTTTTTCGCGGAGTTTGATGAGCGGCTGAAAGGGACAGACATTTGGATCGGTGTGGAAAACCTTCCGATCATCGGGAATCTGGGAGAGGATTTTGATCCGATTTTCATTT
>NZ_BAAIYF010000056.1:0-534 GCF_057546105.1 Paenibacillus sp. YAE3 | reverse complement strand
TACTCGGCGCAGCTTGATTTTTTTATTTAACGTTATTTTCATCATGCTGCACCCCCTTTCAAATATTTGTAAAATAAGTATAAAATGGATTGAGAAAATTGTAAATACGGCATAGAAGAAGATTTTTAGATAGAATAATTGGAAAATGAAACCTTTTTATAAGATAAAACGTATTACTTATAGATAATTCAAACAAATTGAAATACATATAAAAGGGTGGATTACAATGATGGAAACAGAGAGAAAAGTAAATATCAGAGAAAAGTTTGGAACTTTATTTGCACAAGGGGATTTTCAGAAGCTTTATGATTGTGTAAGCGAAGAATTTAAACGTCAAGTTTCGCTTCAGCAATTTTTGGAGCAGAGCAAATTGTTTAATCAAGGAGAACAGTTCTACAGACTAGAAACAAATCTTTATTTAACTCCTCAAATTGAGCAGTTTATTTGGATAAATTCTACCCAGACAAAAGCCATCAGCGTTATATTTGATGAACATAACATTATACAAGCACTTGTGCTTGCTCCTATAGAATC
>NZ_BAAIYF010000055.1:0-534 GCF_057546105.1 Paenibacillus sp. YAE3 | reverse complement strand
AAGCGGTTTTTTCTTTAATCGAGTCGATCCCGTCTTTCATGTCTGAAACGACCTTTTCCGCCTCTTCATTCTTCCCGACAAGCTTCCCGATATTCTCGATTGTTGTATAAACTTTATCAAAGCTCGACGCATCACGTACGACATATACAGGAATACCAGAATCCCTGATCTGGTCAAGACCGGCTTTTGCTGATACAGCCGTGGATTCATGGGCAAGGACCAGGTCCGGTTTCATCCCTACGATCTTCTCGACGTTGAATTCCATTCCGCCGATCTTCTCGATATCTGCCGCTTCTTCCGGATAGTTATCAAAATCGGTCACTCCGACGACGCTGTCTCCGAGCCCCAATTCAAAAAGGATCTCCGTATTACTTGGGATCAGGGTGACAATCTTTTCGGGTGCTTTCTCAAGGGTGATATCATCCCCGAGTGCATCCTCTACCGTGACGGGTTTGGATGCTGATTCACTGCTTTTTTCAGAGGTTTTTTCCTCTGCTTTGTTGTCTGTCGTTCCACATGCTGTCAATAATCCAA
>NZ_BAAIYF010000054.1:0-540 GCF_057546105.1 Paenibacillus sp. YAE3 | reverse complement strand
ATTTCGTTCTACGAGGAAGGAATGAGCGAGATGCATCGGCAGTTGGAACAGGTGACAAAAGCGCTGGATCCGTACTCTTCGTTCATGGGGCATGCCATTCACGCCTACGATTACTGGAAAAACGGCAAGGAATAAGGGACGGCAGCCTGAAAGCAAGGAAGCACACCGCCGGAACGCGAATGTTGTACAATAGGAAGACGAAGGTCGTTTGAAAAGAGGGAACGATACATGCGTGATGTGCCCAACAGACACAGAGGTCTTCCGTCTCGGACACCCGAGATGCTGTACAATGTGGTCCGCAAGTTTTACCGCGGTGCTGTCAGTCACTACGACTTAATCCAGGAAAAAAAGCGGGAGGCGCACGCCTGCTGGGAGCAGATGCAGACGAGCGGGGATGACCGTCCGCTGCGAGCGGCGCTGACTACGTTGTTTTTGGAGTTTCATTTTTACGTGACGTGCTGGCTGCAGATCGAGCTGGCTCTCTATCGGCTGGCCCGGCAGGATGAGCGGCTGGCGCTCGTGATGGAAAAGTTCCGGGCC
>NZ_BAAIYF010000053.1:0-541 GCF_057546105.1 Paenibacillus sp. YAE3 | reverse complement strand
ATCCCCGGATCAAAGCTTGCTTACAGCTCCCCGAGGCAGTATCGTTGTTCGCCACGTCCTTCATCGGCTCCTAGCGCCTAGGCATCCTCCGTGTGCTCTTAGTAGCTTAACCATTTGACTCCTGTTTGCCTCGCCTCGCTCCGTTGTTTTGTGCTTCGCACAAAGCCAAAGTCGCTCTTCGATTCAAACACTCGTCTGCTACTTTTCACTAACTTGTTTTGACACAAGCAGCTATGATGAATTTCAATTTGACGCGAAGCCAAATTTAAAATCATCAGAAAAGGATATTTCTAAAACGCAAATTCGTTTCGTTATCTAGTTTTCAAGGATCAAATTGAGAGTTTGCTCTCTCAAAACTGAGCAATGAGTGAGTAACTAACCAACCGGCTAGGATTTCATTTGAATGTTTCCGTTGCAGGAAACGATTCTCCATAGAAAGGAGGTGATCCAGCCGCACCTTCCGATACGGCTACCTTGTTACGACTTCACCCCAATCATCTACCCCACCTTCGGCGGCTGGCTCCTTGCGGTTACCCCACCG
>NZ_BAAIYF010000052.1:0-542 GCF_057546105.1 Paenibacillus sp. YAE3 | reverse complement strand
AGGGTTCCTCGTCTAAATTGGAAAATAAGGTTATTGCTCAAACCTCCAAAGCTATAGAAATGAGCGTGGGGGATGTATGCCGCAATAACTTTCAAGGCCGCTATCCTTTTGCAGACAGCGACCGCATGGCTAGCCTGAGTGATGTGGAACGTTTCTTTGGCTCCGGGGGAACCGTGGATAATTACTTCAAGAAGAACCTTGAAAGCAAAGTGAATACGGAATCCTCACCATGGCGTTATAAAGGCAGTGAAAGTGGCGAAGGCTTAAGATTTTTCGAAAAGGTCGCGGCGATCAGAGAAGCTTTATTTGACAGCAATGATGGCAGAAAGGTGGCATTAGAATTTTCTGCCTCCGTGCGCTATTTACCGCCGTCGATTACCCAGCTGATTATGAATTTCGATGGTGACGCGATGCGTTATTCCCATGGGCCAGTGACACCATCCTTCTTTAAATGGCCGGGCACGCGGCAGGGAACGCTGGTCAGCCTGACCGCCCAGCGACAGCAGGCCTCAGCGCTCCCGAACATTATTTTGCGTGGCCCG
>NZ_BAAIYF010000051.1:0-544 GCF_057546105.1 Paenibacillus sp. YAE3 | reverse complement strand
GGCTCACTTTCCAATCCCCGGTCTCGATCCATTTCTCCGGCAAGGACAACGGGCTGTTGTCGAGCAGCAGGCTCGCTTCTGCTTTTTCCTGGGCAACGGGAGGGCGCAGCACGGTTGAAGTAAAGGGAAGGCGCAGCGTCTCATGCGCGACTTTGCCCGCCTCTCCCGTCGTGCCAAAGGCGGTCAGCTCAAATTCGCCACGGACCCAGACCACGCGCCCCTTGTCCTCATAGCGCGCTTCCTGCACATCCATCACGATCTGCGGGTGCAGCTCCCACCACTCCTGCTTCCAGCACGCCTGGATCGGGTGTACCCAGTTCACTTCCCACACCTCTTCGAGCACAGACACTTGCACATAAGCGCGGTCTGCCTGTTCGGCGTAGGAAACATCGGCAAACACCACCTGGTTGTTCCCGGTGTTCGCCTGTTGCCTCGGCATGGGCTGTTGTTGCGAAAGCCTAGCGACTGCGGTATCGGGAGCAGGTTCAAGTTCAGGCGCGCCCCTGACCTCGCCCCTGGCTTCGGCAGGCTCCTGTCCAGTTAC
>NZ_BAAIYF010000050.1:0-546 GCF_057546105.1 Paenibacillus sp. YAE3 | reverse complement strand
CGGCCTTTGCCCACACTTTTCCGTCGAGATTGACTTCCAAGAGACGGGGCGTTTCCATTTCAAACAGCCCCTCCCCTTTGTCTTCCTGCTGGGTTTTGGATACAAACTCATCAACTGAATAACGGTTCATCTCTAAACACTCCTGTTCGCATTCCTGATATTGGTTTTATTATATACGGACCGACGCTTAAAATGTTTCACCCGCTTTGCGAAAAATGATGATGAATAACCATAAATTGAAAACAATTTCAAAGAAATTCCTAAAAAAAGCATTAAAGTTCATTTTTTTCTCTTGACAGCTTGACGAAGCATCCATGGATAGTGTATAGTGAAACCATCATTTAGCAGAACACCGTTAGATGATGAAAATTTTTTTTAGCACATTGTGCTACAGTACTAGGAGGATTAAGCAATATGCAAAACGGTAAAGTAAAATGGTTTAACAATGAAAAAGGCTTCGGCTTCATCGAAGTTGAAGGCGGAGACGATGTATTCGTTCATTTCACCGCAATCGAAGGTGAAGGATACAAATCTCTAGAAGAAGGA
>NZ_BAAIYF010000049.1:0-549 GCF_057546105.1 Paenibacillus sp. YAE3 | reverse complement strand
ATCGTGGATACACTCCTGAAACTGTTCTGGTTTTTTCATTCTCGCCACACTCCCAGCCAATCCGTTTGGTTTTCTCATATCTCCAGATAAGCTTTGCCCTGCGCAACGATGCCGACAGACCCGCCGATTTGCAGGCTTTTGATTTCTTCTCCCTGCCAGGAAGCAGCCACGTGAATGCTTCCCCCTGGCTGTCTGATCTCCGCCGCCGCATCCTTTTGCTGCTTCCAGGCCAAATAGGCGCCCACGGAAGCCGTCCCCGAGCCGCAGCCCCGCTCCCAAATCATGCTGTCCAACTGTGGAACGTAAATGAGCGGTGCCAGCTCGTGCGTTTCCGGTTTGTACAGCAAAATGCCGATCATGCTGGACGCTGACTCTGCTCCGAGCCGCTTTGCCAGCGAAGCCGCACTCCTGCGCAATTCCTCGTGCGCACGCTCCACTTCGATCACGACATGCAGGAAGTCCCGATATTGGACAAGCCCCAGACTCCACTCGCGGCCTTCATGCGCAGTCGCCCGCTGCTCCAGCTTATGCGGCACAGGCATGGCTACC
>NZ_BAAIYF010000048.1:0-550 GCF_057546105.1 Paenibacillus sp. YAE3 | reverse complement strand
AAAAGTCTCTGTGATTGCTAGGCTTTATGAACGGGTATAAAAGAGCATACACGCCACTCATACAGACCATGAAGGGGAGAGATGATCATGAACCATTTGAACGATTCGCAGCTTGCAGAGCTGAAACATATGTTATTGGAGCAGAAAAAGGATTTAGAAAAACATTTTAAACAAAATGGTCAGGAAAATACGAAATTGGGAGAAACACTGACAGATTCCACAGGGGAACTCTCATCCTATGATAACCACCCTGCTGATATAGGGACGGAAACCTTTGAACGATCCCGTGACCTGGCGATTAACGAGTCGCTGGAAAACGAACTGGAGCAGGTTAATGCAGCCCTGCAACGGATGGAAGATGGGACGTATGGAATATGTGTGGAGAGCGGCGAAGAAATTCCTTTTGAACGGTTACAAGCCATTCCATATACAGCCTATACCGTCGAGCACACGCCAACACGGGAATTATCGAATGACCGTCCAATCGAGGAACAGGTTATGACTCCGCCGCCCAAAGGTGCAGGTGAGGTTCGCCAACGGAATGCAGGAC
>NZ_BAAIYF010000047.1:0-552 GCF_057546105.1 Paenibacillus sp. YAE3 | reverse complement strand
CATTCCAGCTTAACAGGGCGACTAGTCCCGGCAGCAGGACCATGAAGGCCATTTCATAGCGGATCGAGCTGATGCTTTCCCAGCTCGGGGCGGGTATCCATTGAAGCAGAGTGGCAGTCGCGACCACGCCAAAAGAGGCGCCTGTGCCGAGCAAGCACGTCAATGTCGAGTAGCGCAGCGTCGACCAGCCGCCAAAACGCGCGCTCCCCATCGAGTAGACGCCCCAGCCGACGACGCCTGTGAAGATGAGCAGCAGCGGGAAAAGCTGGTCGCTTGCCGTGACGAAGAAGGCCAGGCTCCCGTTTGTAATGACCAAGAGCGCCCCGGCCAAAGCGATGGCAATGCTCGTGATCGCATAAGCCGGCGGCCATTTTCTGGTATGCAGGGCAAGCAGCGCGATGGGGATCATCGGCATGAGCACTTCCATGATGGAGGCAGCGATCGTGCCTGTTTCTCCCATAAGCTTTTTCGCGCGATATTTTGGCGAAAATGGAGGATATGCACCGATTTTTTCATCAGACGTCCGTGCCGTCCGGCGTGCTTTCCATCGGC
>NZ_BAAIYF010000046.1:0-552 GCF_057546105.1 Paenibacillus sp. YAE3 | reverse complement strand
CCATGCCCGATTCCGTCTGCTTCAAGGACGGCGAGGGCCACTGGATCGAGGCAAACGACTGCTGCCTGCGCATTTTTGAGCTGGAGCATGTCCCGTACCAGGGCAAGCACGACGAGGAGCTGGCGCGACTGTCCCCCCATTACCGGAGCGCGTTGCTGCAATGCGCCGAGTCGGACAAGCGGGCGTGGGAAGAGGGCAAGCCTGTCCGCCTGGAAGAGATCATTTTCGTCAGTCGGGAAGAATCGCGCATTTTTGACGTGCGCAAAGTTCCACTCTTCGACCCGGACGGCAGGCGCATCGGCCTGTTGGTCATCAGCCACGACATTACCGAGCTGAAAAAGACCGAGGAACTGCTGCGAAAATCAGAAAAGCTGTCTGTCGTCGGCCAGTTGGCCGCAGGCGTCGCGCACGAAATCCGCAACCCGCTGACCTCGATTCGCGGCTTCATCCAGTTCATTCAGGAGGGCAACTACAAGCGGGAGTATTTTCAGACGATCCTCTCCGAGCTGGATCGCATCCAATCGGTCGTGAACGAATTTTTGGTGCTCGCCA
>NZ_BAAIYF010000045.1:0-554 GCF_057546105.1 Paenibacillus sp. YAE3 | reverse complement strand
TATCAAAAAATCCAGTGTCATCTCTTACAGCAAGGATGACCTGGTGAAAAACGGGCCAAAAATCGTGACCCTGGCCGAGCAGGAAGGGCTGGCGGGGCATGGACGCGCCATAACCGAGAGACTGCGCGACTTTGATCGCGAGAAGCAGGAGTGTGACCAGTGATGAGTGATCGTACAATCCGCACAGCAGCTATTGAGCGCAATACAAATGAGACGCAGATCGCCCTTTCTTTTGGCGTAGATGGAGCAGGCGAAAGCAAGCAGGACTCGGGAGTGCCTTTTTTGGACCACATGCTTGACCTGTTCACCCGGCACGGGCATTTTGATCTGACGGTAAAAGCAAAAGGAGACATCGAAATCGACTACCACCACACGGTAGAGGACATCGGCATCTGTCTCGGGCATTGCATCCGCGAGGCACTGGGCGACAAAAAAGGAATCAAGCGCTACGGGAACGCCTTTGTTCCGATGGATGACGCGCTGGCGCAGGTTGTGATCGACATTAGCAACCGGCCGCATCTGGAGTATCGGGCCGCTTATCCTACGAACATGGT
>NZ_BAAIYF010000044.1:0-557 GCF_057546105.1 Paenibacillus sp. YAE3 | reverse complement strand
AAGAAAGAGTGATGGATTCCCGCTTTCTGAATATGAAGCACATCTTCCCAAATCCGGCATAACATCGCCTGTTTTTCATCGCCGGGCGCGACAAATGCCTGGGATGAATGTATCTCTTCTGCCGGCAATGCCGATTTATCAAGTTTGCCGTTCAGTGTCAGGGGCATGCTGTCTAAACCGATAATATGGGACGGCATCATATAAGCCGGGAGCTCCTGCATTAGAGACTGGCGAAGTGATGAGATATCGGCCTCTTTAGGAACGATGTATGCCGCTAATCGGGCTTGTCCTTCGGCATCTTTCATCACGGTAACAGCCGCTTCTTTGACTTGATCGTGTTTCAAAAGCACACTTTCTATTTCTCCCGTCTCAATTCTGTAGCCTCTGATTTTTACCTGCTTATCAATCCGCCCTTGAAAACGAAGAGTTCCATCCGGCAGCCAGCAAGCCTGATCTCCGGTTCTGTAAAGCGTTTCTCCCGTTTGTAACGGGTCACTGAATGCGCCCTCTGTCAGCTCAGGCTGTCCCCAATATCCTTTGGCGACGCCGGCCCCTCC
>NZ_BAAIYF010000043.1:0-563 GCF_057546105.1 Paenibacillus sp. YAE3 | reverse complement strand
AAAAAAATAGATCTTAAGTCATATGATGCAGTTATTATTACAAAACCTTACTTATCTAAAGCAGCGAATGAAGAATACAAAGATACATATTTAAATGGGTATATACCATTCTTTTTTGTTGAATCAGAAGCATCTGTTTTACCATTTGTAGATAACTCACTAACCTATAAACAATATGCCGACCGTGTACAAGATACACAAAGTTATATGGTAGGTGTTTTAAGTAACCCAGATAAAGATGGTTACAAAGTTTGGAAATATGATTACCCTATCAAAAATAATAAATTTGATCGAAACAATGTAAAAGGTATATATTCTAAAGCTTTTAAAACTATAGAAAAACTAAAAAAAGAAAAGAGAAGTTAATTAACAATTTTAGTGTATATTCATAACAAAGGCCGCCCATTAAGTATCATCCTATAAGGCGGCCTTCATTGTATGTATGCTACATGTATATTCGCATTTTCATGACAATATTTTTAAAATCTCAATCCCTGCTGCCGCCTAAAAATAAATCAAAACGGGAGAATAAGAGAAAAAACTTCTTTATAGATACATAATTA
>NZ_BAAIYF010000042.1:0-579 GCF_057546105.1 Paenibacillus sp. YAE3 | reverse complement strand
TGGGAAATCTCATCTTGAGGGGGGCTTCACGCTTAGATGCTTTCAGCGCTTATCCCGTCCGTACGTAGCTACCCAGCCATGCTCCTGGCGGAACAACTGGTGCACCAGCGGTACGTCCATCCCGGTCCTCTCGTACTAAGGACAGCTCCTCTCAAATTTCCTACGCCCACGACAGATAGGGACCGAACTGTCTCACGACGTTCTGAACCCAGCTCGCGTACCGCTTTAATGGGCGAACAGCCCAACCCTTGGGACCTACTTCAGCCCCAGGATGCGATGAGCCGACATCGAGGTGCCAAACCTCCCCGTCGATGTGGACTCTTGGGGGAGATAAGCCTGTTATCCCCAGGGTAGCTTTTATCCGTTGAGCGATGGCCCTTCCATGCGGTACCACCGGATCACTAAGCCCGACTTTCGTCCCTGCTCGACTTGTAGGTCTCGCAGTCAAGCTCCCTTCTGCCTTTGCACTCTTCGAATGATTTCCAACCATTCTGAGGGAACCTTGGGGCGCCTCCGTTACTCTTTAGGAGGCGACCGCCCCAGTCAAACTGCCCGCCTGACACTGTCCCCGTACCGGAT
>NZ_BAAIYF010000041.1:0-593 GCF_057546105.1 Paenibacillus sp. YAE3 | reverse complement strand
CCCATTCGGACATCCCCGGATCAAAGCTTGCTTACAGCTCCCCGAGGCAGTATCGTTGTTCGCCACGTCCTTCATCGGCTCCTAGCGCCTAGGCATCCTCCGTGTGCTCTTAGTAGCTTAACCTTTGACTCCTGTTTGCCTCGCCTCGCTCCGTTGTTTTGTGCTTCGCACAAAGCCAAAGTCGCTCTTCGATTCAAACACTCGTCTGCTACCTTTATTACTTGGTCTTTCAATGAAGACACAAGCAGCTAAAAGGATATTTCTAAAACGCAAATTCGTTTCGTTATCTAGTTTTCAAGGATCAAAAACCGGCTTTTTCAACCGGACTTATATCATACCATCCTCAGCACTTCTTGTCACCAAGCAAGTTCTGGAAATCGTATGCGAGAGTTTGAACTCTCAAAACTGACCAACGAGTGAGATGAAAGCTTTACGAAGTAAAGCTCGCTTCGTAAGCTTACGGCATATTTGAATGTTTCCGTTGCAGGAAACGATTCTCCATAGAAAGGAGGTGATCCAGCCGCACCTTCCGATACGGCTACCTTGTTACGACTTCACCCCAATCATCTACCCCACCTTCGGCGGCTGGCTCC
>NZ_BAAIYF010000040.1:0-612 GCF_057546105.1 Paenibacillus sp. YAE3 | reverse complement strand
ACCGGTAGTGCTGGAGGTTGAGCCTCCAGTGGATGAATGGTCACGGAGAAGAATTGGTTTTTACGAACGAATGGGATTCCATCTGAACCATTTTGAATATGTACAGCCCCCTCTAAGAGAAGGACAGACGGATCTGCGGCTTCAGATTATGAGCTATCCAGGTGCGTTGGCTGAATCGGCGTTTGCTCCGTTTAAAGAGACTTTATATACCGAGGTTTATGGGCTTAAATAAGAGACTAGAAAGAAGTAGATAAAAGTAAAAGGCTCTGCTTGTTCCGTATGGATACGGAAGCGGAGCCTTTGCTCTAAAAGGCTAGAGGTGCCTTCATTGTTGTTAATGTTTTGTCCATACCATCACAAATTCCTTCTCATCAGTTTCAGCATCCACAGATTCCTCTTGAATCGCAAATCCATTTTTAGTATAAAAGTTAAATGCTTTCGTGTTGGACTGGTACACTTTTAGCTGAATCTCATCATGCTGCTTCTTAACCCAATCTAATAGTAATTTGCCATAGCTTTTTCTTTGAGAATCAACCCGTATAAACAGAGCAGCCAAGTATCCGTCCATCATGGAAATGAAGCCGCCGATCGTATGGTCATCTTGTATGATAA
>NZ_BAAIYF010000039.1:0-651 GCF_057546105.1 Paenibacillus sp. YAE3 | reverse complement strand
AGTACCGAAGGTCATGATCTCACACTGCCAAGAAAAGCCTCTAGCCAGGTGAAGGTGCCCGTACCGCAAACCGACACAGGTAGGCGAGAAGAGAATTCTAAGGCGCGCGGAAGAACTCTCGTTAAGGAACTCGGCAAAATGACCCCGTAACTTCGGGAGAAGGGGTGCCCCGGTAGTGTGAATAGCACGAGGGGGCCGCAGTGAAAAGGCCCAAGCGACTGTTTAGCAAAAACACAGGTCTGTGCGAAGCCGTAAGGCGAAGTATACGGGCTGACGCCTGCCCGGTGCTGGAAGGTTAAGGGGAGCGGTTAGGGATTAGTCCCGAAGCTGTGAACCGAAGCCCCAGTAAACGGCGGCCGTAACTATAACGGTCCTAAGGTAGCGAAATTCCTTGTCAGGTAAATTCTGACCCGCACGAATGGCGTAACGACTTGGGCGCTGTCTCAACGAGAGATCCGGTGAAATTTTAATACCTGTGAAGATGCAGGTTACCCGCGACAAGACGGAAAGACCCCATGGAGCTTTACTGCAGCTTGATATTGGATTTGGGTACGATCTGTACAGGATAGGTGGGAGCCTTTGAAACCTGAGCGCCAGCTTAGGTGGAGGCGACGTTGGGATACCACCCTGATCGTATCTAGGTTCTAACCT
>NZ_BAAIYF010000038.1:0-667 GCF_057546105.1 Paenibacillus sp. YAE3 | reverse complement strand
CTTTTACTTTTCCTTTGTTCATCGCCAGCACAGCAAGTCCGCTCGTAAAGCTGCTGGTCAACAGGATAAAAGTTGAAGCGATGATCCCAGGCATTTCAAACAGTTCTTTTCCAGTCGGTCCGCCTGCAAAGCTATGCATCATTACTGCATAGGTGGCAAACAGCGTACCGAACAAAATGCAGTCCGTAACTACGAAAATCCAGAAGCCAAGAACCTTTAGTTGCTCATGCTCTTCATGATGGTCGTGGCCATGACTATGGTCGTGATGATTAGCCATCATTACAACACCCTCCCCAGTGAAGCCTCCGTGCGACGCACTTCATCCACCGGTACGTAATAATCCGTATCATATTGGAAGGAGCGTACCCACATGCACACGGCAACTCCGATGAATCCAACTACGGCCATCCATACCCATCCAAAGGTGAATCCAAATCCGATCAAGAACCAGAAGGTCGACATGATAATCGGAATACCAGAGTTCTTCGGCATATGAATCGGTTCCAAATGCGCCGGCTCTTGTTTATACGTGCCATTTGCTTTTGCTTGTTTTGTTGCCCACCAGTCATCCGCTTCTTTCACATGCGGAACGACAGCGAAGTTGTAGAACGGCGCTGGAGATGGAATCGACCACTCCAGGGTACGTGCATCCCATGGGTCCCCTGTC
>NZ_BAAIYF010000037.1:0-696 GCF_057546105.1 Paenibacillus sp. YAE3 | reverse complement strand
AAAAGTGGCTCCTGTACCTGTTCCGGCTCCCATCGTCGAGGTGAAGCGCAGAGACGTCATAAACGGTTTGATGATTGGCATGCACACCAACTCCTCATGTAAAGTACGTAAGGAAAAAACCTTACAATACATATCAAATGAACGAATCTGCGTTCCCGAAACGGACAAACATCATCTGGGAGGACGTATTTTTTATCGGTTTCGAACCTGCACACCGTGTATTTATCTGCGTTGCCAGAACAACGCAGCCAGACGGAATGAGCCCTATTCGAAACAAAAGATAATCTAGGCTCCTTCTTGCTAGAAAAGTGCCCCCTCTTGCCTTGCTGCCCTTTCGGCACCTCTCTTCAATAGAAGAAAGGCAATAGCGCGTCTGTTCCCAAACGTTAGCCTTCTGCTTCCCCTTTATGACTCAACCTCTCCCCAGCTTGAAAAATAGAAAAAGCGCCCGCACTCAGCCGGACGCCCCTGCTCATTCCTCATATTCGATTGTCGCCAACAGCTCCACAAGCCCATCGCCTACGTGCTGCTCACCCGTCAGCGCAAACAAAGCTTCATTCACAGTCCCGTAGTTGGTCACTTGCCCGTAGAGCAAAATAACTGTCGGAAAACGGGCAATCTCCCCGGACAGGTTCGGCGGAATTTTTTCGGCAAAACTCTCCCCGGCGGATACGCACTCGCGCTGCAAATAAGCCA
>NZ_BAAIYF010000036.1:0-802 GCF_057546105.1 Paenibacillus sp. YAE3 | reverse complement strand
ACTTCCTCCATCCTTGAGGTTTTTGGGTTTGGTCACTTGAAAACTTCTCCAAGTTGGGGTGAAGTCCCTTTTTTATGTCCGAAAATCCTTACGGCTCAAGGCCTCAGATTACTGCAAAACGCTCGAATAAGAATATAAATGAACGTAGGGATATATTTGATAAGATTGAGAGTATTAATAGCAATATCAAACGAATGAAGTTTGAGTTGAGTGAATTCAAAGATATTGCCGATCTCGATGATGAATCGTTGGATAACTTAAAGAAAGAAAAGCAACAAATATTAAACAAATTGGAATACGTAATGTCTTATGGACCGGAATACGGGAGACTGCGAAAAGAAGTAGAAGAAGGACCGAAGCTAATTAATAAATATGAGTTGCGTATTAGGTTGTTAGAAAAGAGGCAGACACGTATAGCATTATCTCTTGCGAAGGTTGAAAGTAGCATTAGTGACACTGAAAACGGTGTGGTTGTAAAGCTGCTTGAAAACATACAAGGTATTTATAAATATATTCAACAAAACGACACAGAGGGAAAGTGTCCGGTTTGTTCAGCTGAGCATGGGGACTCACTGTCAAAATTAGTAGAGCTGAATCTACAATCAATCAGCAAGGAGGTTAGTGAAAATACAAATTTCGCTAATTCACTACTTACTCATAAGACATTTCTTGAAACTGAGTGTTTTGCATAATTCCGTTTCAGAGAAGAAGCGATAGCATATTCACTGTCGTTAAGGGGTAATTTTCGAAAATGGTATTATATGGATGAAGAAAAGGGCAGACTTGCAGAATTTTAGAACAG
>NZ_BAAIYF010000035.1:0-873 GCF_057546105.1 Paenibacillus sp. YAE3 | reverse complement strand
CGGGTGCCCGGTGCGCTGGAAGTGGAAGCGGCGGCGCAGCAAAAAGTGGCAGCCAACAGCCAGCCTGGCGATCAGGCGGCGAAAAAGAGCTGGTGGAAGTTTTGGAAGTAGCCGAAAACGCGTACATAGCGCCCGACATCTGGCTGTCGGGCGTTTTTCTATGCGGTTGCAACAGCCTGTGCGGCGAACGGCAGGGGACAGCCACGCGCGCTTGGCGCAAAAGCCGCGAGCGAACGGGGCCGCCAGCGCCAAAAGACCGCGAGCAAAAAGGAGGACGAAGCATGCTGCACCATCTGGAGTTGTATGTAGCGGATTTGAAGCGATCCGCGGAGTTTTGGGGGTGGCTCTTGGAGGAACAGCTCGGCTATGAGCGCTACCAGCAATGGGCGAGCGGGATCAGTTGGAAGCACGGCAACACGTATCTGGTGTTCGTGCAGGCAGAGGAACGGTTTCTCGATGTGCCGTATCACCGCTGTCGCGTCGGATTGAACCATCTGGCTTTTCACGCGCGCAGCCGGGAGCAGGTGGAGGCGATTCGCGAGGAGCTGTGGCGGCGAGGCGTGCCGCTGCTCTACGAGGACCGCTATCCACACGCGGGCGGCCGGGAGCATTACGCGCTGTTTTGCGAAGACCCGGATCGGATCAAGGTGGAGATCGTAGCGCCGGAGTAAGAGAGTGGCGAAAGCGCCCCGGCAAGACACACAACCAGTGAAACAGCGCGACCATCCCCGGATGATGATCGCGCTGTTTCGTACCTCCATCTATTTAAACTGGCTGGTGAGCCGCCGCTCGAGAAAGGCGACGCCCTGGTACATCAGCGTGGCGACGACCGCGATGATGGCGAGGCTCATCATGACCATGGTAAAATTAAAC
>NZ_BAAIYF010000032.1:0-1354 GCF_057546105.1 Paenibacillus sp. YAE3 | reverse complement strand
CAACACCCGAAGTCGGTGGGGTAACCGCAAGGAGCCAGCCGCCGAAGGTGGGGTAGATGATTGGGGTGAAGTCGTAACAAGGTAGCCGTATCGGAAGGTGCGGCTGGATCACCTCCTTTCTATGGAGAATTGTTTCCTGCAAGGAAACATTCAAATATGCCGTAAGGCAAAACGATCTCACTCGTTGTCAGTTTTGAAAGAGCAAACCTCTTTCGAAATGCGTTTGGTGGCGATAGCGGAGGGGTTCCACGCGTACCCATCCCGAACACGACCGTTAAGCCCTCCAGCGCCGATGGTACTTGGACCGAAGGGTCCTGGGAGAGTAGGACGCTGCCAAGCGCAAACCCTTATGGGTTTACTCATCAAGAGTATATTAAGAAATGAATATGGGCCCTTAGCTCAGTTGGTTAGAGCGCACCCCTGATAAGGGTGAGGTCGGTGGTTCGAGTCCACTAGGGCCCACCATATAAATTAAATAAGCATATTTCCTATTATGGGGCCATAGCTCAGCTGGGAGAGCGCCTGCCTTGCAAGCAGGAGGTCAGCGGTTCGATCCCGCTTGGCTCCACCAATTATTCAATTTGATCCTTGAAAACTAGATAACGAAACGAATTTGCGTTTTAGAAATATCCTTTTAGCTGAACTTGTGTCAAAACAAGTTAGTAAAAAGTAGCAGACGAGCGTTTGAATCGAAGAGCGACTTTGGCTTTGTGCGAAGCACAAAACAACGGAGCGAGGCGAGGCAAACAGGAGTCAAATGGTTAAGCTACTAAGAGCACACGGAGGATGCCTAGGCGCTAGGAGCCGATGAAGGACGTGGCGAACAACGATACTGCCTCGGGGAGCTGTAAGCAAGCTTTGATCCGGGGATGTCCGAATGGGGAAACCCGGCTGATGTAATAGTCAGTCACTCATAACTGAATACATAGGTTATGAAGAGGCATACCAGGGGAACTGAAACATCTAAGTACCCTGAGGAAGAGAAAACAATAGTGATTCCGTCAGTAGCGGCGAGCGAACGCGGATTAGCCTAAACCGGTCAGCTTGCTGGCCGGGGTTGTGGGACGTCTCACATGGAGTTACAAAGGAATTGGTTAGGCGAAGAGGTCTGGAAAGGCCCGGCATAGAAGGTAAAAGCCCTGTAGCCGAAAGTCAGTTCCCTCCGAGACGGATCCCGAGTAGTGCGGGGCACGTGAAACCCCGTATGAATCTGCCAGGACCATCTGGTAAGGCTAAATACTCCCTAGCGACCGATAGTGAAACAGTACCGTGAGGGAAAGGTGAAAAGCACCCCGGAAGGGGAGTGAAATAGAACCTGAAACCGTGTGCTTACAAGAAGTCAGAGCCCGATCTA
>NZ_BAAIYF010000031.1:0-1455 GCF_057546105.1 Paenibacillus sp. YAE3 | reverse complement strand
GAGTGTTTTGCATAATTCCGTTTCAGAGAAGAAGCGATAGCATATTCACTGTCGTTAAGGGGTAATTTTCGAAAATGGTATTATATGGATGAAGAAAAGGGCAGACTTGCAGAATTTTAGAACAGCTCGTTTTTTAAGCGGCAGCCCGTTTTGAATGATGAGAAACGGCGAGCGCAGATGCAAGCAGAACAATGGCATTCAAATACTGGTGAGTTGTGACTTTCTGAATGCCCCGGACATGTGCGGCGTCTGCCGTCAAATAGGTTTTCAATCGGGAGTTGCAGCGTTCTACGCTGGTTCGTTCATTGTAAAGTTCCTTCCAACGCTTTGTATCCCGATGAGGGATGCTGTATCGCCGGAGATCATCCTTCGCATTTACTTTGACGACCATTCCATAGTTTGAAGACGAGCAGGCAGCCATGCCAAGCGGACAGTCGACTTTACCCGTGGCATGCGGGCAGCGAAATTTATGCATATCGCCGTCAACTCCCCAGTATGTCATCGCATAACCCATGGAACAGCACGGTGTTCCGTTCGAGGTCATGCCAGCAGGCGGTTCCTTCTCCCCCCGAAGATTAAGGGGAATGATGGCTTGTGCCTTGACGTTGCGGGCGGCCTCATAAACTTTCATTTGGTCGTAGCCCGCATCGAGTATGAAAAATCGTGTGCTCGTCCTGGACGCTGTTTTCTCGATCAGGCCCGGCGCCATTTCTCCATCATTGACATGCGCCGGCGTTACTTCCAAGGCGATCGGCAATTCACTTTTCGTATCGACCGCCAGATGAATTTTGTAACCAAACCATGTGATTTTATTGCCGAAGGAATCAATTTTTGCGCCCCAGTTCGCATTACCCGTTTGCTCGCTTTTGCGTTTGGGCTGCTTTTTCTCGTAAGCGCGGAGAGCGGCGCTGTCTATGGCGACGTTACTGCCTTCTATGATACCTTCCTGCTGACAGCGTGTGACCAAATCCTCAAAAAGCCGTTTTGCCAAGTCCTTTCTCGTCAGTTCTGAGAAAACTCGGCTTAATGTGGATATGGAAGGAGCTTCTCGATCCAGCGGAAGACCACACTGATAACGAAACCGGAGATCCGTATCCAAACGCTTATGCAACCCTGAAAAGGTACTTATTCCTTCAAGCGGCGCAGCCAAGAGTGCTCGTAGAATACCTTGTCTGCAGTATCCCTCAGCGCCTCGGGGTGAACGGCTTCTCAGTTCCTTGGCATACGGTCTCAGATCGAGAGAGCTGAAGAAGATCGGCAATCTCTCCTTGGGTTGAATTTTTAAAAGTTCTTCGAAGGAAAACAGACATTCTTGGAGAATATACAAAGTGACTTCCTCCATCCTTGAGGTTTTTGGGTTTGGTCACTTGAAAACTTCTCCAAGTTGGGGTGAAGTCCCTTTTTTATGTCCGAAAATCCTTACGGCTCAAGGCCTCAGATTACTGCAAAACGCTC
>NZ_BAAIYF010000030.1:0-1630 GCF_057546105.1 Paenibacillus sp. YAE3 | reverse complement strand
TTAGTTTCCCCTGAAAAAGTCAGGGTGTTTTGAGCATAATTAAAAGGAATTCAGCACCTCAAAATGGAAATTGTTATTGACGAGATAACAAAGTTCCACACCCCGAGGGAAGAATTCCTTTGCTATAGGAGTTCAACAGAAGCCCACGGGAATCCTTCCAAGAGGTGAAGAAAATGTTGAAACTTCGAGACGAGCAATTGACCATCTGGGATGCCATTCTCCCGGAATCTGTTAGAAAGTTGCCGGTCGAGCTTGCAATCATAGATCAATTACTGGACGACGACCGTTTTCTTCAACCGTTTACTGAGTTGCACCCGAAAGGCAAGAAAAGCGGCCGTCCTACGCTTGCAATTGAAAAGTACATCCGTCTTATGGTCCTGAAGCATAAATACAATTTGGGCTACGAGTCACTCGTGAAGGAAGTCGGTGACAGCATCACATGGCGAATGTTCTGCCGGTTTGCCATCGACGAACCGATGCCCGACCCGTCTACGCTCATCTATGCCCGCAAACGCTACGGCGACAAGATCGTCGAAGACATCAATGCCGCACTCGTAAAGCAGTGTGAGGAAAAAGCCGTTCTGAAAACCCGCAAATTGCGCACGGATACGACGGTTGTGGAATCCGACATCCATCACCCGACAGACGCTACGCTGTTGCAAGATGGCGTAAAAGTCATCACTCGAACGATTCAGAAAATCCGGAAAGTCGCCTCCCACACTGTTCAAGGCTTTGAAGATCGTACGGCAGAAATCAAGGAAAAGATTCTGTCCATCGCGAAAGTTCTACGTCGCCGCACCCGTGAATCTTGGGAAGAAGTTGACCGGATCACTGGGAGCGTAATCGAAGTAGCCGAGAACGTTGTGAACAAGGCGCAAGCCGTTATCGAGAAACTGCAAGACAAGGGCAAAGCTGCTCTTCGACAAAGTAAAACCAAACTGACCGAGGCGGTCACGCTAACCGGCAAGTTGTTGGAACAAGCCAAACAGGTCGTTTCCGGCAATCGAATCATCGCAGATCGGATCGTCAGTTTCTTTGACCCGGAAGCAAGACCGATTAAGAAAGGTAAGCTGGCCAAAGGAACTGAGTTCGGCTACAAGGTGCGAATCGACGAGACGGAAAGCGGCTTTGTGACCGGCTACGCTGTCTACGAAGGGAACCCCTCGGATGATGAACTGCTCGTTCCCGCTGTACAGGCGCATATCAAGCAATTCGGCAAAGCGCCGCAAGCTGTAGCGACCGACCGCGGTTTCTCAAGCAAGAAGAACGAAACGGCCATTACCGAACTTGGTGTGAAGCGAGCTAGCTTGCCGCGAAAGGGCAAAAAAGGCATTGCCCGATCCGAGTACGAAAACGAATTATGGTTCAAAGACTTGCAGCGTTACCGTGCAGCTGGAGAAGCGAAGATTAGTCTTCTCAAGCGGAAGTACGGTTTGAACCGCAGCAGGTATCGGGGCTTTGTCGGCTCAAAATGCTGGGTCGGCTTCGGGATTCTGACCCACAACCTGCAAAGAGCGGCAAAAATGCTCCAAAACTAACATGGAAACCGATCATTAGGGAAAGTTCCCCCTCACAACCCAGCCAGCAACCCGAAACTATTTTTGAAAATCGACTTTTTCAGGAGCAACTA
>NZ_BAAIYF010000029.1:0-9312 GCF_057546105.1 Paenibacillus sp. YAE3 | reverse complement strand
AACGTACTGCAAATACCGCTGATGATCAGTTAAAGTTATGTTTCTGCCCTTCTGATCATCAAACATTGCAACTAGGTATGCCAGCACTTCCGATTCGGATTTTAAGCCCAGACTTTCCCGAATTGCTTCGATTCCAGACTTAACCGGCAATGCAGCCTTGATGTTTTTCCTTGTTTTATCCTGTTCCCTAATGGCTACAAACACCTCCTTTCAAATTACAGATACAATATCATACAATTTATCTATTTTCAATATTTTTGTATCTATATAACGACTTTTTGTATCTAATCATTATTGAATATTAATATTCAAATCTCCTAGTCCGCCCCGACATATGTACAAAATATTTCATTTGGTGAACATGTCTAGCCGCCCGATCCCCAAATCTGGCCATTTTCAGCCCTAGCAGCCAATTAGCCTGCCGTGGAACAATCAATTTTTTAGTCTGTTTTCTAAAAACAAAATCTCTTGTTTTCTCCGGATTGCTCCGGATTTCTTCTACATCGGAGTTTGTATCTCTTCTGCAGTTCCTAATAATATTGTGTTTCTAACTTTCACCTTTTTAAGTCCAAGTTTTTTAGCAGCTATAAATTTAGCGTAGCCATCAACGATAAACCATTTATCATCCAAAATTTTTACATTTATTTCCTCTAGTTCCCCATGTGAATGATAATACTCCATCGCTAATTCGACTTTAATAGGATTCGGCTCCGTAAAAAATTCAAGGGGTTCGAGCTCATCTACAGAAATCATAAAATACTGATCTATTTGCCCATCAACACGATAGGAATATCTTTCCAACTTAGCTGATAGGTCCCGTATCGTAGCCTTATAGTTAGCCTTTTTTAGACTATATATTTCACTAATCTCTTTAATTTTTTCCTTAGCAAGGAATAACTGTTCTCTCAAATTTTTTCTCCCCAAGTTCATATCCAACGGAGACTCGGGGTCATTAAGCAACTGAATATTATGAGCAATAATCCCAATGTCACCACTCGCAACCGTTAAAGGCAAGTCCAATACAGGAACACCGTAAACTTTGATCAAATTACCAACTATTTTAGAGAAACCTTCTTCCAAAGAAACTTTAAAATTTTCAAAAAGGAATTTTTTGTATATTTTCCGTTCTAAAATAATAGAATACTGAATAGGCTGCAAAATAATATTTTTTAAAAACTTACCAGGATATCTATAGAAAGATGCTGGATTCGATTTAACCACCATCTCAATGCAGTAGACTGTGATGGTATTAAGCTGCTTTTCTGTTACTTCCTGAATCTCACCAATAACTCCAATTTGCGTAGACATAAAAACCTCCACACCATCGCCTGTAATGGCCTTATTTTCGTTTCTACGCCGTTTTCCTTGTTATACTTGCAAAGATACCAACAACGAATAAAAACGGCGATTTAGGGCAGTTATGTTCGTCTGACGACGCGAATAGACACTGATTGTGTCTCCTGAGCGATTGCAAAACTTTCGTACTCGAACTGATCCATATGTTTTGATCCCCTTTTTAGCGCGCTGTTGTTCTCTTCCTCGATCGTTGCGCCTTATACTGTTTGATTGCGTCTTTGTAGCAGATCTGAAAGAAGCCCACTGGATTTTGGATATCCATGGTCATGGTTATGCCTTCCGGAACGGTAATGCGACAAGCACGGTTGAAATAGAGTTCACAAGCAATACGTACTACTTCGGGTGAAAGTTGATTAGGGAACTGGTTCAGCAGCATGATATAAATTTCATTTATGTATCCTGTTCCCAACGGCATTCCCTGTATGTAGCAATTTTTAGGTACTTCAGTTTGTAATGTATCGTAAATTTCATTTGAGACAGACTCGGATTCTGAACCAACGGCGATTTCTGCCGGGGGGCTCATACAATCAATCATATTTAGATCATTCTTAGTACAATCATTAATTAGTAGTGGCGGGTTTTCCGGCGTCGGTTTTCCCGTCGACGGATTTTCCGTCTGCGGTACATTTTCACCGTGAACGGATTTTCCGTCTGCGGTTATCTCTTTAGTGTCATCAAGGGTTTCTGGACGTTCATATACGATATATTCCATGTGGCCAAAGCTTCCGTTTTCCCCTCTGATCTGCCGTCTGGACAAATATCCAAACTTCTCTAACTCGCGCAAACCGGATCTAACTGCATCACGCCCATCAGATGCACGCTTGATTAGATCGGATTCGTAAACTTGCCAGTCATCTGGTTTTGAAAGAAGGTAAGCCAGCAGGCCTTTAGCTTTCCAAGATAACCGTTCATCGTTCAAACCATATTTATCGATCATGACATATGGATTTTCTCGTTTGCTTGTCCGAATGATGGTATTGGTCTTTTCATGCATTTTTGCCATTAAAAAACACTCCTCTACGTTTAAAGTCTAAAATATCAACCGGAACAATAAATACACGGAGTTGGCCGTCACCTTGCATGTATTCGCTCTTTCACTCATCTCTTGAACACCCTCCAATAATTTTTCTTGGAAACCAAAAAGGCCCCCGATCCACCAATAATGGAATCAAGGGCCCTCTACATATATCTCAAATACTATTGAATTCATCGCCTGTATACAGTAAAATTGTATTCAGTGAAATGAATGCATATAGTAATCGGTAACACTGAGTCAATGTTTTGCGCACCTGTTTCGCCGAGTGGTGTTCGGTCAAACAGCATAGGGCCTAGGAAACCCTGCCGTGAAACGTTGGCTTTTTTATTTTGTTGAGAAAATACTACCATAACTCTAGCAGAATTTACTAGACATCTTTTTGGCAAAACTCAGATCGAGTCAACAATATATTCGAACATTCACCAGGGAAAAACCAATCATGAATTTTGTCTTCCTTCGCTGCAAAACACATAGCCTAATTTCTTCTCTCTCGCTCGCTACCTGGGATTATGCCTACAACTCTCCATTCGCAACAATCCAATTAACCGTTCAAGCACTGGTGTCATATTTCCCTTCAAAAATAAACCAAAAAAAATTTTCGAATAACACAAAAAAAGCCGGCCGGCTATTCCATCCCGTGCGACTTGTTTTATAAAATCTATTTTCCGAAAATTCTCCAGAAGAACGGCTTTCGCCGCTCATTCGACGCTGCAACCTGTTTCTGAGCTTCGGCAAGTTGGCGACTTAATTCCTCCACTTCTTTCCTCAGAGCTTTCACATGACTAACCGTTTCCGTTATCCGTCCGTCCTGTTCGTCCATCCGTTCTTTATGTTCAGAAATCCTCTCGTCATGCCGGTTTAAACGATCCGTCTGCTTTCCGATCTCAATAACAGCCTGTCCCATTGTTTGCATGACCGTAAGCAGTGTATCCCTGGCATCAGCCTGACTCAAGGCTCGCTGAACGCCTTCTACCGCATCTTCAATCGTAATTGGAAACCCCTTTTTGGAAAGTAGCTCCATGATTTGAGGCTTAGTATAGTTCTGCTCTCTCATATCCTGGATAGCTTTTAGGACATCAATCGCTTCAGGACGATAGTATGTAACAGCCCCCTGCTTTACTACCGGTATATACATATGAAATTCCGTTACCCAATCAGAAACTGTACTTTTGGCCACTCCAACAGCATCAACAAGATCTTTTTTTCTGAGTAAACGATCCATTCGTTCTCCCCGTCCTCCTCCGTCCGTCCGCCGTCCAAATAGGACGGAGCCTTATAAATACTATCCGTCCTCCATCCGTCCTTCCGTTCTTCTATTTTCGATATGATCTATTTCGATCCCTGCTTTTTATTTACAGGATGAGCATTATTTTTTTGATCCGCTCTCTTAATTATGGCCTGCACTCCTCGTATAAGTTTCATAGAGGGTGTTAAAGATCCCATTGAAATGCTTCTAATGAACGTGTCACAAACGGACCAGCATTTCGATATTAGAGGGTTAAACCAGGTTCGACACAAAACCTGTTAAATTTTCCTGCTCTCTTTCTTATAATGCATACATCCAAACAAATATACGGGGGTTTAATCATTATGAAAAACAGCTGTACCAGGCCGTCCCAGTCCAGTATACTCGCTATATCAAACACGCCAGGAAGGAACGTAACCTTGGAATCATATCATATCGATATCAACGCTACAGACATTCAAACCGTTGGAAAGCTTAATCTTCCGAGCATTAAAAAACTCACAGGTATTGACTTTCCAATCGCAGAAGTACAAATCTACCCTGGTGCTATTCGGCATATTAAACGAAAGCATCCAGGCATAATTGAACTTCATGGCCACTTGATTCCTGACATGATTGCCAATCCGGATTATGTTGGGAAAAATCCAACAGAACCAAACAGCATCGAACTTGTTAAAATCGTTACGGATACCTTGTTATTAGCCATCAAATTAGATCCGTCGGGATACCTATATGTATCATCCTTTTACGACTTAAATAACGCTGCTGTTAAACTACAAAAACGACTGAGAAGTGGCCGTTGGGTTCCTTTTCAGCCGTAGTCCTTGGGACATTTCTGCCCACGTAAAATCCTGAAATGTCCCTTTTGCATGGTTGACTATGACGTATAGTTTCTGTATGATAATTTATGTAGCACACCGAACGAGTATATGACATGAAATTTCTATTGTTTGACTACACTATGAATTAAGGATCATTGAGGTGGGAAAGGTTCCCCACGCGCTTACCGAAAGGTAAGTTACCAGAGATCAGGATACGCCGCCCTGCTTTGATCCTAAAATGAGGGACCCCGAAAGGGGTCCTTTTTGCATAAGATTGAAAATCGAAGGAAGGTGTCCTTCTAACTAGGCGTTCATATTTTGATTGTAAGGCCACTTTTCGAGGGGACTGGACTTTTATAAGGACAATAAGCGAAATGCCCCTTATATTCAATTTGGGGCTTTCTGAGAAGGGATGGAGGAATAAAGGATGCCTACTCAAAAAATAATAATTTCCAATACGAAGGATGTAATGAAACTTGCAAAGAAAGCATCAAAAAAATATAGAAAGACCCTGGATAAATTGGCCAAAAGTTAATGATCCGGATAACCAATTTATTTTAAGCAGCTGATCTGCAGGTGTTGTTTACCTTGCAGTGCAGCTGCTTTCCTTTTGCCCGGCCCAATACGCCGGCAACCAGTATTATCAGTTCCGGGATCAGTTCCCCAGATCTTCTCTGTTTATTCGAAATCTGAAAAGCCTTGATACACAAGGATTATAGATTTTTATATACCCTGATAACCCCCGGGAACTGATCCGGGAACTAAAGAAACGGGGCCTTTTCGGCCCCGTTCTGCAGCTTATTTTACTCTTAAATTCTGAACATCGTCGTACATACTGCCCCAAATCTCCACTTTCTTCGTAATGCATGCTGTCAAGGCATTCATCCCAGCTGCCGATGTTGAAATAACTACCCTGTACTCCCCATCCGGTGCATTGACAGATGTAAGATACTTTCTTTCCTTATACACCTCTCCGGATTCAGCGGTGATTGTCATTACAGGCAGCTCCCAGGTTGCGGAATTCCTGTCTCCACCTGTTTTTTCTAATTTGATTTTCTTTTCGAATTTCCATTGGGAATCATAAATACTTGCATATACTTCATCCGGACCATAATACTTCCCTCCGATCGGCTTCGCCGTTCCTTCCAGTCCTTTAGGTACCTTCGTTTCCCAATCAGTACTATATTGCGTGGTAACTTTCAGTTCAAATCCATAGCCGGCACGAGTAATCTGATTCGGATTCTTTCCGGCTTTTTTAGCATACGGGATGATCTCCCAGGATCCTCTGCTTTCCCGATCTGCTGCTTTTTGCCGACCTGGACTAGTTGCTATCCCCTGTTTCGTGTTCACCTCAGCATTGATCTTCAGCTGCTCTTGGTATTGAACGTCTCGAGTCTCCCATATCGGATCGCTATAGTCGGTATACGTTTCGGTAGATGTATGCGTCTTGCCGGCACTGTCCGTCCAGGTTACCGTTCTCGTTTTCGTATGATAGCCCGTAATAAGTGGATACGTCACTTTCCAGCTGCCATTAACGGCCGAATTATTACATTCGGACCCGTTCCCGCCGCCGCTGCCGGCAGCCGTCACGCTGCAGCCGGTTGTGGCCACGTTATTCGACCGGTCTTTATCCGGCTTTTCCCTTTCTGGATCCACGTGAACTGAAATGTTGTGAATGCCCGCGGTATTGCCTGTCCAAGAGAACGGACCGACGGTGATTGATTTATTCATCGGCATGGACTTCCGGACTTCATAAATTTTGGTGTCATTATCATAAAATCGGATCAGAACATTGCTTTGATCTTGGGTTCCTTCATTCTTCACTTTTGCCGTGATATTGGACTTTCCGCCTTTTTGGATCGAACTTGGCGACGCTGTGACCGACTGGGCAATCAAATCGGACTGGGGCCCTTTCCGTTCGATCTTCCATTCCCCATGAATATTATTGTTTTTGTATGCTTCCGCCGGCGATTCTAACGCCCGATCCTGATGATCCGGATTGTTGACCGTGGCGTCCACCTTGATATAGTAATTTCCTGGCGCATCTCCAATTTCAATTTTTCCTAACATGTAGTTAAATTCTTGGCCATCTTTAATGGTTGCCGGCAGCTCCTTAAACATCGATGGCAAAGAAAACTCTGCCGTGGTCGCCCCGCCTATTTTAACCGCTGCAGTCATTGGCATGCCGCGGTCACTAATATAATTTTCTCGAGTGATGTCTTCGCCCTGATGACGGAACTTCACCCATAATTGGCCGCCTTCGGTTAGGGACAACTTAAAAGGCTTGTAATCGACATCTGCTTTTGGCAGCTTAACCGTTTGAATCACGGTGCGTCCATACCCATCGTCCATCACTACATCGATTTCATTGCCTAATGTGGCGAATAGCTCCTTATAATCGACCTGCAGGGAACCGCTATAGGCTTCCTCTGACGTGTTTATCAGATTTCCGCCTGTAAGACTCACCACATTCGAAAAGTCCGGGAATGCCCCCTTTTTGGTCGCTACAATGCGTATGTCACGTTGGCTAACTCCATAGGCAGAATAATCAACGCGCAGTTTTCCGCTGTTAGCCGCAGCTTTCATTTCTGGCCACTTGGACACCTTATAGAGAGCCTGACGTTCGCCGCTGCTGATTTTCTTGGTTTCAGTGAACTTGATGCCCATTCGTTGTACGATGCCTGATGTCCGCAAAAACCAGTCACTTCTTACTCTATAGAAAAAAGGATTTCCATCTTTAAATACAGGGTCATCAGCAGACTTGATAAAGGAGTTCCGGAAATAGGAACGTTGCTTTGCTCCTACAGTCTGATCGATCATAATAGCATCAAACAGATCACCTAAGGCTGCCTGGCTTTTGTGCACCAACCCGAACCCGTTTTCCTTATCAAAATTCGGGTCATCAGCCTTTTTCTTTACGTTGAAAACATCGTAGTTATTTATCTTCGTAGATTTACCACCAGGAAAATTGAATATTCCTGTCCATCGAACCAATTCCCAAGGACGGACAACCGTTTCATCTAAAGCCGGTATATATCCACGTAAATTAGTATCACTTTCTCCATAATTCCATCCACCAGTAACATGCTTTTTCAACATTGGCTCTGTGCCAGCTGCAGAAGCAGCTAGCGTAGAACCAAACATCATCAATAACAGAATAAAAATTATAACCTTCTTCATTCTCTCAATCCCCCCTCATCACAAGGATTGAGCAGCTGCAATGACTTCTGTCAGCGTTCCGGCCGTACCCACAGATTTACCATTTTTAACAAAGCCATGTTCAACAACAACGTCACTGGTTACACTTACAAATTGCCCTGCCAAAGCTTCATGTTTTGTATCTAGGAATAAACCGTAACCTTCGATATAGTCTTCTTTTGCATAGATTTTTGAAAATGAAATAATACCGGTTCCTGCCGGATACGTGTACTTTTTGCCTGGCGTTAATTTAACAGTTTTTTGATTGCTTTCATACGTTGCATACGAATCCTCCGGCACAGTAAATGTAACCTGGCCATTGGCATACTTTACATTATTCTTGAACAATGCTTTACCCAAATCTGTCTTCTCTTCCCACTCAAACGGCTTAAAGAATGTTCCAGGCTTCTCCGGAGTAACCACCGGTGCTTTCGGATCGGCCGCGCCGGTAGTGATCGTAACCAAATACTTAATTTGGTTCCAATCCACTTTGGCGCCCAAGGCTTCCGATACAAACCGCAATGGTACATAAACACGGTTCTGCTGCAGACGAGCCGGCACATCCAGCAACAACTTATCCTGGTTACGGGTAACGATCGCACTGTTCACCTTCATGCTGATAGTCTTTCCGTTTTGTTTAATCAAAACCGTCTTGTCTTTGTAATCCACTTTTGCGCCCAGAGCTTCGGAAACAAAGCGAACTGGAATCAAGACGCGGTTGCTCTCTACATAAGGCTTTGCATCCGGAAAATTAACGTTTTTTTGATCGACCGTTACCTTTACAATTTTTGTTACTTTTACGACTGGCGCCGCAGCTGCAGCCGTGGCCAAAATCGAAGTAGATGCCATAATTACACTGAACATTAATGCCATAAATGGTTTTTTCATTTCTACATTTCCCCTTTTAATTAATCGCATAAAATACATCTCTTAATCCCTAAGGTTAGCACATTTTACCAATAAAAAAGTTCTAAAATAGTACCAAAAAAGTATGATTTAAACGGATTGCCCAATAAGCCGAATCGCTGTAATAAATCCATAATCCTTAACAACGTTAATAGCTTGTCTGAATCCGACTTCATACAGCTCTTCGGATGTGCCGACTACGATATCTAATAAAATCTCTTCCAAGGAAAACAGATCTTCCTGCAGATCCGGATGCTTCGAACGAATATTCTCCAGCATCATGCTAAAACTCTTATACAAAAGCTCCTTTTTCTGTTCAAGAGCCTCTACTGCTTTCATCGACAAATCACTCATACTTTGATTTTCCATAACCTCTCATCCTCCTTGAAATTTGGGTAAATAAAAAAGCTGCAGCCAAGCAGCTGCAACTCCCGTTCTTCTCCCCAATCTCAAGGCAGAAATTTCCTGACTGCAGCAAGATTGCAATACAGTAGGAAATCCACTAGGATGTTAGTGGGAAAGAACGGTGCATAGCTCTGGACCTTTTTTCCTTTTTTAGCCCCATTTGGTGTTGGCGCACCGGATGGGGTTTTTACTATTCGCTTTTCTTATGTGCTTCCTCAACGTACTGCAAATACCGCTGATGATCAGTTAAAGTTATGTTTCTGCCCTTCTGATCATCAAACATTGCAACTAGGTATGCCAGCACTTCCGATTCGGATTTTAAGCCCAGACTTTCCCGAATTGCT
>NZ_BAAIYF010000028.1:0-14119 GCF_057546105.1 Paenibacillus sp. YAE3 | reverse complement strand
CTTGAATCGTTTGGTGGCGATAGCGGAGGGGTTCCACGCGTACCCATCCCGAACACGACCGTTAAGCCCTCCAGCGCCGATGGTACTTGGACCGAAGGGTCCTGGGAGAGTAGGACGCTGCCAAGCGGTACATTCCCTGATAGCTCAGTCGGTAGAGCACTCGACTGTTAATCGAGTTGTCACAGGTTCGAGTCCTGTTCGGGGAGCCATTTGCTCTCATAGCTCAGTAGGTAGAGTGCATCCATGGTAAGGATGAGGTCACCGGTTCGATCCCGGTTGAGAGCTCCATTTCTTTTCAAGTGGCCCGTTGGTCAAGGGGTTAAGACACCTCCCTTTCACGGAGGTAACAGGGGTTCGAATCCCCTACGGGTCACCACTTATTATTTTTTATACATAATCTCAGGGAGGCTTAGCTCAGCTGGGAGAGCATCTGCCTTACAAGCAGAGGGTCGGGGGTTCGATCCCCTCAGCCTCCACCATGATTTTTCATAATTGGTTTGAAAAATGGACAAGATATACTTATCGATTGTTGGGGATTAGCCAAGCGGTAAGGCAACGGACTTTGACTCCGTCATGCATAGGTTCGAATCCTATATCCCCAGCCATTTTCTTGTTTATACATTTTAAAAGCTCATCCGTATACAGATCGGAAGGCCCATGTTGGGAGCCATTAGCTCAGTTGGTAGAGCACCTGACTTTTAATCAGGGTGTCGAAGGTTCGAGTCCTTCATGGCTCACTCTTATATAGAATTTTGAAGCTATCTATGGAAAATAGATGGTTTTTTTGTTTTATCGGGGAGTTCTTGCCAGTGGAATGTTTGAGCTCATGGGATGCATCAGACGGTCTATACGCCCCTATAGAAAGCCAATAAAATGGATGAGAGCAATTCAACATCCGCTACGGTTAAAGGCCTTTATAGGGCCTTATTTTTGGCTTGAACGCGTTTTTGGGGCACAGGTAATATTTCGATGCTTCCCAAATGAAATATGGGGTTATACGCGGATTTCGTGGCTCTATATGGATAAGATAACAGCCAACATGTTTAAAGGTCATAAGGCCGTTTTATTCGGTGTTATGGAGATGATCCCATTACTCATATCATTTGCGTTTGGATGGCCGTCCCTGGCCGCCATTATCCATGATATGTGAACTTATCGTCATGGCTTGATGAACTCCATTCTAGGTTTGAATTTCCCTTCATTATGGGAATGAATGTGGTTACCATTGAATTACTTGAATCTGATTCATAAAGGGGAAAGAATCATGCATCATAAACGAGGAGAAGCCTAAATATCCATGATTTATTGGCCTAAAGAAAAGGGATAGGGTTTGATTTTAAAATTCCAAAAAAATATTTTATAAAAATGCTTGACTCTTTATTGAGATGTATGGTAAGATCATTCTTGTCGCTACGAGATACGGTTTGATAAAACAAGCCGAATCACGATGCAAACGGCGACGAATCAGTCGAAGATTTGCGCGTGTGGCGGAATTGGCAGACGCACTAGACTTAGGATCTAGCGTCTTTGACGTGGGGGTTCAAGTCCCTCCACGCGCACCATTGTTATGCGGACGTGGCTCAGCGGTAGAGCATCGCCTTGCCAAGGCGAGGGTCGCGGGTTCGATTCCCGTCGTCCGCTCCATTATAAATGCGCCCTTAGCTCAGCTGGATAGAGCGTTTGACTACGAATCAAAAGGTCAGGAGTTCGAATCTCTTAGGGCGCGCCATTTTCATGTCATATCGGGATGTAGCTCAGCTTGGTAGAGCACCTGGTTTGGGACCAGGGGGTCGCATGTTCGAATCGTGTCATCCCGATATTTTCATTCCGTATATGCGGGTGTAGTTCAATGGTAGAACTCCAGCCTTCCAAGCTGGTAGCGTGGGTTCGATTCCCATCACCCGCTCCATATAGATTTAAAACAAACACGCCGAAGGGCGTTTTTTTGTTATATGGAGATCTGTGAGGAAGAGAGCCCGTGCATTAGGGTGGACCGTCTCTGCAGGCATCTTCGTGATCACCCGATCAGGACGCGCGTCGATTATTTTCTTCCTCAACAGGATGCTTAACTTTTGCTGTTTCAGAACGGCTCTTTTTGGGGTAAATCAATCGAGTGGACTCTCCATTCTCCCTAAGCATCTCCTCAACGGATGTCAGCCTTTACGATGTTCTCAAAAAACAGGTCTAATCCCGAGCCGGAAATCCATTACTCATTATAGAGAACTATATCGTTGGCAGGCTTGTATACAATCAGGCTTCGGTTCCCCGCAAAACCTAGGAAATTGTTGGGCGCCATAAAAGCCCGATGAATAAATACCCGGAAATAGGAATGGTTATTATCAGGGGAAGTAATTACTGTTCTTTATTATCAAAGTCAATGCTTGAAACGGCATGTTTTATTTCTGCATATAAATGCACTGTCCTTTTTAATAATTTACATAATAAATTTTCGCTTTATCGCAGAAAAGTGCAGATTTTCGATGTATTTTGTTGTATGATGTTTAGAAAGCAGAGCTAAGAGAGAGCAATACAAACGGAATGGAATGGGAGGAGTAGCATGACTGAACTTACGGTAACCGCAAATAAAAGCAATTCAAACAACCTTCTGCGGCGTGATGTACGCTTCTTGGGAAACATTCTCGGCGAAGTGCTTGTCCATCAGGGCGGTAACGAGCTTCTGGATATTGTTGAAAAGATTCGCGAGACCAGCAAGTCATTACGCTCTGTGTTTTTGCCTGAATTGTATGAAGATTTCAAACAAATCATCAAAACGCTTGAACCGGACATTCGCCATCAGGTCATCCGGGCCTTTGCGATCTATTTCCAATTGGTCAACATTGCCGAGCAGAATCACCGGATTCGCCGCAAACGCGATTATGAACGGTCGGCAGGGGAAACGGTACAGCCCGGCTCGATCGAAAGCGCCGTTCAGGACTTAAAGGATCGCCGGTTCACGTACGAGGAAGTGCAGGAGATCATCGAAAGCCTTTCGCTTGAGCTGGTTATGACCGCACACCCGACGGAAGCGATGCGCAGAGCCATTCTCGATATTCATAAACGGATCTCAGAGGATGTCATGCTGCTGGATAATCCGACTCTTACTTTCCGTGAACGGGAACAGCTCCGTGAAAAGCTGCTGAACGAAGTCATTACGCTGTGGCAAACGGACGAACTGAGAGCGGGCAAGCCGACGGTTCTGGATGAGGTCAGAAACGGCATGTATTATTTCCATGAAACGCTGTTCCACGTGCTTCCTGAAGTATATCAGGAGCTGGAACGCTGTTTGAACAAGTATTACCCAGGCCACAACTGGCACGTGCCTACGTACCTGCGTTTCGGTTCCTGGATCGGCGGCGACCGCGACGGAAACCCGTCCGTGACGGCCGAGATTACTTGGGAGACGCTGCGCTTGCAGCGTAAGCTGGCCATTCGCGAGTATCAGCGGATTTTGAACGAGTACATGCAATATTTGAGCTTCAGCACTTCGATCGTGGATGTGTCGGGCGAGCTTCTGAAGTCGATTGCCGACGACCGCGAACATGTCGAAATTACGAGACGGACCATTTGGCATAACGAAAAAGAGCCTTACCGGATCAAACTCGTTTACATGATGGAGAAAATCAGCAATGTTCTGGACGACAGCAAAAAGGGAACGCCTCAAGCATACGGCACGCCGCTCGATTTCATCGAGGATTTGAAAATCATCGACCGCAGCTTGCGTTTCCACTATGCCGATTACGTTGCCGATACTTATATACAAAAATTAATACGGCAGGTTGAGCTGTTTGGGTTCCATACGGCTGCTTTGGATATCCGCCAGCACAGCCAAGAGCATGAAAATGCGATGAAAGAGATTTTGGCGCAGATTAACGTCACGCCGGATTATTCGAAATTGTCCGAAGAGGAAAAAATATCGCTCTTGGCCCAGCTGCTTAGCGAGCCTAGACCGATTACGTCCAACTATCATCAATACAGCGCAAGCACGAAAGAGTGCCTTGACGTGTTCCGCACGGTCTATAAGGCCCAGCAGGAATACGGCAAACATTGCATCACGAGCTATTTGATCAGCATGGCCGAAGGCGCAAGCGACATCATGGAAGTCATGGTATTCGCCAAAGAGGTCGGATTGTTCCGCCAAAACGCCGACGGCACTGTGCATTGCACGCTGCAGGCCGTACCGCTGTTTGAGACGATCGAGGACCTTCATGCCGCTCCGGCCATCATGAAACGATTGTTTAAGCTGCCGATCTATCGTGAGAGCATTAAGGCAAGAAACGATCTGCAGGAAATCATGCTCGGTTATTCCGACAGTAACAAAGACGGGGGAGCCGTCACCGCGAACTATGAGCTGCGCGTAGCCTTGAAGGAACTTACGGCGGTTGCCAATGAGGCAGGAATCAAGCTGAAGTTCTTCCACGGACGCGGCGGCGCGCTTGGACGCGGCGGCATGCCGCTCAACCGTTCGATCCTCGCTCAGCCAGCTTCCACGATTGGCGGCGGCATCAAAATCACGGAACAAGGCGAAGTCATTTCGTCCCGTTATTCCCTCAAAGGGATCGCGTACCGCAGTTTGGAGCAGGCAACGTCGGCTTTGATCACCGCGGCGATCAACAAACGTGCTCCGCAGGAAGATGACGAGCGCGAAGCGTATTGGGATAACATCGTCAAAGAGATGTCGGAGGTATCCCGTAAAAAGTATCAGGATCTCATCTTCCGCGATCCGGACTTCTTGACCTTCTTCAAGGAGTCGACGCCGCTGCCGGAGGTGGGAGAGCTGAATATCGGCTCCCGTCCTTCCAAACGGAAAAACAGCGACCGTTTCGAGGATCTGCGCGCGATTCCGTGGGTGTTTTCCTGGACGCAAAGCCGTTTCCTGCTGCCGGCATGGTATGCTGCGGGAACGGGGCTCCAAAGCTTTTATCAAAATAAAGAAGAGAACCTGAAAATCATGCAGGAAATGTACGAGAAATTCTCGTTCTTCACTTCCTTGATCGATTCTCTTCAAATGGCCATCGCCAAGGCGGACATGGTGATTGCCCATGAATACGCGAATATGTCCAAAAACGAAGAAGCCCGTCAGCGGATCTTTAAATTAATTGAAGAGGAATTTAAGCTGACTTCGGATCTGATCCTGAAAATCACCGGACAAAAGGAAATCCTGGACAATGTTCCTGTCATTCAGGAATCCATTCGTTTGCGCAATCCGTACGTCGATCCGCTCAGCTATCTTCAGGTGCAGCTTCTGAGCGAGCTTCGCGGCCTTCGCGAGAAAGACGAGGACGACGCCGAGCTGCTCCGCGAGGTGCTTCTCACCATCAACGGCATTGCCGCAGGTCTCCGGAATACGGGCTGATGTGCCGCTGAAACTGATTCGTAAGACGCATTCATGATGCCTTATTTTTGGAAAGCCGGGATTCAATTCGTTGAACCTCGGCTTTCCTTTTTTTTTTTGGCCAAAACCTCTTTGTATATCTTTACAAAGTTGTCTTGCATTTTGCAGGGAGTTGAATTACGATTTGAATGATGTGAAAAAAAGCTCGTTACCCATCAGCAAGTCTGGGGGAATTCATTGGTGGATAATATAGAAAATAGGTTGACCAAGCTGGCCCTGAAAGGGGATCAGCGCGCATTTGCCGAAATTGTGGAGCTCTACAAAGATAAAATATACCATTTGGCCTACAGGATGCTGAGCAACCGCCATGAGGCGGAGGATATCGTTCAGGAGACTTTTTTGCGCGTGTACCGAAACCTGGACCGTTATGACCAGAACCAAAAGTTTTCGACCTGGATCTACCGGATCGCAACCAACTTATGCATCGACCGTTTGCGGAAGAAAAAACCGACGTATTCGCTGGATGCGGAAATGAACGATCAGGAAGGCATGGATGGTTATTCGATGATCCCAAGCGATAACCGCACGCCCGAAAGCGAAGCGTTGTTATCGGAGACGCAGCAGATCATCTATCAGGCGATCGACTCGCTTCCGGCCAAATATAAGTCGGTCATGATACTCAGGTATTTGCAGGACTTGTCCTTGCAGGAAATCAGCGACGTTCTTGGCATGCCTGTAACAACCATTAAAACGCGGGTACACCGGGGACGGGAATTTTTGCGCAAAAAACTGGAGCCCAAAATGTAATTTTCCTGTTTTTTTGTTGAAACATTATAAACGGCCCTACGTATTACAAATTAAACAAGTCTTGTGCCCTTCGGCAGAAAAGGGTTCGAATACATCTACTTGAATGAAAGGATTGGCTCATATGGAATGCAACTTGGCCGTCTCTTTAATGCATGACTACCTAGATGACGACTTGTCCAAGGAACAGCAGATGGAGCTAAAGGCCCATTTGTTGTCCTGCCCTGCTTGTCGGATGCAGTTTAAAGAGCTGGAACAGACGGATATGCTGATGTTTTCCTTGTCCCATCATGCCCCGTCTGCACCTCTTGAGCTGACCCAGCGGATCATGAGCGCGTTGCCTCAGGAAAAGAAACAGCAGCCTTGGCTGGGATGGATTCGGAGACATCCTGCTGTGACGGCTGCGGCGATTTTTCTGATCGTGATGTTCATCAGCTCCGTCAGTTTCTGGGACCAGGACTCGCAGTTGGTAGTGAAGGGGAATGACCTGGATCAAGTCGTCATTGAAGGAGACACGGTAATCGTCCCCGAAGGAAAAAGCATCGCCGGCAATTTGACGGTGGAAAACGGAAAAACGAAAATTTACGGTGAAGTGAACGGGAATCTGACAGTCATCGACGGATCTTTATACCAAGCTTCAACGGCGCATATTTCCGGAAAGGTCAAAAACATTGACCAGGCTTTGGATTGGCTGTGGTATAAAATTACAAACGCGTTTTCCGATGTCGCCTACCGTTAAAACCATGCTGGAACTGAACATTGATGGCGCCTCTTTACAGAAAGAAGGCGCCTTTTTGCTGGAAAAATGTTTAAATGCATCCAATCCGGAGCTTGCGCCGCTTGCAACCTGCACTTGATCGTTATAACCTAGAAGATATAGGGGAAAGTATATTACATAGAGACCCATTTTACATTCAAGGGGTAGTACGGGGGCCTAAGTATGAATTATTTTACGGATCTGACATGGAAAGAATCCATTAAAGATATTATCGATATCGCTATCGTTACCTACATCATTTATCAGGTCATTCTACTCGTCAGAGGTACCAGGGCCGTTCAGCTTTTGAAGGGGATCCTGGTTCTCGTGATTATATGGGCATTAAGCACGTGGTTCGATCTGTTTACGCTGCGATGGCTGATGAACCAGATCTTTAACTTCGGCATTTTCGCCATCTTCATCATCTTCCAGCCGGAGCTGCGGCGGGCGCTGGAACAGTTGGGCCGGGGCAAGATCTTCGGCCGATCATCGGCGGAAGACGAGGAGTTCAACAAACTGATCGGGGAAGTCATTAAAGCCGTAAATTATTTAGCGCGTAGAAAAATAGGCGCATTAATCGTTTTTGAGCGGCAGACGGGACTTAACGAATACACCGAGTCAGGCATTCCGATGCAGTCGATGGTCAGTTCGCAGCTGCTCATCAACATTTTTATCCCGAATACCCCTCTACATGATGGAGCCGTCATCATCCAAAACAACCAGATTGCCGCCGCAGCGTGTTACCTGCCGCTTTCGGAGAATCCTTTTATCAGCAAGGAACTCGGTACGCGGCACCGTGCAGCGATCGGGATCAGCGAAGTCGGGGACGCGGTGTCGGTCGTCGTGTCCGAAGAAACGGGCCAAATTTCGCTTGCGATCAATGGACAAGTCGTTCGCGACATCAAGGAAGAGTCCTTGATCTCGAAGCTGTATGAGGAGCTCCGCCCGAATTCAACCCCTAAAGACAAACGCCCGATGTTCTGGCGCCGGAAGGGGACGGATAAACATGAATAAATGGATCAATAACAACAATTTCGCCAAAGTGTTGGCGCTGGCGGTCAGCGTATTGTTATGGAGCATGGTTCACTGGAACAACGATACCCCGACCCCAACCGCCAAAATCGATACGAGAATCATCGAAAACGTCAAGGTCCAGCCTTTTGGATTGGACGAGAAAAAATACATTTTGAGCGCGATGGATACGGATCGGGTTCGTATTGAAATCAAAGGAAAAAAGATGGATTTGATCTCGGCGTTTTCCGATGAATACAAAATCAGGCTGGATCTGTCGAAAGCCAAGGTGGGGACCAGCACATTGCCTTTGAGCGTGGATCTTCCCAAAGGGTTGGAACTTGTCAACATTCAGCCTTCCACGGTAACCGTCAATATTGAAGAAAGAAATACGGCGACGTTCCCGGTTACGATCGTGACCAAAGGCACGCCTGCCGAAGGGTATACGCTTGGGCAAATTACGCCGCAGCCAGCAACCGTGAAGGTGACGCTCCCCGAAAGCGAGCTTCGCGAAGTCGCAAAGGTGCAAGGCTCCGTTTCCATCGACGGCGAAGACGGCACCCTGAAGGAAAAACGGGTAAAGCTGGCGGCCTACGACAAGCAGGGTCAAGAAATCCAAGGCGCCGTGCTTGAACCGTCCTCCGTAACGGTGGATATCGTCATATCGCCTCCTTATAAGGAAGTGCCGATCGAACTGCAATATATCGGAAAACTACCGGAGGGGCTTGTTATTTCCAAAGCACTGCCTAGCGCGACCAAAGTGAAGCTGTACGGCCCGCAGGATGAATTGGCGGGAATAAAGTCCTACAGCGAAATCAACGTCGATCTAAGCAAGATCACCGCAGCCGGAACGGTAGTTCTTCCTGTGGACTTGACGCCGCCGCCGGGTTTTGAGAAAATCGAGCCTAGCTCCCTGCAGGTGGAAATTACGACGGTTTCCAATTCGCAGCGAGTTATAAACGATATCCCGATCATGATCAAAAACGATAACGCGAGCGGATTATCGGCCGACATCGTAAACCCGGCGAGCAAAACGATGTCGCTGGCGCTTAACGGAGCTCCCGGCTTGCTGGATAGTTTGACGAAAAACGACATCGAGCTCATCGCAAGCATCGACGGACTAAGCCCGGGAACCCACGAGGTGACGCTGCAAGTGATTCTCCCGCGGTATGTTTCCCGAGCGGATCCGGGGACGCCTCTGACCGCGACGGTTGAAATTAAAGATAAATCGAAGCCTGCCGTTACCCACCCTGATCCCGGAACCGACGATAAGGGAAAGGAACAGGGAAATGATGCCGGAACCCAAACCAACGAGAAAACGGAGGAGCCATTGCCGCCGGATTCCTCTACCTCAACCGATAATCCTCCGGACGGCAGCACCAACGAAACGGGCGAAACCGAAAACAACTAACGTTATTTCGGAGGAACTAAAGATCATATGAATGGGGTCTCTAAAAGGAATACGGATCGGGGATTGAGGAGAACCATGCTTTAGTTCGACGCCGCTTGAGAGATAATAACTTCCGAGAATGGACTGAAATGAGCAATTTATGGATTGATTTAAAGCATAGTATTCGAAAAAGGAGAAGGAACATGGGGAAATATTTTGGAACTGACGGCGTACGCGGTGTCGCAAACAAGGAACTGACGGCTGAAATGGCATACAGCATCGGCCGCTGCGGCGGTTATGTGCTCACGGGCGATGTAGAGAAGCCGACGGTCGTGATTGGCATGGATACCCGCGTATCCGGCGTGATGCTCGAATCCGCCTTGGTAGCGGGCCTACTCTCGATCGGAGCGCATGTCGTCCGTCTTGGCGTTGTGACAACGCCTGCGGTTGCCTACATTACGAGATTGTTGAAAGCCGACGCGGGCGTCATGATTTCCGCTTCGCACAATCCGGTGCAGGATAACGGCATCAAGTTTTTTGGCGGGGACGGATTTAAGCTCTCCGATGAAACGGAGCTCAAAATCGAAGCTTTGATGGATGCCGAAACCGACGAGCTGCCACGCCCGATTGGGAAGGATCTCGGCAACGTCATTGTCGACAACGATTCGAAATATAAATATTTGGACTATTTGAAATCCACGATCAGCCACAGCTTCAAAGGCATGAAAATCGTGCTGGACTGCGCGAATGGAGCGGCCTATGAACTGGCGCCGAAACTGTTTGAAGAACTGGGTGCCGAAGTCATCAAAATCGGGGCGGAGCCGAACGGCTTGAACATCAACGACCAATGCGGCTCGACGCATCCGGAAAAGCTTAGAGAAACGGTCCTGGCAACCAAAGCCGACCTGGGCCTTGCATTCGACGGGGATGCGGACCGTCTGATCGCCATCGACAACGAAGGAGAGGAAGTCGACGGCGACTTTATCCTTTGCATTTGCGGGGATGCGCTCAACAAACAAGGCAAGCTGAACAAAGGTACGATCGTGTCGACGGTCATGAGCAACATCGGTTTTTACAAAGCTGCCGAACAGCTGGGCCTGAATACGGCAAAGACCGCCGTAGGTGACCGTTACGTGATGGAAGAGATGCGCAAAGGCGGATATAACCTGGGCGGCGAACAGTCCGGCCACGTTATTTTCCTCGACTATAATACGACCGGGGATGGCATACTAACGGCGATTCAACTCGTTGACATTGTGGCGGGCTCCGGCAAAAAATTGAGCGAGCTTAGAACGATGATGCGCAAATATCCGCAGGTGCTCGTCAACGTGCGCGTGGAAGACAAAAGCAAATACGAAGGCAACGCAGCAATCGAATCCGCGATTAAGGAAGTGGAAGGTATCCTCGGCGACAACGGCCGCGTGCTGGTTCGCCCGTCGGGGACGGAATCTTTGATCCGCGTAATGGCCGAAGGTCCGGATAAGGACCAACTGGATCAGTACGTCAGCCAAATCGTTGACGTTGTGAAACGGGAGCTTGCGTAAGACCTCGGATTTATTTTTACAGTAAAATACAGGAACTTTCATCATGGGCCGGTGAAACTAAAGTTCAGGTTTCATCGGCTTTCATATAGGGTGAACAGGGAAGAGGCAAGCAAGCATGGGAATGATGCCGGATTGCAAAAGCGGGTCGGTATGAATATAATTAAAACTACGTTTGTCGAACCATCACAAAAACGACAAGCGGGTTAAGCAACAATTGTCATTCCGAAATAGAAAGCGAGGATCGTGAGGTATATCCATTAAGCGCCAGAACTTGGGTTTTGTACGGAGAAAGAATCGGGCCGGCAGACGGCTTGATTTGCGAAGCACCAAGTTGACGAGGTGAAGGTGTTCGAATGATTCGGCGGGGACCTTCCGGTGATTCACCAAAGCCGTAAACCGAAAACGGAAAATGAATGGGCGACTGTTCACACAACGCTTCCGGTGGGTGAAAGAGAAAATCATAATTTTCATGAGTGTGCGGGCATGAGAACCTAATGAAGCGGCAGCAGCCGGATGTACATTCGTGAAATCGTACCTTGTAAACTTCATACAAAGTTTGTTTTCCCGTACATTTGGCACATGCCGCACGGTTTGTTCCCGTATGCTCTCTAAAACCCAATTTGGAGAAGTGAACGGAGGAAAATAGATTATGTGTGGTATTGTCGGATATATTGGTCAAAAGAATACGCAGGAAGTATTGATCGAGGGATTGAAAAAGCTGGAATATCGCGGTTATGATTCCGCGGGAATCGCGGTTTTTACCGATCAGGGATTACAAATTGCCAAGGCTAAAGGCCGGATCGCGAATCTGGAGTCGAAGCTGGAGGATACACCGCTGGTGGGAAGCGCAGGGATCGGCCATACACGCTGGGCTACCCATGGCAAACCTTCGGACGCCAATTCCCATCCTCATACGGACAACAGCCATAAATTTTCGGTCGTTCATAACGGAATCGTCGAAAATTATTTGGAGCTGAAGGATGAGCTGATCGCGGAAGGACATCATTTTGTGTCGGAAACCGATACGGAAGTCATTTCCCATCTGATTGCGCGTGAATACCAAGGCGATATTGTCAAAGCCGTACAAAAAGCGATTTCCCAAATGCGCGGCGCGTTTGCGCTGGGCGTATTGACTGAATACGAGCCGGATAAGCTGGTTGCCGTTCGTCAGGCAAGCCCGCTTATTATCGGGATCGGGGAAGGCGAGAATTTTATCGGTTCGGACATTCCGGCGATTCTGCAATATACGCGAAACGTGTATATTTTGAACGACGGCGAGATGGCCGTTTTGACGAAGGACTCTGTCGAATTGATGACGATTGAAGGGAATTTTATTTCTCGGGAAATGATTCATGTCGACTGGGATGCCGTTACTGCGGAAAAAGGCGGCTTTGAGCATTTTATGCTTAAAGAGATTCATGAGCAGCCGAAGGCATATCGCGACACGATGCGCGGACGGATCGACGAATCCGGCAAAAAAGTCGTTCTGCCTGAGCTGAAGCTGACGCCGGAGCAAATCAAAGGCATCAGCAAAATCCAAATCGTTGCTTGCGGCACGGCATACCATGCCGGTCTTGTCGGACGTCATGCCATCGAATCGCTGGTACGGATTCCGGTCGAAACGGATGTCGCTTCCGAATACCGTTACCGTTCGCCGATCGTGACGAAAGATACGCTGGTTATTGTGGTCAGCCAATCGGGCGAAACGGCGGATACGCTGGCCGCTTTGCGCGAAGCGCAGTCCCACGGGGCACATGTGCTTGCCATTACGAACGTAGTCGGCAGCTCCATTGCCCGGGATGCGGATGACGTCATCGTAACCCTAGCCGGACCGGAAATTGCCGTCGCTTCGACAAAAGCATATACTTCCCAATTGATCGCATTTTACCTGCTGGCTCTCTACCTGGCGGAGGTGCGCGGTACGCAAACGCCGGAAGAGGTTGCACACATTATTGCCGCCATGCAGGCGCTGCCTGAGCAGCTCGAAAGCATGCTGGCGAAACCGGATGCGATCAAAGCCTATGCAGAACAGATTTCCAAGCATGAGCACTTATTCTTTATCGGACGGGGATTGGATTATGCGGTGGCACAGGAAGGCTCTTTGAAGCTGAAAGAAATTTCCTACATCCATTCCGAAGCGTATGCGGCCGGGGAACTGAAACACGGCACGCTGGCCTTGATCGAAGAAGGCATTCCTGTAATCGCCCTGGCAACCCAGGAATCCGTACTTGAAAAAACGGTGAGCAACATCAAGGAAGTCAGCGCACGCGGCGCCGACATTATGGCGATTACGCACGAAGAGCATGTCGCAAGCCTGCTCAAGTCCGTGAACCAGGCTTTCGCCATTCCTAAAACTTTGCCGCTGCTGACGCCGGCCCTGTCTGTCGTACCGCTCCAGCTGCTGTCCTACTACGCTTCCCTCGCCAGAGGAAACGACGTGGATAAGCCGCGGAATTTGGCGAAAAGCGTGACGGTGGAGTAAGGAATCAAGAACAAACGACATTCGACATTGATTGTCCTGCAACAAAAAATATGGGACATAGATCCCCTTTGAAATTGACCCACAAGAAAGCCCGCTGGTCTCAGCGGGCTTTTTACTTTAACAAGCTGCAATATTTCGATTAACTGGTCATGGAAATACCTTAGTTGGCGGTAGCATCATTTTCAGTTGTTGCACTCTTTACAAGTGTTACGGTGGAGAGAGTTTTTCAGACGGTGTCACTTTTTTGGCAATGGTATTTTTCATAGTTGCATTTAGCGTTTGGTTTTTTCCTCCGAAACTAGATCCGAGTGTTGCGCAATATATTGGAGACGCATTTACTATTCTAGTTGGAAGTGAAGCAGAACGTTCATGGTGTTGATGTTAAAGTGCTATTATTGTTATGTGATTGCAAGATCTTGATAATGGTGTGGAAAACATTACCTGTAGTAATTGGTGAATATTCATGGTATATTAATTATCCGGACACAAGATAGCCAATGTTAAAAGGAATTGCTGGTCTGGAATTAATTACTAGTAGCATTACTCAGTTGTATGTGGTATATTAGTATTCCGGCCACAAACGGTCCGATATTTAGTTGCTCTTTGAAAACTGAACAATGAGTGAGTATGTATGCGATGGTCTTCGGACCGGAGCGATTGAGATTAAATCAATCTCGTCAGATTCAAAATGAGTCACAAACTTTCTTGGAGAGTTTGATCCTGGCTCAGGACGAACGCTGGCGGCGTGCCTAATACATGCAAGTCGAGCGGAGTTGATGGAGAGCTTGCTCTCCTGAGA
>NZ_BAAIYF010000027.1:0-14504 GCF_057546105.1 Paenibacillus sp. YAE3 | reverse complement strand
CTGTTCTAAAATTCTGCAAGTCTGCCCTTTTCTTCATCCATATAATACCATTTTCGAAAATTACCCCTTAACGACAGTGAATATGCTATCGCTTCTTCTCTGAAACGGAATTATGCAAAACACTCAATATAAAAAGCCGTGCAATTCCTGAAAAATTAGGGTTTAAACTTGAAGGGGAACTAAGAGATTATGAATACATTAACGGGAGATATATAGATAGAACAATTTATGGATTAAAAGCTAATGAGTGGAGAATTCCATAATTTTGAAGAAATCCATATGACATCATGTACATCATATTCACGCTGCGGGGCTGACGCCCGCGGTCATTCAATGTATAATTATGGAAGATATTTCAGACGATACACGAGCCGGCCCATAGATAGAACGATCTAAGGCCGGCTCGAGTCGTGAATAAAACTGTACTGCCTAGGTTCGCCATCAGTGATGAAGATTCAACTCGCAACCCTTCAAGGTTAAGTCTGTCGGCCCCGGTACGTACGGCCTGAAGTCGGGGGACAATCCTGTTGGCTTCAATTGGGCGATTACTTTAAAGGAGAAACCCTTATGGATTATAAAGAGATATTACCAATAATAAAGCGATTAGAAGACAATAATATATCATATTCTCTTGGCGGTAGTGGATTGTTATACTATTTAAAATTAATTGACATAGTAAACGATTGGGATCTAGCTGTTGAATGTCCAAAGGATTTATTGTTAAAAGCAATCGCCGGTTATGATTGGATAGAACAAAGTAGTGGAGATTTTCCGTTTGCAAGCAAGTATCGAATAAGCATTAACTCTTTAAAGATAGATATTATCGGATACTTTGCTTTACAGACCGAAGGTGGAGTTATTAATTTACCGGTCAGCAATTTTGATAAGTGGGATAGAATCAAGATTTCAAGCCCTGAGATTTGGTATGTGGCTTACTCATTAATGAATAGGAAGATAAAAGCCGGTTTGCTATTAAATTACTTAAAAAATAATAAATCCAAAGTAAATAGGAATATTATTGTGGATTTTATTAATACAAAGAGTTTGAATGATGAAATAAGAGAAGAGCTTAAAAAGTTAATTCTATGATGGCCTACATAGTCTTCACACGGCGGGCGGCTGGCACCGATCTTAATCCATTTATCGATTTCGAGAATCATCCAAGATAATGAAATCAGGCCATCGACGCTGTGCTTAAGTCATGTCCAATTCACAAAAAAGAAGGGAGATAAAAATGAGGAAAACCATATTCATAATCGCGCTCTTTTTATTGGTGAACATGAACGTTACTTTTGCTGGCTCAAATCAAAACTCATCCTTTGCGGGGAATAGTACAGGGAATTTGAATAATGATGGATTCTATGCGAGTAAGGGGGAATGGATCTACTATAGAAGTTTTTCTTCGGCAGGAGGGCTATATAAGGTAAAAAAAGATGGAACTGAAAAAACAAAATTAATGGATGGGTTTCCCGGCTATATCAATATTGTTGGAGATTACTTGTATTACTCTGACGGCTGGAAGCTGACGAAAGCAAAAATCGATGGGACAGAAAAACAAGTATTAGCCAATTCTGCGTTTCATGTCAATGTCACAGATCAATATATTTTTTATACCAATATAGGACCTCAGGATGGTTTCATCTATAGAATGAATTTAGACGGGACCGGCAAAATACAATTGAATAATGATCATGCAAGCCAAATTGTGGTTAGCGGTAAGTCGCTGTATTATACGTCATATTACAATAAGTTAATTAAGATCGATATCCATGGGAATTCAAAAATAAAACTTTTAGAAGGGAAATTGATTAACGAATTAAATATCGAAGGGGATTGGTTGTACTTCAATTATGACCAAAAGTTATACAAAATGAAAACGGACGGCACCAAGCTAACGATGTTGTCTAACGATAATGCGCGATATATAAATGTTTCGGATGGCTGGATTTATTATAGTGATCATTCGAAGAAAAAGAATCTGGTCCGAATCAAAACAGATGGGACGGAAAGACAAGAATTAAATCAAATAAAATCATTTTATATCCATCTCATTGATCACTATGTTTTTTTTCATGATTTATCCAAGATGGTGAAGGTTGATATTCACGATATGGTGAAGGATGAACGAAAAATCAACTGAATGGCTTGGGTTGCGAAAGCCGAAATTGGAGATGAAATATAAAAATTCGAAAGTCGGAGGATTCATATGCCATTTAAAGATGCGTTCATTACTTTTCCTAAGCTTGAAACGGAAAGATTTATATTGCGAGAATTACGTTCGGATGATGCCAAGGAATATTACACTTATTTCTCAGATCATGAAGTAACAAAATATTGGGGATATGAAGGTCCAAAAAATATGGAGACAGCCGCGAAGACATTTACGCGGTTTCAAAACGCATTTAATAGAAAAGAAATGATAACGTGGGGCATCGCTACAAAAGATGAGGATAGAATTATTGGGACATGCATATTGAACGATTTTATTAGAGCATCCATGGTTAACTTATCCTATAACTTATCAAAAGCATACTGGGGGAAGGGAATCATGACTGAAGCGCTTGAAACCATTATTCCCTTTGCCTTCCATGTGCTAGATATGAATCGAATACAAGCTAAAGTCATGCCGGAAAACGATGCATCTGCAAAACTTCTATCAAAGTTGGGCTTCGTACAGGAGGGTTTACTTCGGGACTATATATTTGGTGAGATCATCACGGATACGTTGATATTTTCAATTCTCAAGAAAGATTTTATGGAGAAGGCACTCTGAAACCAGTCACAGTATTCAAAGGAGGCAAATGATTGAAGGATCACGAGGAAATCCTGACCGGAGGAAATATAAACAGAGTCGTCAAAGTAGGAGAGACAGTACGTCGTGAATCCAAACCAAACCCGTATGTAAATCATCTTCTTAGGTATCTTGAGTCTGCAGGTTGCCCGCACGTCCCAAGATATTTAGGAATTGACGAGAAGGGGAGAGAGGTTTTTTCTTACATTCAAGGCGTGGTTCCCGGGAACAACTACCCTGAAAATGAAAGTTATATGTGGTCGGATTTGGCGCTGGCTGAATTGGCCAGGATCTTAAGACGGTTCCATGACTCGTCTGTAGGATTCTCCACCTCTGAAAAATCTTCAAATGATTTTCCGGATGAATCCCAGCACGAAGTCGTCTGTCATAATGATGCTGCGTTATATAACGTTGTGTTCAAAGACGAGATCCCCGTTGGAATGATTGACTTTGATATGGCGGGGTTTGGGCCTCGTATTTGGGATATTGCTTACACTCTCTACACATCAGTTCCTCTAGCCGGATTCGCGCCAGGCGGGGAAGATTTTTCGGTTGTAGAATATAACAAAACGGATCATGCATCCATACGGAAAAAACGAATAAAGTTATTTTTTGATTCCTACGGCATGGATGTACCTATGGATCTAAAATGGTGGGTTGTTTCTCGTATCCATTTCATGTGCACCACACTGTCGGATCGTGCCGCAGCCGGGGACCCTGCTTTTATCAAGCTGGTTCAAGAAGGGCATCTGGATCATTACAAAAAGGAATTAATCTTCCTGGATAAACATTTCGATGATTGGAGTTAATTGGTGCATGACCGATTTGTAAATGACCCCGAAGCAAGAGAGGCATCGTGGTCGCTCCATGTCGTTACTTTCGTAAATACAAGAACGTTAGGCCGAAAACCCTAATAGATACAAAAAAACCTTTTTGGAGAGCTATGATGATATCTCTTTGCCTATCGCTACTGTTGACTTTTTCTTACAAGCTCGTAGAAGTAGCCATTAGAACGACTCCTTACAGGAGGGTTGGTAAATATACTGTATTGTTCTGGGCTTTGGTAATAGTAGCGATCACTCCCCTGTTTAATCATAACTATACCTTTAAAATGCCTAATGAAGTTGATAATTTATTTCCGCTGTTTTTCATGCTTATCATCATTCATGTGATCGCAGCACGCTTTTCTGGCTATAATCCAATCGGGAAGTACAACATCATACAGTTTGTAATAACATTTCCGGTAGTAGAAGAGATTCTCTTTAGAGGATTGATATTACCGATCATGGAGTCTCTTATTGCCCCTTCTAAATTAATGGATGTGTTATATATGCCAATAACAGTTCCAGTCATCATTACTGCCTTTCTATTTGCAATCTGCCATTTGCAATACTATAAATTATCAGCCGAAAGTATCCGATTTATGATTTTTGCGTTTTTGGGAGGGCTACTGTTGGGAGCTATAACAGAGATGACAAAATCTATTTTGTATTCGCTCATATTACATATTGTATTCAATTTATTTTCAGTTCTCTTTTCGAAGAGAATATTAAGTAGATTCTTCTAACAACGTAATAACGAGGCGTATTAAAGCCTGTAGGGTCATTCGTCACAAAATTACTTAGCGATAAGAAGGGATGGGATATGAAGACATCAATAATTACAATACAAAAAAGAGTCAGAGAAGGATATCCCAGCTCCATTCATTACGGAGATATTATTATAAATGGCACTTCGTTATATGAACGAATAGGACAAGAATTTGATTTCGTTTCGTGTTTAGGATGGGGAGATAGAGACTTTCAAGAAAAGCACCATCCCTTTTCAAGGAGGAAAAAATGACTGCCAAAAAGGATAGTAATAAAACGAAAAACGGGCAAGAACAAGTAGAAAAATTTCTAGAGGAACTTAACCATCCATTAAAGCCTGAAATTGAATATGTAAGAAGCATCATTCGAGAAGCGAATGCCCAGTTGTCAGAGCACATAAAATGGAATGCACCGAGCTATTTTATTCATGGTGACGATCGAATAACGTTTAACTTACATGGCAAAGACGGGTTTCGCCTGATTTTCCACTGTGGTTCGAAAGTGACTCCGCACGCAAAAGGAAGGCCCCTCTTTGAAGACTCCACACAGCTCTTGGAATGGTTGGCCGGGGATCGCGCTGCCGTTAAATTCAGGTCATTAGATGAAATAGAACTACAAAAGGAAAGTTTAAAACAAGTTATAAATAAATGGATCGTTGTTACGAAAGATATATAGGATATATCGGACAGGAGAGGTGACTTTGAAGATCGAAAAAGTATTTGAATATGATATCAGCACTGAGTTGGAAGCATCTATACAAACATTATTAATCGACAGTTTTCCGGATATCTATCCCAAGGATCGGATTTATTTCAAGCAATTGCCGCATTTTAGATTTCTGGCTTTGAATCAGGAAAACCAACTCATAGGACACGTAGGGCTAGAATATAGGGTCATGAATCTAAACGGAAAACCCGTAAGAATACTGGGAGTCATTGATTTTTGCGTTTCACAAAACAGCCGTTCGCAGGGTGTGGGTTCAAAGCTGCTTTTAGAAGTTGATCAATTTTCTGAGGGCCGAAATATCGATTTTATACTTTTATTTACAGATAAGACGAACTTCTATTTGAAAAATGGGTATAAGCCGGTAAAGAATAAATGTAAATGGATGAAAATTAACTATGAAACGCAGACAACCAACGGTATAGGCCATGAAGAGGTTGATCAGTTAATGATTAAGGAAGTAGGAAAGACCGCTTGGAGCGAAGGGGATCTGGATTTTTTAGGCTATTTTTATTGAGCTGACATCCTGAAACGCCATTCACGAATCGGGACTTTGGGCCATCGGTCCGCCCGAGGCACGTCGAGGAGAATCAGGCGGACACCGCACAGCAAGGCTGACTTCCATGCTCAGTCGGCGACTTCGTCGTTTTCAACCAGTTAGAATAAAACTAACTCGTTAATAAACCGAAATGGCCAATTTAGAACTTCTCATTGAGATCTATGCGCCAGTCGTTGCATCGTAAGGCGTTCCCTGGCGGATATTCGAACGCGCACTCGGAGATCAACGAGAAGTTGAGCTTCCTGCAAATGGCGTTTGACGCTGGATTATCAACGGATGGAAATGCGTGAATGTACCTATGTTTCTGTTCTGCACTGGCACTTGCGAGCGCAGCCGCCGTAGCCGAAGCAGCTATGCCTCTGCCTTGAAAAGGCGGCAAGACCCCCCAGCCGATCTCGTAAATCGTTTTCTCCTGCCAAACTCGTTCCCAGTACCCGATGTTACCGACTGCTTCAAGTTCCGGGAGCAGGACGATGCTGAACATACGTCCGGTTCCCTTCATGCCAATCTCAAGATACCGCTTATGGCGTGCAAGGATCTGTTCGTCGGATTCCGGGCCGCCCAAGTGCTCTAGCATTTCCGGTGTATTCAGGCGATAAAGTAAAGCAAGATCGGCGTCTGACCAGGGCTCAATTCGTACACTCATTCGGCTCCCCATCTTTTCACTCCTATAATAGTATGGTAAACTTTCTTGCATACCACGACAGGGAACATTTGTTCCTCTTTTGAATTGTATCACGATTTCCTGGATACGTCATTAAGAAGCATAAAAAATCAGTAAAGAACGAAAGAAGGTGACCATTGGTGAATCGAATCATCGTTATAGGCTCGGCCGGCTCAGGAAAATCGACTTTATCTCAAAAACTCAGTAAAATCCTATCGCTGCCAGTGATTCATTTAGACCGGTATTATTGGAAACCCCATTGGACCCCGACCCCAAATGAAGAATGGGATGACTTTATTAAAGCTGCCGTAAGCCAAGATCGGTGGATCATGGACGGAAATTATTCAAGAACGCTAGGGATGAGATTGAATGAAGCAGATGCGGTGATATTTTTGGACATGCCCACGTTTTTATGCATTTATCGGATCATCAAAAGAAGAATCATATACCATGGAAAAACGCGACCCGATCTCAATGAGGAATGCCCCGAAAAACTGGATTGGGAGTTTTTTAATTGGGTCTGGAATTATCGGAAGAGAACCAGGCTACGGGTGATAAAAGAGCTTGAGAAAGCCAAAGAGCGCAAACAAGTTGTCATCTTAAGGTCAAGAAAAGAGGTGCGGCATTTTTTGGATCGAATGGACAAGGGCGAACGATAAGAGCTATTTCAGCCCCACATAACAAATATCGTTGTACCGAATTCTAAACTTTAGGAGGTGATATCTCATGAAATCGCCGGGAGGTTCCATCTATCCTTATTACTATAAGGGCGGAGCAATCCATTGTTTGAAGTACGGAAGCAAATATAACAACGAAGAACAGCTTTTTGCATTGATGAAACAAGAAGAGGAATTCATTTTTAAAACAAACAAAAGGCTTAAAATATGGGTGGATATGTATCATACATCCGTTACGAAGCGAGTACGTCAAGAACTCATAAACCATATGTACAATCTAAAGGACCATATCGACAAAATTTCGTTTGTCGGATTATCCGGTCTCAATGCATGGAGACTAAGAAGAGGAATGAAGAAGCTGGGGATGAATCCAAAGATATCATTTTATGCCGATCCTGAAGATGCCAAAATATGGCTGATCCATGAATGATTTCGAACTGCATTTTTACACCCGGAAAATACAGCATTTATCCAATGCCCCAAGTCCTTTTATATACTTGAAATGTTTATGCGCAAATCAAAAGGACTAGGTGGTCGATGTGATGTTAAAAAAACGCGATTTGCACGAATGCCATGCGCTGTACAACCTCATGACGGATCCTGCGGTGTTTCCTTTTGTTCGTTATCCATGCCAATCTTACGAAGAATATCTGTTCATAACCAAGCAGCTGATCGTTGAGGAAGAGCAGGGAACTTGTATCTCCAGGACGATTATGAACGAGATGGGGCAGCCCATCGGCACCATTGATTTATATCAGATTGCGCATCAAACGGGCTTCCTGGCTACATGGATCGGTGCCCCTTATTTCGGAAAAGGGTATAACGCGCGGGCGAAGGAAGCTTTTTTGGCTGAACTGCTTCTTGAACACCCCATCGAAACGGTTTATTTGAAGATCCGGAAGCAAAACATCCGATCGAGAAAAGCGGTGGAAAAGCTGCCGTACGTCAAATTAGGAAACAACATCTATGAGCAGGTATATCAATCGATCAATCAACCGCAGCATTGCTTCGATTTGTATTATGTGGAGCGGGAAAGCTTTTTAGAAAGCAGTGAAGGCATGCAGCATGAAATGGCTACGTAAACCATTCATGCCAAACGTACAATAAAACCTTTCGCGGCGCGGCTTAAGATATGAGCTAAGGCTGAATTGTATTGCATCGTCGTCACCAATCATGAAAACCTTGCTGTTCGGATCGCTGGCAGGCGGTCTTTTTTATTTTTCGGGGAATTTGGCGTTGCGGGGCGTTTTTGTAGTAAGCTGAAACTAAAATAAAATTTAACTGGGAACAAGCGAGGACATTACAGATGACGAAAAAGTTATATTACGAATCGGCTTATATCCGGGAATGGGAGACACGAATCACGCGCAAAATGGAGCGGGAGGACGGAATATATTTGGTGCTGGAGGAGACGGCCTTTTATCCGCACGGCGGTGGGCAGCCCTGTGACTTGGGGTGGATCGATGCCATTCCGGTGCTTGATGTTGTACAGGAGGAAAGGGAAATTCTGCATAAGGTCGAGCGTTTTCCTGAAAAAGATGTAGTTGGCTGCCGATTGGATTGGGAGAGAAGGTTCGACCATATGCAGCATCACAGCGGCCAGCATTTGCTGTCTGCCATGTGTTTGGAGGTATGCAAGGCGGAAACGCTCAGTTTCCACTTGGGACAGGATTACGCCACCATTGATGTCGCCCGTACCGATCTGCCTCAGGACGAGCTGATGATGCTGGAATTGGAAGTGAATGATCAGATATACCTGAACCGGAAGGTCACGAGTTATTTTGTGAGCCGGGAACGGGCAGCCGAATTGCCGCTGGTGAAGCAGCCGAAGGTCACCGAGGATATCCGGATCGTCGAAATCGAGGGGATCGAATACAATGCCTGCGGCGGAACCCATGTCTCCGCAACCGGCGAGATCGGAATGATCAAACTGCTGCGGGCGGAGAAGCAAAAGGGGCATACGCGCCTTTATTTTAAATGCGGTTATCGTGCGCTGAGAGAATTTAATGCCGGCATGGAGATTTTGGGCAGTCTGTCGGCCCGATTCAATACCGGCAAGGAAGAGATTTTGGACCGAATTGCCAAATGGGATCAGGAGCAGAAGCAGCTCCAGGGGGAGCTAAACGCGGTAAAGGCCGAAAATGACGTTTACCTGGCCGAAAAGCTGCTGGCAAACCGTCAGGGCAGCCTCATCCAGCATGTATTCGCGGACAAGCCGTTGAAGGATATGCAAAACCTGGCGGCCAAACTCGCCGAACAAGCCGATGCGATCATGCTTTTTGCCTCCAACTCGGAGCATAAGGTGCTTCTTGCCCGGGGAGACGGGGGCGGACTTGCCTGCGGCGCGTTTTTTAAGCAGCATTTGGCCGATTATCGCGGCAAAGGCGGAGGCAGCGACAAAATGGCGCAGGCCGGTTTTGCCAATGCGGAGGACGCCATGGCGTTCTACCATTTTGCGGCACAGTCCTTAAGCGGCGATTGAGGAGGAATAAGCGGCATAGTATTATGTAAAATAAAACGAAGGCGCCATTTCTGGCGCCTCTTTCGTTTCCAATCCAAGCTCAGGATCTCCCGGCACGGATTGCTTCTGCAATTTTAAAAGTGTGAACATCTTCTTTTTACCACGGCGTTTCCGTTTTATGTTCAATCACTTGCAATACTTTGGGCTCAAGCGCCTTTTTGATTTGTTTCATTAAAAGATCGTTTTTCGTTTTTCCCGTTTGTTCGGCTTGAATTTGCCCTTCAGCCTGCGTAGTTGCAATGACATCGATGACTTGTTGTTTGGAAATATGTTTGGCTGCTGCAATCTCGACCACGGATTTGCCTTTCGCCAGCTCTTGTTTTAATTCGCTTGGGCTCATTTTTAGTAAAGCAAACAGTTTGTCATCGTTCAAAAATGCATCGGCCGTATAATCAGGTTTGCCATTTGCGGAGAAGAATCCTTCTACTGATAGAGCAGGACCGCCTCCGATCAACGATACGCTGATCGTATTCCCTTGAACGAATGCCTGGTAGAACGGTGTTGCGGATCCCTTTACGGTGTAATTCAACATGAACGTTTTTTGATTCGGATTCCCCATCTGCTCCATGCTGAACTCGTACTGCTTCATGTTGCCGTATATTTTGTCAATGAGATGATCTACCTTCGCCTTGATTTCCTTATCGGTTAAAGAAATGACCGGCTTCGCCTGGGGCTCCCAATTTTCTTGATTCACGTGTTCAATCTCGCCCGTCACCCCGTTGATATCCAGCCTGATTTTTTTGCCTGCGGCTCCCTTTTCCTGCAATACGATGCTGGTTTGGATCGCTTTGGTTTTTGCCGCATTCGGGTCGCCGCCAAGCTGGCTTGCCTCGACGATTTCAAACGATTTGGTTTCGGGAAATGCGCTGTACAACTTCTCGAGCGCGGCTTTTCCTACTTCATCGACCTTGACTTGTTCAGCGGTGATCGGCGTTCTTGTCACCATTTCAATCAGGGTAGGGGCGGCAAATGCTGCAGTAGGAATCATAATTACAGCGGCAACCATTCCAGCAATCAGACGTTTTTTCATCGGTTTTTCGCTCCTTTTTCGTTGCAAATATTGAGAATAGGATTGTTCGATTCGTTTGGAAAGCGCCGGCGGGCACTCCCGGGTCTCTGCCTCGTTATGCAGGTATTCACGGATCTGGCGTTCAATAGGCATTGTTTTTGCTCATCCTTTCCAGGGGGAGATTCCCTAAGTGTTTTCGAAGCGCCTGTAGACTGGCATGATATCGGGACTTGACCGTACCCAGCGGAATACCGAGCATCGTCGCGATTTCCTCCAGCGTATAGTCGTGATAAAAGCGGAGGATAATCACTTCTCGCTGTTTGTCGGTCAGTTTGTGGATGGCCTGCGATATCTCAGGGTCAGCATCTTCCGCAACGGTGGGGCGGTCCCAATGATGCTCTTCCCGGGAGAAGGCACGGATGCGTTCAAAAATTCGGAATCTCCTCCAACGCTTGACCCGAAATCTCTGCACTTGGCGGATGACCAGGCCGTGCAGCCAGAACTTGAAAGGACGGTTCGTATCGTAGTTGGCCAGGGAGGTCCACATTTGCATATAGATCTCGTTCATGACATCTTCCCGATCCTGCTGATGATCCACCAGAAAGGAGACGGTCCGATAGACATCCCGATAGGTGATCTCATACAGCGTGTGAAACGCCTGCTGATCTCCTTCAATCATTTTTGTAAGTAATTGGTACATATCATCGTTTTGCATTCAGAGGGCCCTCCTGGGTAAGCAGCTTACACCCTATATTGTCTCACTCCCGAAAAAAAGTTCGGTTCTTGATTATTTTTTTTTTGGAGGCCATGTAAACCTACCGCTCTTTTGTTATTAAATGTATAATTATGGAATAACCTCGGCCGGAAAGCTTACTGAGAAAAGGAGGTGCTTCGCGTGCGGTCCATGATCCTGATGTTGCTTGTCCTGTTGGTACTGGCGGGATGTAAAGAACATACAAAAGAATCTGTTGAGATTTACAATCCGCAGCATACGGAATATTTGCAACAATATGGATGGCATATTGGGCAATATTACTCGGAAACAAGGTTTAAGGCAAACACCTTGCAGGATTATCAAGAGCATGTCGATAAGATCCGAACCGAAGGACATGTTGATTTGTCTCCGTATCTGGATCGGGACGTAATCGAAACCGGGTACGTGCTGAAGGAAAAAACGGATCATTACAACCATATTGTAGTTTACATCTTAGAATCAGGGGGAGCCATCATCGGAAGCTATTTGGATTTTAACCATGAAGTGGTACAACCGAACGGAGAAATTCAAGTGAACGCCGGCCAAACCACGCCAATGTTCCCTTCGAACCAAAAGGATGAGCAATATGGCATTGGACGGTTCGTAAACGCAAATAACGATTAGGTTGGTTATGGGCCGTCGGGACAATACAGGTGAATGGTTGCTATTACAATAGACGAAACCAAGGAATTTCAAGCAAGCAATGAGGAGATCGAAAAGGAATTGGAGCAATACCTGGATTCGGAAGATTCGGAAGAGAATAAAAGAGAATAGATCATAATCATTTAATCAAAAGGGGGGGCGGCTTATGAAAAGAGGAATTATTTCTGTATTCATATCCTTGGTCATCATTGCCTTGGCTTCATACAGATTATGGTCCTTGGATCAGCCTAAAGTCGGGCCTGTGGGAGATGGGGAAATTCCCCGGTTTGCTTATACATCCATGTATATAGGGCTGGCTGCGGGCATCTTTTGCCTGGTCCTCGCGATTATAAGAATGATTATTGAATACAAGAACAAACCGTAAGATCTCATCTCCAAAACAATTTAAACCAAACAATACATTTTCATAATGAGCATGTTGTTATAAAGTAAATATTATTCGGGGTCGGGGATGATACATATGTATAAAGCCGTAATTTTTGATTTGGATAATACGCTATTAAATTATTCCTTATGCGAATTGAATTCCATGAAAAAAACGCTTCGGGATCACAACTTGTTCGTAGACGAAGAACGGAAATGGGATGAGTTTTGGCAGTCGTTTTTGAAGCATAACGCCAAACATTGGCTGGACTTCGTCAACAAAAGCGGCATGCATCGTTCGATTCAAGACGTCTTGCATAGTTCGTTCCGTGACGCTTTGAACATGAATCCGTCCGATCATGACATGCTCACCAATACCTATTGGGATTATTTTTGCAATACTTGCATTTATGAAGAGGGAGCTCAGGAGGTCCTTCAATCCATCAAACCGCGGTATAAGCTGGGGATTATCTCCAATGGCATCGGCATGGCCCAAAGGAAGAGGTTGGCGGTGGGGGATCTCCATCACTTTTTTGAATCCATTGTGGTTTCCGACGAAGTGGGGATTCGAAAACCCGAGAAAAAGATATTTGATATCGCTCTCGATGAGCTGCAGCTTTCAAGTCATGAAGTGCTTTTTGTGGGCGATTCATTAACCGACGATTACCAAGGCGCCCGGAACGCGGGGATCGATTTTTGCTACTATAACAGGAACGGTCATTCCATATCTATTGAATATCAACCAACGTACATCGTAAGGGAATTAAAAGAATTACTGGGAGTTGTTTGATTATATGAGGGGCTCGGCAAGCCCATGGCTTCATCCATCACATGTTAAATGCGCAGGAGGCGATTCCATTGGTAACCAAATAAAATGGGAAAATCTAAATGCGCTTGAGCCCCAAAAATAGCATGCGGATTTTCTCTTTACCGATGAAAATAAAAAATAGAGGAGATTTGACATGCTAAATCAAATAGGCGAATCCATGTATTACTTGCCGCACCACGACGATAAAGAAAGACCGACGCTTGGATTGGTTTGCGGAGACCGATACAGCTTGGTTATAGACAGCGGCAATTCAGTTCAGCACGCAAGGGACTTTTTGAATGAAATCGAGAAGTTAAAAGTCCCTCCGGTTAAATATTTGGCGATCACGCATGCGCATTGGGACCATATTCTAGGGATGAACGAATTTGAAGCTGCTGCCATCGTTGTGAATACCCGAACGAATGAAATCATTCAGGAATGGCGCAGCCTTTCGTTTGACGATCAATCTCTCCAGAAATATGCAGATGCCAAGAAGATGACCTCAACATGCGTGGAGACCATCAGGAACGAAATACCGGAGAGAGATACCTTCCAGTTAACTTCACCTGATATCATTTTTGACGGGTCTATTGAGCTGGACTTGGGGAATAAAGTTTGTGTTCTTGAAACCATTCGAAGCACGCATACGGAGGATTCAACCGTCGTGTATATTCCCGATGAAAAAGTCCTTTTTCTGGGGGATAGCGCTTACGGAACCACGAAAAACTCTTTGTATCATTTTAAGCAATCCCTGTTATTGCCGATGATCGAAGATATTCGGAAGTATGATGCCACTCACTTCCTGCTGGGGCATGAATCCATTTGTGACACGGCGGAGATGGATCTGTATTGGAAAGAGCTCATTTCTACGAGCAAAGCGGTAACATCCGCATCATTAGAGGGAGCCATCGCATCTTTTGAGGCGGATCACGACCGGAGACCAAATGAAAATGAACTCTTTTTCCTCAAAGCATTTGTGAATGACCAAATATTAAAATCGCAATCAGAATGAACGGATTATCATAAAGCTCAGAACACATGACCCAGCCTCAGATAAGGCTATCCTAAGCTGGGTCTTTTATTATCGTCTAGTAAGAAGGGGAACGGAATACATCAAAATATGTATACAATTCACTTTATAACTTCACCTTCGTACAGCTTCCAGTTGAACTGCAAAGTTTTATCGCCACGAGAATCAAGGGATGCTTTTAGTGTAACTTTATCACCTTGTTTTAAACCTTTTTTCATTGATTTATCTGAGCGTTTTGCAGTAATCTGAGGCCTTGAGCCGTAAGGATTTTCGGACATAAAAAAGGGACTTCACCCCAACTTGGAGAAGTTTTCAAGTGACCAAACCCAAAAACCTCAAGGATGGAGGAAGTC
>NZ_BAAIYF010000026.1:0-18388 GCF_057546105.1 Paenibacillus sp. YAE3 | reverse complement strand
CATCCCGAACACGACCGTTAAGCCCTCCAGCGCCGATGGTACTTGGACCGAAGGGTCCTGGGAGAGTAGGACGCTGCCAAGCGAAGAACCACTGTTGATGAACAATCGACGGTGGTTTTTTTATTTATCCACGTTTGGGCGATTTCTTGAAGCTCGAGAAGGTCGGCAGATTATGAATGGTCGTTTTGCCACATAATAATAGCCTATTGTAACAACGCTAAGATGTGGCGGGTGCTCCGAGGCAAAGTTGATGGCATTAAGATCGGCCATATGTTTTGATCATTGGCCTGCAAACATTGGACATCCCATCCAGAGATGTCTTTTTTTGAATCGTTGTCTTTTACCAGTGGACATGTATTTTCGGGTATTAGACAAGTGCATTTTCTGTTTGTTTTACCATCCTCAATTCCTTGACAGCTTCGCAGGGCCTTTGCTAAGATGGCAATAATATATTTTCAGAAAATGATTTTCAAGCCTTGTAGTATAAGGGTTTTGACGAATACAATACATGACAATGAGGGGGAAGTTCCAAGGTGTGGGAAGACAAATTCAGTAAAGAAGGATTTACTTTTGATGATGTGTTGCTGGTGCCGCGCAAGTCTGAGGTGCTGCCGAAGGAAGTGGACGTGTCCACGAGATTAAGCAAGCATGTGAAGCTCAACATTCCGCTCATCAGTGCCGGTATGGATACCGTTACCGAAGCCGCCATGGCTATCGCGATCGCCAGAGAGGGCGGGATTGGCGTTATCCATAAGAACATGTCCGTTGAGCAGCAGGCTGAAGAAGTAGACCGCGTAAAACGCTCCGAAAGCGGTGTTATTACGAATCCATTCTCCCTGACACCTGATCACCTTGTTTCCGATGCCGAGCAAGTGATGGCGAAATTCCGCATTTCCGGCGTGCCGATTGTGGACGAGCAGCATAAGCTGGTGGGGATTTTGACGAACCGCGACCTGCGTTTCGTGCACGATTACAGCATTCAAATCAAAGAAGTGATGACGAAGGAAAACCTGGTTACGGCTCCGGTCGGCACAACGCTGCAAGAGGCTGAGGTTATCCTGCAGAAGCACAAAATCGAGAAGCTCCCTTTGGTTGACGATAATAACGTTTTGAAAGGCCTTATCACGATCAAGGATATCGAAAAAGCGATTCAGTTCCCGAATGCGGCGAAGGATGCGCAAGGACGCCTGTTGGTCGGCGCAGCGATCGGTATTTCCAAGGACGGCCTTGAGCGCGCGGAAGCGCTGGTAAAAGCCGGCGTCGACATGATTGTGGTCGATTCCGCGCACGGACACCACATCAATATCCTTGATTTTGTCCGTAAGCTTCGCGGCTTGTATCCGGAACTTACGATCGTGGCAGGAAACGTCGCTACCGGCGAAGCCACACGCGACTTGATCGAAGCCGGTGCCTCCGTCGTTAAGGTGGGCATCGGACCTGGTTCCATTTGTACGACGCGCGTAATTGCCGGTATTGGCGTACCGCAAATTACTGCCATTTACGACTGCGCGAAAGTTGCCCGCGAATATGGCATTCCGCTCATCGCTGACGGCGGCATCAAATATTCCGGCGAGATCACGAAAGCGTTGGCTGCAGGCGGACACGCGGTCATGCTCGGAAGCATGTTTGCCGGCACGGAAGAAAGCCCGGGCGAGTCTGAAATTTATCAGGGACGCCGCTACAAGGTATACCGCGGTATGGGCTCCATGGCCGCTATGAAGCAGGGCAGCAAGGATCGCTACTTCCAGGACGACGATAAGAAGCTCGTACCGGAAGGAATCGAAGGACGCGTAGCGTACAAAGGTCCGTTGAAGGATACGATCCATCAGCTGATCGGCGGTCTTCGCTCCGGCATGGGATACTGCGGCACGAAAAATCTTGAGGAACTTCGCGAAGACACCCAATTCGTACGGATTACCGGCGCAGGGCTCCGCGAAAGCCATCCGCATGACGTCCAAATCACGAAAGAAGCTCCAAACTACTCCGTATAAAACCGAAGATGATTTGCACTTAACCAACATCTTCTTGTACAGACAGGCCGAATTTAGGCCTGTCTGTCTTTTTTTGCTTAATCCCCTGTGATAGAATAGAACAAGTAAGATTTTAATGGGCAAGAGGGGAGTTAACAATTCATTGAGTAAGAAATGGAAGTTGTCGGGTCGTTCCGGCCATAAGAAGAACAAACGTCACCTCGTTAAAAAGAGCATAGCCTCGGTTATGCTTTTGAATATGCTTTGCCTTTCCGCTTTGCCGGCCGCCATGGTGTTTGCGGAGAAGGCCCAGACAAGCACGACTGCTGCAACGAACAGTACGACTGCGGTAGCAGGAAGCATCCAGAAGCCGGAGCTGAATTTGAAATCCGCGATTTTGATCGAAGCTTCAACGGGTCAGGTGCTTTTGTCGATGAATGCAGACGAAGCGCTCCCTCCGGCAAGTATGACCAAGATGATGACGGAGTATATCGTTGCCGAACAGGTTAAACAGGGGAAGCTGAAATGGACGGATAAGGTTACAGTAGGGGAAAATCCAAAATTAACCACGGGTTCGCGTATTTTTTTGAATCAGGGAGACGTTCATACGGTTGAGGAACTGTATATCGCCATGGCTGTAGGCTCGGCCAATGACGCCACGGTGGCCCTTGCCGAACGCGTAGCCGGCTCCGAGCAGGAATTCGTAAAGCTGATGAACGAAACGGCCAAGCAAATGGGCATGAAGACCGCGCACTTCATCAATGCCACCGGGCTTGACAAAAAGGACATGCCTAAGAAATATCAGCCGGACACCGATAAAGAAGACGTCATGTCGGCGAAGGATGCGGCCATTCTCGCCATGCACATCGTAAAGGACCATCCGGATTACGCCAAATTCACGGCGATTCAATCGTACAAGTTCCGGGAGCGCGATAAAGCACCCATCGTAAACTACAACTGGATGCTGGAAGCGAATAAGAACATCCCGAACTTCAAAGCTTATGCATATCCGGGTCTGGACGGCCTGAAAACCGGACACACCCAAAATGCGGGCAACTGCTTTACGGGCACGGCCGTACGCAACGGCATGCGTTTGATCAGTGTCGTCATGGGGGCCGATTCCGAGGCTCACCGGTTCACGGAGACGAAAAAAGTTTTGGACTTTGGTTTCGATAACTTCGAGGTCAAGCAGGTCGTACCCGGAAAATCGAAAGTCGAAGGTTTGGACACCGTTCCCGTCAAAAAAGGCGTAGAGACTAAAGTCGGCGTCGTCAGCGACAGCGATGTCAGCTTTGTCGTGCCGAAAGGCGGCGACGCGAAAGGCGTGAAGTTCCAAACGAAGCTCGATGCTGCCGAACTGGTAGCGCCGATCAAAAAAGGGACCAAGGTTGGAACGATTACGTATACGTACAAAGCCGAAGGCATGGATCAAGCACAGACCAAGACGGTCAACCTGGTGACCTCCGAGGATGTCGAAAAGGGCAGCTGGTTCCGTTTGTTCTTCCGGGCCATCGGAGAAATGTTTGCCGATTTGTTTGACGGAATAAAAAATCTTTTTTAAGATATTCAAAAAGCATTAGCTTATAGATTGAGATGATACACATTTCGGGAGGCGTGGACATGGAAACAGGGACTTCGAGAGTTAAAAGAGGCATGGCAGAAATGCAAAAAGGCGGCGTCATCATGGACGTCATGAATGCCGAGCAGGCAAAAATCGCTGAAGCGGCAGGTGCGACGGCCGTTATGGCTTTGGAACGCGTACCGTCCGATATTCGCGCAGCAGGCGGCGTAGCCCGCATGGCCGATCCGACGATCGTCGAAGAAGTAATGAAAGTGGTATCCATTCCGGTCATGGCGAAAGCCCGCATCGGTCATTACGTGGAAGCGAAAGTTCTGGAATCCCTGGGCGTCGACTATCTCGACGAGAGTGAAGTGTTGACTCCTGCCGATGAAGTATTCCATATCGATAAATGGGACTTTACCGTTCCTTTCGTGTGCGGAGCCAAAGACCTTGGCGAAGCGCTGCGCCGGATCGGCGAAGGCGCATCGATGATCCGCACGAAGGGCGAGCCGGGAACGGGCAATATCGTCGAAGCCGTTCGCCATATGCGCTTGATCAACAGCCAAATTCGCAAAGTACAAAGCATGTCCAAGGACGAGCTGTACGCAGAAGCGAAAAATTTGGGCGTACCTTACGATCTGCTTTTGGGCGTGCATGAAAACGGCAAGCTGCCGGTCGTCAACTTCGCCGCGGGCGGCGTGGCTACGCCGGCTGACGCAGCGCTGATGATGCATTTGGGCGCCGATGGCGTGTTTGTTGGCTCCGGCATTTTCAAATCGGACAACCCTGAAAAATTCGCCCGCGCGATCGTGGAAGCGACAACGCATTACCAAGACTACAAACTGATCGCCGAAGTATCGAAGAACCTGGGAACTCCGATGAAAGGCATCGAGATTTCGAAGCTGAGTCCGGCTGAACGGATGTCGGACCGCGGCTGGTAAGAGAGAAGGCTTGAGACATATGAAAATCGGGGTGCTGGCACTCCAGGGTGCCGTAGCAGAGCATATTCGCAGCATTGCGCTGGCCGGCGCCGAAGGCGTCGCCATTAAGAAAAAGGAAGAACTGCAGGATATCCAAGGCCTGATCATTCCCGGCGGCGAAAGCACAACGATCGGCAAATTGATGCGCAAATACGATTTTATCGATGCGATCCGCGAGTTTTCCGCGGCTGGCAAACCGATTTTCGGAACCTGCGCAGGTTTGATTGTGCTCGCCAAAACGATTGAAGGCCAGGAAGAAGCCCATTTGGAGCTCATGGATATCACCGTAGCCCGGAACGCGTTCGGACGCCAACGGGAGAGCTTTGAAACCGATCTGGACGTCAAAGGCATTAACGAGCCGGTTCGGGCCGTGTTTATCCGTGCGCCGCTCATCCGCAGCGTAGGGGACCAAGTGGATGTGCTATCCTCGTACAACGGAGAGATCGTAGCGGCAAGACAGGGACATTTGCTGGCGTCTTCGTTCCATCCGGAACTGACCGACGATTACCGTCTTCATCAATATTTCGTGGATATGGTAAGAGCCGGCCAAGCGTCATAAAACCCTGCTTTTGTGCCGATATATAACATGACAGACACCTTGACTCTTTTTATGATATCTAAAGCCTCCGAATAGGGTAAGCTTTGGATAAGGGGATTGCTCAGCTTGCCGATTCCGGCCGAACCGGGATTGGCAGGCTGAAGCGATATACCCACAAGGGTCGGGGTTATTTTTTTGAACATGCAGGAATATGGTTTGGCTCATGGAAGGTATGCCAATAGAAGTTTTCAAAAGATGTACGCTGAGGAATTCCTTCACGTAGATTCGAGGATTCCGGCCGGATACATGTAACCATTTTGGGAGGAATTTTGGAATGCTGGATGTAAAAATATTGCGGACCGACTTTGCGAAAGTCGAACAAGCGCTGAAAAACCGCAACAAATCGCTCGATTTGATCGCTGGTTTCCCCGAGCTGGATACGCGCCGCAGAGAATTGCTTCAGGAAAGCGAAGCGCTGAAAAACCGCCGCAACGTCGTGTCGGGCGAAGTGGCCAAGCGCAAAAAAAATAAGGAAGACGCGGAAGAACTGATTTTGGAGATGCGCGAAGTGTCGGATCGGATCAAAGCTATGGACGAGGAAATCCGCGAACTCGAAGCCTCTATCTCCGAACTGATGATGGCGATCCCGAATATCCCGCACGAGTCCGTTCCTGTAGGCGCTTCCGAAGCGGACAACGTCGAAATTCGCCGCTGGTCCGAGCCGAGAACGTTCGATTTCGAGCCGAAGGCTCACTGGGACATCGCGCAGGGGCTTGATATTCTGGACTTTGAAGCGGCGGCTAAAGTAACGGGCTCGCGCTTTACCTTTTACAAAGGGCTGGGAGCACGTCTGGAGCGTGCATTAATCAACTTTATGATGGATCTTCACAGCGGAGAGCACGGTTATGAAGAAATGCTGCCTCCGTACATCGTTAACGGCGACAGCTTGCGCGGGACGGGGCAGCTTCCTAAGTTCGAAGAGGATCTGTTCAAGATCCGCGACACCGAGTATTACCTGATTCCTACTGCCGAGGTGCCTGTAACGAACTACTACCGCGACGAGATTTTGACGGTGGAGGATTTGCCGAAGCATTTTGTGGCCTACAGCTCCTGTTTCCGTTCGGAGGCCGGTTCGGCAGGACGGGATACCCGCGGCCTGATCCGCCAGCATCAATTTAACAAGGTAGAGCTGGTTAAAATCGTGGACCCTGAGAAATCGTATGAAGAGCTGGAAAAGATGACGGCCGACGCCGAACACGTCCTGCAGCTCCTGAAGCTGCCATACCGCGTCATGGCGCTGAGCACGGGGGATATGGGCTTTTCCGCCGCCAAAACGTATGACCTTGAAGTATGGCTGCCTGAGAGCGGCATGTACCGGGAAATCTCATCTTGCTCGAATACGGAGGATTTCCAGGCACGCCGGGCCAACATCCGGTATCGTCCGGAGCCGAAGGCCAAACCTGAATTCGTGCATACGCTGAACGGTTCGGCGCTGGCGGTTGGCCGGACGGTTGCGGCCATTTTGGAAAACTATCAGCAAGAGGACGGCAGCGTGGTCGTTCCGGACGTTCTTCAGCCTTATATGGGCAACATAAAGGTGATTGCTCCTAAACAGAAATAAGCTTGAACAATAAAATAAACTATGGTATGATATTTTTGTTACGCCTTACGTAACCTTTAATATTTATACCATCTGGAGAGGTACCGAAGCGGTCATAACGGGGCGGTCTTGAAAACCGTTAGGGTGCAAGCCCACATGGGTTCGAATCCCATCCTCTCCGCCAGATAACGTAAACGACAGAAGTCATCCGAAATGGAATGGCTTCTTTTTTATTGTTCCGATGCTCGTATTCATGCACTGTATTGCAGCCCTCACGACGTTTTTGAGCCGAACGTTTTTCAATCATCGTTAGGGTACAAATGGCATTCCGGATCGTACGTTTCCTTGGCCGGGAAGCGAATAAATCCGTTGCCTTCTCCGCACATTAAAAAAGCAGGGGAGGTGTGATGAAATGAACCGAGAATTTCAACTCGATCAAGATCAGCTGGTTCAGGCTTGGCACTCGCAGCTGCCGCAAAACCTTGACCCGTCGGACTCCGCCCAGGTGTTTGCGGATGAGGCGAATCCGAATGCGCTCCGAATTCACATCGATTCCGCTGGACGCACGATGTATTCCTTTGATTTTCAGTGCTCCTATTTGGATACACGGGAGGTCAAGGTGGATCTGGTCGACGTGGAGCGCGACGGGCAAACGGTGGATGAGCGCACCGAGGTCATTCAGGACATGACTCAAGGGTACACCCGCCAGATTCATGAATGCGCCCAGGCGCTTCACGATGTGACTCATCACGTTTAACAGGGAAAAGAGGGAAAGAGATGACCAAAGCAAAAAACGGTGTGGATAAAAACCTGAGCAATGTTGTGGAGGATTTGGACCAAACCCGGGTAAACAGCCATCACGCCCAGCAGATCCAGCAGGATACCAATGACCGCCGGCATCAGGATGCGCTGAATCACGACAAAACGACAGACTTGACCCATCAGCACTCTTAATCCGAGATTGGGGTGAAATCAGATGAGCAAACCGAAAGCCATTCCCGTGCCGGAAGCGCAGCGCCAGGAGCAGCGGCAGCATCGCAGCGATCACGAAAACACGATGCAGGAGCCTCTCTCCGGATCGAAAAAGGTAAAAAACCGTAATCATGTGGATCATTTGAATAGAGAAGGTTAACCTCGCCTCAAACGACATTATTGGAAACGAAAAAAGCACTTTGGCACCGGCCGAAGGGCTTTTTTTATTGCTTTTTTATGAAAATAAAGTACTTATACATCAAGCTTATTGAAATTTTGCAACCTTGGAGTGACATTCGACGTATTACGCAGTGTGAGCTCACAAAGCAGGTAAAAAAGGAAATTAATTATTTTCCAATCATAAAATTTCCAAAAAACTGTTCACGTTATCCTAAAAATGGTTTATGATGAAAAGGTGTGCTATTTTGCCCTAGAGAAAGAGAGGAGAGAAATTAATGAACAAGAAGTTTGCAGTCCTGATGCTGACGCTGATCATGTCCTTGACATTGGTACTTGCAGGATGCAGCACAAGCAAGCAGGACCCGAAAGACGCCATGAAGAGCGCCACCGGGAATGCAATGAAAATGACTTCGTACGAAATGAAGAGCAAGGTGGTTATCAAAGATCTGCAGGTATCCACGAAGGAAACTGCCGATAATGAAGCTGCCAGCCAAGTCATGAGCATGCTCAAAAACGCCGAATTGACAATTGATGGGGTATATCAAAACGATCCAATGCAAACCGAGATGACTATGGGAATCAACCTGAAGGGCGATATGTCGATGAGCTTCAGCATTCCGATGGTAATGACCAAAGAGAAATTGTACGTCAAAATTCCAAGCATTCCGATGCTGCCGCTTCCGGAAGACGTGGTGAACAAATACCTCGTGCTGGACATGAAGGAACTGGCGGAACAAGGCGGAACGACGTTCAATCCGGATTCCCTGGATCAGAAAAAAGCACAACAACTGTCCAATGAAGTCTTGAATACGTTGTTCGAAGAATACGACGGCAAAAAATACTTCAAAGACATTAACACAAAAGACGCGAACCTGCCTGAAGGCGTAGAAGCAAAACAAGTCGTGCAGTTCAGCGTAACGGACGAAAACGTAAAAGAAGCAGCGGAAATTTTCGTCAACAAAGCACTTCCTAAAATTCTCGACATTATCGCAAAAGACGAATACCGCGAAATGGTTGGCGTGACGAAGGAAGAAATCGAAGAGGCCAAAAAGGATCTGACCTCCGCAAACAAAGACGAAGTGAGCAAAGGTCTGAACGAACTGAAGAACTATCTGAAAATCAACCAGTTCAACATCAACACGGCGATCGACAAGAAGGATTTCCCTTCCTACCAGAACGCTGCCATCAATGTTGAAATGAACGATCCTGAGACAAAAGAAAATATGAAACTGTCGATGGAATTGACGAATCAGTACAGCAAGATCAACGACAAGCAAACGTTCAAAATCGGTATTCCAAAAGAAGGCGACATCATTACGATGGAGCAATTGCAAGAAAAAATGGGCGGAGCCGCATACTAAGCTTCACAAACAAAACCACCCGGTCGGGAAACTTCCCGAACCGGGTGGTTTTTTGTTGTTGGATGGCGGTTTTGTGGAGACGACATGTTTGGAAAGTTAGTGATATCGTTAGCGTAAGTTAGAAGCGCCCTCGGGCTATTGGTGTTTTAAGCCTTGCCCCGCAGTTTGCGGAAAAATTGCGTCAGCATGGTTGCGCATTCCTCCTGCAACACCCCGACCGTGAGCTCCGTGCGGTGATTGAACCGGGGCTCCTGCAATAAATTCATCAGCGTGCCGGCGCAGCCTGCCTTGGGGTCTCCGGTTCCGTAAATGACATGCGGGATGCGGGATTGAACGATCGCCCCGGCGCACATCGGGCAAGGCTCGAGCGTCACATAAAGACGGCAGTCCAGCAATCGCCAAGCGCCGATCGCCTGGCTTGCCTGGCGGATGGCGACGATTTCGGCATGCGCGGTCGCATCTTGGGACGTTTCGCGCAGGTTGTAGCCGCGGCCGATAATTTCATCGCCCCGGACGATGATCGCGCCGATCGGCACTTCGCCGATGGCCTCAGCCTTCTTGGCCTCCGCGATGGCTTCTTTCATCCACCGTTCATGCACAGCTTTATCCACAGATTCATCCACAGAAAGAGGATGATTCAAATGTTCTTCCAAAATATAAATCCCCCTTAAATTCCAATTGCGGTTTATTCAGCGAACAGGCATTCGTTTGTTAACATGCTGTGCATATAATTGTGGATAACTTTTTAATTGCACACAGATTTATCCACAAATTGTTCTTAAACAAATGTGAATATGTGTATAACGTGCATAAGTTATTCATATAGCAGCATGCTCAAGAAAAACTTCAACGAAAAGTGGTCTGTCTTCAAAGAAGTGCTGCAATAGACGTTTTTCTTAAGATGTAGGAAAGATAACGCTGCAAGAGCCTGCTGCCCTACATCTCAAGAAAAACTTCAACGAAAAGTGGTCTGTCTTCTAAGAAATGCTGCAATAGACGTTTTTCTTATTGTAGTGAACGAGACGCCAAAGATCAATTCCAGGGAGAACGGAAGGGCCGTTGAAGAATGAAAATACATAAGTTATCCGTCTTTTCAAATGCAAGGGTTTGGGGTTATGATGATAGAGTATTGTCATTTTTCACCAAAGTTTGCTAACTGCCAAGAGGTGATCCTTTGTCCATCAAGTATAAATTAACGCTGGTCATGTCTGGCTCTTTGCTGTTGATATTGCTTCTATATATTCTCCTCAGCTTCTACACGACCCAAGACAATTTGAAAAGGGACAGCGAAAGCAAAATGCTGATTGCCGCCAGGCAAATCGCAGCCTCCATCGAGCAAAGCCAATACAGTTCGAAATACGTGGAGGAGGAAGCCGGAGAGCTGCTTCGCATGGCGTCCATCCTTGCGGCCAAGGAGCTGCCGGCGGATTACCGCGAAATTGAAAACAGCCAGCTCCGGAAACTGAGCAAGGAAATCGGCGTGACCCACATATCCCTTTTGGCCAGGACCGCGGATGACATTGTCGTCGTCAAATCGTCGGATCCGAGCGAACTTGGGCTGTCCACGCGGGATTGGGGTTACTGGTTCACTGCGTTCCAGCAGCTCTTTAATATGCAGAAGGTGACCGTTTCGCAAGGGATGTCCCTGGACAATTTCTGGACGGGCCCATTTGAATATTCGACATCGAACCCTGATTTTATCGATAAATGGGGCTACTATTATGACGGAAAACGCAACTATTTGATCGACCCCTTCATTCGAAGCGACGTCATCAACGATTACGCGAAGTTGGTGAGCCCGGAATCGATCCTCGAAAAAACGAAGCAGGTAAACCAAAATATTCTTGAGATCACATGTATCAATCCCCGTACTTTTGGCAACAAGAATATGACAACCACCGGTTTTGACGGGTATAATATAAAATTGCGCAACCGTCCCATCCAGTATGGGACCTACAACTATGGGGATGTGACAAAAGACAAGGAAGCGGTGTCCAAGGCTGTGGGGACCGGCTCCAATGTCATGTTCGAGGCCAAGATCCACGGCAAAAAGGTGCTGAAAAGCTTTATTCCGGTGTTTAGCCCGGAACAATCGGTGTACATTATAAGCATTGTGATGGACTATGAGATGATTTCGAGCGTATTAAACGATCAGTTGGTGAGTTATATCGCCATTTCTGCTTCGCTCCTTGTCATCATCATTCTTGGAAGCTATGTGCTGGCGGGTTACATCATCCGTCCGATGGAATCGATCCTTGCCAAGGTAAAGGACGTCACGGAGGGGCGGTTTGATACGCCGCTTGCCATTAACAGCAAAGACGAGCTTGGGCTCTTATCCGACAGGATCAATACCATGACCTCAAGCCTCCATGATTATACGAATCAGCTGAAACAGGCCGCCGAGGAAAACAAATCGGTCAAAGACCATCTCGAATCCATTATCCAGCAAATTGCGGACGCGATTCATACGGTAGACTGGTCCGGACGGGTGATCCAGGTCAATAAGGCCTTTGAGGATTTGTACGGCTGGAAGAGCCATGAGGTCGTCGGCAAAAGGCTTCAGATCGTCCCCGACTTTTTGGAGGAAGAGGAAACCAAAAACGTTCAGGCGCTCCGAAAAGGGGAACAGCTGCCTCCGACCGAAACCTTGCGCCTCCGAAAGGACGGTTCCCTGGTCGAGGTCAGCATCAGCACGGCACCCGTCAAAGACGAAGATGGACATATTACGTCCTTTATTAGCGTCTCCCGCGACATGACCGAACGAAACAAAATGGAGGAGCTGCTGCGGCGTTCCGAAAAGCTGACGACCGTCGGGCAGCTGGCCGCGGGCGTGGCGCATGAAATACGGAACCCGCTGACGACGCTGCGCGGATTTCTGCAGCTTCAGCGCGAAACCAATCAAGTGTCGCCGCAGCATAACGAGATTATGTTGTCGGAGCTCGACCGCATCAATTTGATAGTGAGCGAGTTTTTGATTTTGGCCAAACCGCAGGCGACCCAGTTTCAGGTGAAAAGCATCCGGAGCATCCTGAGCGACGTCGTGAACCTTCTCGACAGCCAGGCCCATTTGTACGACATCGAATTCAAATTCGAGTTCGAGCCGGAAGATTACAAGGTCCATTGCGAAGAAAACCAGATGAAGCAGGTTTTTATCAATATCATCAAAAACGCGATCGAAGCAATGGAAGACGGCGGCATCATCCGGATCGAACTGTTCCGATTAAGCCGGGAAGAAATCGGGATCACGATCACCGACCAAGGGATCGGCATTCCGAGCCATATCCTGCCTAAGCTCGGCGAGCCGTTTTTTACGAGCAAGGAGAACGGAACGGGCCTCGGCTTGATGATCAGCCAAGGTATTATTGAAGGCCATAAGGGCATGATGGAAATATTCAGCAAGCCGGGAAAAGGCACGAGGGTCGACATCGTGTTGCCTATTGCATGGGAGACGCAAACAGACATAAACCATGAGGGGGAAGAACCCATTGCGAATTAACAAATTTATCAGCGAAACGGGGTTTTGCTCCCGGCGTGAAGCGGACAAGCTGGTAGAGAGCGGCAAAGTGACGATTAACGGCGAGGTCGCGGTCTTGGGAAGCCAGGCTGAGGAAGGGGACGACGTGCGAATCAACGGACGGCCGCTCGAGGCCAAAAAGAAGCGCCACGTCTATATCGCCTTGCATAAGCCCGTAGGCATCACCAGCACGACGGAGAAGCATATCAAAGGCAACATCGTCGATTTCGTCGGCCATCCGGAACGGATTTTTCCGATCGGAAGATTGGACAAGGATTCGGAAGGACTTATTTTGATGACAAGCGACGGGGATATCGTCAACAAAATTTTGCGCTCCGAAGGCAAACATGAAAAGGAATATATCGTTACGGTAGACAAGCCGGTGACGACCTCGTTTCTGACGGGGATGGCGGGCGGAGTAAAAATATTGGGCGAAATGACGCTGCCCTGCAAAGTGACGCGAATTTCCGACCGGGTATTCAAAATTATTTTGACCGAGGGGAAAAATCGGCAAATCCGCAGAATGTGCAGCAGCTTCGGGTATTCCGTGCGCAAGCTGCAGCGAATCCGGATCATGAACATTCATCTGGGCTCTCTGCCGAAGGGCAAATGGCGCGATTTGACCGAAGCCGAAAAAAAAGAGCTTGGCCGGCTCCTTCATTACGAGCTTCAATAGGCGGCATGCCGCAAATAAACGTAAAAAAAGCTGTATGATCGTTATTCAACGAAAATACAGCTTTAGCTTTTTAATGGGCATTTCTATGGGTTGGGGACCTGCATTTGCTGCGACTGATCCGTATATTTGCGGATGATCGAAACTTCGACCCGGCGGTTCATCGCCCGGCCCGCAGCCGTATCGTTGGAGGCGATCGGGTGGTATTCCCCGAAGGCTTTCGACGTGAACATGGCCGGATTCAGCTTCGGATTGTTCAGCAAAATTTTCATGAAGTGAAGCGCACGGTCCGAGCTCAAATCCCAGTTCGAGGCATATTCGCTGTTGGAGATCGGCATATTATCGGTATGCCCCGAGACGATGACGTTATAGCTTGGGAACTGCTGCAGCATATTGCTGATCGCCAATGCCAGTTGCCGCGATTCGGGCTTCACGGCGGCGCTGCCCGAGGCGAAAAGCGCATTGTCGCTGATGGTAATGGTCAGCTCCGATTGGTTCAGCTTCGTATTTAGCAGGTTCGTCAGGCCGTTGTTTTTAATATACTGATCCAGCTGCTTTTTTAACTTCTCCATGTCCTCTTGCTCCTGTTTTGCAAGCTGGGCTTTTCGTCTTCTGCCATCTTCAGTGCTGACGGCGTTGGCTTGGCTGTCCTTTTTGCCTTTGTCCAGGTTTTTGTCGGAAGGCAGCGCCGAGCTGAAATTGAGTACCCCGGTGCCGGTGCTGAGAGCGGTATTAAACGCTTTGCTCATTTCCTCGAACTTTTTGTTGTCAGTAGCGCTCATGGCGTACATGACGATAAACAGGGCAAGCAGCAGGGTCAAAAGGTCGGAGTACGGCAGGAGCCACGATTCGTCGGCATGTTCTTCATGAGGTTCATGTCTAGTCTTTTTGCTCACCTGTAGCATCCTCCTTCTCATTCATTTGAGCACGCTCGGAAGGGGTCAGGAAGACGGAAAGCTTTTGACTGATCGCAATCGTGGATACGCCGGATTGAATGGACAAAAGCCCTTCGATCATCATCAGTTTCAATTCGATTTCCTTTTTGGACAGTCGTTTCAGCTTGTTGGCAATCGGATGCCATAATACATAACCCGTGAAAATACCCAGGAGCGTCGCAATAAAGGCCGCGCCGATCGCGTGAGCGAGTTCGCCCATGTTCTCCATCTTGGTCAGGGCCGCGATCAAACCGACGACCGCGCCAAGCACCCCGAGCGACGGAGCGTACATGCCGGCTTGGGAGAATAACAAAGCGCCGGCCCGATGCCGTTCTTCCGTTGCCGCGATATCTTCCATTAATACGTCGCGCACGAAGTCCTGGTCGTTGCCGTCAATGATCATTCGCATGCCGTTGCGAAGAAACTGGTCGTCAATCTCTTCGACTTTCGTTTCCAGGGCCAGCAGCCCCTCGCGGCGGGTAATGGAGGCCCATTCCATGAACATGGCAATGAGTTCGCGGCGTTCGACCAGCTTTTGCTTAACGAACACCATTTTGATCAGTTTAGGGAATTTTTTAATCTCTGACATCGGGAAACCAATAAATAACGTAGCAGCCGTGCCCCCGAGAATGATGACGTAAGCGGCGGGGGTAAGAAGGGATACCAAAGGCGCACCTTTGAGTACCATACCGAATAGGACCGCGACCAACCCGAGTATTAGGCCGATAAGTGTTGAAATTTCCATTGCGCACCTCATCCATGAGAAATAAAATTGAATCCTTTCGCGCACCAAGGCTGCATCCTTGCAAGCATGGTGTCTCACCAAAAACGTAATTATAATATTTATCGTCAGGAACGGCTTTTTTTTTAAGGGGGTTTTTCCGTTATAATGAAACATAAGGGTTCATCGGACCTATCCTGGCATGGGAGAATCGTACAGTTGGTAGCGCAGGCCCTACATACAATGAACTAAGAAAAAAGAAAAAGCCGTCCTTCGGAGCCGGTAAAGACGGCGGAGCCGATCCATGGTTCGCCCGATTCGATTCGTTTAGACGACATAGACCAGATGGAGGTAAAGCCGATGGGAGTCAAACATGGGCGTGAATATGACGAAATATTGAAGGATTTAACGGAGGCGGTGGGAGGCATCCCGGACAGCTACCTGTTTTTTGAGATGGATGGCGGCGAATGGCTGCTGCTGAGTCCCGAGGAGAAACTGGAGGTTCATGAGGCGCTTGCGGAAGACCTGTTTTATGCCTTGGGTACGGAGCCGGTCATTGAGGTAGGGAGCGGCGTCGTCATGTACGACAAGGCCAACCACCGGATCAATCTGCTGATCGGGGACGAGGAACTGACTGTAGTCCCACTCATCTAGTCCAAGCGCCGAATGGATTTTTGAATATCCGTCATGGTAAGATATAACAAGTTCTGGGCCGAGGCGGCCATATTCATATTTATTCAACGATCGGAATACAATGGGAAAAGTCAACAAGAGCATGGATAAGCAGCATCCTTTTTTAAATTTCGATACGAGGGTGTTTGGTTTCAGGGAGGAAATGAGAATATGGTTTACACGCTAGAAGAAGTGGAAGCGCATTTAGCGAAACTGGAAGGCTGGGAGCTGGAGGAAGGACGCTGGATTGTGCGGAAATTTATTTTTTCCAACTTCATGAAGGGGATTTCGTTCGTCGATGAGGTTGCGGCGATTTCCGAAGCCTTCGATCACCATCCCTTCATCACGATTGACCATAAGAACGTAACGCTGCGGCTGACTTCATGGGATGACGGCGGCATCACCGCGCTCGACATCAAGGAGGCGCATCAGTTTAACGAATTGTTCGAAAAAATGCGCTCAGGCGAGAAACGCTAAAAAATAAGAAAACCGAAAGCAAAAAAACACGCTTCGCCAGACCTTGCGGTCATGCGCGAAGCGTGTTTTTTATTCCTTCAAGGAAAACGGCCATTACTTTTTGGCTGCAAGCCACTGGGCTACGTTGGCAATCTCCTCTTTTTGGAGTTTGTCTTTGAAGGAAGGCATGCCGCCTCTGCCCTTGGTAATGATCGTGTAAAGTTCTTCAGCAGACATCTGGGAGCCGATTTTTTGCAGGTTCGGTCCCACGCCGCCTTGCAGCTGGTCGCCGTGGCAGCTGATGCAGCCCTGGGCTTTCACAACGGCTTCGGCCGCTGCAGCGTCCATGGTTACTTCAGGCATGGTCGGTTTTTCTTCTTCGGCTACCTGCTCTTTACCCGGCAGCGTAAACATAAGCACAACGGCCATTACGCATGCAATCGTTATCAAACCGCTCATGATCCATTTTTGCATCCGTTTTCGTCCTTTCTATGTAAACTGCAGTTCTCTCATTTCTTCATTATAACGGAACAAGCCGGTACATCAAATAGTTTGTGACAAAAAAGCAAACGAAAGCCAGTTTAAATCCACTAAACGTACACAATTTTGTACCATTTTTCATTGACGTTTTTAAAGCCCTTGATAAACCATGCAGTAAAAGCGCTCGACGCCTTCCGGCGTCTGTTTTTCGTACGTATCGGTGATCTCGAATCCTGCCTTGACGTAAGCGCGTATCGCCCGCAAATTCCAATCCTGTACCTCCAGATCGATCTCCTGTCCGGGAAAGCGGGCTTTGGCCGTCTCCACGATCGCTTGGATAAAGCCCGGACCTCGTCCCTGGCCGCATAAATCCGGCCGCATGCCTAAACCGAGGCGCACGACGTTGACCATCGGAAACAGCTGCGCGAACCCGCATAGCTGCCCGTCTCCATCCAGCACCGAAACGTATTGCTGCCTCCGCAGATCCGGATCTCCAAGCTCGATGCCGAGGGCCTCCATCTGCTCCCAGGGAAGCCAGCCGTAGATGCGGTCGTAAGGGGGGGCGTACATCCAGCCGCAGCAGGCCTCGGCCTGCTCCCGCGTCATGGGCGTAACGGTATAAGAGTCCTTCGAAACGTTCACAAGAAGCCTCCTTTCGTAAGAGACGTCCGCTGCTAAGTAGCATTTGATGATTCCATAAAATCTATTCCTCGGGGATCAAGCGCGACAAGCGCAAAAAATCCCGTACGGAGATTCGGCAAAAATCTCGGTACGGGCTGTCGTACAAACCGTGCGGATCAGGCAAAAATGTTATTCAACGTCATCATTGTCTGCGGAATCGACGGCAGAGGCTTGATATGTATCACTGCTCATAATACGTTTCGCGCCAACGTAGCGGTTGACGTAATAGCTTTCGCTAAGCGAACTGACGACAACGCCGCGGGATGTCGAAGCATGTGCGAATTTACCGTCGCCGACGTAAATGCCGACATGGGAAACGCCGGAACCGGATGTATTAAAAAATACGAGGTCTCCTGCTCTCAAATCGCTGCGGGAAACGGAAGTGCCCATCGTAAACTGCGAACCGGACTGGTGAGGCAGGTTGATGCCGAGATGCTTAAATACGTACATCGTAAATCCGGAGCAGTCAAAGCCGTTGGTCGTCGTTCCCCCGGTTCTGTATTTCGTTCCGAGCACATCATCGATGACTTTGTCCATTTTCGAATCCGCGAAAGCGCTTCCGGCCCCAACGGTAAATACGATGGCAAAACTCATGACTGCTGCTGCTAGCTTCTTTTTCAAAATTAATACTCCTTCCGGTGCCTGCGAGGTTAGCTTAAGGATTCGGTAGAAGGTCCCCTATGATCCCTCTGTTGCAAGATCAATTCACCCGTAAATGGTTCCCCCGCTTCCCTAGTGTGAGGAAATTCGGCATATGTCTTTTTACACTATATACTTCAGGAGCCGCCTGTTTACAGGCAACGGCTCAACAAAGATTACAAAGTTGTTACTAACGCTGGGATTATTGTAACAAAGGAATGACGTTTTGGCAATTGTTTCTATGCCTAAACCTTCAAAAAAATCACCATAATTTCGGGGTTTTTGCCAAATCGGCTCCAACGAAGGACAATTATAAGCGTTTTTTACTTGAGTGTTTTGCATAATTCCGTTTCAGAGAAGAAGCGATAGCATATTCACTGTCGTTAAGGGGTAATTTTCGAAAATGGTATTATATGGATGAAGAAAAGGGCAGACTTGCAGAATTTTAGAACAGC
>NZ_BAAIYF010000025.1:0-18428 GCF_057546105.1 Paenibacillus sp. YAE3 | reverse complement strand
AAGATGGCGATCCACCTGGATCGCCTGGAAAAGAGGGGGTAACCCTTCTTTTTTAGGCTTTTTAGCAACTGCAAATGAAAAAAAGAGAAACCCAGCGTCTCAAAGACGTGGGTTTCTCGACAATCTGGCCTTGGCCTAAAGCCAAGGCTTTTTTTTGTGCAACGGACGAAAAAAACGAACCCACCTGCCCTCCCCTTAGACTTTCGCTCTCCGTTCACTATGGTTAAAGCAAGGAGAGAAAAATCCATTTATTTTGACTAACCTTCCTGCCATTTGTCCAAGCTAAGAATCGATGAAGCGGAATTTTTCAGAAAATGTGGAGGTATATGAATGGCATTTCAGAGCGAAACGATACAAATGGATATCTACCAATGCGGTGACGAGGCTGCGAAGCTTTTACCGGTATCGTTCGACGAATGGGAAAACCGAGCAAAACAAGTTCTTGCCGCCGCCCCGTTCGGCTACGTTTATGGAGCGGCAGGAGCCGGAGATACGCATCGCGGCAATGTGGATGCCTTCCAAAAATACCGGCTCCGGCCTCGGGTTTGCAGCGATATTTCCAAGCGTGATCTTTCGGTATCGATTTTCGGCGACCGATTCCCGCTTCCCTTTCTATTGGCGCCGATCGGGGTCAATACGATTCTTCATCCCGATGGCGAACTGGCACCTGCCAAAGCTGCGGCGAAACTGGGCGTTCCTTATATCCTTAGCAACGTTTCCAGCGTCTCCATGGAGGAGGTGGCCGAAGCAATGGGAGACGCCGTTAGATGGTTCCAACTCTATCCTCCCAAAGATCATGAGCTGACAAAAAGCTTTCTGAAACGTGCGGAGGCGGCCGGATTCAAGGCCATCGTCGTCACGGTGGATTCGACCCTTCTTGGATGGCGCGAAACCGATCTAAGGAATGCATACTTGCCTTTCCTTACGGGACAAGGAATGGGCAATTATTTTTCCGATCCCGTCTTTTGTTCGAAACTCAAGGAATCTCCCGACAAAAACGTAAAGGAGGCCGCCTTGAAGGCTCTGGAGGAAGGGAATAACACCTGTTTCACTTGGAAAGAGCTTGAATATATTCGGGAACAAACCCGTCTGCCTTTGCTGATTAAAGGAATTACGCATCCGGACGATGCCCTGCTGGCTTTGGAACATGGCGTCGACGGCATCATCGTTTCAAACCATGGAGGACGACAGCTTGATGGAGCCGTGGCGACGTTGGATGCCTTGCCTTCGATCAACGAATCGATACAGGGCAAAATCCCGATTATTATGGACAGCGGCATTCGCAGAGGGGCGGATATCTTAAAAGCGATCGCTCTTGGGGCCACGGCCGTTTTGGTCGGACGCCCGTATGCTTACGCTTTAGCCGTTGCGGGACAAACCGGAGTAGAAGAAGTGATCAAACATCTTATGGCGGAAACCGAACTGCAGCTGGCTATATCCGGGCGAAGCCGGATTGAAGAAGTGGATCAATCCCTGATTATGAAAGTAAAATGACCCAATACATCCATCTGGTATGGGAGGGGCCCAAATGAACCTTAGTTTTATCTGGGAAGCTTTGGCCGTGCTGTTCGTGGGATTTTGTTTGCTGCGCATATTGGGCAAAAAAACGGCAGCGGAAATGACGGGTCTTGAAATCATTACCCTGCTGGCTATGGCCTCTATGATCGGGCACGCGATTTCCGGGCACGGATTATGGAAAACCATCGTAACCTTGTGCATTTTCGTGGCGCTTTTGATTACGGTTCAAGTTCTGGCGGTAAAATTCGATTGGGTCGAGAGATGGTTTATGGGCAAAGCAACGCTTGTCATTCAGGATGGAAAGATTATACCGCAAAACTTGAAAAAGCTGCGCTTATCCGCCGATCAATTGGAGGCAAAATTGCGAGTGAAGGGAATCTCCTCTTTTGCCGACGTTAAGACCGCTACCATTGAAATGAGCGGCCAAATCGGTTACGAATTGATGCGGCATGCCAAACCGGTAACGATCGGGGAGTTCGAACAGGCGTTGGCACAGCTGCAATTGAAGCTGCCGCAACAGCAGACCCAACCAAACGGGAATCTCTTCGACGAAGTCTTGCGCCAGGAGCATGAACATCACATTTCCCCGGATCTTGATTAAGAATATCCTTTCAGATGTTTCCTAAGCCGTCTAGGCTGCATCAACGCCCCCGCTTTTCCAATACATTGACCTAACAAGCCACTTTCGCAATGAGGATGTGGCTTTTATATTTTTGTACCGGTTTGCCCTTGACGTGCTTTGGTTATCCACATATAATTAACATCAATAGAACATATGAGCAACTGTTCATATGATTACAATCATATAGGAAGTAGGTATAGGTATGGCAGGACATGATCACAATCACGCCCATGATCATAGTCACGGACATGGACAAAACAACAAAAAAGTGTTGCTGTTCTCTTTTATCATCATTACCGCTTATATGCTGGTCGAGGCATTTGGGGGATTTTTTACGAATAGTCTTGCCCTGCTATCCGATGCCGGTCATATGCTATCGGACTCTCTTGCGTTAGCGATCGCTTTACTTGCGTTTAAGTTTGGAGAAAAAGCCGTCAATAAGGGAAACACGTTTGGTTACCGGAGATTTGAAATATTGGCTGCGATGCTAAACGGCGTTACCCTGATTGCGATTGCCTTATACATTTTTTACGAAGCGATCGATCGATTTGTGAACCCGCCGGAAGTCGCTACCGTGGGAATGCTGGTCATCAGCTGCATCGGCCTGCTCATTAATATCCTGGTTGCTTGGATAATGATGCGTGGCAGCGATACGGAGCACAACCTGAACATGAGAGGCGCTTACCTGCACGTGATCAGTGATATGCTCGGATCGATCGGGGCCATTATTGCCGCGCTGCTGATGATGTTTTTCGGCTGGGGATGGGCAGACCCGGTTGCCAGTGTCATCGTCGCAGTACTCGTTCTCCGGAGTGGTTACTATGTCAGCAAATCTTCCCTGCATGTACTTATGGAAGGAACGCCGCGTAACATTGATGTAGAGGAAGTTGTGCAAGCCATTTCGCAGTTTGAAGGCGTGAAGGCCGTGCATGATGTGCATATTTGGACCATCACGAGCAACTTAAACGTGCTCACGGCCCATATTGTGGTCGACGGGAACAGAACGGTTTATGAGGTCGACGCCCTTTTGCAAAAAATCGAGCATATGCTGGAGCACAAAAATATCCCCCACTCTACCCTACAGATCGAATCCGAACAACATAGACACGATGAATCTGTTTTATGTAACGTAAAAGCCGGTGCACCGGATGCACATGCCCATCATCACCATTAATACAGGTTTGTATATCGGTTTATTGGAGCAGGTTGAAGTCTACCCGCTCCTTTTTTGATTCTTCAGGTAAAAAATTGTCGTACGCAAAGGAATCTTGTCATTAGCAAAAACAGTTCACCTAAATCCACATGCACCGTTTCACCAATCCTCACAGCCGCAAGGCTTCACGGCTTCACGGCTTCACGGCCTCCCGCCCCTCTCCCCGCGGCAGCCGTACTTCAAAAACGGTCCGAAGTAAGCTGCTTTCGGCCGTGATCGTTCCATTATGCTGCCCGATGATGTTCTTTGTGATAAATAAGCCCAGGCCCGTGCTGCCCTCCTGATGATTCCGGGATTTATCTCCGGTATAAAACATATCGAATAGATGCGGCAGCTCGTCCGGATGGATGCGATCGCCGTAGTTAATCACCTGAACTACCGCTTCATCTTCTTCAAGGGATCCATGAATATCTACAAACTGACCGTCGCTGCCGTACCGAATCGCATTGGTCAGCAAATTTTCAAACACGCGTGCCAGCAAGTCGCCATCGCCTGAAATGATCATTAGTGGAGTAACGCGCAACCGGGCTTCCAGTTTACTTTTCTCAAAAACCGGAAGCAACTCTTCGCATAGCTGCGTCAGCAGCTCGCTCAAATCGATCGATCGTTTTTCGACAGGCAGCATACCATAATTCATTCTCGTGATTTCAAACAATTCGTCGATCAGCTTCTCAAGGCGCTTTGACTTCGCGAAAGCAATGCTCGTATAATGCCTAACCTGTTCTTTGGTCAACAACTCGTCCCTAAGAATGAAATCCAGATAACCGATAACGGAAGTGAGCGGTGTACGCAAATCATGGGCCAAATTCAATATCAGCTGATCTTTGCTGCTCTCGGCAAAATCTCCCCTGATCACCGCTTGCTTCAGTTTCTCGCCGGTCAGGTTGATATCCGCCGCGATATCACCGAACTCGTCCCGGGATGCAACCGAAACCCGCTTGTCGAACTCGCCGCTCGCGAGGCGACGAATCCCCGCAGAAATTTCTTTAAAATAAGCCACATAAGGTTTCGTAAGCAAGAAGAAGAACAAAACCGCCAACGGGACAAAAAATATCAGGAAAAAATTGATATCACCGACCGTTCGAATAAACTGTCGGACATGGTTCAACGGATCCTCGAATTTGACCTGTGTGCGGTAATAATATTGCAATATTTTGTATAATGAATATATGATGATGCCGGATAAAAACATGCTTAAGCCGAACAGCACAATCATTTTGGAGCGGAAGCCTCGTATGAAGTTAGCCATTGAACGTATAGCCTACCCCCCAAACCGTTTTGATCAGCTTGTTTTGGTTCGTATCGTCGCGCAGTTTTTTTCGCAATGTCCGAATATGTACTATAACTGTATTGCTTGTTTCAAAGTAGAACTCGCCCCATACATGCTGAAAAATATTTTCCGTGCTAAACACCTTCTTGGGATAACTGGCCAGTAAGAGCAAGATGTCAAACTCCTTGGGCGTCAGCTCGATCGTTTCTCCGTACAGGGTCACTGCACGCTGATCGGGATATATGACCAAACCTCCCGCTTCCAGCTTGGATTTGTCGGAAGGCGCTGTTTGCCTCATTTGCATATAACGGCGAAGATGGGCGTTCACGCGCGCGATCAGCTCCATCGGGTTGAAAGGTTTGGTGATATAATCGTCCGCCCCTCTCACCAGCCCGGCAATTTTATCAAGATCGGAGGTTTTGGCGCTCACAAAAATAATCGGCATTTGATGGCGCTCCTGAATTTGCCGGATGACTTCATAACCGTCCAGCTTGGGCATCATAATATCCAATATCGCCAAATCGACGGAATGCGCTTGAACGGCTTGCACCGCCTCCTGCCCGTCCGCTGCTTTAAGGACATCATAGCCTTCCTTTTTCAAGTGCAGTTCGATCAGGTCCGCGATTTCCGCCTCATCGTCCGCAATGAGAATTGTAACCTGTTTCATGATATCCATCCTCTGCGTATAGTTCAGATTGAATCCGGGGACTTAAGAAGAACAAGCGTTAATCAATCCAAGAAATGGCACGTCCCACCTGACTACACATCTTACATGGAATATCTTAAAAATTCTTTTAGAATAATTAAAAGGTTATTAAAACTGCAAACTGACAGAAATTCATCAAAAAACACCCCTGAAAATACAGTCCATATCTTCAGGGATGTTGTCCTCTAACAATGTGTATCGGTAATACTATTCTCTATCCGGTCTATTGGCCTGATTCTCTTCGTAAATAAAGGGATAGCTTTGACTTCCGAGCAGCATTCTCCGACCTTGGAACTCGTCATACAGATTGATGCGAACCGACCCTCCGCTTACGATTTTGCTGAAATTGCCGTTTAAGTTAATGGAGTATGATTTATTATTGCCGATGGTCAAATCGGTACCGAGTGTTACAACCTTTTCCGTCGACTGTCCGGTTGGGTCGATCAGCTCCATGATGAGCTTATGGTCATACGAACCTGTTTCGTAATCCCCGTTCCTTACGAGATTATAATAAATAACCGTAGTAAGCGTATCTTTTCCTGCGCTAAGCCTACCTTCTCCTCTCGTAATGGCGAGATGGTACGGAAACATTTCCACATTCTGCAGATTGGTTGTTGGTTGTATAACTTTAGGGCTAAGTGCCAACCCCACCGTATTGATCGATCCCGTTGATTCTTCCCCTAAATCAGTCATCTTTCCGTTTGCTACACCTTCCCCGATATACAATACAAGCTGCGAAGGATTCACACGCTGCGGAAGCTTGCTCCAAATGGTCACCAGATTTTTCCCGTTCGGACTTGTCTTATCGGATGATTGACTGACCTTGGCCTCAAATATCTCGTTTTCCGGCGTTTTATAGTAAGCAACCAGCTGTGCCTGTTTGGATTGGCGTGTTTCACGGCTCGCCATCACCAATTCAGTATATATTACACTGGAGCTGTTGTCTTGATAAACCGTCGTCAGGCGTTCTCGGACTTCCGCTTTCTTGCCGGGCGTATGAATAAGATATGATTCGCCGGCAGCGACCTGTTTCATGACAGTGTTGAGCGAATGGGTATTCAGCGACAGAAATTTGTGAACATCCTCTCCTGAAGTTTCCAGCAGATCGACTCTCAATTGATTGAATGGATAGGAATACGGAACATTGGCAAGTACATACAAGTCCATGGTTTCATTCGGTGCCAAGGTTGTCTGGTCATTCGGTACGACCACTTGGGCCGTGCTGCTGAGATCGCGCATTCCTGCCTTAACTGCAGCTTTAAGCTCAGGCAGCGGTACGGTCGATGATTTGGTATTACGAATACTGATTTGGGCTGCAATTTGATCCCCATCTCCCTGTGGCATCCGCTGAAATGAGCTTAGTTTGACGCCGAATGTGCCGTGAGCATTCTCGATGATGTTTTCTACACCCAGATAACTTTCACTTTCCGGAGCATAAGGGATTTTATAGCGGGCAGCCGGGAAGCTGATCTTCCCTTCCGCAGCAGGCTCCGTCAATTGCAGCTGCAGCCTACTCTGATTCATATGTAACGGCACATCCGCACTGAGATCAATGAGCCTCTCTTCCAGCGGCTTCAGTACAATATGATCAAGCCCCTTTGTTATCACCGGGATGTTGTAGCCTTCATCCGTGAGGATGGAAAGCTCATAGGCCGGCAGCTTCAATGATCTTTCACCGAGATTTTTAACGCGAAATTGAAGGTTCCATTTGCCGGTATCGTTCTCAGCAAACACGGAAGCATGTTTTAGCTGCGTCTCTATCGTTTGATGGTTCACCGATATGTTTCGGATGGCATAATCCGCCGTAGGCGCATCAGCAGTAATGGCCGGAAGCTTGAAGGTTCTTACAGGCAGCATCATGTTCAAAGCATCGTCTTCCTGCGAAATTTGCATCGTCATATTGTCTGTTTGCAGTTTGGTCGGAACCTCTGCGAGATAATAAATGGTTCGTTTCTGTCCTGGCTGGATCCTGAAGCTGCCCCCTGTATCATCCTCAGGCATGAGATCGAACACCGAGCCGCTGGCCGACTTCAGTTGCATTTTATATCCGGGATCGCTCAGTACCTTCTTGCCTCCGTTTGCAAAATTAATCCCCACTCTCACATACACTTTTTCATTATGCTTCATCCGCTTCACACTTTCCGCCTTGACCGTAACAGGCTGCTGTTTCATCCGCAGCTTTGCGCTATTGCCCTTAGCCACGGCGACCTCCGTGGATGCTGCGGGAAGCTTGAACGATTGCACCGGAACACGAATCTTTAACGCTTCGTCTTCCTGAGCCAGCTGTAGCGTCATTCCATTCGTCTGCATCGTGGAAGGGATCTCCGTCCAATAGGAGATAACGCCGCTCTCCTGAGGCTGAAGCTTGTAGCCGGTGCTGGCTGAATCGGAGATAAGCTCAAATACCGAGCCGCCGGCCGACTTCAGGTATGCTTTATACCCGGGGTCGCTTAATACCTTTGTTCCTCCATTCGTGAGTCCGAGTCCCAATCTAATATAAACTTTTCCATTGATGGCATACCTCTGCAGGGTATCCACCTTGGCCGTAACGGGAAGATGATTCATCGTGATCTTCTTGCTCTGACCGATCGGAACTTCCGTAGAGTAATCAGCCGGAATGGTGAAATGCCCCAGTTTCTTCTGATAATTCGCGCTGCCGAAATCCCAACCGAACATGGAAACCCTGATTCCGTTTACCTTTGTCGATTTTCCAACATTCGCATAGTACGTCACGGATAGGCTGCTGTTCGCCGGCACCGTTCGTTTGGCCGCGTCACTCGTTACATTCTTGCCTTTTACCGACGCGCCACTTGGCGTAGTAACTTGGGAAAAATAATCGATAAGATCCACTCTGCTGCCACTGCTGTTACGATAACGAAGTGTATAGACGAGAATATTTCCGTCTGGCTGAGTGAAAATATCCATCTCCGTCAGCTCTACACTGACGTTTTGCTTCAATGGTACCGATCCCAGTTTGTCCAGTGTGAAGCTGGATGCGGCTGCAGCAACGGATTTGGAAACAGAGTGACCTGTTGTGGATGCCCCGTACACGTCAAGGGCAAACCCATGACTCAACATGGCTGCACTGAGCATGATGAACGCGTATGTCTTTTTTGGCCTGTGCATAAATGTACCTCCCTGTATAAAAAAGGAAAATCAATAAGTCTGTCCTCCGCTTTCTCTCATCTGTGAAACAAGGTAGCAGCGCACAAAAGTGGGCTGCTGCCTAGTGATCTAACTATTCGTTTAGATAGGTGGTTACTCGGTTCTGGATCAGCTTCGCCACTTCTTCTGCTGTTTTCTGTCCGCTGAAGAACGCCATAGACTCTTCACCGGCAATCGATATCACTTTACTGTCCAGATCCACGTATTGATCCGCGGATTGAACAATTTGTTTAAATACAGTGAATTGTTCGTCAGGTACTTTGGCTTGTTGCCCATTGGGTAGCTTATAATCGCCACTTCTTACTTTTTCCTGAAGGTCGTTGATCATCTTTTCATTCACGGATTTAAGCATCGAGAACCCTTCTCTTTCCTGCAGTAATTGTGCTTCTTCCGACAATAGGAAGGTGATGAACTTCCAAGCTTCGTCTTGTGCCGGCGATTTGGCATGGATCGCGAACTGGTTTGAAGTAAAGACACGCGCACCTTTTTGACCCGCGGTTTCTCCCGCTCGGGGTAACAGCATGATCTTTGGATGATCAAACAGCATATAAGGGCCGTCGATGAAATCAAGCGGTGACCTGATCGGGGTGGAACTGAACAATTGATGGCCCGGCTGTGCCTCGCCGGCGGTTATGATCTTCTCCTTATTCATGTTCATCGCTTGCCGGAGCAAATCCACAAATTCCGGAGAGTCGAACGAAGCCTTTTTGGCGGAAGGTTCAACAAATGCAGCATAGTTCTCATAGAGCATCTCCTGGAAAAGGTATTCCGGCGGGTAGGACGCCAATGCATATACCTCCCTGGTACCGCTCTCCTTTGCCTTCCGGATCACTTCCTTCGAAACCTCCCCGAACTTTTTCCAATCCCAGGTCTTATCATCAAACGTCACGTTGGCGTTGCCCAGTATGTCCCCATTACCGACCAATACCCTCAAAGAGTAACCCGATGGGATGGTATACACTCCGCCATTCAGCTTCAGACCGTCCACAATCTTCATTTGTAAATCGCCTTTATCGAGCGTCTTGTCCTGCTTCAGCAAATCATTCATATTGAGCAGGAAGCCTTTGCTCACAAATTCTTTAACAGGCAAGCCGTCAACTTCAATGATATCCATGCCCTTGCCCGATAACATGGCTGTATTCGTAGTAGTACGATACTTCTCGAATTCCCCGGGTCCCCATTGTTCACCCATGCTCTTGTATGCATTGATCTGCAAGTCGATATCCGGGTATTTCTCTTCGAACTTTTTTTCCAGCGTTTGATAGAATGGACTCGTCTCTCTTAGCGACAGGGTAAGCACTGTTTTCCCTTCTTTCGTTGCGGGCTTATTCACATTCCCGCTTCCTCCTGAGCCGCATGCAGTTAAACTAGCGATGATGGTGCCGATAGAAATAATTAAAAGCCATTTTTTCATGTATGATTTCCCCCTCATGTTCTGATTACAACGCCTCACTATTCCAAGCGAACCCGGTTGCCATCCTGCAGAGGCTCGCTGCTGTCCAGAATGATTTTATCCTGTTCATAGATGCTGTCCGTTTGGATCATCGTTTCTTTGTCATTTCGCTCGCTGAACTTGATGTTGACTTTCCGGGCTACAAAAACATTACCGAGTGCACCCGGCTGTTCTTCGACTACAAAAACATACACGCCTTCCCGGTCCTGATGAATAGCTTCATTAGAAACAAGCAGCCCTTGATCGAGAGAGCTTTTCTCGATGTTAATCCGAGCCTGCTCACCTCCCTTCAGCTTGGCATCGATGAGTTTAATACGAATGATCTTTTGAGGGATGGCTGCCGCCTCTGCTTCCTGGGATGCCCCCTCTATAAGCGGCTCTGCATTGGTGATTTCTTCAATGATGCCTTCCATGACGCTTGCTTGCTGCTCTTTATCTGTGAGGACCTCTACCTCGATCCGCTCTCCAACGGATAACCCAATGCTGGACAAGCGCTTTGCATCCGCACCCACGTTGAACCTATAGCCTTGACTGCTATTTGAGACAATGACATCCGGCTCGCCCGCAGATGCCAGTCCTTCGACCGCATTCAGCTTCGTTACAATACCGTCGAACGGAGCGGTAAGCATCTGATCTTTTGCCAGCCGTTCTTTCATCTCGTTGATCTTGCGTTCCTGCGCAGCAATATCAAGTTTCCCTTTTTCAATTTCGCGTTTTGCGCTGCGCAGCTTAAGCTCATCCTCTTCAATGGAGGATAGAATAAACTGGTCCTGAAGATTTTGCTGCTCGATTCTTTGCTTTTCCAGATTCGTGACTTCAAGTTCGATTTCTTGTCTCGCCGCTGGGTTGTCATAAGTAATAAGCTTCTGCCCCTTCTTGACCCGTTCTCCTTCTTTCACGAGAATCTGTCGAACCTTCCAGCCGGTTGAACCGGATAGCTTCGCTTCAGCGATCGGCTGAAGTATTCCGCTTCCTTCGATGGATAGCGTGATGCCTCCATGTTTCGGCTGCTCCGTGGTTACCTTGGGTAAGGTTAAGGACTGCAGCGTATTGCTGAACAATGTAAAGAGCAGCAGCAGCCCCATGAAACCCACGAACACGATTTGAAGGATTCGCTTTCGTCGTTGATCAGCTACCCCTTTTCCTAGCTCCATATTCTTTTTTTCTCCTCCTAGAAACGCCATGAAAAGTTAACCCTTAACGCCTGACAATTGAATGCCCTCTATGAAATACGACTCTGCGTACAAAAATAACAGCACCATCGGGGCCATATAGAGCATGGATGCAGCAAAGGCAATCCCCCGGTCGCTATCTTTGATCCTGGATAAAAAGACGGACAACGGCTGCTTGAACGGGTCGTCCAAAAAGATAAGCGGTTGTTCCACCATGTTCCAATAATCAACGAACAGCAAGATCACAAGGGCGGCCAGCCCCGGCTTGATCATCGGTATAATCATCGTCATAAAGATCCGCAAATGTCCGGCGCCGTCTATTTTGGCAGCTTCAATATAGGCATAGGGAATGTCCAGCATGAACTGTCTCAGCATAAACACGCCAAAAGCCGCAAAAATGCCTGGAACAATGATGGCGCCCGTACTATTCAGCATGCCAAGCTTATCGACCATAATATAGTTGGGCACCAGCGTGACTTGGAATGGCATGAGCATCGTCATGACGTACACAAGAAACATCGAATCCCGGCCGCGGAATTTCAGCTTGGAGAATGCATAAGCAGCCAGTGCTCCCACGATGGTCTGACCCGCAATGATCGGCACCACCATGAACACGGAGTTCCAGAACATCGTCAGATACTTCGGGTTGTCAATGAACAACTTCCCATACTGTGCAAAAGACACCTTGTCGGGAATCAGTTTCAGGTTTGCAAAAGAGCCGTCTCTACCTGAAGTCACTTCATTCATTTGACCGATGAGACCATAATTGATCCCGATCTCCTGTTCTGTCATCAATGAATTTGTGAATGTAATCACAATAGGCGATATCAAAACCAGGCCGATAACACCCAGGACGAATGTTAATACACTTTTTTTCAATATATGGACGACTCGCACGAGACTTCGGTCCACCTCCTATTCCATGTACTGCCGATGCCGGCGCTCAATGGCAAACAACACCAGGACGATCAGCAGAATACAGACAAACATCAGGGACGCCGCTGCGGTCAGCTTCTGAATGTCGAGTGAAATGAACATATTGTTCATATAGTGCTGCATCATGTAAATGCTGTCATGGGGATAATCGCCTGCGATCAGATACGTTTCCCGGAACACTTTGAATGAGTTGATAATGGACATAATCACGACAAAGAACATCGAAGAAGTCAGATAGACCAGCGTAACGCTTCGGAATTGCCGCAATCTGCCAGCCCCTTCAATCCGGGCCGTTTCGTAATAATCCTTCGGGATTTGCTGCAGTCCCGCCAAGAATAAAATGACGTTGTAACCGATGTTCTTCCATAGATACACCATGATCACGACCACGCGTGCCGATTCCGTCTTCATCCAATCCACCCGTTCAAATCCAAAACTGCTCAACCAGGCGTTCAGGGAGCCGTTCCAATCAAATAGCAGCTGCCAGATCATGATAATGGAGGCGACGGGCACAACAAGCGGCATCACATAAGCGGTCCGAAGCCATTTTTGAAAATATGTATTTTTATGAAGCAGCATCGCTAACCCGAGCGACAGCATGACCATAAGCGGAACGCTGACTGCGCTGAAATACAACGTGTTGGACGCCGCCTTGCGGAAGGAAGCACTGCCAAACAGCTCCACGTAATTATCGAGACCCACAAAATGGCCGTCAACCGATTGGCTCATAAAGGAATAGTACACACTCATGGCAAAAGGAATAAGGTAAAAGAGTGCAAATCCCATGCCGCTTGGCACGAGAAAGAACATGGCCGCCGAAGCATCCTTACGGAGCCATTTTTTCATGATATTCTAGATCCATCCTTTCACTGTTAATTTCGACTTCCATATTGATTCCTGTTACGCTTCCTATGCGATTAAGATTAGATAGGAATGATTAAGAAAAAAGTGGGTAGATATTAAAAATATCTAAAATTTCTTACGTATTGCGTTTTCTTAAACCTCCATGATAACTTAGGAAAGACAATGTCAATTCATTGGGTTAATAGGAAAAGGTAACGATGCGTTCTTGAAGAGCTTGGCAAGAGGCATAAATCGCCAGATTGTGAACCATGTGACCGGCGAGGCTTCCGGCTTGTCAGCTAAAGTCGTCGTAAGGGAATCCGCTGGATTAACGGAATGTTCAAATCATTTGAGGAGGCGGGGCGCTGGATCATGAACGCGATATTTTATCGAAAATCCGTGGCATGGGCCAAAACACTCGGCAGCTTACTGTTTGTGCTGGCCTGCCTGTTTCTGCTGTATGCGGCTTTTTTTATGGATACCTCTTTTATTCGCAAGTTCTTTTGTATCACATCAGCCATGATAGGGATTCCGTTTTTTGGAGGATATTTGGTTGTCAGCTTGTCAAAGGCGCTCCAATCAGACACGCAGCTGCTGGCCTACGATCAAAATTCCGTTTCGGACGGTACGCGGACCGTAGCCTGGGCGGAGATTGCCAGCATCAGCTACAGCGGCCCTTCCATTCGGAAGTGGCTGCTTCCGAAATTTCCTATGCTGATTTTTCATTTGAAAAACAGGGAGACCTGGAGCGTGAATACGTATTATTTGTTGACCGATACCGAAATTCGGTCTGTCATGAAGCGCCTGCGGGGGCTGATCAGCCGAAACGGGAAGGAAACGAAATGGATCTGTAGTGAGGATTTGCTTACATGAGCGAGGATGCCTATATATTTTCACTAGAAGAGCGTGGTTACGCCTTGGCTGTTCATCAAGGGGAGAAAATGGCTGCAGGACTCATGAGGGCATACCAGCTTCAGAAGGTCCTTGTTCTTCGTCCAACTTTCCTCAAGCGCCAGGAACGGCCGAATATCGGCATGACGAAACCGTCTCATGCGAGGACGTGTCCGCGATTGCATTAAACGAACGGCCAACGTAATCTGGAGGCTGGAACGGGCAGCGAAGTCATCCGGCATGGAAGTTCGAAGCGCATTGGAAAAGAGCATGATCTAAAGCACAGTCTATACTTGCACAATTAAGGTAAAAAAGGACAGCTGCGATCGCTCAGCAACTCTCCTTTTAATGAAAAGACCATCGCACATGAATGGGCGTCAATGATCATTCCTTATATAAATATTCCTTCCGGTCTCTATTATTATACAACTCCCAATACACATCAGCGATCCGGTCCGGATCATAATAGGTCCCTTGCTGAACATGGTCTGCGATCAAAACCTGGCCCACATAAATTCCATGGGGCTCCAACGTCTCGGCCAGGGAAAGCGCCAGTGAGCGGACCGCGGCTTTGCCGATGGATAAAGAAGCATACTGTGGATTCGGATTCAACGCAATACCGCCCCCCGTGAAAAAGAGAGCCCCCCTTTTCATTTCGACCATATCCGGAATGACTTGCTGCGCGCTGGTTAATGCGCCGACCGTATTTACTTTCAGATCATCAATCAACTGCTGTTCTGTTAACGAAAGAGCATCCCCAGGCACAATATGTGCCGCGTTATATACAAAAACATCGGCGGCTCCATATAAATTCCTGATTTGGGTAAACGCTGTTTTGACGGAATCCGGTTCCGAAGCATCAGCAGTTACTCCGTATGACTCGATGTTCATCTGCCGCAACTCCTCCAAGCTGTGCTGCAGCGAAGCCTCGGTTCTTGATAGGAGTACCACCCGGAAGCCTTTGCTCCCGAATTTCCTAGCGATCCCCGCACTTACGCCCGGGCCGGCCCCTACGATCACCAATAGAGGTTTATTACTCATCCTTGCCATCCCTTCTTTCATATATTGGATTGATTGGTCATTTTTCTGTATTTCTATATTTCTGATAATATAGATATAAATATTCTTCGTCAAATACTTTATTTAACACCCTCATTTACGACATCAGCAACTCCGCCCATGAAGATTTTATCCGCAATGAGAGCATGGTATTGCTTTTTGCTATTTTGCGTCTTACTTGCCCTCTTTCAAGAAGTGGCTGCTTCCGAAATTTCCTATGCTGATTTTTCATTTGAAAAACAGGGAGACCTGGAGCGTGAATACGTATTATTTGTTGACCGATACCGAAATTCAGTCTGTCATGAAGCGCCTGCGGGGGCTGATCAGCCGTAACGGAAAGGAAACGAAAACGAAATGGATCTGTAGTGAGGATTTGCTTACATGAGCGAGGATGCCTATATATTTTCACTAGAAGAGCGGGGTTACGCCTTAACTGTTCATCAAGGGGAGAAAATGGCTGCAGGACTCGTGAGGGCATATGATTGTGGAACAGGCTGACGGCTGGTGAATCTACAGCCTCCCCTCTCTATGGCGGGCTTTCGTCAGACCCGCTGTCGTTGCCATCTCAGCCAGAGATTGAAGGTTTGTATGCCTGTGTATGTTGTTGCTTATGGGGACGAACGTCTCCCGTTCGTTCAATGAATGCTAACCCATACCGGATCATGGTGATTTTTAGGCCTTGTTAGAGCCGCGCGAACGTGATGTAATCGACTTGGACAGGCTCTGCCGATTCCATCCGAAGGGCCCGGTTGATCTGTCCCCGGTGATATTGCCCATGCAAGAGAACCTGCAACAGGATGTCCCGCACGGACGTCCGGAACGGATCCCCGCTCTGATTCGCATAGTCGATCATCTCATCCAACCCGGATTCCTCGAGCCCCTCGACATAGACGCGATATTCCTCGGCGTTTTCTTCGAACATCCTTTGGATCGCCGCCAGGTCTTCCGCTTCCTCCCACAACGAATATTGCGCGCTGCCCTTGCCCTGCAATCGGGACAACCAGACCCGTTCCGCGACCGCGACGTGCCGGACCAGCTTCAGAAGTTCCTTGTTCTTCGTCCCGCTTTCCTCAAGCGCGTCCAAAATACGTCCGTCCGCCCAGTACAGGTGGTCCATCATGCTCTTGATCGTCTTCATTTCGGTTTCCCCCCACTTCGTCTTATCGAATTTCTTGAGCCTACTGTTATCCGTTAGTTTAATCATTTGAATGAACTAAAACAACCTCTTTTGGGTGATTCCTTGTACGAGGGAGTGCTGAATGGGCGTCCATGACCATTCCTTATACATATATTCCTTCCGGTCAAAGTGTGCCTGTCGGACGGATTCTTAAAATTCGTAAATCAGCGGCCAACGTCACATGTTTGAGCTTGCCTGGTTCTCGGTTGATCCCTGGATGTACCGCTCTCCCCACTCGCACATCACATCGATGACCGGCCCAAGGGACTGGCCGAGCCCGCTCAACTCATAAACGACTTTCGGCGGAACCTGGTTGTATACCGTCCTGATGATGACCCCATCCTCCTCCAGCTCTCTAAGCTGCTGAGTCAGCATTTTTTGCGTGATGCCCGGGATCAACTTTTTTAGCTCGCCCGTTCGTTTCGCTCCATAGGTTAAATGGCATAAAATAAGCGTTTTCCATTTTCCCCCGATGACTTCCAAGGTCGCTTCTATAGGTATATTAAAAGCTTGCTGCATAATTGTTTTCATGGCATGTTTTCCCCCGATCAAAATAGGTACTTTTGGGTTCCTATATTACCTTTTGGTGAAAATGACACAAAAAAGTGCGTACTTCTGTTCCTCGATTATATGATACATAATCTCCTTGTGCCAATAAGGAAATCGGCAGATCTAATCCAGCCGGTTCCGGAATGGATGATTATTCATAATGAGGAGGACATATCGAATGAAGGCAAACGGTAAAACGTTTCAAAGTTCCGGCAAGCTTTCCTGGGGCTTATTATTCGTTTTGTGCGGCGCTATTTTTCTGGAAGGGATCGACGTGTCGATGATGGGCGTGGCTCTGCCCGCGATCCGTGCTGAACTGGGCATGTCGACCGGTTCGCTGCAATGGGTAGTCAGCGCCTATGTATTGGGATATGGCGGCTTCATGCTGCTCGGGGGCCGGGCAGCCGACCTGTTCGGGCGAAAAAAAATGTTTCTGCTATGGCTCACGGTTTTCTTTGCTTTCTCCGGGCTAGGCGGGCTATCGACCGAAGGCTGGATGCTGATCACTGCCCGGTTTGTTACAGGCATTAGCGCAGCGTTTATGACTCCGGCCGGCCTATCTATCATCACGACAAGCTTTGCGGAGGGATCTGCACGCAACAAGGCATTGCTCGTTTATGCCGGGACGGCAGCCGCCGGGTTTTCACTGGGTCTTGTGGTCGGAGGCATCTTAAGTGAGATCAGCTGGCGGTGGGTTTTCTTTGGACCGGTTTTATTGGCGTTCGTGATTCTTCTAGCCGCGATTCGCCTCATACCGGCCTCCGGTCGGCCGGAGGCATCCTCCAAAGGCTTCGATCTGGCCGGGGCAATCAGCGTCACGGCAGCCATGCTGCTTCTGGTCTACGGTGTCGTGGAATCTTCCAACCTGGGCTGGAGCTGGACCACCGGAATATTAGCCTGCAGTGTTCTGCTTTTTGGTCTCTTCGCAACGATTGAGCGACGCTCGGCATCCCCCTTGGTACGCCTTGGCATATTTTCTGCCAGCTCACTCGTACGGGCAAACCTGGGTGCCATGTTGTTTGCCGGCTCCTTTTTCGGGTTCCAATTCGTGACGGTACTTTACCTCCAAGAACTGCGCGGCTGGTCATCCCTTGAAACGGGTCTTGCCCTGCTCGCCGTCGGTGTCGATTCCATACTCGCACCTACCCTGACCCCCAAGCTGGTAAACCGTTTCGGCAATATTCCGGTGATTTTCGGCGGATTCTGCCTTGCTGCGTTAGCCTACGCCCTTTTTCTTCCCATCGGTTTGGACTGGACCTATGCAGCGATGTTCCCGACGATGATCCTGACGGGACTCGCCTTTTCGCTGACTTACGGACCTTTAACCATCGCCGCCACCGACGGAATAGCGGAAGAAGAGCAGGGGCTCGCCAGCGGGTTATTGAATACCTCCTTCCAGTTTGGCGCTGCACTCGGTTTGGCGGTCGTGACCGCTGTGCAGATTGGCGCTACAGGTTTGGACAATTCCCCGCAAGCGATGCTCGACGGCTACCGCACAGCGATGATCGTTCCGATTGCTGCTTCCCTTCTCGGGATTGGTATCACCGCTCTCGGCCTTCGCAAACGCTCGCCGGTAGTGAACAGTTAAATATGAAGAAGCTCCGTACGCTGAATAAAAGAAACCAAGGGCAGGTTCCTGCTCTTGGTTTCTTTACTGGTCTGTTCATTGAAATCGTAGTAACCCGATCCGGCGTTCACGTATGTGCTAATAAAAAAACCACTGTCGATGTTCATCAACAGTGGTCCTTCGCTTGGCAGCGTCCTACTCTCCCAGGACCCTTCGGTCCAAGTACCATCGGCGCTGGAGGGCTTAACGGTCGTGTTCGGGATGGGTACGCGTGGAACCCCTCCGCT
>NZ_BAAIYF010000024.1:0-20474 GCF_057546105.1 Paenibacillus sp. YAE3 | reverse complement strand
TCCTCCATCCTTGAGGTTTTTGGGTTTGGTCACTTGAAAACTTCTCCAAGTTGGGGTGAAGTCCCTTTTTTATGTCCGAAAATCCTTACGGCTCAAGGCCTCAGATTACTGCAAAACGCTCAAATAAGTAGTTAATGGCTACCAAAAGAATATTTTAGGTGTTTTGATAAGAAAAACTCTAACCGAGTCCAATCGCTCGTAACATCTGTTGATACGACCCTTTCTATATAGTTATTCATTTCCTCTTCAAACAAAATGTCATTTGCATGTATGTCTTTATCCTTCATTAAAATAAAATAAGGGATCTTGTCCCCCTGGCAATTAGCTTCCTTGCATTCATTAATTATTTCTAAGACTCTTTTACGTCCGTTCTTTTGACAAAGTATCACTGTTCCATACGGAATTTTGTTGGGCACACGCAAAGTTTTGTCGATTTTTATTCTTGAATCCGAGTTGTATTCGGAGTATGTTACAGTATCCACTTTTTCTAAACGTCTGACACGCTCAGCCTGTCTTTCTCTCCAATCAGCTTTCTCGTAACCGAGGTCATTTTTCAATTCCAACAAAAGTTGAATAGTTCCATCTTTAACCACAACTACATCGGGGGTTATCCGTCCATCGCCTTTCATTCGGATGGGATAATCAATTAGTATTGTATACTTGTTTCCTAAAAGTTTGTAAAGAAAGATACCAAATTCATCTTCAAACTTACTCGCAACAGCAGTTATAGTTCCTCTTACAACTTTGCCAGGAGCCTCTTTAATAATCTCTTTGTCTCCTTTCCTTTCTACATATGTCTGATACACCATTACCACTAAATCCAGAAGATAAGCTTGAAACTTTTTGTCCATGTCACTTCCCCTTCCAATGATTTCCTGACACACTTCTTACAACTCGCTTTTGCAGAGAAAAGTAGGTGTTTTGTAATTCATCTGAACTTCCTAAATAATGTTCGTGAATTTACTGCGTCTCAAACAGACTTAACAATTGTGCTAAGCTTACGTCATCCAATGATTCATTTGATGTGAGTAAGTCAAGAATCTTCGTATTAAATTTGCCGTACCTATTTAGAATTTCCCTTGCAACAGTATTCGCTTCAATTTCGATATCTCTTTTCTCATACGGGATTTGCTTTAGTTCCTTCATTTTTTGCTTTGTAAGCGCTCCTGTTTTAAACTGTTTTACATGAACCAATTCATGTATAAGTGCAAATTTAATACTAATTTCAACTGCCGCCAGAAACGCTTCTTTGGGTAACTTTGAAAATTTCAAGTTAACATTGTAAGATATACCTTCACCGAAGAAAGTAATTTTCTCTACGCCTTCCCAGTTTTCTTCGAACTTTGTCCTTGCATTTGTTCTTATATCGACATATCCGTCTTCACCGTCAGCTTGTTCCCCATATGTAATGCGATACTCTATATCTTCGATCCCAAGTTCTTTTCTTATTGAGCTATGAAACACCGAAAAATCCTCATCCCCAATTATTCTATAGACCTGATCTGGAGTTGCTTTTGAGGGCATCAACGCCACAATTAATCTCCCCTTTTATATACTTTTCTTCTAAGCGTTCTTTAATCTCAATAAATTCGACAACAATTTTCCAAAGACCTTCTCCAAACACTTTTAAATAATACCCTTGTCATATTTATTCTGAAAAGGTATGTTTTCAGAAGTTTTTAAAGATTGGAGATTCGCTTGAGAGACACTCTGAGCCGAGGTTACAATGAAGGATATAGTTAAGTAGAACATGAAACAATCTGTCCAAATAACAGAGAATATGGAGGTGTAAGATGAAGAAAGAAGTTTATCGTTTTATTGTTAAAGCCCATCCCAATCAAAACCACAAGAAATATTACCCTTAGAACATAGCAGACATTTGTATACTAATTGGGGAGGATGATAAAGAAATCGCATTTTCAAAAGCAGTGGATAAATTGCATCGTGAAAATTGGTTTCAAATATCAGACATACATAAGGATATTTTAATCGAAGAGAGAGTTATTAGTGTGGGCGGCGATATATTAGAAGAATACTATAGGGCAAAGCGGGGCGAGATTATATTTCTTGTCCAGACTGAGAATTGGATTGGTTTTAAAGATAGCCCTCCTGTTTCATTTCCGAAATTAACCGAAAAATTTATTGACAAAGTAATTTTAAGAGCAGGGGGCAATAGGCTCGAATATTTGTTCATCTATTTTGGTAATATCAAGGTATTGATTGAAATATTCAAATACATAGTTAACGCAGGTCTTCATATTTTCCATGCGATTTGTAATGTTAAACTCATTCAAGTTGTCTTTTTTTTTTCCTTAGGGCGATATATTCCTCTATCGTTAACAGGTTTATCACCACCAATATATTTTTCGGAATATAAGTACATGTAAAAAAGCTCCGTTCAGCTTTGAACTGGAGCTTCTCATCGGTTCCTTTTCATCTTTTAATCAACCTTATGGTAGGCTCAGGTTCGTTGTAGTTTAAAGTGCCTTGGTCAAGATTGCAGAGCATTTCGATATATTCTTGGGGTACAGACATCTCTTGAATTAACTGCATTTCATTTTTAATTTTATTTTCCAACAGTAATAAGATGCTTTTTCTTAATACAACAGGTTCCTGCAATGGGAACACATCATCAAGCGGTTCTTTTGTCCTCATCTTCTTCATCGACATTTGCTTAACAAGAGATGTATACTTGCTTTCGTCGATCAGCTTTAAATCTAAGCATCTGTATAACATCGCGGCAATAGAGACATTCCAATATTTTTTCAGCTCGACAAAGTGAAGTAACGATGTTGAAGTAACTGTCCTTGCAAAGGCCTCTGCTGGCAACAACAATGCCGACGCAAACCGATTTGCCTGATTCTCCATTTCTTTGAATTCAGTTCGACTAAGTACATCCTGATTATCGACTTCCTTATGCATCAGAACGTGCCCTAATTCGTGAGCACCATCAAATTGCCTTCTAAATGCCGATTGCTTATCATTTCCAAGGAAAATGAATGGTCTTCCCTTTCGGTGCTGACAAAAAGCATCAACCTTTTCGCTGTCCGTATCTACCGAGAACACCATTATTCCGTATCTCTCCAGTAAATGGACAATATTGCTGATCGGTTTATCATCAATTTCCCAATGGTTACGGACTTCTTGGGCTAACTGTTCAATCGTATTACTATCCCATAATGAATTTTGATATTGAGATACATCAGGTAAATTTAGCTCTGGAAACTCAATATACTCGGATATATATTCATAAATATATCCAGCTAACAACGTCTTATTATACTGGATTTCTTTACTTTTCTTTGTTGCAGTGGCGTTGGCACGAAAGAATGTATTCCCAACGAACTGCTCTTTGAATTCCTTATAAAAGAAGCTCTTTGGAAAATGAAGCGTATTAATTAACAACATGACTGTTTCGGGTTTTGGTGTATGTTCTCCCAGCTCAAACTGGGATATAGCTTGTTTCGATACGCCTATTTTCTCAGCCAAGTCGCTGATGGTTAACCCCCTTACCAATCGTGCCTCCCGTAATCTTTTCGGGTTAAACTGCGGCTCCTGTTTAAGTATCATATTCAAAACTCCTAATCTACGGTAGTCTCTCTAAGTTGTTGTGTTCTTTATTTTAATTACAATATCGTTTTCTTCCCTTTGTGGTTTAAGACGAGGTTCGATATCCGAAGCTCTGTAGTTGTTTAATGGTACAACGTCTTTTGTATTGTGGATAATGGAATCTGTTATATCTTCTTTATAAATCCAATCCTCTTGATCAGGTCTTAAAGCACCTTCAAAAATCACATCACTGTCCCTGTCATAGCTCACAATGATTCCAAATGGCTGGTTTTCGAAACCAAGTGTTAATGATTGCTGATAAACTGCATCTCCCAGCAACTCATCCTTGGGTGCACCCAATTCCAACAGTCGATCAAAATTTGATGAAGCAAAATCTCCACGATATCCGCTCGGATTAAATATATACTTGCTTTTCGGGAGTCTGGAAACCAGGATAAATATGTTTCTTATCGTATCATGAAGAACAATGTATGGGTGGAATCCAGCCTTCTTCTTGAAGACTTTCATTTGTAAATGTGGATTGCTCCGAATCATTCTCTCGACATGCGTATTTACTGCATCATACTGAAGCCGCGGAACATACGTATTAGTAGTGAAATCTGGAATTAACGAAATTAGAGTCTCATACTCTTTTTTGCCCTCTTGAATGCCTCTTACAATCAAATTTCTTTGCTCGTCCAAAAGCATGCACTTTTCAACATACGCTTTCATCGACAACCCTCCGCTCTCCTATTGCTATTCTCATTATTTACCTTTGTCATTCATTTGTCAAGTAATATTGAATATGTTTCGGTAAAAGGAAAGTAATCAATATATTTCATCGAAAAAGTCCGCTGCAATACATCATGACTTGATAACAAGAGAATCAAGCAACCCCAAGAATTAACATTGGAATTGCTTGACTCTGATACAATATCTATTGTTTTTTTACTGTAAACGACTTTGTTAACAGCTCTCTGCTACAATAATCATTGGAGGGAGGTAATCAAATGAAAAAGATAACATTTGAAAACTATTATTCTGCTGATGAAACCATTCAGTTATTCGGAAAATTGAACACTGCAACAGGAAAATTAGAGCCCATTACGGAGAAAGACTACATAGAATCCATTCAAGACATATGCCTTAATGAAAAGGTTCCATTAAAAATCAAATCATTATTTGATCCATCATTAGCATTGTATGCCTATGGATATTTGTACTGGGCTTTTTTCACTTTGGCAAATGAACAAGCGATTAAAGCCTTTGAAGCGGCTATATCGTATAAACATGAAGAAGTTATGGGTACAAATGTGGATTCGAACGGAAGAGATGTTGGGTTGTCTAAAAAAATTAACAACTTAGTTAAACGGCGAGTAATTGATCGAAATAGAAAGGATTACTACCATACTTTGCGAATGTTTAGAAATATGGCTTTCCATCCTAACGAACAACATATATTTGGACACAACAATGAAGCTTTGAGAAATATTGCAAATGCAATAAATGAGCTATTCGCTTAATAATAAGCCAGGAATTTTGAATCCCTGGTTTTTAATATGTATCGGTACCATCCAACAACAGGTTTTCTAACGTTTCAAACTTTAAAGCCCTCTCTTATCCCTTCCCCTTCTCTTCTTAAAACCCTGCTACTTTGTAACCAGCAAAAAATTACTGTCTAAAAACTTCCTTACTCCAACACGCCCCAATCCTTTGCCCCCCAAGCCTTCTCCCCCACTTCTGGGATAAAAATTCAAGTCCCTTCATGTCAGGTCACAAGGACAAAAAACTGGTAAAGAACTGGTTCAATTGTGAACGAAAATAGATAAAAATTGGTGTCCGAAAGGCGGGGAAAATGACAGGGGAAACGCGGGGATGAGGGTCTAAAAATCCGAGTAAGGATCTGAGTAAAGGCTTGAGAAAAGCCTTCTCCATAACTCCTAAACCCTTGATTCACCTGGGTTCCTGCTTGAATAATGATTCGGGAACCATTAGAGAAATCCCTGCTTTTAATCGCCGCGGTGGATGAAAAAGACTGGAGAAACGCTTGGGGAAAGGCCCTTGCATTTTCCAGTCTTCGGTCTTATTGGGACGCTAATTTTTATTCAGGGACATTTATTGTGGGTTTGGACAGGAATTTTTTATTTGTTAAAATGCCGCTGCCGCATCGCCTCGAACAGCAAGACCGTCGAAGCCATCGCGACGTTAAGCGATTCCGCTTGGCCCTTCATCGGAATGATCAGCGCATCATCCACCAGCTGCTGGGCAGCTTCGGACACGCCTTTTGCCTCATTGCCCATCAAAAGCCACGAAGGTCCGGTAAAATCGTATCCGTAGCAGGTCGACGTCGCCTGCAGGCTCGTGCTGACGATCCGAACGCCGCTCTCTTTCGCCTGCGGAAGCAATTCCATCAGATCCCCTTCCACGACGGGCAGATGGAACATCGACCCCATCGTCGAACGGATCGTTTTCGGGTTATAGATATCGGCCGAACCGCGTCCGACGATGACGCCGTCCGCTCCGGCCGCATCCGCCGTCCGGATGATCGTGCCGACGTTGCCCGGGTCCTGAACGGCGTCCAGAACGATGACCAGGCTGTTTGTTTGCGCAAGCAGCTTGCCGATTCCCGTCTTCTGCTTGCGGACGACGGCAAACACCGGCTGCGGCGTTTTCGTATCCGAGCATTTCGCAATGACCGCGGCCGACACCCCGATCCACTGCGTTTGACCGGTGTCCGCCATGGACGCCAGCTCAGAGGGAATCCCCCGCTCCACGTCAAAAGCGACGCATTCCAGGTCGGCCCCGGAGCGCAGCGCTTCCTGAACCAGATGGATGCCTTCGATCAAGTATTTTCCCTGCTTGTCCCGGTGCTTTTTCTCGAGCAGCTGCGCCCATTCCTTCGCCCGGGGATTTTGCGGTGATAATATATCCATAAAAACCGTCCTTCATGCAGGAGCAGCCTCGTATTCCGCCGACGATCCCTCGGGATCACTTCGGATACGCGAGCTCCAGCTTCGTCAAGTTGCCCGTTTCGCCCACGATGACCAGCACGTCGCCTTCTTCGAGGCGTTCGTCCGCATTCGGGGAAATATTCATCTTGGTGCCGCGTTTCACCGCCATGACGTTGCAGCCGTAGCGGGCGCGCACATCAAGTTCCTTCAAGTTTTTGCCGATCATTTCCTGCGACACTTTCATTTCGAGAATGCTGTAGTCCTCGGAAATTTCGATGTAATCGAGAATATTCGGGGAAATCAAATGATGAGCGACCCTCATGCCCATATCCCGTTCCGGATAAATGACTTTGTCCGCTCCGATCTTGTTCAGGACCTTACCGTGAAGCTCGTTTTGCGCTTTAACGATAATCGTCTCCACGCCGATGTCCTTCAGGATGAGCGTGGTCAAAATGCTGGACTGGATGTCTTCGCCGATCGCCACGACCACCACGTCGAAATTCCGGATTCCAAGCGCGCGCAGCGCCTCCTCGTCCGTGCTGTCAGCCGAAACGGCATGCGTTACAATATTGGAAACCGCCTGGGTGCGCTGCTCGTCAGAGTCGATCGCCAGAACGTCGAAACCCATCTCGCTGAGCGCATTGGCTACGCTAAAACCGAATCGCCCCATACCTATGACGGCGTACTGCTTTTTCGCCATTTGTTAACCCCCCCGGGTTGCAGAAGTCTATCCCGATTATTATATCACAGCGCGCAAAAAACTTGAATTTTGCCCAGCGGCATGGGGAACATTATGGAGGTAAACGATTTTTCACAGGTGGAGGGAATACGATGTCAATCACACTTGACCTGCGTCAAGCGGTCATCCATAAGGTTCATGACAGCAGCGAAGCGGATCTCCGCTCCATGATCGAAGGCTCGGTGGACGGGCCTGAACAGGCGCTGCCCGGGCTCGGCGTTATTTTTGAAATGATCTGGAAAAACATAGATACGAATCAGCAGGACAACCTGGTTCATGTCGTGAATGAACATTTGAAGCACGTCACTCCAGGTCCTTTGTCCTAAACCTGCAACGCCGGGACGAAAAAACCTCCGCCTATCCTGCGGAGGTTTTTTGCTGAACGATGGTTTTACGGAGCGGTGTCCAAAAATTTCGCGTCCGGATTTTTTTCCATGGCCGTACGCATGGCATATTCGTTTTCGAACAACACGACGTAATTTCCTTTTTTGTCTTTCACGAGCGTCGAGTTGATCCGGAACTTGCTCGGGTCGATGTCGTCGCCGACGATCCAGCGGGCGAACTGGTACGGCATCCGCTGCAGCTGCACGTCCACGCCGTATTCGCCTTTCATCCGGTATTCGAACACCTCGAACTGGAGCTGGCCGACAACCCCGAGAATCGTATCGTCGAAGCTGACCGTCTGGAACACCTGAATGGTCCCCTCTTCCGTCAGCTGGTCGATCCCCTTCTGGTACTGCTTATGCTTAAGCGCGTTTTTCACCGTGACCTTGGCGAAAATCTCCGGCGAAAACGTCGGCAGTTCGTCGAATACGACCTCGCTGCCCTGACTGAGTGAATCGCCGATCCGGAAAATCCCGGGGTCGAACAGACCGATAATGTCGCCGGGATACGCCTCTTCGACGATATCGCGGTCCTGGGCCAAAAACTGCTGAGGCTGCGACAGCTTGATGTCCTTGCCGGCTCTGATATGCTTGACGCTCATCCCCCGCTGGAATTTGCCCGATACGATGCGCATGAACGCGATCCGGTCGCGGTGCGCAGGGTTCATGTTCGCCTGGATTTTGAAAATATAACCCGAAAACTTTTCGTTCGACGGCTCGATCAGTCCGGCCGTGCTGCTCCGCGGCTGCGGTTTCGGCGCCAGCTGCAGGAAGTTTTCTAGGAACGTCTGCACGCCGAAGTTGTTGATCGCGCTGCCGAAAAATACCGGCGTCAGTTCGCCTTTCAGCACTTTGTCCATGTCGAACGGATCGCCTGCAACGTCAAGAAGCTCCAGGTCCTGGCAGAGCTGCTCATGGAAATATTCCCCGGCCATTTCCCGGATGACCGGATCATGGTAGTCATCGACCTTTTTCACTTGAATCGTGGAATGGTCGTTGCCCTGAAACAGCTCGACCTGATTTTTCGCCCGGTCGTATACGCCGCACAGATCCCGGCCGGAGCCGATCGGCCAGTTCATTGGCACGGAACGGATGCCGAGCACCTGCTCGAGCTCTTCCATCAATTCGAACGGGTTGCGGCCTTCGCGGTCCAATTTGTTAATGAACGTAAAAATCGGAATACCGCGCTTCGCGCACACCTGAAACAGCTTGATCGTCTGCGCTTCGACGCCTTTGGCCACGTCGATCAGCATGACCGCGCTGTCGGCGGCGGTCAGCGTCCGGTAGGTGTCTTCACTGAAGTCCTGGTGCCCCGGCGTATCCAAAATGTTGATGCGGTGCCCCAAATAATCAAACTGCATCACGGAGGAGGTGACCGAAATCCCCCGTTGTTTTTCGATTTCCATCCAGTCGCTGGTGGCATGCTTGCTGGCTTTGCGGGCTTTGACCGTACCGGCTAACCGGATGGCTCCCCCGAACAACAGCAGCTTTTCCGTCAATGTCGTTTTACCCGCGTCTGGGTGGGAAATGATCGCGAAGGTTCTTCGCTTATCGACTTCCTGCTGCAAGGCCTGATCTATCGCTTTGCTCATTTCACTATTCCCTTCATCTCAATAGATCGAACCGAATGGCGGTATTAAGCACGATCGGTTCCTTCTATACTACTTTTGTCATTTTATTATTGTACCACATTCCATACGCAAATCACCCCCATGCAATAGCTGCATGAGGATGAACATTTTTTGCATATGGAGGATTTATTTTTGGACTTGCCACACGACGTTGTCTTCTTCCTGCCCGTTGACCGGCCACCAGTGGAATCCGTCCTCCTCGAGGATCTGGTCGGCTTCTTTCGGCCCCCAGGAACCAGCCGGGTAATGAAGCGGCCCTTCCGGGTCCTGCTTCCAAGCTTCGGCGATGCGGTCCACGAAAGACCAAGCCGTGGCCACCTCGTCCCAACGGGTAAAATAGGTCGAATCCCCGCGCGCCGCATCATGCAGCAGTCGTTCGTAAGCTTCCGGCGAGTTGATGCCCACCATGCAGCTTTGGCAGAAGTCCATCGCAAGCGGTTCGATTTCGGATTCGGAACCCGGCTTTTTGGCATTGATTTTGACGTAGATGCCTTCCATCGGATTGACCCGGATCACAAGCAGGTTCGGTTCGAGTTTGTATTTTTTCCCGAGGTAGACATTATTCGGCATGCCTTTGAACTCGACGACAATTTCGGTCGTTTTGACCGGCAGCCGCTTGCCTGTCCGAATGTAAAACGGTACGCCCGCCCAACGGAAATTGTCCACGAACACGCGCGCCATAAAATACGTTTCGGTGTTGGATTGCGGATCCACTTTGTCTTCGTCGCGATAAGCCGGCAGTTCTTTGCCTCGCGAGCTTCCCTGCACGTATTGGCCGCGGACGACGTTTTTCTTCACTTCCTCCGCGCTCGCAAAAGGACGCAAGGAACGCAGCACCTTCACCTTTTCGTCGCGGATGTCTTCCGGAAGCAGCCGGCTCGGCGGCTCCATCGCGATCATCGTGAGCATTTGCAGCATATGGTTTTGTCCCATGTCCCGCAGCGCTCCCGCATGGTCGTAATATCCGCCGCGCTCTTCCACCCCGACGGTTTCTCCAAGCGTGATTTGCACGTTGGCGATATGCTTGTTGTTCCACAGCGGTTCAAAAAACGCGTTCGCAAAGCGGATCACTTCGATATTCTGCACCATTTCCTTGCCGAGGTAATGGTCGATCCGGTAAATCTCCTCTTCCTTGAACACCTGGCGGATTTGCTCGTTCAGCTCTTCGGCCGATTTCAAATCGTACCCGAAAGGTTTTTCGATGACGAGGCGTTTCCAGCCTGCGCTGTTCAGCATGCCGCCTTTTTGCAGGTTGAACGACACGCTTCCGAACAATTCCGGCGCCAGCGCCAAGTAAAAAATGCGGTTGCCGGGGATGCCGAACTTCCCTTCCAAAGCGACCGTCTGCTCGTTCAGTTCGCGGAACCCATCCACATTGTTGATATCCAGGGACTTGTACTCAAAATGCGCTGCAAAGGACCGAAAATCGTCGTTATCCTCCGCTTTGTACCGGCAAAACTCCTGTATGGAATGAAGCACGTCTTCGTGGAATTCGTCTTGGGTACGCGGACGGCGCGCCACGCCGATCACGGCAAAATCTTCGGCCAATTTGCCTTCGCGGTACAAGCTATAAATGGCGGGAAACAGTTTGCGTCTTGCCAAATCTCCGGTAGCGCCAAAAATGAAAAACACGGCTCCCGGCGTCTTGAGCGATTCCAAATTTTGATTTTCAGCCATGGCCCTCAATCATCCCTTATGTAGTATGGTGTATTTTTATGCAAAAGGAACTTCCGCCTGGATCTCCAAGAGATCCGAGATACGCCGTCTTGGCCCCCCCTTATTATAAAAGGACCGCACAGCCGCACGCGGCAGAATTCCCTGCGAAAACAACATCGCTTCAGCTTTTGCTGAACGGTGTTCCCAGACAAAACAGCAGCATCTTTATCAAGGCAAACGTCAGTTCATATCCTTTTATACCCAAAAATTAATGATACGTCATTTTAGCATATTCATCCAAATGTTGCTATCCGTTTTTCTTACCAATACACTCAAAATATTATGGCCATTTCTTCAATAAACCATCCACCATCAATATTCGATCGTAATGACCGGCAGGCCGATCGTCACCCGGTTTGTTCCGCGTACATCATCTTCATGAACGGCAACCTGCATATTGAGCCATGTGTCCCCACTTCTTACCCGCGTTTTCAACGACGGCACCTGATAAGCATTGCTGACGGTCGTGTCATCCTGGTACGTTTCCTTAGGGACGGCATCCAAAATCCCCTTAAGCTGCCCTTCAATCCGGTACATGGTGTCAGCCGCTTCCGTCCGATCATCGACATGCCCCTGCAAAGCCGCATTCCACTTGGCATCGATGCCGGCATCCCGCATTTTTTCCCCGAACTCGGCCTGCAAATCGGCAAGGCTGTCCCACTGCTGCGGCGTTTGCGCCTCCAGCTGGATGATGACGTAACTTTGGTCGCCGGAAATTTCCTGCCAGTTGAACCGAACGTTGACCGCGTCTTGTTCCCCTATGGCACGATAAGTCGTATGACCGTTTTCTTCCACTTCTTTCACGGACGGCAGCTGCAGCGATCGGCTCAGATGTTGCGCAGCCGCTTCGGCATCGCCGCTTCCTTCCCAAGTTCCCTGCCATTTGATGACGACGCGCTGCGGCTCTTTCACCATTTGCCGGCCCAGGTTAAACAGCGTCCGGAGTTCGCTTTGATCGGCTTCGGCCTGAACCTTCGTCAAGCTGTTCCAAAACTGAAAATACATGATTCCCAATAAAACCATTCCCGCCAAACCCAAAGCTCCCCATTTTGCCGCCGTTTTCATCCCCATCCATCCCCTCGGCCCTAAACTATCAATCTACTAAACAGGATGTCCGGGTTAAGAGAAGATTATACCCTGCAGGCAAAGTTGGATAAATGGGTGAATAACTATGGCATGCCAGCCTAAAGCCGAATACATTGTTAACAAAAATAGAAGAGGAGGATTGACCCTTTACATGATCCCGATCTATCCCCTTTCAGAAGAAAATATCATGAAACATCGCGGCAGAATGGTCCTTGCTTGTATGCATGACGGCAGAACCTACGTCGGAAGGTTGACGCATTGCCGCAACGGCGAAATCATATTAAACGGCGAAGAAAATACCGCACTTCACGCCGCCAACCTCAAGCCCGCCCAGAAACGCCCGCACTCCTCGAAAAAACAGAAAAACGCCGCCCCGAAAGCCCAGGTTCGCGCCCTATTCCCGCCATACGGCTACGGGTACCCGCCTTACGGTTACGGGTATTACGGATTCGGAGCCGGAGCAGTCGCTCTCAGCCTCGGCTTGCTTGCGCTTCTGTTCCTCATTTAAAACCGAAAATGCACCCTGCCGGTACCTTTCGTGCCCTTTCAGGCTCCGTCGGTATAGGCATGGGTGCATTTGCTTTATTCCGCCAATCCGTTTTTATAGGCGTATATGGCCGCTTGGGTGCGGTCGTCGACCCCCAGCTTCGCCAAAATGTTCGTCACGTGGAATTTAACCGTTTTGATGCCGATGATCAATTCATCGGCGATCTCCTGATTCGATTTGCCTTGGGCCAAAAGCCGCAGCACGTCCATCTCCCGCTCCGTCAATTCCTTATGGGCAGGGGCTTCGGTTTCCGCATGCCGGAACCTGTTCATCATCTTGGATGCCACCTGCGATTCCAGCACCGATTGGCCGCGGGCGGCGGCCCGGATGGCTTCGGCGATTTCGCTTGCCCGGGACGTTTTCAGCAGGTAGCTGAAAGCGCCTGCTTCGATGACCGGATACATTTTCTCGTCGTCCAGATAACTCGTCAGCACGATCACCTTGCAGTCCGGGTACAGCTTCAGCAGCTGCCGGGTCGCTTCAATGCCGTCCATTCCATCCATCACCAGGTCCATCAACACCACATCCGGCTTGTATTCGCGGGCCAGGCGTATGCCTTCCTCGCCGCTGCCGGCCTCGCCGACCACCTCGATGCCGTCCTCCGTGCCTAGCACCGCGGCCAGCCCGATGCGCACCATCTCGTGATCATCCACGAGCAGCACTTTGATCGCCGGCTTTTCTAAATCCTCCATGGTCCTCTTCCCCTCCTTTTTCTCCTTTTTCTTCATATACGATCGGAATCGTAATTTCGATTCGCGTTCCTTTGCCCGGAGCGGTAATGAACAGGATCGAACCCCCGATTTCGCTCACCCGTTCCTGCATATTGGAAAGGCCGTACGAGGCCTGTTTTTTCTCGTCCATTTCGAATCCCTGTCCATCGTCGCGCAGCATCACCCATACGGCGTCCTGCTTCTGATGAATGCGGATTTCCATTTTTTCCGCTTTGGCATGCCGCAGCGTATTCGACATCGCTTCCTGAATGATCCGGAACAGATGGTTTTCGATTCCTTTCATCAACTGGATGCCTTCATCCATTTCGAACGCGATTTCCATCGGTACTTTAACCTTAAGCTCTTTAATAAGTTCTTTCAACCCCTGCTCCAGCGGTTTCCCTTCCAGATACACCGGCCGAAGGTGAAGAAGCAGCGCCCGCATCTCCGATTGCGCCACGGCGGCCATCTCTTCGATCAGAGCCACCTGCCGCTGCGCCTTGTCAAAATCCTTCGCCAGCGTTCTTCCCACGGCCGTAGCCGTCATCGATATCGCGAACAGCTGCTGCGAGACCGCATCATGCAGCTCCCGGGCGAGCCGCTGCCGCTCTTCGACGATCGCAGATACCCTGGCCTGCTCGGCAAGCTGGGCATTGTTGGTGGACAGGCGCTGGAGAGACGTAACCTGCTCCTCCCATTTCTTGCTGATGCGCCCGAGCTGTTCACCGAGGCGGCCCACCTCGTCCACGCCAAGCTCCGGCACGTCCCGCGACAAATTCCCTTTTTCCCAGGATAACAGCGTGTCGCGAAGCAGCTCCAACCTTCTTTTCGTCCGGTAGCTTTGGTAAAACCCGTACATCGCGCCGATCCCGAGAGGAACCAGTACCAGCGTCGTAATCGCCTGCACCCGTTTGTTCCAGTCGTCGAACGGCGCCAAATAACCATATGTATACAACACGTAAAAAATGATAAGCAGCAGTATAAAAGAAAGAAGGGCTCCCTCGCCCATGCTTCGGGAGACCATATTGACCGGCTTTTTTTCTTTCACGCGGGGAACCCCCATTTCTTAGGAAATATGAATATCAAGATCGCCAACGAGATAAGAGATGATGAATTTCACTTTCTGCTCGCTGGTCTCATAGTTGGGCGACTTCCAGTTCAAACGGTTCATCATGCCGTTGTCCCGTTCCCCCCTGAAGTCGATGGAGCCGAACAGGACGAAGGCTTCGATCTCGATGCCGTAATACTCCGGGATCTGCAGATCCATATCGCCCATGATTCCTTGGAACATCATCACGGTTTCCTTATCCTCCGGGATCGCCAGGGACAAGTCCATATCGGCCTCGCCAAACACATGCCATACGCTCATGCTGCGCATCACCCATGGCTGCTGGTCCCAATCGAAATTGGAGGAAAAGTTTTGCTTTTGAATAAAACCTTCCTTCGGCTGTACCTTTTTGGCCTTGATGAAAAAGAATCCGAGCGATAACAGCGCAATGCCGAGGACAATCATTAGATGGTCGAGTACGAGCAAAATGGCTCCGACCGCCAACAGGCGATAGCCCCGCTTCACCTTGCCGCCGCGAATCGCATAGATTCCCGCCAATAAAAACAACAGTGCGACAATGGTAAAAAAGCCGACCCACCTGCCGACCAGCATGAGAAGGCCGACCCCGATGAGAATTAGGGCAATCAAGCGATTTCTTTTTTCCATGCCGCACCTCCTTGCGATGTCTTGAAACCGTTCATGGTAAAGGTCGGAAAAGCCATATGGGGCGAGGCTTTCGCACCAGTATGGCTTTCCACTTCTCATTCTTTATAGCATATCATATTGTCCTATTTTGTGAAGACTTATTCTTTCGTAGCTTTTGTCCCGCCGGCATTGCCGGAAGCGTTCATTTTGTTTTTCAGCGCCTTAAGCTGTTCTTCCACTTTCAGCTGCTTTTCGGCATCCACCGGACTCGTGAACGTGCTGGCCGATGGGCGGTATGGGGCGCGGAGGACGTCGGCTTCAGCTTCCATTTGCATGATTTTTTCTTCCATGCGGTGGAATCCGAGGGACGCGCTGCCGCTTTCGATCGTATGCAGGCTGTTGATTTGCGACATTTGCTTTTTGGCTTTCGCCATTTGGGCGCGGGTCACCAGCTCGTTGCGTTTGTTGCGCATTTTGTAGAACTCGTCTTTCATGTCATGCAGCTGCTGCACCAATTCTTTGGCTTGCGTTTCGGACTGCGCATGCAGGTCGCGGTATTCGGTGATTTTTTGATCGAAATAGATTTTTTCTTCGAGCAGCTTGCGTGCGATTTCCTCCTGGCCGTTTTTCAGGGCGAGCTCGGCTTGAGCCTCGCGCTGCACGGACATTTTTTCGGCTTCTTCAACGCGCTGCTTCATGCGGCGCTCGTTCGCCATTTGTTTGGCAACCGTCAGTTCGGCCTCGTGGATTTCAGCCTCCATATCGCGGAGGTATTGGTTCAGCATTACAATCGGATCCTCTACTTTATCCAGCAGCTCATTTACCGACGCTTTCGTCATATCTTTCAATCTTTTAAATACTCCCATGTTTTACACTTCTCCCTTCTCGTATTTGGACAGTTTTTTCTTCAGCTCTTCAAGCTCTTTTTTCATGGCTTTCTTTTCGATGTCTTCCATCATGGCGTCCAGGTTGGACGACGGGGAGGAAAATCCTCCGCTAGGTCTGCTGCCATAAGACGGATCGTTGTATCTGCTTCTTGGGTCAAAGGATGGGCCGTTGTTGTTGTAGTGGCCGTTTCCTCCGTAATAGCTTCCGTTGCCGTAAGCTCCGTTGCCCGGCTGGCCGCCGTAGTAACCGCCTGGGCCCGCGGGGCCGTATGGATTATAAGGCGGAACCGGTTCCTTCGGTACGACGAGAGCGGCGATGAAGTAGATGAACAAGGTGGTGCCGCCGGTGAAGAAAACCGTGACGATGAACAAAATCCGCAGCAGCGTCGAGTCCATCCCGATCAAGTCCGACAGTCCGCCGCAAAGCCCGGTGACCATCTTATCCCGTCTCGAACGGTAGAGTTTGCTCATGATGTTACTCCTTTCCGCTGTTGTTCAGCTTTTGTTTCAAACGGGCCATTTCCTTCTCCAGGATGCTGGATACCGTCTCGCCGGCCTGCTCTAAGTATTGTTGGCCCATGCGGCGCAGGTCCCGCAAGCTTTGGGCTTCGAACTCCCAGTCGGAGATGCGGTCCTCGAGGCGGTTGAACATTTTAGGAACGTCCTGGCCGCCGCCGTAGCCCTCCATCCGTTGGTTCATGCGCTGCTGGAGCCGAAGCGTCTCCATGCGCGCCACGTAATATTGGCGTTTGTTATAAACGGTCTGGTATTCCAGTTTTAATTCGTTCAGCTGGCTTTCCAGGTCCATCAAGGAACTTTGGGTCGTATTCAGCAATTCGCTGTATTGTTCCAGCTTTTCCTCATAAATGATCTTTTCTTGGAGCGCCAGCTTGGCGAGATGATCTTCCCCGGCCTTCAAGGCCAGGAGCGCCTGCTCTTCGCGTTTGTTTTTCATCGTTTCGGCTTGATCGACTTGCAGCTTCAGCTGTCTCATATGTGCGGTGGACTGCTGTACAAGCTTTTCGGCTTCGACGATGTCATCCCGCGTGGTGGCCAGAAACTGGTCGATCAGCCGCACCGGATCCTGACTTTGCTCCAAACGTTCATTGATATTCGCTGCGGTAATATCCCGCACCCGACGAAAAACACTCATCTTGTGTAGCCCCTCCTTATTCGTTTTTTCCGGATTTCGGATAACATCCTCTTCTTACGGATATGGATACGATATTTGCAACAGATTCATGTTAGTAGTAGCTTTTCTTTCCCTTCAGAAGGGAGATTCCGAAAATCACCAGCGCGATGCCGAGCAGCGGTCCGATGATCCAGGACAACTTCGCCAGCAAAGACAAAGCACCGAACGCAAGGATGATGGTTCCGATCACCACTTTGCCTCTGCGGATTCCGTAATAGCCAAGGACGATCAGCAGAATCGGGAAGAGCAAACCAATCAGTTTACCAAACAGTGGGGCGAACAAACCGAAGAGCATCAGCGCCCCGACGACGATCAATACGATTGCTGTTCCGTTATTGCGGTTTTTCATGCATTTCTCACTTCCTTTCAGTGCATCAACCTTATGTCTTTATTTTAGGTGGTACGGCCTCTTTCCAAAACAGACTGCAGACGGTTTTTCATCCTAGACCTTGGTCGGGGAACGTTTCAGACCTAAGGCTATCGGGGGTTTTTGCCCTATACAGCCGTTTTCCGGGTTGTTTAGCCTCCGAGAGTTTGCGAAGGCAGCTAAAAGCAAAAAGGCACCGGAAACATCCGGCACCCTATTATAAGAAGCTTTACATATTTGCTTCGGCCGAAACCGGCTCTTTAGCGGCAGCGCTTTTTCCGTCATGCCTGACCAAAGAGATGAACAGGAGCGCAAGCAGCATGCCGGCCGAGGCGCAAATGAACAAGGAACGGTATCCGAACTGATCGATCATCAGGCCGAGTAATGGCGGCGAAGTGATCGCCGCAAGCGACGAGACGAGATAATACAATCCCGTCCGCGTGCCGATGCTGCCCTCGCTGCCGACCGATACCACAAAAGGGTACGAGTTGATGTTAATGAGGGCCCAGCAAATCCCTCCCAGCGCAAGCAACACCCGCAGCAGCAGAACGGTATCGACGAACGGCACCGCCGCAAATACGGCAAACAGTCCGATCACGCCCGCAAGGATCGTTTTCCTTTTGCCCAACCGGTTGCCAAGCCAGCCGCTCGGGATCGCAAACAACACGAAAAACAAGGAAAAGAACGTAAGCGAAAATGCCGCGTCTTTTTCCGTTAATCCCATGTAATGTTTACCGTATAAAGTAAATAGCGCTTCCACGCCTTGATAGGACACAAACCAGAAAAAGATCGCTGCGAGCAGGAGTACCGTCGTGCGGTCCAGTTCTCCTTTGAGCTTGATTTTCGGGCGTTTCTCGGCAGGCAGCGATACGATGACGTCCCTATTTTCCTTAATTGCGGCCGTCAGAATCCATAATGAAATCAAGGTAATCGCCGCTGCCGCGATAAAAGGAAAGGAAGGATTCGCCCCATACAGCACAGAACCGGCTCCAAAGGCCAAAATGCCGCCAAAACCGCCCATAAAATTAATGATGCCGTTCGCTTTGGTCCGTTGATGATCGGGCGTAATATCCGGCATGAGGGCGACCGTCGGGGAGCGGTAGACGCTCATTGAAAGGTTCATCAGCATCATGAACAGAAGAAGCGTGATAAAACTCGTATGTAATGGAATCAGGATGACGAACAGCGCCGCTGCAGGCATGCCCAACATAAGAAAAGGCATCCGTTTGCCGAAGCGGGTCTGGGTTTTGTCGCTCAAATGACCGATCCATGGCTGCAAAAACAAAGCGAAGTAGTTGTCGAGGGTCATCATGAAGCCGATCAAGGCCGTGCTTTTAAGATACGGATCCAAAAAATAAGGAACAAACGCGTTATAAAGCGACCAGGTAATGCTGATGCTGAAAAAACCGAATCCGAGCAGCCATGTTTTTTTCATGAAGGGAATGACCTCCACTTTCTTTTAAAATCGGGATTCTGGCACAGTATAAAACAAAAACTTGATTCGCTTGTAGATTGTTCGCAGCCGTTGGGCGATATCAGCCTCCAATTGGGGATCTCAGTTTTTTATATTATACAACAGGATCATTCATGTATTGTTTGATCTTCGTTAGAAAAACGTAAGAATGGCTTGATCAAGTTTAGAACCGCCGCAACGGTGAAGGAAATGCAAAAAAGCTCTTAAGCTGCAATCATTGCAACTTAAGAGCTTGATCGTTCATGAGTATGCTGGTGAAGGGACTTGAACCCCCACTCCGTTGCCGGAAGCGGATTTTGAGTCCGCCGCGTCTGCCATTCCGCCACACCAGCAGATGAAGATGAAACGCGCCCTAAGAGATTCGAACTCCTGACCTTTTGATTCGTAGTCAAACGCTCTATCCAGCTGAGCTAAGGGCGCATATTTGGTTGTAATGGAGGCGCCACCCAGATTCGAACTGGGGATAAAGCTTTTGCAGAGCTGTGCCTTACCACTTGGCTATGGCGCCGTAAATATTGGAGCGGACGACGGGAATCGAACCCGCGACCCTCGCCTTGGCAAGGCGATGCTCTACCGCTGAGCCACGTCCGCGTAAATGGCTGGGGATATAGGATTCGAACCTATGCATGACGGAGTCAAAGTCCGTTGCCTTACCGCTTGGCTAATCCCCAACAATTTGAAAACTTAGAGGGCGATCGATGGGACTTGAACCCACGAATGCCGGAGCCACAATCCGGTGCGTTAACCCCTTCGCCACGACCGCCATATATAAAATTGAACTGGCAGGGGCAGCAGGAATTGAACCCACACTAACGGTTTTGGAGACCGCTGTTCTACCTTTAAACTATGCCCCTAGATACTGGTGGAGGCTGATGGATTCGAACCACCGAACTCGTACGAGAACAGATTTACAGTCTGCTGCGTTTGGCCACTTCGCTAAGCCTCCACAATGGTGCCGGCGAGAGGACTTGAACCCCCAACCTACTGATTACAAGTCAGTTGCTCTACCAATTGAGCTACACCGGCTTTTATTCGTTTATGATTTCATGGTGGCTCGGGACGGAATCGAACCGCCGACACGAGGATTTTCAGTCCTCTGCTCTACCGACTGAGCTACCGAGCCTTACTATAACATGCTTAAAGCATGTATGCAATACTTCATATTCTGAAATATTGAATGGCGGAACCGACGGGATTCGAACCCGCGATCTCCTGCGTGACAGGCAGGCATGTTAGGCCTCTACACCACGGTTCCACGGCCTTAATAATTTCTCCTGTAAAGAATCTGCAATATGTTATGAAAACATATGTAGACCTTTTAGAGATAAATTGCGGGGGCAGGATTTGAACCTGCGGCCTTCGGGTTATGAGCCCGACGAGCTACCGGACTGCTCCACCCCGCGTCATTATGAATCCTCGTTGATGAGGATGATATGGTGGAGACTGAGGGGATCGAACCCCCGACCCTCTGCTTGTAAGGCAGATGCTCTCCCAGCTGAGCTAAGTCTCCATGGTGACCCGTAGGGGATTCGAACCCCTGTTACCTCCG
>NZ_BAAIYF010000023.1:0-33867 GCF_057546105.1 Paenibacillus sp. YAE3 | reverse complement strand
GTGTTACTCACCCGTCCGCCGCTAACCATCAGAGGAGCAAGCTCCTCATCAAGTCCGCTCGACTTGCATGTATTAGGCACGCCGCCAGCGTTCGTCCTGAGCCAGGATCAAACTCTCCAAGAAAGTTTGTGACTCATTTTGAATCTGACGAGAAATAATTCTCATTTGTGCTCCGCAAATCATTCAGTCAGTTGACATGAACCGATTTGCTTCGCGATCGGCTTTGCAAGCAAAGCCTGTATCTCACTCGTTGTTCAGTTTTCAAAGATCAAATTCTTTCGTTTTCGTCGCTAGCTTTTATCTCAGCAGCAACTCTTATAATATATCATGCTGCCCATCATTTCGTCAAGCACTTTTTTTAAAAAGTTTTTTACCTTGCTTACCGTTCAGTAAGCTTGTACCTTTTTGAAAGGGGCGAGATATAATGTACCACAGAACATAGAGGTCCGTCAACTACCCCATCAAAGATATTTTTAAACCGAACAAAAGCGCCACTCCGGGCAGCCCCAAAACCATCACCGTTCCCACCGTAGTCGGATTCAACGGGATGTACACCTCCGGAATCAGACCCGAGTAATTCACCAGATACAAGCCCAGCGACGCGAGCACCAGATGCGTTCCGAACATCGTCAGCCACCCGAAGCCGATTTTTTTCCGGAACACGATGAGCAGGAGCAGCAACAACGATACCGTCATTATTCCCATGACGACCAGCTTCATTCTTTTTCCCTCCTTGGTTTTACAGAAACGGCGATGCCAAATTCAGTGAATGGTTTTACGCCTGCTATGCCTCTGCCTCCGCCCTTTGCTGCACCGGAAGCTGAATGCGATTCAACCCCATCCGTTTGGCAGCCCTTAAATGCATCTGGTACTTGAGTTCCGCCGCTTCCAGCATGTAGATCGCGTAATCGATCTGTTCCTCGCCTTCCGCTTCTTCAAAAAAGAGCCTCGCCTGCTCCCACTCCCTCTGCGCCTTGCGCACATCCATAAAAACCGCCAATTCTTCATCCTGCTTCTGCTTCAGCTGCCATGCAGGCACTTTCGGGTTTTTGTTCCGGAACCACGCCATAGCCCAAGCCCCCAATCCATAAAAATGAATAGTGATCAAACCGACTAACCGCTCTCCATTTTCATTCATACGGGACGAAGGACAAACTTAGAACCAAAAAAGGAAGCCCCGGCCCGGGACTTCCTTTAAACGTACAATTCCATTGAAACATGATTACAATTGACGCCGGCCCTCCAGCGCCTTGGATAGGGTGACTTCGTCGGCGTATTCCAAATCCCCGCCCACCGGCAGGCCATGGGCAATTCGCGTAACGACAAGGTCAAAGGGGCGAACGAGACGCGATATGTACATCGCGGTCGCTTCGCCTTCAATATTCGGATTCGTCGCCAAAATAAGCTCCTTCACGCGTTCATCGCTGAGGCGCGTCAACAGCTCTTTCAGCCGGATGTCATCCGGGCCTACTCCCTCCATCGGCGAGATGGCGCCCTGCAAGACGTGATAATACCCGTTAAACTCTTTGGTCCGTTCCATGGCTACAAGGTCCTTCGGATCCTGCACCACGCAGATGACGGACGAATCCCGGGTCTTATCCTGGCAAATCCGGCAAGGGTCGGTGTCCGTAATGTTGCAGCAGACAGAGCAGTAGTGGAGATTGCGCTTCACACTGACGAGTGCCTTGGCAAAATCGATGACGTCGTCTTCCTTCATATTAAGCACGTGAAAAGCCAGGCGGGCCGCCGTCTTCGGCCCGATGCCCGGCAATCGCGTGAATGCGTCGATCAGCTTGGCGATCGGTTCGGGATAATACAAAACGTTAGGCCTCTCCTTCTGCCTTCAATTAGAACAATCCAGGAATTTTCATGCCGCCGGTGAATTTGCTCATATCGGCGTTGGCGATATCGTCCGCTTTGGTCAATGCGTCGTTAACGGCTGTCAGTACAAGGTCCTGCAGCATTTCAACGTCGTCCGGATCAACGGCTTCCGGTTTGATGGTGATGGAAAGCACCTTTTTATGGCCGTTCACTTCTACCGTAACCACGCCGCCGCCGGAGCTGCCTTCAACCTTTTTCTCGGCAAGGGCTTCTTGGGCCTTCAGCATTTGCTCCTGCATTTTTTTAACCTGTTTCATCATTTGGTTCATATTATTCATACGTATCGTCTCCTCTTTAAAATGATTGGGGTATTGGCCGCATCATGCGCGGGTTAATCTTTTATGATCACGAGATCTTCTCCAAACATCTGGAGCGCCTCATCAATCCATGGCTTTTCGTTCGGGTCCTTGCCCTCATGCTCGTGTTCCAGCTTCAGCTCCTCTTTCTGCTGGGTGCCGGCGCCCTCAATGGCCGCAGCCCAATCCCTCTGCATCATCGTCACCAGATGGTAAGGCTTGCCGAGCTTGTCGTGGAGCACGCCTTCGATCACCTGCTTGTTCGCGGGCTTCTCCGTCGTTTCGCGGTGAATGTTGTTTTTAAAAGCCACCAACACCGCATCCTCCAACACGGACACCGGATCTCCGTCCATAAACCAGGCGTGGACGGTTACCTTCTCGTCCTTGACGCCCTGGAGGACCTGTCCCCATTGCCGCTGCACTTCCACAAACTCCGGGCTGCTCTTGCGGGCCAGGAACTGGTCCAAATTGGCCGGGATTTTGGCCGCGGACGACATCCGCGGAGCAGGCTGGGACGCACGCGCAGGGGCCCCCGAAGCAGCGCCGGATGGCACGGAACCTCCCTGAATAAGCTTCTCCAGCTTCTTCTCCAGCGCCGCGACCTGGCGCTTCAGCTGGTTCACTTCGGATGAATCCGCGGGCGCTGCGGACGTCTGCCGGGCCTGCGGCTGATCGAATTCGGCCGCGCTTCCCTGCGGAATGCCGCAAAGCTTGAGCAGCGCCACCTCAAACAAGGTTTGCGGCTGCGAAGAATATTTCATCTCGCTTTGATAGCGGTTCAAGGTATCGATCATATGAAACAGCTGCTGTCTCGTAAAAGAAGAAGCCATTTCTTTATATTCCTCCGGATGAAGCACCCGGTCCGTCAGCTGGGTAACGTTCGGAATCATTTGGATCATGAGCAGGTCGCGGAAATAGTACAGCAGGTTTTCCATGCATTTGTCGGCGCTTTTGCCTTCCTGCATGAATTCTTCCACGATCTGCAGCACTAGACCCGCATCGCCTTTTTGAATCGCGCCGGCAAGTCTGCCGAACTGTTCGGAGGCGATGCCGCCGGTCATGCTCAGCACTTGTTCATAGGATACATGACCGCCCGTAAAAGATGCAATCTGATCCAAAATGCTGAGCGCATCCCGCATGCCGCCATCGGATAAGCGGGCTATATACTGAAGGGCCTCGGTTTCGGCTTCCATTCCTTCTTCTTTGGCGATTTGCGCAAGCCGCTGCGTTTGTTCCTCCAGGGATACCCTGCGGAAATCGAAACGCTGACAGCGCGAAATGATGGTAGCCGGCAGCTTGTGGGGCTCCGTCGTCGCCAATATAAACATGACGTGCGGAGGCGGCTCCTCCAATGTCTTTAACAGCGCGTTAAACGCTTCTGTCGTCAGCATATGCACTTCGTCAATAATATACACCTTTTGCCGAACTTCGGTCGGTGCATATTTTACTTTCTCGCGCAGATCACGGATTTCTTCGACGCCACGGTTCGAGGCGGCGTCAATTTCCTGTACGTCCATGACCGCCCCCGCCGTTATTCTCCGGCAGGATTCGCATTCGTTGCACGGCTCCGGGGCCGGACCGCGTTCGCAGTTGACTGCTTTGGCAAGCACCTTGGCGGTCGTGGTCTTACCGGTTCCGCGCGGACCGCTGAACAGGTAAGCATGGGAAACCCGCTGCTCGCGGATGGCGTTCTGCAGCGTCTGAATAATATGCTGTTGTCCAACCATGTCCTGAAACGACTGCGGCCGCCAGGCACGGTAGAGCGCTATATGTTTCACTTGCTATACCCTCTTTCAACTTCCACTTGCGTGCATGTTCGTCGCTTCATCATTATACTATAATCCGGCGCCATACAAAACGTCTAACCGATTTTGATGAATTCGCTTTTTTTGACATTGAGCCCAGAATTGTGATGAAAGAATCCAAACAAAAAAGCATCCTTGCAAATGCAAAGATGCTTACCGGTTTACGATATGTAATACCGTGCACCTGTTATTGATTATTGTGATCCAAGCGGCACCCCTGAGCAACGACTCGGGCTAGGCCACCCTCCGGCACAAGAGCGGGCTTGCTTATGGCTGCTTCCTTCCGGACCTGACCAGGTTCACAAGTGCTCATTGCGGAGGACCCAACCGTCAACATCGCACGCAGGGACCAAACCTCACATCAACAAAACCTCTAACAGGAATTCAACCTCGCTACAGCGGATTGCGAGTTACAGGGCACCGCTACCTCCCCGTCTAGCACGGCAAGGATTAGTATAGTTCATTTCAAGGCAAAGTGCAACCCCGCAGCAAAAGTTGGCACAAAACAACCGTCGAAAATTCATTGGACGCAGCTAATCGGCACGCTTCAAAAATACTGCCGCGGTCATGATCTACTCCGTTCGAAGCGCCGATTCGCAATAGAAAAAATCCCTCGCCCGCGGTGCGGACAAGGGATTGGTTGTATGCGTATTAGATACCGTATTTCTTTTTAAATCTATCAACACGGCCGCCGGCATCCACGAATTTCTGTTTGCCTGTAAAGAACGGATGGCAGTTGGAGCAAATCTCAACGCGCAGATCCTCTTTAACGGAACCCGTTTCGAACGTATTGCCGCAAGCACATGTTACGGTCGTTACGTGGTATTTTGGTTGAACCTCTTGTTTCATGTCTTTCACCTCTTTTTGCCCTGAGTCTCATGCGTACACAGAGTTATAATGACACAATACTTATATTATAACAGGGACAAACGCAATAATCAACGAAATGTTAGAATCTGTTAGTCCCGCGCCAAAACTGGCTTTTTCGGCCTTCTCATGCCTTCGGGAGGCACATGGGTATACGAACCGATGACAACGTCAGGCAGCTCGGCCTGGAAAATCTCGATCATCTGTTTCATGCCGAGGATTTCCCCTTTGGCAGGCGGAATCAGCTCCAGGTAACTCTCCGGATCGATGTTCAAATTGCGCATTTGAATCAGCTTCAGCCCCGTGCGGCGGGCGAATTCGATCATGGCCTCGATTTCCTCCTCGCGATCGGTCACGCCCGGGAAGATAAGGTAGTTGATCGATGTGTACACGCCTTGGTCGGAAGCGTATTTCAACGATTTTTCCACATTCGCCAGCGTGTATTTGCGCGGTTTGTAATATGCGTTGTAATGATCGTCCAGCGCGCTGATCGTGCTGACCCGCATCAGGTCGAGTCCTGCATCGACGATGCCGCGGATAAAATCCGTCAAACCCGCGTTCGTATTGATATTGATATACCCCATATCGGTGATGGAGCGGACCTCGCGGATCGCCTCGATAATGATCCTTGCCTGGGTGGACGGCTCGCCTTCGCAGCCCTGCCCGAAGCTGATAATCGATTCCGGCGTCTTCAGGTGCTCCAGCATGATCTGGACGAGCTCCTCTACCTTCGGTTTGAAGTTCATGCGCGTCTGCGGAGCCACAAAACCGCTGTCGTCCGGCTGTTCGGAGATGCATCCGAAACAACCCGCGTTGCAGGAATAAGACACCGGAACGGCGCCTTCCCAGCGGTTCAAAAACGTATTGGAAGCGGTCAGGCATTCGTATCCCAGCGCGCAGTTGGACAAATGCTCGTACAGCCGGTTTTCCGGATATTTCTGTCTAAGGTTTTTAACGCCCAGCTTAAGCTCATCGAGATCGCAGTTCAGCGGATTCCACTTTTCCGGGTCGTCGGTGAGGCGCGCGGTCGTATAGAACCCCCCGTCCTTCCACACCACGGCGGAATATCCGAACAGCGGCAGCTTATAGTCTTTATCCGTCTTCACGTAGCCGGGCAGGCACAGCCGGGTATACCCTTGCGGCAGGAGAGCCCCTACGGCTTGGCCTCCCCCGGGCAGAGGCATCATTTCCCCGGTCTCCGGGTCCATGCCGATGGCCCGCGTATTCGGCAAGCCGACCAGCGTGGCTCCTTCCGGCAGCGGGATCAGCTCATCCTCCAAAATTTCCACGATCATGTCGCCGCTTCGGGCAAGCCCGTAAAGCGAAGGATGGTCGTATACATTGCCTTTCTCATCTGCATATACCAGGTACATGGTGTTCTCCTCTTTGTTCGTAAAAGTATTTATGTGAGCGGCACCGAAGCCGCAGCAGGTCTAGAGCTTCTCCGGTTTCCTCCGCCATGGCTGCTGCCCGAGCTCTTGCCGTTGCTCACGCCGCTGACGTCGAAGGATGCCAAAAATTCCGCATTCGTTTTGCAGTCCCGGAGCTTTTTCAGGAATCCTTCCACAAAGTCGGCCGATTCATTCATGTTTTTGCGGATCGCCCAAATCGTATCCAGCTCTTCCTTCGTCAGCAGCACCTCTTCGCGGCGCGTGCCCGAACGGCGGATGTCGATCGCAGGGAAAATGCGGCGTTCCGCCAATTTGCGGTCGAGATGCAGCTCCATGTTGCCCGTTCCTTTAAATTCCTCGTAAATGATATCGTCCATCCGCGAACCGGTATCGATCAGCGCCGTCGCCAAAATGGTCAGGCTGCCGCCTTCCTCCACGTTCCGCGCGGAACCGAAAAAGCGTTTGGGGCGATGAAATGCCGCCGGATCGATACCGCCGCTCAGCGTGCGTCCGGATGGCGGAATAACCAGGTTATAGGCACGCGCCAAACGGGTGATGCTGTCCATCAAAATAACGACATCCTTCTTATGCTCCACCAGTCGCAGCGCACGCTCAAGCACGAGCTCCGCCACTTTGATATGGTTCTCCGGGAGTTCGTCGAACGTCGAAGCAACCACCTCACCTTTAACGGAACGCTGCATATCCGTCACTTCCTCGGGACGTTCATCGATGAGCAGTACAAACAGTTCGATTTCGGGATTGTTGGTAGAGATGCTGTTGGCAATTTCCTTTAAGAGGAGCGTTTTACCTGCTTTCGGAGGTGCGACGATCAAACCGCGCTGTCCCAAACCGACGGGAGCGAGCAAGTCCATAATCCGTGTAGACAAATGGTTAGGGGATGTTTCAAGCACGAGCTTCTTTTGCGGAAAAAGAGGTGTGAGTGCAGGGAAGTGAAGACGTTCCGCGGCTGTTTCCGGGTTTTCTCCATTGACTGCATTGACCTGCAGCAGGCCGAAGTAACGTTCATTTTCTTTAGGCGCCCGGCATTTCCCTGAGACCAGGTCTCCTGTTCTAAGATCGAATTTGCGGATCTGCGAGGCCGAAATGTAAATATCCTCGGTGCTCGGCAAATAGTTGATCGGTCTGAGGAACCCGTATCCTTCCGGGAGGATTTCCAGAACCCCTTCCATGAACATGAGTCCGCTGTGCTCTGCCTGTGCTCTCAAAATGGCAAAAATCAGCTCTTTTTTCTTCAGCTGGCCGTAATACGGGATCTGGTACTTCTTTGCAAGCTTGTACAGATCGGTCAGCTTCATTTCTTCCAAATCGGCAATTTGCAAATCCATGTAATAACCACCTATTCAATTTTATAAGTCCTGTCGTACGAAATATTGTCCTATCAGTCTATGAAAATCCTTATTAAGATAGCATTACCCAAATGGGAAGGAGATATGCAGTTTTTTCGCAAAAACGTTATACCCTAATGGAATTCGCGAAAAATGCACAATCCCCTTCCGTATGCCATTTATTCCTTTTCACGCCATACATCCGCACCTAACATCCGGAGATTGGTGACCAAATGGTCGTATCCCCGGTCGATGAACTCGACGCCCGTCACTTCGGTGACCCCTTCTTCGACCGTCAGGCCGGCGATCACCAGCGCCGCTCCGGCGCGCAGGTCCGTCGCCTTCACTTTGGCCGCGTTCAGACGGCTTCGCTCGATAATGGCCGAACGGCCCTCCACCCGGATCTTCGCGCCCATCCGGACGAGTTCGGGCACGTGTTTGAACCGGTTGCTGTAGACGAAATCGCTCAGTACGCTTACGCCCTCGGCCTGCGTCAGCAAGCTGGTCATCGGCGATTGTAAATCTGTAGCAAATCCTGGATAAATCAGTGCTTTCACGTCGACATGACCATAGTCTGGCTGACCGATGACGCGGATGCTTTCATCCAGTTCCTCGATCCCGACCCCCATTTCGATCAGCTTGGCCGTCAGCGCTTCAAGGTGTTTGGGAATAATATTGTCGATCAGCACGTCCCCGCGCGTGGCGGCAGCCGCGATCATGTACGTGCCTGCCTGAATCCGGTCCGGGATGATGGAATGGCGGCAGCCGTGCAGTTCGGAGACGCCTTCGATGCGAATGGTTTCCGTTCCTGCGCCTTTGATAACGGCGCCCATGGAATTAAGAAGCGTTGCTACATCTATAATCTCAGGCTCTTTGGCCGCATTTTCGATAATTGTGGAGCCTTTGGCTTTGGCAGCCGCCAGCATAATGTTAATCGTCGCACCCACGCTGGATACGTCCAAATAAATTTTGGCGCCCTTCAATTCCTTCGCATGAAGGTGAATCGCCCCATGTTCATTGGTCACGGTTGCGCCCAATGCTTCAAATCCTTTAATATGCTGGTCGATCGGGCGGGGTTCGAAGTTGCATCCCCCGGGAAGACCGATGACCGCTTCTTTGAAACGGCCAAGCATGGCTCCCATCATGTAATAAGAAGCTCTTAATTTTTTGACGGGGCCGTTTGGCATAGGAATCGACTTGATATCGGAAGGGTCGATGACCATTTGGCTTTCCTTCCAGGTTACTTTTGCGCCCAGCTCCTCCAAAATCTCGGCATATACCGCCACGTCGCTCAGAAGAGGCAGATTGTCGAGCACGACCTCGGACTCGGCCAAAATCGCGGCAGGAATCAGGGCAATGGCGCTGTTTTTGGCTCCGCTAATCGTCACGGCGCCATGAAGTGGGCGTCCACCACTTATCATCAATTTTTCCATACGTTTTAGGTTCCCCCCACTTACTTCGCAGCAGCAAAATCGTTTGGTGTTCATTTTGGTTGATGAAATGGAAAAACACCGGCTAAGCGGTGTGCTCTCCATTTCAACCTATTCAATAGGACAGCCCCTGGCCAGGGGCTGTCCATCTTCATTTCAAACAACACGTAAGCTCTCTTGTGCGGCAAAGCACAGAAACAACGAAAAACGCAGGTTACGCTTTGTTGTTCGAGCCGAACTCGCGGATTTTGCCGATGACGGTTGCTTTGATGGCGTCGCGTCCAGGCACGATGTACTTACGAGGATCGTATACGTCCGGTTTTGCAGCAAGCACTTCGCGAACGGCTTTCGTGAATTCGATTTGGTTTTCGGTGTTTACGTTGATTTTGGATGTGCCCAAAGAGATGGCTTTTTGGATGTCATGCGTAGGGATACCGGTTCCGCCATGAAGAACGAGCGGAATTTGGGTCGCATTTTTGATTTCTTCCATTTCTTTGAATCCGAGGTTCGGTTCGCCTTGGTAAGGGCCGTGTACGGAACCGAGCGCAGGCGCCAGGGTATCGATGCCTGTTTCTTTGACGATGCGGATGCAGTCTTCCAGCTTGGCATACATAATGCCGCCGATCACGTCGTCTTCTTGTCCGCCGACAGTACCTACTTCGGCTTCAACGGAAACGCCTTTGGCATGCGCATATTCAACCACTTTTTTCGTCGTTTCGATGTTGTGGTCGATCGGGCTGTGGGAATCGTCGATCATAACGGACGTAAATCCGGCGTCGATCGCTTCTTTACATTTTTCGAAACTGGAGCCATGGTCCAGGTGGATCGCTACGGGAACCGTAATTTTCAGGTCATGGATAAGGCCTTCCACCATTTTCACTACCGTATAGAAACCGCTCATATGACGGGCTGCACCTTCGGATACGCCGAGAATCACAGGAGATTTTTCTTCTTCGGCAGCGAGAAGGATCGCCTGGGTCCATTCAAGGTTGTTGATGTTGAATTGACCTACCGCGTATTTCCCTGCAAGCGCCTTGTTTAACATGTCAGTCATCGATACCAATGGCATGGTTTCAATCCTCCTAAAGTCATCGTTTTGTCTATGGTTTAAAGCCGACTTCTCTTATTCGGGATTATTATACCACATCATGTTCCAAATGCTAAACAAGCAATTGAAAATAAGCTTTGCCCCTTGATAGGCGAAGGCAAAAAAAAGAATTCTGCCTAAGCAGAATCCTCTCCCGTCATCCGGATTGAACAGGGTTGTGTTTCAGCTGCATGTTCACCGCAACCCGCATTTCATCGATGTCAAACGGCTTTGTAAAATGCATCAAGGCTCCCAGCTCGGTCGCTTCCTTGATCATGTCGAGCTCGCCGTAGGCGGTCATCATGATCACTTTGATGGCTGGGTTCATTTCCTTAATATGCTTCAAAATTTCGAGTCCGTCCATCCCCGGGATCTTCATATCGAGCAGGACCAAATCGGGCGCGTCCTTTTCCACGATCTCTAACGCGATTTTTCCGTTGGCCGCCTGATATGTCGTATAACCTTCGCTGCTGAACACTTCCATTAACAGGATGCGTATTCCGTTCTGGTCATCGACAATCAATACTTTCTTCTTATCCACTTCAGCAAACCTCCCAACATCAGCCTAACCCTGCCTATCCTTGAATTTTAACATTTATTGGTTAATCGTTGCGAAATATATCCAGTTAATGTTATTCGCTCTCTAGTTACGAATTCCTTCCTCTGCGCAAAAATGAAAAAAGGACCTGTAACAAAAGGTCCTTTTTTTCAAATGAATATTAGGTTGTTTTATGGTTAATCGACGCTTTGACGAATTCGCGGAAAAGCGGCTGCGGACGGTTTGGCCGGGACGTGAATTCCGGGTGGAACTGCACGGCCAAAAACCATGGATGTTCCGGAAGCTCCACGATTTCGACCAGACGGCCGTCCGGGGAGGTACCGGAAATGCGCAGGCCTGCTTTTTCGATCGCCTCGCGGTATTGGTTGTTGAACTCGTACCGGTGGCGGTGTCTTTCGTACACAAGCTCGTCATTGTAGCACTTCATCGCCAGCGAGCCTTCGGCCAGCTTGCACGGATACAAGCCAAGACGCATCGTGCCGCCCAGGTCCTCGATATCCTTTTGCTCAGGCAGCAGGTCGATGACCGGATACGGGGTAGCCGGATTGATCTCGGAGCTGTTCGCGTCATCCATGCCGAGGATCGAACGGGCATATTCGATAACCGAAACCTGCATGCCGAGGCAGATGCCGAAGAACGGAATTTGCTTCTCGCGCGCATAACGGATGGCCGAAACCTTGCCTTCGATGCCGCGGTCGCCGAAACCGCCCGGCACGAGAATGCCGCCGATTCCGCCCAGCAGCTCATCCACGTTCTGGTCGGTCACTTCCTCTGCGTTGACCCAGCGGATTTTCACGTCGGCGTTTGCCTCAAACCCGGCATGGGAGAGCGATTCGACCACGCTCAAATAAGCGTCGTGAAGAGCGACGTATTTGCCGACGATCGCGATTTCGACCGTTTTTTCCAGCTTGTTGATCCGGTCGACGAGGCTTTCCCATTCGGTCATGTCCGGTTTCGGCGTCGTCAGCTTCAAGTAGTTGACGACGATCTCGTCCAAACCTTCGTCGCGCAGATTCAATGGAACCTCGTACAGCGTGGACGCATCGCGGCATTCCACGACCGCGCTTTCGTCGATGTCGCAGAAGAGGGCGATTTTGGCCTTCATGTCGGCAGACAATTCATGCTCTGTGCGGCAAACGATCACGTTCGGCTGGATCCCGATGCTGCGAAGCTCCTTCACGCTGTGCTGCGTCGGTTTCGTTTTCACTTCACCCGCCGCTTTAATGTAAGGAATCAGCGTCACATGGATGTACATCACGTTCTCGCGGCCGATTTCGCTTTTGATCTGACGGATGGCTTCCAGGAACGGCAAGCTTTCGATGTCGCCTACCGTACCGCCGATCTCCGTAATGACGACGTCCGAGCCGGCTTCGCGGCCCGCACGGAATACGCGTTCTTTGATTTCATTGGTGATATGCGGGATAACCTGAACGGTACCGCCCAAATATTCGCCGCGGCGTTCCTTGCTGATGACGGACGAATATACCTTGCCTGTGGTGACGTTGCTGTTCTTGGACAGGTTGATGTCAATAAATCGCTCATAATGCCCCAAATCGAGGTCCGTTTCGGCTCCGTCGTCGGTGACGAACACTTCGCCATGCTGATAAGGACTCATGGTGCCCGGATCCACGTTCAAATAAGGATCGAATTTCTGGATCGTAACCTTTAATCCTCTGTTTTTCAGCAGTCTGCCCAGAGAAGCCGCCGTAATCCCTTTACCCAGGGACGACACTACCCCGCCCGTCACAAAAATATACTTTGTCACTATAAAAACCCTCCTATTAAAGTTCCAGTAAATTCAGGCGACATATGATGTTTAGCGTAACCCTTTTTCATGAATTCCACCCGAAAAACGGCCGCGCCGGTGATATTGCTTTTACCGTCCGCTTGAACAACAATGCGCCATTTGAAATCAAATGGCACAATGAGGTAATCCGGCATCTATATAGAGTGAACTTTTAACGAGCGAGTCCATTCTACAGAAGCAAAACAGCCTGAAATACAGCCCGTTTTGCCCCAAAAAAACAAAAAAAGTGACACCCGTAGGACGGGGCACTTTTTATTATTTTACGCATATTTAAATCTCAATCATAAGCCCATGCAATAGTTTACTCGTTGCCATGTCCTCTGTCAAGAGAGAATGGCAAACGGATTAATATTTATCGTCGTCGTCGGAATCGTCGGCCAAATCCTCGTCTTCTTCGTCGAGATCTTCTTCTTCTTCCAGGTCTTCGTCCTCGATGATATCCTCGTCTTCGATTTCGTCTTCCGAATCGTCATCGGAGTAAATATCGTCATGGTCCTCGTCGATGCGGTCGAAATCTTCTTCGGTGTCGTCCGGATTGAAGCTGTCGTCCTCATCGATGAATTCGTCGTCCTCATCCTCGTCGTCGTCATCGTTGATGATGCGCGGACGCTTCGAGCTCGAGATCGGATCCTCCGAGCGGTCGATCGGATACCAGCGTTTGAGTCCCCAAAGGTTGGTACCGACGCAAGCGAACCGGCCGTCGATATTGATTTCTGTATATAGCTGCGCAACGGTTTCTTTGATTTCTTCTTCCGTCAAGCCGCGAAGCTTGGCAACCTCTTTCATCAGGTCAAGGTAATAAAATGGCGTATTCGCCGCCTTCAACACCGCAAAGGCCAAATCCACCAATGGCATTTCCCTGATTTTTTCAGGGTCCATCTTTAATTGGAGTGAGTTACTCACTAACGGACACTTCCTCTCACGCAATGTTCAACTTATACGGATTTATTGGCGTTGTTCACCCGTATAACATCTGCTTTATAACAACATATCCATTATCAAAACTAAGTAAAACCTATTTATAAATAAATTGCAAGTTTTTATGCGGGAAACCCGGGGGCCTCTTTTCGGGAATGAAAAAGGCAGGGTTCCCCCTGCCCTTTGACTGTATCCGCCCGGACATGGCTTCCCCTGCCGGGAAATTTTGAAAGAGCCCTTGAAGTCTCTCCCATATATTTTATGTCCGCAGGTTTGTTTTGCCATTCGGGCGGGGCCTAATTCCACAAAAAAACGCATCAAGTAAATACTTTCCTCAAAAAAGAGCAAGGCACCAAAAAAGTTGTGCTCAACGCACCCGAAAAAGACATCGACCCATGAAAATTTATATCGAATCTTGTGCCGGAACAAGGGCAAGTTCCCACTCGCAGCAGCCGCCTCCCACATACAATGCAAAAGCAGGGTTCATTATGAGGGGGACTGCCCAATATGGACTACACCGGATTGATACAGATGCTGCTTGAAGACATGGAGAGTCCCGCACCGTCCGGAGCCAAACGGATCATCAGGTTCGTCGATCCCCGGCATTACGATCAATTTGAACAAACACTGGAGGAGTTAAAAGCCCTTCACCCCGATTGGCCAGACCTGCCAACATCCCGCACGCTTAAATCGGTTATGGCACCCCTGTCCGGCAGCGGAAGACATCTGGATCCTTTCAAAAACGACATTATGATCGAGGAAGACAGCCTGGTCCAGGTGCATACGCTGGCAAGCAAAACCAGCCAAGGCCCCGGCATTCCTTATGGCGTCAAACAAATCCAAGCTCCAAAGGCCTGGTCAACCTCCACCGGGTACCGGATCAAAATCGGCGTGATCGATACCGGCGCGGATTACTACCATCCGGACCTTCGCGGATCGCTCGCCAAAGGCATTAATCTGCTGAACAGGCATATGCTTCCGTTCGACGACAACGGGCACGGAACCCATATTGCCGGTACCATCGCGGCAGCCAACGGCACGGAAGGCATGATCGGCGTCGCGCCCCGGGCTACCATATATCCGGTCAAAGCTTTTGATCATAACGGCTCGGCCTACGTGTCCGATATTATCCAAGGCATCGACTGGTGCATCCGAAACCGCATGCATATCATCAATATGAGCTTCGGCATGAAAACGCGCAGCAAAGCATTGCTGGAGGTCGTTAATAAAGCCCACGCAGCCGGCATATCGATCGTCGCTTCTTCCGGCAATGACGGAAAACGGCGCAATATCGACTATCCCGCCAAATATCCGCAAACCATCTCTGTCGGGGCAACCGACCGCCATCGGCGGATCGCCAGCTTCAGCAACAGAGGCGAGTTCATTGATATTTATGCCCCGGGAGATAAAATCGTTTCTTCCTGGACGCAAGGCAAATACCATGAGATGAGCGGTACGTCGATGGCCACGTCCCATGTGAGCGGGGCAATCGCGCTTTTGCTTGCGCAAAATCCTGATCTTCAGCCGGATGAAATCAAAGAGCTGCTGCAGCTGACGGCCACCCCGTTAAAAACCCGAAAAGGACAGCGCCGTCCTGCCGGAGGGGCAGAGGTCAATGCGCTGAAGCTGCTGCGGGAAGGCATGAAAAGAAAAAGATCCAAATCATAAAACGAAAAAAATCGAAAATAAACGCCCAGCCATCCTTATTGATGCGAAAAGAAGGCTGTCCTTCGGCCCATTAACCGGGCCCAAGGACAGCCTTCCTACATTTGATCCGTCCAGATTATTTCCCCTTTGCCGCGGGTTCGTAAATCAGGCATCGCAACATTTTCTCCGGATAACGCAATTCCACGATATAGGAGCTGCCGTCCTTCATTACGATTGAAACGGCAACAACGCCGCGTTGATCATATACTTGATCTTGTATAATTGTTGATTTTTGAATGGGGCGCGCATCTCCCTGTTTTTTGACGACAATGGCTTTGGCCGCTTCAATCCAGCTTGGATCTTGTCTGATTTGCTTATTCATGGCGGATGTAATCGGGTTCCTTTTATAAACCGAATTAAAAATCGTGGTATCGTTCACTGTCCCGCTCAATGCATCAATCATGACGTAATACATCATGTAAGCACTTCCGTTGGCATCCAGCGTAAGGGCTCTATAAGGCTGAAAATGGACGATCCACTCTCCCTTTTGCTCCGGCCCAAATTTATTAAATGCCGCACTCGCTTTCATTTTGGATACATCGGCATCAAACAGCTTGCTCACGCTTTCGCGGGCCTTCTCCATTGCCTCTTCTTTTCCTATATCTTTCGCATCGGGTTGCTGCGTTTGAAGCCGCTTGGATTGAGCAAAGACAATTCGGTTGGACCAGTCCACGAATTGCAGCAGCTCCTCATCCGTCAGCTCGCGGTCAGGGTAAACCCACACATCCTTGCTGATGTCAAAATAAAAGCTTGAGATGCCCGGTTGAAGAGGCAGCCTGTTTTGGGGACGGACCCCATCGTAGACATATCGGTCTTCCAGAACTTTCCGCCGCTTTATTTCCTGGTCGCTCATTTCCCGATTTGCCGGTAGTAATGGATCCTTGCTGTTGTCGATGTAATTGTATATTTGCTGCATCTCTTCATCCGTCATCGTTCGTTCCAGCTCATCATTCACGGTCGATACCGGTACCTTCTCTTCTACATTCAGCACCGGAACCTTGCTGCTTGCCAGGGTGATCGCCGGCCTTTCTTGCGGAACTGACCCTGCAAACGGCTGCGGGGCATTAGGTTCGCTTTGCGTTAACGTTGCAATATTCGGGACAGCATAAGCGTTGAACCCAAGCAATCCGCCAGCCGCCGCGCAAAAGGCAAGCGCCGTCAATGTATTTTTTGTCTTGTTTTTCATCTGAACAACCTCCATTTATGGACCGGGCCCGGCCAATCCATACTTTAAAGCAAGGATGTTATCGAATACGGACCGTGGTTGTTATGAAGTTGTAAAATCCCCAAAAATCATGTCTATAAACATAAAAAGATGCGGACGCAAGTCCCCTCATTTTCCCGGGATTCGAGAGATAATGTCGCCTGATGCGCCTCCGCTATTTGTTTGCAGATCGATAATCCCAGTCCGGCTCCTCCATGTTCTCTCGAGCGGGCTGCATCTCCCCGGTAAAATGGTTCGAACGCCCGCTGAGCTTGCTGTTCGCTCATCCCCTTGCCAAAATCCCGAACTTCCAGCACGGCAGCCGAATGTTGTTCATAAGCCGATAAACGGATTTCGGAACCTTCCGCCGACGCATGAATAGCATTGTCGATGCAATTGACCAGAAACGACGCAAGCAGATCTGGATCTCCCCATACGCTTTCTAAGGCGTTATGCAGGACAAGCGTCATGCCGGCCTTCTCCAGGTTTTCCTGCTCCATTTGCCGGACAGATTGAAACAGCTCATCCACCGATATACGGATGCGTTCCACCGACCGGCGACGCAAAACGGACAAGTCCAGCAGCTTGAAGGCCAAATTTTTCAAACGCAGCGTCTCGCTCCAAATATAACCGCTCGCCGTGATCCGTTCCTCTTCGCTGATATGGGCCGAATTCAAATACTGCGCAAAACCCTGCATGCTTGTCAGCGGGGTGCGCAATTCATGGGCCAGATTATCAACGATCCGCTGCTTTTCCTCCGCCATGGCGGAAAGCTCCGTGACGTGCCTCTCGACCGCTTCCGCCATCCGGTTGAAATTTTGCGCAAGTTCCCCGAACTCGTCATTCCTTTTCAATGCCACGCGTTCATTATAATTCCCGCCGGCGATCGTTTGGGTCGTCTTGGACAGCTGCCGCAAAGGTTTGGTTAATTGGCGGATCAGAACATATAACAAGAAGGCAAGAATCGGACCGGCAATGACATTGACGTAAACAAAATAACGGTTCAATTCCTTTTGGCTTGCATACAATCCTTCAATATTCCGTTTATACACCAGCTTCAGCTCCTGGTACGGAGCAGGCAGCTTGCCCGAGGTTACCATTTCATGAACCTTTGGTTCTTCCGTATGTGTTTGCCCCGAACCCTGCTGCCTCCCTGCAGCTACATCGCCATCATACACAAGCCGATCCCGATCCCATAATTGCAAGAAAATATTTTGCTTCTGATAATATTCCGCATAAGAACGAGCCACGTCGAATAATACGTCCTCATTCACGGTCATGCCCCTCGACTTGATCGAGTTTAAATTGTCATAGATGTTGCTGGTGATAAATGCCTGCTCATTGGATGATCTCTGCATCTCCCTTTCCAGGTTAAGCCTCCAGCTTTTATGCATCATCATAATCACGCTGGCATCAAGGGCAACGATAAACAAAATCAGCACGATCAACAACATCTTCTGCCAAAATCTCATGGTTCACCCGGCATTTCCAGACGGTATCCAAGCTTGAAAACGGTCTTGATCCGCTCTTCCCATCCCAACTTTTTGCGCAGCTGCCGGATATGAACATCAACCGTTCGGGTTTCTCCCTCATAATCATATCCCCAGGCCAGCTCCAGCAGTTTTTCCCTGGATAGGGCAATATTTCGGTTTTGAAGCAATACGTCAAGCAGTTCAAACTCCCTTGCGGTCAATTCAACGGCACAGCCCCGTTTGTATACCTGCCGCTCCAATGGCCGGATCTCGACATCATCGATGATTATTGCCGTTTGCTCCTTGGTGCTCCGGCGCAGCACCACATGGATCCGGGCCAGCAACTCCAAAATTTCAAAGGGTTTGATGATATAATCATCCGCGCCCAGTTCAAAACCGGCGATGCGGTCAGCCAAAGAGTCTTTAGCCGTAATAAATATAACCGGAACATTGAGGTTCCGAATTTGCCTCATCAGCGAAAAGCCGTCCAATCCAGGCAGCATCACGTCCAATAAAATCAGGTCGATCTTCTCCCGTTCCAAAATAGGCGGCACTTCCATTCCGCTAAAAGCCTTAAAAAATCGATGCCCGACCAGCTTTAAATTCATCGTTATCAAGTCATTGATCGGTTTTTCATCTTCCACTACCAATATCGTCGCCACGTTCCAGTCTCCTTCTTCCCATGTTTTTCGAACGCAATCAGACGGGCGTATTTGGTCGTTATTCTACAATAAATGGTTTTTTCCTCTATATTTTTACCAATCGGGTGCCTTCGTTCGCGAAAATAAAAAAATCCCCAGGCCGCGAGCACCGGATTTCATAAAAAATCCCGGGGCCCGCAGCTAGGGGCTTTTTGTATAGCTGATAACTTCCTTCCCGGAAGATCGGTTGATCCTTTCGGCAGCTCCTTACATTTGTTCCGGCGCGCTTACGCCGACCAGCTTCAGCACGTTGGCAATGACCGTGCGGACGGCTCCCAGCAGGGCGAATCGAGCCTGCGTCTGGGCGGCGTCTTCGGTAATGACGCGCTGCGCTCTGTAATAGCTGTGGAACAGGGACGCAAGATCATACACGTAACGGATCATGCGATGCGGCGCATAGTTCGCCGCAGCGACGGCAATCTCCTCGGGGAGCTCGCCGATTTTGCGGAGCAGATCATATTCATGCTCGGTATTCAGCAGGCTGAGATCCACCTCGGCAAGCGGCAGCAGCGTAATCCCCTGCTCCTCTGCCTGACGGTAGATGCTGCAGATCCGGGCATGGGCATATTGCACGTAAAACACCGGATTTTCATTGGACGTCGAAATCGCCAGATCCATGTCAAAATCCAGATGGGAGTCCATGCTGCGCATCGTGAAGAAGTAACGGATGGCATCGACGCCGACTTCTTCCATCAGATCCTCCATCGTTACCGCTTTGCCCGTCCGTTTGGACATTTTCACTTTTTCCCCGTTTTGGAACAAGCTGACCATTTGGGCGATCAATACCGTCAGCCGTTCGGGATCGTAACCGATCGCTTCCATCGCCGCCTTCATCCGCGGAATATATCCATGATGGTCGGCTCCCCAAATGTTGATCAGGCGGTCGTACCCGCGCTCGAATTTGTTGCGGTGATAAGCGATGTCCGGCGTCAAATAGGTGTAGGTGCCGTCATTTTTCACCAATACGCGATCCTTGTCGTCGCCGTAGTCGGTCGTGCGGAGCCAAGTTGCCCCGTCCTGTTCGTACACCTGTCCCTTGGCTTTCAATTCGTTCAGGGATTCCTCGACCAGCCCTTTTTCGTAAAGGGAGGTTTCACTGAACCATTCGTCGAAATGCACCCGGAACCGGTTCAGGTCGCGTTTGATTTTGTTCAATTCCTTTTCGAGCCCGTATTTGCGGAAATACGCCGCGCGTTCTCCCGGGTCCATGGAGAGCAAGGAATCGCCTTTCTCGGCGACGAGTTCCTTGGCGAAACCTTTGATGTCTTCCCCATGGTAACCGTCCTCCGGCATCTCGGCGTCTTGGCCGAGCTCCTGCAGGTAGCGGGCTTCGATCGATTTGGACAGGTTCTCCACCTGGTTGCCCGCGTCGTTGATGTAATATTCGCGCGTCACTTCATAACCGGCAAAATCAAGCACGTTGCACAGGGCATCCCCGACGGCCGCGCCCCGCGCATGCCCCAAATGCAGGCTTCCGGTCGGATTGGCGCTGACGAACTCCACCTGGATTTTCTGGCCTTGTCCCAGCGCGATCCGGCCGTAATTTTCCCCTTGCTCATGAACCTGCCGGATCACCGGGTACAGGTAACTTTTGTTCAGCGTGAAGTTGATGAAGCCCGGTCCGGCGATGTCGGCTTTTTCAATGGAAGCTTTGTTCATGTCAAAATGCTCCAGGATCGCCTCGGCGATCTGGCGCGGGTTCTTTTTCGCGATCCGGGTCAGCTGCATCGCGGCATTCGTCGCCAAATCCCCGTGCGATTTGTCCTTCGGTACCTCGAGCGTAAACGCGGGCAGTTCCTCGCGGGTTGCGATGCCAGCCGCTACGACGGCCTCGGCGAGCGCTTCGGTCACCAGCTGGTTGATATGTTCTAATGGGTTGGTTGTCATTGCGTGTCCTCCTGTATATGCAAACTAATGTCAAAATGTCCCGTACATTCCTCATGCACGTACAAATCGTACGTCCAGGAAACCGTTCCCGAAAACCCGCGATCCCACCGGATCTCAAGCGAGTTAGTCCGTGTCGAAAGATTGAACGAGGTATACGGAGACCTATAAAAACCGGGCATCGCGGCGCCTTCCTGAAACGTTTGCTCCGATTCCACCGCGCCATGCCGGATCATTTTTATGCTGTCCCGGGCAATTTTCAGGAGGGTCCTCGTCTTCCGCCCCTTCAAATCGGCCTCCGGTTCCTCATATTTAAGATAGAGCGCCCCGCCGCGTTCAAACACTTCGGCCACCGCCTCTTGCACCACGAGGTCCCCGTCCTGCTTGCTCTGCAGGCGAATGCGCGCCCTTTTCGCTTCTTGCATCACGTTACGGCTCCATTCTGTTTCTTTCTATTGTAATACTATATCCAGTTCAGGGGCTCAATTCAACAGGCAGAAGCAATTGCGGACGACTTATCCGCGCCCGGCTTCCCTTCGTTATTATACAGCTTTCACGCCTTCCGTTCTTTCTATTCTTTCGCTTTTTTGGATCCGAGAGAAGTTGGAAGATTGATATGAAAAGGAAACAGCCTGGGCTGAGGCGAAATCATGCAGGAAAGGAATTTGAACGGTTTTGACGGCAAAACCGCAGATGAGGAGGCAAACTTTGACGATATACGAAGACGATAACTTGCGGATCCGGCCTGTTACGGAAAGGGATCTGCCGCGGCTATGGGAGCTTTCGGCCAAAGAGGAAGCCCCCGAATGGAAAAAGTGGGATGCCCCTTATTACGAGCATACCGCCATGTCTTTCGAAAAATATGCAGCCAACAAGGACAATCTCGTCCATCAGGACGACTTCTGGGCGATCGAAGTCAACGACGAACTGATCGGGACGGTCAGTTATTATTGGGAGCACAAGCCCTCTTACTGGCTGGAAATGGGGATCGTCATTTACCATCCTGCCTATTGGAGCGGGGGTTACGGCACAAGGGCGCTTGCGTTGTGGATCAGCAAATTGTTCGGCACCCTGCCGCTGGTCCGCGTTGGCTTCACCACCTGGTCGGGCAACCACCGGATGATCCGGGTCGGCGAAAAACTCGGGTTTACGATGGAGGCCAGGCTGCGGAAATGCAGGCTCTACAACGGCGTTTTTTACGATTCGATCCGGATGGGCATGCTCCGCGAGGAATGGGAAGAACGGCAGGGAAAATATAAAGGATAGGCCGCTGTCGGACCTATCCTTTCATCGTTTTTTATGGCTGCAGCGCTTCTCGAAACGCAAACTTGCGGCTCCAGGTCGCCCCTCCGTCCTGCGTGGAATAAATCGAGGCTTTGGTTGCGCTGGTGACCGCCATCCAGCCTGTTTTGGCGTTGACGAAGGAAATCCGTGCATCAAATCCGTTCACGGACGGTTTAATGTTTTTCCACGTGTTCCCGCCGTCATACGTAACGCCGATCGAGACCATGCCGCCGGCCGGGGACCCGCCCGCAAGAATCGCGGTTTCTTTGCCGTAAAGCTGCATATTGCCCGGATGCCCGCCCGGCTGGGCAGGACCGCTCGAAACGGCAGCCTTCCCGCTTCCCGGTGCAGGACCGCCGCCGGCCGTATCCTGGGCGATCACCCGCTTCCAGTGCGATCCTTGATCCGTGCTGCCGTATAGGGAATACGAGACTTGGGACATCCCGGAACCCCCATAAAGGATCGCCCATACTTGATTATCCTTGCTGTAGATTTGACCCCCTGCCGTGGACGCGGCTTTTACTTTCAGCTTCGCGGCCCAGCTGCGGCCCCCGTCCCGGGTTTGATAAATGCGGTAACCCTGTCCGGGTTCGACCGTAAGCGCATAGCCGTTTTTTGTATCGTTAAAAACGGAATAACGCGTATTTGCCGGCGTCGGAACCTTCATCCACCCGTTGCCGCCGTTATCCGTCCGATACGCGCCTGTGGCCGTATAACCGAATCCCGTCTTGGCGCTCAGGAATTGAATCCGTTCAAAATGAAGCTTGCCCGTATATACGCCCTTCCAATGGCTGCCTCCATCCGCCGTTCGAAGCAAAACGGGCGCTGGCTTCGACGGCAGCGAAGCTAAAGCCCAGCCGTGAACGTTATCCGTAAAATCGATCTGCCCAAACTGCCACGGCCCTTCGTAAATGGTCTGCCAGCGGCATCCGGCATCCGACGTGCCCAGGATAAAACCGGTGCCGGCCGCTCTTCCCGTGCTCCGGCTGAGGAACTGGATATCCGTAAAATGCAGCGGCCCCCGGCCCGCCTCCGAATGCTTCTTCTGCAGGTCCTGCAAAAGGCCATGATCCCCGCTGCCGCATGATGCCGCTGTCGGCGGAGCGGCCGCCGCGGCTCCCGGGGAAGAGCCCAAGCCCAACGGCAGCAGCAGGCATGCCGCGGCAGCAGCCAAAGCACGCTTCGTCCATGGTTTCCATCTCATGCACAACACCTCCGTATACGTTGAACTTACCCGTTAACGACCCGATTTACACGTCAACCGCAAACATTTTCAGGTTTTCCATTCATAAGAACCCAAAAGAAAAAGCATCTCCTTCAGTTCAGCCGGGGCCAACCTTGTCCTTACGGTTCCCGGCATCCTTCAGAAGATGCTTTGCATGCAGATGATGGACGAAATCCAATAAAATTGAAGCGTTATTTCACAAAACCAAGCAGCATTTCGCGAATAAGCTTGGCAGCCACGATTTGCGTCTGTTCGGAATGGTCATAGATCGGCGCCACTTCGACCAGGTCGCAGCCGACCACGTTCACGTCGGAACGGGCGATGAGATGGACGGCCTCCAGAAGCTCTTTGGAGGTGATGCCCCCCGCTTCCGCGGTACCCGTGCCTGGAGCGGCGGACGGATCCAGCACGTCGATGTCGATCGTCACGTACACCGGACGTTTGCCCATTTGAGGCAGCGCTTCTTTCAGCGGAGCGGCTACGTCAAACGGGTAGAAGTTGATGTTTTCGCGTCCGAATTTGAATTCCTCGCGCGATCCGGAGCGGATGCCGAATTGGTAAATGTTTTTGCCGCCCATCAGGGCAGCGGCCTTGCGGACCGGCGTGGAATGCGAAAGCGGCTCCCCTTCGTATTGCTCGCGCAGGTCGGCATGCGCGTCGATATGGATCAGGATCAGATCCGGATACTTCGCGTACATTTGCTCAATCACCGGCCAAGTGACGAGATGCTCGCCGCCGAGGCCGATCGGGAATTTGCCGTCATCCAGCAGCTTGCCCACGTAATCGCGGATGATGTCCAAGCTGCGCGATGCATTGCCGAAAGGCAGGAGCAAGTCGCCCGCATCGAAATAGGTCATGTCTTCGATGCTTTTGTCCAAATAAGGACTGTACTCCTCGAGGCCCACGGATGCCTGGCGGATATGGGCAGGGCCGAAGCGCGAGCCCGGACGGAAGCTGACCGTGTAATCCATCGGCATGCCGTAAATGACGGCCTTGGAGTTTTCGTAATCGTCGGAACTGAGAATAAACACGTTGCCTGAGTATGCCTGATCAAGTTTCATCGTGCTAAGGTGCCTCCTTATTTCGTCAAATCCTCCACGAATTTAGGCAGCACGAAAGCCGCTTTATGAAGACGTGGGGTGTAATATTTGGTGTCCATTTCCGGAATGTCCGCTTCGTTCACTTCGAGCGGATCGTACTTTTTGCTGCCCATCGTAAAGGTCCAGAGGCCGCTTGGGTATGTCGGGATGTTGGCCCCGTATACGCGCACGATCGGGAAAATTTCCTTGACGTCGCGGTTGACCTTTTGGATCAGGTCGGCTTTGAACCAAGGATTGTCCGTTTGGGCCACGAACATGCCGTCGTCCTTCAACGCCTCGTAGATGCCCTGGTAGAAACCGCGCTCGAACAGCGGCGCTGCCGGTCCGACGGGTTCCGTGGAATCGACCATGATGACGTCGTATTCGTTTTTGTGCTCATGAATATGCATGAAACCGTCGTTCACGTGCACTTCGACCCGGGGGTCGTCCAGCTTGCCGGCGATGGAAGGGAGGTATTTTTTCGAATACTCGATCACTTTGCCGTCGATGTCGACGAGTACCGCCTTTTCCACTTCCGGGTGTTTGATGATTTCGCGGATCACGCCGCCGTCGCCGCCGCCGACCACCAGCACGTGTTTCGGATTCGGGTGCGTGTTCAGTACGGGATGGGCCACCATTTCATGGTATACGAACTCGTCTTTTTCGGTTGTCATCACCATGCCGTCAAGCAAAAGCATATTTCCAAACTCTTCAGTCTCGACCATGGCCAGATCCTGAAAGTCGGTTTTTTCGTTAACATACGTTTGTTTGATTTTAGCTGTAATCCCAAAAGCGGGGGTTTGCTTTTCCGTAAACCACAATTCCATCGACAACTACCTTCTTTCCGCTAGAATATAGGGGACTTCGCTTCGGTTGATCCCTCGTCCGGAGCTTTCCGGTCAGGCTGAATCCCCGCTTTATTTATTGTACCAAACTATGGATGCGCAAACACATCTTTTGAATTATACGCGATGGGGGAAATGACTGTAAAGATACAGTTTTTCACACCTTTTCGGCCTGTCCGGCCCCCAGGAATGTACCCGTCATCCCCGGTTCATCTTGTCCTTTTTCCGGCCTGTTTATGAAAGGAAAATGAATATCCCCGCCCCTCCTTTCCCATAATGAATGTATATAACTGGAAGGGAAGAAACGCCATGCCGCAGCACCATCACTCCAAGCCCAGACGCAAAAGCCGGTTTGCCGCGTTGATCAAGCTGATGCTGGCCATGACTCTGGCCGTTCTTCTTGCCGTAGGCATCTTGCTTGGGTTTTTGTATCAAAAAAGCCTTCCCGTCGCCGACACCGACCGCAATTCCCGCCTCCTGGACAGCCAGGGCAATATTTTGGCCACCTTTTCGGCGAGCGGCCGGAGCTATGAGCCCGTCCCGCTCGAGCGGATATCCCCGCTCCTTGTGAAAGCGACGCTGGCCGTTGAGGACCGGAAATTTTTCGACCATATCGGGTTCGACGTCAAAGGCATGGGCCGGGCCATGCTTGTCAATTTGAAAGAAATGCAGCGGGCCCAAGGAGCGAGCACGCTGACGCAGCAGCTTGCCCGCAACCTGTATCTGTCCCATGCCAAAACGTGGACCCGAAAAATAAAAGAAGCGATGTATACCGCACAGCTGGAGATGAAATACAGCAAAAACGAAATTCTGCAAATGTATTTAAATGAAATTTATTACGGCCACGGCGCATACGGCATCGAAGCCGCTTCGCAGATGTATTTCGGCAAGCCGGCCGCCGAACTCGACCTGGCCGAAAGCGCGATGCTCGCCGGCATTCCGAAAGGTCCGACCTACTATTCGCCCTTTAAGCATATGGATCATGCCAAAATGCGGCAAAAGATCGTGCTCGGCACGATGGTGGAAACCGGCCAGATTACGCGGCAGGAGGCCGAAGAGGCCGCCGCCGAGAAGCTTCATTTGAAGCCTCAGGGGCAGCAGCAGGACCGGGTGTCCGCCCCCTTTTTCCGGGATTATATCCGGAACCTCGTCACCAGCCAGCTGGGCATCAGCGAGGAGCAGCTGGACCATGGCGGCCTGAATATCTATACGACGCTGGATCCCCATGCGCAGGCGGCAGCCGAAGAGGCAGTGGCCCGGGGCATGGATCCAAACAGCGAGCTGGAAACGGCGCTTGTAGCCATCGATCCGCGCACAGGTTACGTCAAGGCGATGGTCGGAGGAAAAAACTATAAGACAAGCCAGTTTAACCATGCGCTCTCCAAAACGCGCCAGCCGGGCTCATCCTTTAAACCGATCATGTATCTGACGGCGCTGTCTTCGAAAACGATGACCGGCCTGAGCACATTCAAAAGCGAGCCGACCCTGTTCCACTACGACAACAACCGGAAAACCTACCGGCCGAGCAACTTCGGAGAAAAGTATTTGGGCGAAATCGACATGCAGCAGGCGATCGCCGCCTCGGACAATATTTATGCCGTCAATACGCTCTTAAAGGTCGGTGCTGACAACGTCATCGATATGGCGAAAAGGCTGGGCATCGTCAGCCCGTTGAAGCCGGTTCCTTCCCTGGCGCTCGGGACTTCGCCCATCAGTCCGTTCGAGATGGCTTCCGCTTTCGCCGTCATCGGCAACGGAGGCAAACGGATGCCGCCCGTCGCCGTGCTGAAAATTACGGATGCGGCCGGGGAAGTGCTGTATCAAGCCCCAGAAACCGCGGGCGAACAGGTGGTGGAGCCAGCGGCTGCTTACGTTTTAACCCATCTGATGGAGAGCGTGTTCGAATCCGGGGGAACGGGAAGCCGCGTCTCCTCCCTGATCAAACGCCCGGTCGCCGGCAAAACGGGCACGACCGATACCGACGCCTGGATGGTCGGCTATACGCCGGAGCTGGCCACGGCCGTCTGGGTAGGTTATGACAAGGGACGAACAATCACCACGTTGGACGGCCACCGCGCAGCGCCGATATTTGCCCGGTTTACGGAAAAAGCGCTCGAAAACGTGCCGCCGAAAATATTCAGCATTCCAAGCGGCGTAGTTACCGTATACGTCGACCGGGAAACGGGAAAGCTGGCCACCGCCGATTGCCCGGACAAGAAGCTGGAGGTGTTCGTTGCGGGTACCGAGCCGACCGAATACTGCGCCGCGCACGGCGGAGATCCCGAACAGCCCGCCGCCAAAGGCGGCACGCCGGAAAAACGTTCCTGGTGGAAAACCATTAAACGCTGGCTGACGGATTAACAATGACGATAAAGGCCTCCTCTCCCGGTCTAAGGCAGTCCCGGAGAGGCGGGCCTTTTCTTCTGGATTCCCCAAGCTTCCGCATGATACAGTAGGACTGCATGGAAGAAATTTGCTCGGAAATTTCGAATAGTCTGATATATGAAGGAGTCAATAGATGGTTAGAAAAGTGTTGTGGGCATTCGGGGGCGCCGCGATTGCGATCCTTTTGTTCGCCGGCGTTTTTTTGCTGTACGTGACCGTGACGGACTACAGGCCGCGGGAAACCGAGCCGATCGTTATGGATGGCAACCCGGATCGTGTGATGAAAACCGGAGACGCTTTTACCGTCACGACCTTTAATATCGGTTACGGCGGGCTGGATCGGGATCAGGATTTCTTCATGGATGGCGGGACCGGATCGCGTTCAAGCAGCAAAAGGCAAACCGAGTTGAACTTGAGGGGCATGGGAACATTTTTGAGCGGCCTGCGTTCCGATATTATTTTTATTCAGGAAGTGGATATCGACTCTACCCGCAGCTACGGCATTAACGAGGCAGATTCCCTGAAGGTTTTTCTGCCGGGATACGGCCTCTCCTATGCCGACAATTACAAAATGCCTTGGGTTCCCGTTCCCGTCCTGCACCCGATGGGCCACGTCCGGGGCGGAATGCTGACGCTCTCCAAATTCAACAGCAGCAGCGCCGTGCGGTACCAACTGCCCGGAGAAGAAAAATGGCCCCGGCAGCAATTCGATCTGGACCGCGCCTTCATCGAAAACCGGATTCCCGTCAAAAACGGCAAAGAGCTTGTTCTGGTCAATCTTCATCTGTCCGCGTTCGATAAGGGCGGAAGCATCCGCAAACAGCAGCTTCATTATTTGAAGGCTTATATCCAGAAGGAAACGGCATTGGGGAATTATCTGATCGTCGGAGGCGACTGGAACCACTCGCTGCCCGGCACCGATCCGAAGGCGTTCAAAACGACCCAGGATTGGCCCGAGTGGCTTCAGCCGTTCCCGGAAGATTTCAAGCCGGAAGGATTCCAGTGGGCCGTGGACAACAAGGTCCCTTCGGTGCGGACGGTCGACTTTCCCTTTAAGGAAGGCTTGAATTTCCGTGCGGTCATTGACGGCTTTCTCGTGTCCCCGAACATCGAGATCCTTCATGTGGAGGGCTATGATCTCAAACATGAACACAGCGACCATAACCCGGTGAAGGCCGAGTTTGTTTTAAAATAAGGAAGGAGGCTCGCCATGCAGGAACCGAAACTGATTTCCCCTTCGCTGCTGGCGCGGACGGCGCTAGAAGCGGCCCCGCTCCTGCTCGGCCAAACGCTGGTACGGGTTACGGAGGAGGGCGAAATCCGCTGCCGCATCGTCGAGACGGAAAGCTACGGCGGAGCGGAAGACCGGGGCAGCCATGCGTTCGGCAACCGGCGTACCAACCGGACGGAGGTCATGTTTGCGGCCGGCGGGATCGCCTATGTCTATTTGATATACGGCATGTATTCCTGCCTCAATGTCGTCGTCGGGGAGATCGATGACCCGCAGGCGGTATTGATTCGCGCGGTAGAGCCGATGAGCGAAAGGGATCAAGAGCTGATGCTACGACGCCGCGGCCGGTTCTCCGGAAAAGCCGCCAATCTCAGCAATGGGCCCGGCAAGCTGTGCCGCGCGCTGCGGATCGACAGGAGCCTGAACGGATACCCGCTGGTTCAAGCGGACGGCGTTCTGCGATTGGAGTCCGGAGATGCGGCAAATGAACTTCCGATCGTCCAGTGCCCGAGGATCAACATCGATTACGCCGGGGAATATGCGCTTAAGCCTTGGCGTTTTTACATCGACGGGAATCCGTACGTATCCGTGAAAGACAAGCATCCCACGCCGTGGAGAGGGTGTTGAAGTATTGACATACGGGCTTGGAAAAAGCAAAAAGGGCCTGCCAGCTGCTTGTTGATTCAACAAGCGTCGGCAGACCCTTTTATTTGAATTGCGGCAGTAAACGGGATAGCCCCGATTAAACGTCAAGCGCCTGCTTCAGCTCTTCCGGCGATCTGTCCCACCATTCCTCGTTATGGGAGACCAGCAGATCCTTCAACAGTTTTTTCTCTTCCGCGCCCAGTTCGTCCAGCATGAATTTGCGTTTCAACGCGGCATCCATGCGATTGACGTGATCGGCAAGAATTTTCCAGCCTCTGCGCGCTTCCTCGTCGATCCACATTTCGCTGGCCGTCGCACCCGCATAATATTGCCCCGACTCGTCGCGGTCGACTGCCACCCAAACGATCCATACCTGGCGTCCATTCGGCACGTCTTCACGGTTGGTCGAAAAGCGGATACGGCGTTCCGGTTTGCTCTTCGCATGCATGGCGCCGATATCGATCATAGCCACGCCGCGGTCAATGATGACCGGAGAAATGTTGTTGAGGTCGATGGAGCCTGCGCCAAAACCGATTTTATGCTTGCTTTTGCCGCTGACGATGTTCAGGGCAATCTGCTTCTTGCCTACTTGCTCCTTGTTTTCCACGTTTCGTGTTCCTCCTATTGAAAACGCGCTGTCCCGGTTTCAGGGCAGGCGTCCTGCTTTATATGCCTCTTGGTCAAGCAACTTAATTTTATTTTAACTAATAATCGCTGGAAAGCCAACATATACATGCTTTAGATGCTTGTCAACGGGAGGTATTCGTATATGGCTCCAGCACGCGCCAAAATCGTTATTTCATCGTTCATTGCCCTCTGCCTATTGCTTGCGGGAACAGGGGCGCTCCTTCTTCGGGATGCACCGGAATCGCAGCCTTCCTATGCTCCGGATCAGGCCAAGCCTCCCAAGGTGTCCACGCCGATCGCCCAGCAGGAAAGCGTACAGAAGCCGACGGCTGAAATCCTCAGCAATCGGGTCGTGGAATACCATATCGATACGACGCTTGATGCCGAAAACCGCATCATCAAGGGAACCGAAACGCTGACCTGGATCCACCCCGGCAAAAAGACGGTGAACGAGCTGTACTTCCATTTGTACCCTAACGCCTTCTCTTCGATGGACTCCACGTTTATGAAAGAATCCGGGGGAAAGCTCCGGAATGACACGATGCCTGCGGACGGCTTCGGTTCAATGAGCATCACCGAAATGAAAACCGCCGATGGCCTTTCGCTGATGCACCGCATGCAATACGTTCAGCCCGATGACGGCAACGTCAAGGACAAGACCCTCGTGAAGGTCCGGCTTCCGAAACCGGTCAAAGGCGGCGAAAGCATTACGATCCGCATGCGTTTTGAGGTCAAACTTCCCAAAATATTCGCCCGGATGGGCACCGCGGACGATGATTTCGTCATGGCCGGGCAATGGTTCCCGAAAATCAGCGTCTATGAGCCCGAGGGGACAAGAGGTCGCAAGGCGGAAGGATGGAACCTGCATCAATATCACGGCAATTCCGAATTCTACTCCGACTTCGGCATCTACAGCGTCCGCATTCACGTGCCGGACGACTATATCGTAGCCGCCACCGGCTTTCCCGTGCAACCCGCGCAGATCCGGGGGAAAGAAAAAATTTATCAGTTTTATGCCGACGATGTCCATGATTTTGCCTGGGCCGCGTCGCCGAACTTTATCGTCGCCGAAGAGCCGTTCTCGTCTCCCGAGGTCCCGGGCGTGCGCATCAAGCTGTATTTGGACCCCGCCCATAAAGACTTGAAACAAAGATACTTTTTTGCCGCCAAAGCCGCCCTCAAATATTTCAGCAAATGGTACGGCCGGTATCCGTACTCCACCCTGTCGATCGTCGTGCCGCCGGAATCGGGGAACGGGGCCGGAGGCATGGAGTATCCGACGCTGATCACCGCCTTCGGGGCCAAAGACGACTCTCCCGGCTACGACCTGGAACGGACGGTCATCCACGAAATCGGGCACCAGTATTTTTACGGCATGCTTGCGAGCAACGAGTTCGAGGAAGCCTGGCTGGACGAAGGATTCACCTCCTATGCCGAAGATAAGCTGATGGAGCAGGAATACGGCGTCATTCCGAATTTGCCTATCCAGTCATCCTTGATCGCGTCCCCGATGTCGCTGACGCAGGAAGCATGGAAATACGGCTCGCAGGATCAATACGCCCTGAACGTCTATTACCGCGGCAAACTCCTGCTAAAGGCGATGGAACAGCAAGTCGGGAAGCAAACGATGAACAAAATTCTAGGCACCTACGCAAAAAAATACCGTTTCAAACATCCGACGACGGCAGACTTCCAAAAGGTGGTCGAGCAGGTTACCCGGCAATCCTGGCAGTCCTTTTTCGATCAATACGTTTACGGAAATCAAATGGCCGACTTCGCGGTCGATTCCATCTCCGTCCGCAAGAAGGATGCAGCTTCCGGCCCCGTCTATGAGTCGGTTGTAAAAATTTCGAAAAAAGGCGGAGATTTCCCCCAAGTCCCGGTACGCTTCACCTTCACGGACGGGCATACGCTGAACAAAGTCTGGAACGGCTCGGCGGAAAGCGCCGAATTCAAGCTGGAGTATAAGGCACCGCTCGCCTGGGCGATGGTCGATCCGGAATACACGATCGTGATCGAGAACAGGCACTTCAACAATTACTTGAAAGCGGATATGGACAAGAAGGTTCTGGTCCGCTGGAACGTAAGCATCACCAAGCTGATCGAGACGCTGCTTGGAAGTCTGTCCTGGTGAGGTGAGAACCGGTGAAATCCCATATTGCGCATGGCTGGAAAAGTCTTAAAAATCAATTTTATATCGTCATCATTCTCTTTTTGTACCAGCTGATTTGGGGCTACTTTCTGTACAGGCTGGTCCATTCGGCCGTCACTCCGCTGCTGATGCGTTATCCGGACCCCGAGCCCAATGAGCTCAGCCAGCTGCTTTATTACATCGAAGGCAAAATGAGCCTTTCCGACAGCGGCACGGTGCATATGTACATTTGGATTCTTCTTTCGATGTTTGCCCTTCGAATGCTGCTGACCCCTTTTATCCATGCCGGAATTTTTTACGGGCTGCACCGTGAACGCGAGGGCGAAGTCGGGCTGTTTTTCTTCCAAGGCATGAAGCGCCACGGAAAAACCGTCCTTCTGTTTCACTTGATCGAATGGGTTCTGCTCGCGGCCCCGGCCTACTGGGTCATACCTAAGGTATATGCGGCGCTTCTGGACGGGATGCCGCTGCAATCCATGGGCCTGTCCGTTCTTCCCTGGATTTTGGGATGGCTCCTGTACGGATATATCGTGCACCAACTGATTCTTTTCATGCAGTTCGGCAAGACCGGCGGCGGCGGCTTGTTGCCTCCCTTGTGGCACTGCCTGCGCGGCGCGTTCCCGCTCATCGGCGTTTCGCTGATCCTCGGCTCGCTCAGCCTGCTTTTGTTCAGCCTCTGTACGGGAGTTTCCTGGATGTGGGCAGGAATCATCGCGCTCATCCTCCAGCAGGGCTACCACCTCGTCAGCTGCATCATGAGATTGTGGGGCATTTCGGCCAAGTTTGACCTGTGGTACGCCCAAGCGCATCGGGGCACGGAAAAATAAATCATCAAAAAGTTAACTTTTTGTCATCACTCCAACCCCTTGATATAAGAAAAACCCCCCCTTTCAAAACAAAAAGGGCGGGGTTTTTGTCGTTTTTAGATCCCTAACGATTTGCCAAAGTCGTCATCCTCTGTTAAAATAATCCGAGTAAGCAGTTAGTAACAACTTTGTCATTTTTACTGTAACTTTTTCATATTGTGCTGTAACGATATTTTCAACGAAAATACCAATTAATCGTCATCAATAGTCACTTTCGGGTGCTTGATCAAGGCCGAATTCCTTGGCACCGGGAAGCGGGGGAACCACTTTGGGTGAATTGATCTCGCAGCATAGGGATCATAGGGGACGACCTTCAACCGAATCCTTAAGCTAACCTCGCAGGCAACATGGAAGGGGTTTATATTTTTGAAAAAGAAGTTAACAGCCGCGGCGCTTGGTTTGACGCTTATGTTCTCCATGGGAACCAGCGTATTCGCGCAATCTTCTCTGAGTCATGTCGTGAACAGCACCATCGGCGTTTCCTACAAAACCGGAGGAACGACGACCAAAGGATTTGATTGCTCCGGGTTTACGCGTTATGTATTCCAAAAATTAGGGGTTTCCATTCCGCGCCAATCCAGCGCCCAATTCAAAATCGGCACCGCCGTCTCCAAAAGCAATTTGCGTGCCGGAGATCTGGTATTCTTCAATACGAGCGGCGCAGGCGTATCCCATGTCGGAATCTACGTAGGAAACGGAAAATTTGCCCATTCGTCTTCTTCGAAAGGCGTGACCATCAGCAAGCTCAGCAACAGCTATTTCGCCAATCGCTACATTGGCGCCAAACGTGTCATGAGTACCGCTAAATACAAAGCGGCCGTCTACAACTAGAAACTCACCCATAAACATACGAAAAAGCTTACGATGCCCGCGCGGAGATTTTTGCCGAAATCCCTCGCGGGTTTCCTGTTACTTATTAGACGTTTGAAAACCTAAAAAAGTAACAACTTTCAAAAAATTTTTTTTCGAATCTTCAAACTCCGCTCATCCACGTGCCTTTAACTATGAATTACCCTTCCTTTCCGTTAAATAAACCAATTTTCTAAGTGAGCGTTTTGCAGTAATCTGAGGCCTTGAGCCGTAAGGATTTTCGGACATAAAAAAGGGACTTCACCCCAACTTGGAGAAGTTTTCAAGTGACCAAACCCAAAAACCTCAAGGATGGAGGAAGTC
>NZ_BAAIYF010000022.1:0-63707 GCF_057546105.1 Paenibacillus sp. YAE3 | reverse complement strand
GCTCCTCATCAAGTCCGCTCGACTTGCATGTATTAGGCACGCCGCCAGCGTTCGTCCTGAGCCAGGATCAAACTCTCCAAGAAAGTTTGTGACTCATTTTGAATCTGACGAGAATTTAATTCTCATTTGTGCTCCACAAATCATTCAGCCAAAAGACTCGAACCAATTTGCTTCGCGATCGGCTTTGCAAGCAAAGCCTGTATCTCACTCGTTGTTCAGTTTTCAAAGATCAAACTTTTCGTTTTCGTCACCGCCGTTGTGTTCAGCAGCAACTTTTATAATATATCATGTTTTGTTTCTTAATGCAAGCTTTTTTTGAAATTGTTTTTTCAAAGCTTTAAAGCTTGCTGGCTTTAAATGCATAGCGCATTTATCGGCCGGAATAATAATATATCATGAATCTATTTAGCTTGCAAGCTTTTTTTTGAAATTAATATGTTCAGGGATATAAGAACGGTATTTAGGTAGAATCCATTGCTTTGCTCGGTCGAATCTTCCTATATCCCATCCCCGCTACTTTTGCTCTTTTGGCCAAATCGTATAGCTGAAGCTGATTAAAAAATCGATCGCCAAAATCATGCCCCACATCCTCGGTATGCCTTTTAACGCTTCCGTCCTCGAAGGGTCATTTACCATCCAGATCATCAGCATCAGCAAAACGACGCCCACAACCCACGCCATCAAATGCCGGTACCACCCTTCCCGCTCGCGCCGGGCGCGCTCTTTTCCGTACTTCGGCGCAGGTGCCGGCTTTTCCCCTCCTGCAAAGCGGTATGCAAAACGTTCATCCGCCCATTTGATCATTCGATGTCCGTATGCGACGGTGACCCCAATATATATCGCGGCCAACCCGTGCATGAATTCCGCCGTGGCTCCGCTGCGCAAATCGATGACCGTAAACGCGATAAGAAAAATATCGACAACCGGCGTGGCAAAGAGCAAGATGGCTCCCGTGCGCTTCCATCCCGCAATATACCTGGCGCTAAGACCGGCCAGAACCAGCACCCAAAATCCGATTTCGCACGCCACAATCAAAGCTGCAATCATGATGGCTTCACCCTTCCCTTTTTAGAACAATTGTATTAAAAACAATTTATCACGACTGTATTAAAAAAACAAGGGAAATGTTATACTAAGGACATGCCTAAAATCGTGGATCATGAAAAACAAAGGGAAAAAGTTGCGGAAGCCACCTGGCGCGTCATTCAAAAAATGGGGCTGGACCAGGCTTCGGTCCGGAACATCGCGGACGAGGCCGGATTGTCCGTGGGTTCGATGCGCCATTATTTCTCGACGCATTCGGAACTGCTCTTCTATGCCATGAAGATGGTTTCCGACCGTGTCGGAAAACGGATCGCCAACATTGATTTCAGCGGGGACCTTTTGACGGACATTCCTCTCCTCGTCGACGAGATTCTGCCTACGGACGAGGAGAAACGGCTCGAAATGGAGGTCTGGTTCGCTTTTGTCGTCAAATCGCTGTCCGACAAGGATCTCGCTAGATATCGCCTGGAAGTCGATGATGGGCTCAGGTCCATTTTTATTGAAATCATGGATGGATTGGCCGCCAAAAACCTGGCTGCCCCAGATTTGGACGCCGAGCTTGAAATCGAACGCTTTTATGCCTTGATCGACGGATTGGCCATCCATGCCGTACTCAGGCCGGAAAAGTTGCCGGCGGACTTGATGCGCAGAACCGTATATCGTCATCTTCAGTCGCTTTGCCGCCCATCCGAATGAAACGCAAAAAAGGAACAGACGTGACCCCGTCACGCTGTTCCTTTTTTCTTATGTTATAAAAGCTTGCGGCGAATCTTCATCTCCATGTCCCAAGAAGTCCGATGAATCCGGTCATGAAATTCGTCTTCCCCGTTAAACCGATTTAAGCTACTCCTGCGTACGGTTTCTCATATGAGGGAATAACAGTACGTCGCGGATCGAAGGCGAGTTGGTCAGCAGCATCACGAGACGGTCCACGCCGATGCCGAGTCCGCCTGTAGGCGGCATGCCGTATTCGAGCGCATTCAGGAAGTCCTCGTCCATTTCATGCGCTTCGTCGTTGCCTTGCTCCCGTTCCTTGAGCTGTGCTTCGAAACGCTGGCGCTGGTCGATCGGGTCGTTCAGCTCGCTGAAGGCATTGGCATGCTCGCGCGCCACGATAAACAGCTCGAAGCGGTCCGTAAAACGCGGATCCTCTTCGTTTTTCTTCGCCAGCGGCGAGATTTCCACCGGATGCCCGGTAACGAACGTCGGTTGGATCAACGTTTCCTCTACAAATTCCTCGAAGAACGCGTTCAGAATATGGCCGAAGGTCATATGCGGCTCGACTTTGACGTTATGCTCCTTGGCAAGGCGATGCGCCTCTTCATCCGTCATGTGCACGCCGAAGTCTACGCCTTTGACTTCTTTAACCGCATCCACCATGGACACGCGGCGCCAGCCCGGTGCGAGGTTGACCTCATGCCCCTGGTAATTGATGACCTGGGTGCCGAGCACTTCCTGCGCGATGTGGGCAATCATGTTTTCCGTCAAGTTCATGATGTCCTTGTAATCGGCATAAGCTTCATACAGCTCGATCATGGTGAATTCCGGGTTGTGGCGGGTGGAAATGCCTTCGTTCCGGTATACGCGTCCGATCTCGTATACTTTTTCCAGGCCGCCGACGATCAGGCGCTTCAAGTGAAGTTCGATCGCGATGCGCATATAAAGCTCCATGTCGAGCGCATTATGATGCGTGATGAACGGTTTAGCGGCAGCGCCGCCTGCGATGGCATGCAGCGTCGGCGTCTCCACTTCCAGATAACCCTGGGAGTCCAAATAGCGGCGCATCGACTGAATGATCCGGGAACGGGCGATAAACGTTTGCTGTACTTCCGGATTGATAATCAGATCCACGTAACGCTGACGGTAACGAAGCTCGACGTCCTTCAGGCCGTGATATTTGTCGGGCAGCGGATTGAGGGACTTCGCGAGAACCTCGACTTCGCTCGCTTTAATCGTCGTCTCTCCCGTTTTGGTCTTGAACATCGTGCCGGCGATTCCGACAATATCCCCGAGATCAAGCAGGCGGAACGCTTCAAAAGCCGTTTCCGGCACGGAATCCTGACGCACGTAAATTTGGATTTTGCCGCTGAGATCCTGAATATGGGCAAAAATCGCCTTCCCCATGCCGCGTTTGGCCATAATCCGGCCCGCTACCTTCACTTCGATATGCTGCTCGTCCAGCTCTTCTTTGGTCATACCGTCATATTTCTTAAGCAGCTCTCCCGCATGATGGGTGCGGTTGTATTTTTTTCCAAAAGGATCAATCCCAAGGCCCCGCAGCTCGTCCAGCTTGCCGCGGCGAATTTGCAGCATTTCGCTAAGTTCCATTTCTTGTTCGTGGTTGTTTACTTCTTCCGACATTTTCATTCGTCACTCCTTCAATCCTACTGCCTGTCCTTCCAAGAAAAACAGGGTACTGCATGACATAACCGGGGAATACATGAATTCATTCCCATTTCATCCTATATATCTGAAAAAAAGCTTCCTAAAGGAAGCTCTTTCTTACAATCCTAAAGCACGCCGATCTTATTTCTTGATATCGATGATTTTGTATTGGATCACGCCGGCAGGCACGTTTACGTCCACGACGGCTCCTTTTTGCTTGCCTAAGATCGCCTTGCCGACCGGGCTTTCATTCGAAATCTTGTTGTTTAGCGGATCGGATTCAGCCGTGCCCACAATCGTATACTCCATCGTGTCGCCGTACTCCATGTCCTGCACGATCACCGTCGCGCCAACCCCGACAATATCGGTATTGATTTCGTCGTTGTTGATGATGCGCGCATTGCGAAGCATTTTTTCAAGGGTGATGATGCGCCCCTCAATAAAGGCCTGCTCGTTTTTGGCATCCTCGTACTCGGAGTTTTCGCTGATATCGCCGTAGCCGATGGCTACTTTGATCCGTTCCGCAACCTCGCGCCGCTTGACCGATTTCAGGTTCTCGAGTTCGTCTTCCAGCTTTTTGAGTCCGTCCTGTGTCAGAATGACTTCTTTATCGCTCATCTTAACCGATTCTCCTGTCATATAAATGAATTTAAAGCGATTCGGTTTCATAACCCATTCCACCCATTATGAAACGGAATCAAAAAAACGAGTATAGAATGAACTACCCAGCTTGCTTTAGATCAATCTATATTTATGCAAAGTGTGAAGGATCAGAACATCCCTCTGCTGTTTTAAGGATAAAGTCGAATTTATACTGAAAAATTATATGGTAAGCATTTCAAAATGTCAATCGCGCGCAATTTTGTATATGCATGGTCATGACATGGCGGAATTACCGGGGAACCGCCGCCTCCTCAACCGCTTCTGCTTCCAGTTGCTCCCTCTCTTTGAGGCTTGCAACGAAATTTTCCAAAATTCGGGCCATTTCGTCCCGCTTCGTTCCTTCCATGATTTCGTCTTTGATGCGGGCGGATCCTTTGAGCCCTTTCAAATACCAGGCCAAATGCTTGCGCATTTCGCGTACGGCCACCGCTTCTCCCCGCAACGCAATGAGACGGTCCATATGCAAAATCGCGATGCGGATCTTCTCCTCGGCCGTCGGTTCCGGCAGCAGCTCCCCGGTTTTCAAATATTCGATCGTGCGGTACAGCATCCATGGATTGCCCAGCGCTCCGCGGCCGATCATGACCCCGTCGACTCCGGTTTGGTCCAACATCCGTCGGGCATCCTCGGGGGTAACCACGTCCCCGTTGCCGATGACCGGGATCGATACCGACTCTTTGACTTGTTTTATAATATCCCAGTCCGCATGGCCGGTATACAGCTGTTCGCGGGTACGGCCGTGTATGCTGACCGCTTTCCCTCCGGCGCGTTCCACCGCTTGGGCGTTTTCGACCGCGAAAATGTGGTCGCTGTCCCAACCCGTGCGCATTTTGACCGTCACCGGTTTGTCTACCGCATCCACCACGGCCGCTACCATTTCGTAAATTTTGTTGGAATCGAGCAGCCAGCGGGCGCCTGCGTCGATTTTGGTCACTTTGGGCGCAGGGCAGCCCATGTTAATGTCGATAATATCGGCATTCGTCTGTTTATCCACGACCTTCGCCGCTTCCACGAGCGAGTCGCGGTCGCCTCCGAAAATTTGCAGGCTGAGCGGTTTCTCCCTTTCGTCGACAAAAAGCATCTCCTGCGTGCGCCGATTGCCGTGGACGATCGCTTTGCCGCTAACCATCTCCGCGCAAACCAGTCCGGTTCCGAACTCCTTGGCGATCAACCGGAAAGCCGGATTGCAGACACCCGCCATCGGAGCGAGGACGACCTGATTTTTCATTTCAATATCGCCAATTTTCAACATGGGATCTCTTTGTCGCTCCTTTGACTTCATGTAATCATTTATATACCCGTAACTCTAAGGATTGGTAAGCTCCTCGGGCGATATGCCCAGTACCTCCGCAATTTTCGCAAGCGTGCGCTCGTCGGCATGGCGGTTGCCCCGCTCGATGGCGCCAAGCACCGTCAGCGAAATGCCGCATCCCGACGCCAGCTCCTGCTGCGTGTATCCTTTTAACTTCCGAAAGGCGCGGATGCGCTGTGCCAGCTGCATGTTTTCCAAAGCTGTAAACCGTCCTTTCCATCCAGTCTTTCCAACGCTGCGAACAGGATAGGCCGCAATCCGGAGGATTCGCCCTCCGGCACGACGTCTTTCAAAGGGACGAGCACAAACAAACGCTCTTCCATGCGAGGGTGGGGCAAAATCAGCTCCTCGGTGTTTTCCCGCCGCCCCTCCATCCAGATCAGGTCCAAATCGACGGTTCTCGGGCCCCAGCGTATATGCCGAACGCGTCCAAGGTCTTTTTCGATTTGCTGCATGACGTGCAGCAGTCCGTAAGCATCGAGCGTGGTGCGAACCCGTACGGCCATATTCAGAAAAAGGGGCTGGTCGACGTAACCGACCGGCTCGGTCTCATATAAATCGGAACATTCGAGCACCGCGACGTCCGGATGCCGATCGAGACGTTGCACCGCATCCATCAGCGTTTCCTCGCGGTCGCCCAAATTGGCCCCTAAAGCAATATAAGCCTCTGATGACTCAGAGGTGGATTGTGCATTCATGGCAGATTCTCGCTTTCTTGTTCTCGGGACTAGCAAAAAGGCTTCGTCAGCCGCTCATTCTTTGCTAACTCCTCGTTCTGTGAAGCTCCACGGTGACCCCCTGAAAATGGATGTCAAAGGGAGGGTGCGGTTTGGTCACTTTGACCGTCAATGCATCGATACTAGTATAAGTGTCCAGTAACAAGGATGCAACACGTTCGCCGAGCGCCTCGATGAGGCGGAAAGACTCGGTTTCAACGACTTTTTTCACGAGCTCGTGCACTTCGGCATAATTTACCGTTTTGCTCAAATCGTCATTTCGGCCGGCTTCCCGCAAATCGAGCTCCAGCTCCAAATCGATATAGAAACGTTGGCCCAGCTTGCGTTCCTCTTCAAACACACCGTGGTACCCGTAATATTCCATCCGATGCAGCTTCATTTTATCCATGGATCCGTCATCCCTCCGTAATATGTTCGCGTACCCTTCTCGTATCCGGCGAGGCATACAGCATCGCGTCGCACATATCCACGGTCCGCTTGATTTGTTTCACGTCATGAACGCGCACGATTTGGCAGCCTTGGGCAATGCCGAACGCGACCGTGGCCGCCGTTCCTTCGACGACGTCCCCAACCGGAAGATCCAGCACGGTACGGATAAACTTTTTGCGGGAGGTCGCGAGCAGCACCGGATAACCGATCCCGACGAGCCGGTCAAGCTGCGTCATGATCTGCAGGTTTTCCGGCAAATTTTTCGCAAAACCGACGCCCGGATCCAAAATGATCCGTTCACCGGCAACGCCGGCCTTCAGCGCCAATTCGACGCTTTCCTGCAGGTCCCGCACGACGTCGGCCGTAAAATCGCCGTAGTTCATATCTTTCCTGTTGTGCATCAAAATAATCGGGCAGCCGAGTTCGGCGGCCGCTTTGAGCATATCCGGGTCCTTTTTGCCTCCCCAAATATCGTTCATGATATGGGCTCCCGCCCGGATCGCTTCCCGCGCTACCTCCGCTTTATACGTATCCACCGAGATCGGGATATGGGGGGCGGCCCGGTGCAGCGCTTCAATGACCGGAATAATCCGGCGCAGCTCCTCTTCCGCGGACACCGGCTCGTAACCCGGCCGCGTCGATTCGCCTCCGATGTCGATCAAGTCCGCCCCGTCCTCCACCATTTGCAAGGCATGCCGAACCGCTTGATCCGGGTCGACGTACCGGCCTCCATCCGAAAATGAGTCGGGGGTTACGTTCAAAATACCCATAATTTTGGTGGATGCACCAAGCTCAAGCACCGCTTCGCCCATCCGGTATGTCCGTTCATAGATTGTCGTTTTCATGATAGCCTCCCGTTTGCCGGCGGTACAACCGCAGCAGTATATCCGTTAACGGTCCGATTCGCCCTTCGCCGATGATCGAAACCGTGCCGTCCGGGTCGATCAACGAGGTGACGGGCACCAATTCCTGAATGGAAGTGGTCAGCCAGATTTCATCCGCTTCCCGCAAGTCTTCCCAAGTGTAAAACCCTTCCTCGCAGCGTATTCCCGCCTCCGAGGCCAGCTCCAAAACCAACCCGCGCGTAATGCCGGGCAGCAGGCCGCAAGCCGTATCCGGCGTACAGACCTTTCCGTTTTTCGCGAAAAAGACGTTGCTCACGATCCCCTCCGACACATGCCCGTCCGCATTCAGCATCAAGCCTTCGGCATGAAGCCGCACCGCTTCGGGATCGGAGGAAAGCTCCCTCTTCGCCAAAATGTTGTTCATGTAATGGAGCGACTTCAAACGGACGGGGCCTTCCGGCGAATTTCGCCGGGTGCCCAGCAGTTTAAGAGGTTTGCCGTGGGTATACAGCGTCGGCGCCGGCTCGGGCAGCGGTTTCGCCATCAGCACCGAAGCGGGACGGCTATACATTCCCGCGGGCAATCCGAGCGTATCCTCCCCCGCGCTGACCGTGTAACGGACATACGCTTCCACCAGCCCGTTAGCCTCCATCAGCTCGGCAATCCATTCCCCCAGCTGCAGGGCATCCGGAAGCGCGGAAACGTCGATGCCCAGCGTTTTGCAGCCCGCCGTCAGTCGAGCCAAGTGCCGCTCCAGCAAAAACGGCTTCCCGCCATAGGTCCGGAGCGTTTCGAACAAACCCATGCCGTATAAAAAGCCGTGATCCATTACGGAGACCACGGCAGCAGAAGCATCCATACATTGACCGTTTATCAGAATCCGATTCATGCGCCCGTCGTCGCCGTCCGCTTCAGGAAATTGCGCAGCATCTGGTGTCCATGGTCGGTAATAATCGACTCCGGATGGAATTGAACGCCCTCGATCGGGTACTCCTTGTGGCGAAGTCCCATAATTTCGCCCTCTTCCGTTTCTGCGGTAACTTCGAGGCAATCGGGCAGCGTGCTGCGCTCCACCAGCAGGGAATGGTACCGCGTCGCCGTAAACGGCGACGGCAATCCCTCGAATACCGACGTTCCTTGATGCAAAATCGGCGACGTTTTGCCGTGCATCAGCCGCTCGGCCCGAACGACCTTGCCGCCGAATGCCTGTCCGATGGCCTGGTGCCCAAGGCATACGCCAAAAATCGGAACCTTGCCTTTAAAATGCTCAATGGTCTCGAGGCTGATTCCAGCTTCATTCGGAGTGCACGGCCCTGGCGAAATCAGAATATGATCGGGAGCCAGCGCTTCGATTCCTTGGATGTCGATTTCGTCATTGCGGAATACTTTGACCTCTTCCCCCAGTTCCCCGAGATATTGAACCAGGTTATACGTAAAAGAGTCGTAATTGTCGATCACCAGAATCATGCTCTCATCTCCTCTTCACGCCGCTGCGACCGGGCAGCCGCTTCCTTTTCGCTCAAAAGGACTGCCTTGACGACGGCTTTGGCTTTATTATGGCATTCGCGGTATTCGCGGTATGGCTCGGAGTCGATCACGACGCCCGCGCCGGTCTGAATCATGCCGATCCCGTCCAAAACGACCAGCGTTCTTATGATAATATTTAATTCCAAATTTCCATTGTAGTCAATCCAGCCCATGGAGCCCGTATACGGGCCGCGTCTGACCGGTTCCAGCTCTTCGATGATCTCCATCGTGCGCACCTTCGGCGCTCCCGTGATCGTGCCCCCCGGGAAGAGGGCGGCAATCACGTCAAACGCGTCTTTGCCCGGTGCGAGCCGTCCCTCCACCTGGGAAACCAGATGCATGACATGGGAGTACTGCTCGACGGTCATCAGCTCCGGTACCCTGACCGTCCCGTAGGCGGCCACTTTGCCGATGTCGTTGCGCTCAAGATCCACCAGCATGACATGTTCCGCGCGTTCCTTTTCGCTGCCCAACAGCTCGGCGGCCATCGCCTCGTCCTCCGCCTTCGTATGCCCGCGGCGCCGCGTGCCGGCGATCGGACGGGCTCCGATCAGGTCCCCTTGCCGCTTGACCAGCAGCTCGGGAGATGCGCTCACAAGGCTGAAGCCCGGAGAACGAAGCATTCCCATATACGGCGACGGATTCAATACTCTCAGCCATTCATAAATCCGTTCCGGTTCGGATTGCAGCTTCCGTTCCTGCCTGAGCGACAAATTGACCTGAAATACGTCTCCCTGCCGGATATAATCCTGGATCGCCGTGACCGCCCGTTCAAAAGCCTCGCGCGTAAAGGCGCTTTCCATGCCGGGCCATTCGCCCGAATCCAGCTCCGTTTGCCCGTCCTCCACGTGTTTTTGCCGATGCAGCCGTTCCTCTTCGATCTCGTCTCGCGCTTGTACCGTAAACCGGGACCATCGGTCACACATCGTTTGGGCCCTTTCCCGGGCGGCATCGTAAGCCCCGCCCAGGTCAGTATCTGCCTTTACGTTCGCATGGACCGCACAAAAGAGTTTTTGCCTAGCATGGTCATAGATCCAAATCTCGTCGAATAACATCCAAAGGTAATCCGGGACATCCGGATGGTCGGCAGCGGTAGCCGGAAGCTCTTCGAGGAACCGGACGACATCGTAACCCAGGAAACCGACGCATCCCCCAAGAAACGGCGGCAGGTCGGCCGCCAAATCGGCCCGGTCCTCCGGCGCAGGCCCAGTGTAAGGCGCCATCCATTGTTTTATAGCCTTAAGCGGAGATGCTGCCGAACATGCCGTGCTGCCTTCCTGAAGGCAGGTTACGCGCGCTTCTTCTCCCTTCCCCCGCAATACCGATGCAGGTTCCAGCCCCAAATAGGTGTAACGTCCATCCTTGCCGCTCTCGAGGACAAAGGAATGCGGAGACGCCTGTTTCCAGGCATGCGACCAAGACGCGGGCAGACCGCTGCTTTTCCCCCGGCAATCCGCCTCGAGTACAAAAGGCAGCATCGTATATCCTTTCTCGGCCCACCTTTTCCAATGCTTCAACGTAATGACGCTTTCCCCGTTCATTTCTTCATTCCTTTCGCTGCAAAAGCTTCTCTATTGGTTGTCAGTATACTTGCCCGCTCCCCTTTTGAAAAGGCCCTTTCCCGGTTTTTTGCCGAAAACGCCCGATTCCCCAAAAAAACCCTGCCGCCGTAAAAACGGAAGCAGGGCTAATAATGTTCGAATTAACCTTCGAAGTTATAGAGCGGCGTGCTGAGATAACGTTCGCCGTTGCTCGGGATGATCGCGACGACGCGTTTTCCTTTTCCGAGTTCCTTGGCCACCTTGAGCGCGGCATATACCGCTGCGCCGGAAGAAATGCCGGCAAGGACGCCTTCTTCTTTCGCTACGCGGCGCGCCGTTTCAAAAGCTTCTTCGTTCTCGACATGAATGATTTCGTCATAGATTTCGCGGTTCAAAATGTCGGGAATGAAGTTCGCGCCAAGACCCTGGATCTTGTGAGGACCCGGCTTGCCGCCGGCCAAAATCGGGGAAGCCGCTGGTTCGACCGCAACGATTTTGATATCAGGGAAACGGTTTTTCAGCACTTCGCCCGCGCCGGAGATCGTGCCGCCCGTACCGATGCCCGCTACGAACGCATCCAGCGTGCCGCCGATGGACTCGATCGCTTCAACGATTTCCGGACCCGTCGTTTCGCGGTGGATTTTTACGTTGGCCGGATTTTTGAACTGCTCAGCCATGAAATAACCCGGGTTCTCCCGTACGATTTCCTCGGCTTTTTTAACGGCTCCGTTCATGCCCTCCGCTCCCGGAGTCAGCACCAGCTCAGCTCCATAGGCGCGAAGCAGGTTGCGGCGCTCCAAGCTCATCGTTTCCGGCATGACGATCACCGCTTTGTATCCTTTCGCCGCAGCGACCATCGCCAGGCCGATCCCCGTGTTGCCGCTTGTTGCTTCCACGATCGTGCCGCCGGGTTTCAGCGTGCCGTCCTTTTCAGCTTCCTCCACGATGCTGATGGCGATCCGGTCTTTAACGCTTGCTCCCGGGTTTTGGTATTCGAGCTTGAGGTAAATTTCCGCGCTGTCTTCCGGAACCAGACGGTTCAAACGAACAAGCGGGGTGCTGCCGATCAATTCAGTAACATTATTCACGACTTTAGCCATAGTAAAAATCCTCCCTTTTGAACGGTAAAATTCGTTTTAAGATGTATGCGGATTCAGTTCGTGCGTCTGGCTGTAAAAACCGATTTTATATCCGAGTAAATAAGTAGGTATTTAGTACCTTTATCTTAACAACCTTCCCTCCGAATGTCAATACGAACCCTGCATGAGCAGCGCTTCATTTCCGCATCCGGCCTAAGGCACCCCGGCCTGACTCCAAAAAAACAACCCTCGCTTCATGGATCCGCAGATCCACTCGGCAAAGGTTTGAAAAAGGCATTATCTCGCCCCCTGCCCGGGCGGGGTTTCGGCTATGATTTTAGCGCCGTATTTATCCCGAAGCTGCGCCTCAAGCTCCGTTAACGGGACGGCTTCGTTCAAAGCGAGCTGTTTGCGGATGCCCTCCCGGATGTCCTCGCTGCTTGGTTTCTCCGTTTCTTGGATATCGATGACCTGCATCACCGCGTATCCGTCGTCCTGAAGCTGGATCGGACCCGCAATGTCCCCCGTCTGCAGCTCCTTGGCCGCGTCGAGCAGCTCCGCCGGAACGAACGGATCGTCTTCTTCAATCCAACCGAGGCGGCCACCTTGCAGGCGGGTATATTCGTCGAGGGACAGCTCTTCGGCCAGCTTGCCGAAATCCTCTCCCCGTTCAAGGCGGTCCAGCGCCTCATTGGCGGCTTTACGGCTTTTGAGCTTGATCCACGCCAGCTCGTATTGCTTTTTCGGCTCGAATTCCTCTCGATGCTCCTCCAGGTACCTGTCCACGTCCGCATCGCTAATATCAATATGGAGGGTAGCGATTTTTTCGAGCGTCAATTGGTAAGCTGCTTCCGCCCGAATATCCGCGGGGGAAAGGCCCAATTGGGCGTACATCGATTGAAAATAAGCTTCCTCCGACTCGTATCCGGCGGCATCGGCTTTGACCTTCTCCGCGATTTCCTCCGGCGTTACCCGGATTTGCAGCGCTTTGGCTTCGGCATCCACCGCCTTCTGGTTCAGCATCTGCAAAAGCATGTTCTTCCCATGCGTCCGCTTCAACTCTTCGACCCACTCGTCCTCCGTGATGATCTGACCGTCGAAAGCAGCGACGGCTTTCAGGCCGCCCTGCTCTTCATCCGGTTCATGCACGGTCCCGGCGGGCTTTAGCCCCCGGATGACGATGAGGCTCCCCATAAACAACACGCCCGCTGCCAAAATGATGACTGCGGCCCATAATGCCTTTTCTTGTCTGGTCATCATCCTGTCATCCCGTGCCTTAACGAATTGCTCTGTCCAGAATCTGCTGCAATTCTTCTTTATTAAAGCTGTAAGCTTCGTTGCAGAAATGGCACACGACTTCGGCATGGCCGTCTTCCTTGATCAGCTGCTCCAGCTCATCCTTCCCGAGGCTGACCAGCGTCTGTTCCACCCGTTCCCGCGAGCATTTGCACTGGAAACGGATATCCATATGCTCAAGGACTTCCACGTCAGGCAAAAGCCACCGCAGCATTTCATCCAGTTCCAGCCCCTGATCGAGCAGCGACGTCACCGGCGGCATGGCTCCGACGGCCCGCTCGATCACGGTGATTTCCTCATCGCTGAGTCCCGGCAGCAGCTGCACGATAAAACCGCCGGCCACGATGACGGAATTGTCGGGTGCTACCAGGACGCCCAACCCTACCGCCGATGGCGTCTGTTCGGAGGCGGCAAAATAGTACGTGAAATCTTCGCCCAGCTCCCCGGAAATGATCGGAACGCTGCCGCGGTACGGCTCCTTCAGGCCCAAGTCCTTGGTCACGTGCAAAAAGCCCTGGCCGACCGCGCCGGCGACGTCCAGCTTACCTTGGCTGTTGCTCGGCAAATGGGTATGCGGTTCGTCCACATAACCTCTAACTTCGCCTTTGGCGTTGGCATCGACGACAATTTGGCCGATCGGGCCGTCGCCTTTTACCTGAATCGTCAATTTCTCCTCGCCTTTGAGCATGGCCCCCATCATGGCGCCTGCCGTCAGCGTCCGCCCCATGGCGGCCGTAGCAGTAGGCCACGTATCATGTCTTCGCCGCAATTCCTCGACGAGCGCCGTCGTCCTTACGGCGAAAGCCCGGACGCGCCCGCCCATGGCGGTGCCTCGAATGAGGCCGTCTTGTTTATTTTCCATGTCCATCTTAGACTCCTTGCTTTGAATTTGAAGATATTGTAGTCCGCTTTCATTTACGATATGTTCGATGACACCCCTTATGAGGGCGCAAAACGGCTTTCCCTTCGCTTATCGTTCCCCAAAAACGAAGGTCAGGTTCAAACCGGACGTTTGCTATTTGTTGCGCTCATATATAATCCGCAGCCCTTCGAGCGTCAGCATCGGGTTGACCTCATCGATCGCTTCCGATTCGCTGGCGATCAGCTCCGCCAGCCCGCCGGTGGCTACGACCTTCAGCGAAGGGGAACGCATTTCCTCCTTCATCCGCTTGACGATGCCGTCCACCTGACCGGCATACCCGTAAATGATCCCGGCCTGCATGGCATGCACCGTGTTGCGGCCAATCACCTTTTTCGGCTTTTCGAGCTCGATGCGCGGAAGCTTGGACGCCCGTTCGACCAAAGCCTCCGTCGAAATGCCGATGCCCGGCACGATGGCGCCTCCGAGATAATCCCCTTTTTCGTCGACGCAGTCAAACGTCGTTGCCGTCCCAAAGTCGACCACGACCAGCGGCCCTTTGTACAGCTCGACCGCGGCCACCGCATTCACGATCCGGTCCGCGCCGACCTCGCGCGGGTTTTCGTTGCGCAAATTCAAGCCTGTTTTAATGCCCGGTCCGACCATAAGCGGGTGTTTGCGAATATATTTACGGCATGTCTGGTCGATCACATGAACCATCGGCGGAACGACGGAGGACATGATGACGCCCTCAATGTCCGAAACGTTAATCCCTGACATATGGAACAAATTGTGAAACCATACGCCGTATTCATCCGATGTCGATTGACGGATGGTGCTTAGACGAAAGTGGTGAAGAAGCTCTCGCCCTCTATAGATGCCCAGTACAATGTTGGTATTCCCGATGTCGATGACAAGGATCATGGGGACGATCCCTCCTTTATTTTACAGCATTGAGATCCAGACTGATGTCAAGACTCTCAAAAGAATAGGTTAACCGCCCCACGGATATGACGTCAACCCCGCACTCGGCAATTTCTTTGACCGTTTGCAGCGAAACGTTGCCGGAAGCCTCGACGCGGACATGCGGCGCCTTCGTTTTGATCCGTCTGACCGCCTCTCTCATCATCGCTTTGTCCATGTTGTCCAGCATGATGATGTCCGCCCCGGCCTCCAAAGCCTCCTCTACCTGCTCCAGCGACTCCGTTTCCACCTCAATGGTCATTGTGTGGGGAATATGGGCGCGAGCCCGTTCAACCGCCAGGCGAATTCCGCCCGCTCCTTTAATATGGTTGTCCTTAATCATGACGGCGTCATACAGCCCAAAACGGTGATTGGCACCGCCCCCGACCCGCACGGCATATTTCTCCAGCATGCGGTGACCCGGCGTCGTTTTGCGCGTGTCGACGAGCCGGGCAGGCAAACCTTCAAGCTTATCCACGAACATGCGGGTCCGGGTGGCAATGCCGGAGAGGCGCTGCAAAAGATTCAGCGCAAGCCGTTCCCCCGTCAAAATATGGTGCGTGCTCCCTTCGACGACAGCCAGCACGGTCCCCTTCGTAACGCGGTCTCCGTCCTTTACGCAAGGCGTAAACGACAGTCCGGGATCCACCACTTGAAACACCAGCTCCGCAACCGGAATGCCGGCCACGACGCCGTCCTCCTTGGCATGAATGATGCCCTTGGACTCGTGGCCCGGGGGAATGGTGGCCATCGTCGTCACATCGCCGGATCCGACGTCCTCCTTCAACCATAAACGGATGGATTCCACCAAACCTTCGTTATATCCGTTAAACATCATCGCTGAATTCCTCCATCATTTCATCTTCGCGCCGCTGCAGCAGATGTTTGCGCCACACGGCGTCGTCTCTTTGAGGGTAATCTTCCCTGTAATGGGCGCCCCGGCTTTCCGTTCGTTCGAGCGCGGCCCGGGTTACCAGCATGCTGCTGGTCAGCATGTTGGCGAATTCGAACTCCTCTTTCTTCGTGAGCTCCGACTGGAAAATCGGCAGCTGCCGCTGCAGCTCCTCCATCCCTTTGCGGAGCATCGTTCCGGTGCGCCGCAGTCCGGCATACCGCACCATCACCTTCTGCAGCTTGAGCCGCCGTTCGATGACCGCCTGCTTGGGAGCGCCGGTCCGGCCCTCCAGCTGATGGGACAAGTCGATTGAACCGACCACGGGGGCCAAAGCGCGAATCCGGTTTACGATCCGTCTGCCGAACACGATCGCTTCGGAGAGCGAGTTGCTCGCCAATCGATTGGCCCCATGCACGCCGGTCGAAGAGACTTCCCCGCAGGCGAACAACCTGGCTACGCTGCTTTCCCCGTTCAGGTCCGTTTTAACGCCGCCCATCATATAATGCGCAGCCGGAGCGACGGGAATCCAATCCGTTGCCATATCCAGGCCATAGTTCATGCAGGTTTCGTAAATGGTCGGAAAACGGCGCTTGATAACGTCCTGCGGTTCGTGCGTAATATCCAAATACACGAAGGTCGCCTTCGTTTCCTCCATCTCGCTGAGGATGGCCCGGGCCACGATGTCCCGCGGCGCCAGCTCAAGCAGCTCGTGGTATTTTTCCATGAAGCGTTCGCCCTTAATGTTGCGCAGCACGGCCCCTTCCCCCCGCACCGCCTCGGAAATAAGGAAACGCGGGGCACCGGGGTAACAAAGCGCGGTCGGATGAAACTGGAGAAATTCCATGTCGCGGATTTGCGCGCCCGCCCGGTAAGCGATGGCAATTCCGTCCGCGGTAGCCACCTCCGGATTCGTCGTATAGCGATAAAGCTGTCCGGCCCCACCCGTGCACAGAATGGTAGCCGCCGCCTTGACATACACTCTCTGGCCGTCGGGACGCTGTACGAGCGCCCCGACGCATTCGTTTCCGGTCGTTATGACGTCGATCACAAAATGATGCTCCCATACTTGGACGCGTTCATGGCCCCGTACCTGCGCCGCCAGCGCCCTAACGATCTCAAAACCCGTCGCGTCGCCGTTGGCATGCAAAATCCGGCGGCGGCTGTGGGCGCCCTCCTGCGTCAACGCAAGCTCCCCGTCGATCTCGTCGAAGGCCGTGCCCAGCCGGATTAGCTCTTTGACGCCTTCAGGCCCCTCATTCACGAGAATATCGACCGCAGCCGACGAGCATAACCCCGCGCCTGCCATCAGCGTATCCTCACGATGGTATGCCGGAGAGTCGTCTTCCGAAGTCACGGCGGCGATTCCGCCTTGCGCATAGCGGGTATTGCTCTCCAGAAGGGCGTTTTTCGTAATCATAAGCACGTTCAGGTCTTTCCCCGCCTCAATGGCCGTATACAAGCCCGCAATGCCGGAGCCGACCACGATGACATCGGTTTCCACGCAAGGCAAGGACTGCAGGTCAAAATCAACCAAATACTGAGGAATCATGCATCATTCACCTGTCTTAGAGAAAGAGTAGCGCATGCTACTGTACTTGTAACATGCGCTCTAAAGAAATCCGGGCCTTGTCTGCGACGGCCGGCGGTACGTAAATTTGCGGCTTCATCGTTTCAAGGCACTTCACCAATTTTTTAAGATTGTTTACCTTCATGTTCGGACATACCAAATATTTGGTCGCAAAGTGGAAGGTCTTGTGCGGACTGTCCATGCGAAGCTGGTAGCCCGTGCCGTCTTCGGTTCCGACGATAAACTCCTGGCAATCCGACTTTTTGCAGTAATCGATGATCGCCGTCGTGCTGCCTACGAAATCTCCCATCGCAACCACTTCAGGACGGCATTCCGGATGCACGACGAACTGGGCGTTCGGATGTTTGGCTTTCATTTCCACAACGTCTTTTACGGTCAGCATGTCATGCGTATTGCAGTAACCTTCCCAAATGATCATTTTTTTGTCGGTATGCTGCTGTACGTAATGGCCGAGGTTTTTGTCCGGCACCCAAATGATCTCGTCGCAATCCAGCGATTGGATCACCTTCACCGCATTGGAAGAGGTGCAGCAAATGTCCGTTTCCGCTTTCACGTCGGCGGAGGAGTTGATATATGTAACGACTTTGGCGTTCGGATGTTGGGCTTTCAGCTTGCGGAGCCCATCCACGTTCACCATGTCGGCCATCGGGCAGCCTGCGCGTTCGTCCGGAATCAAAACCGTCTTGTTCGGAGCCAAAATTTTGGCGCTTTCCCCCATGAAATGCACGCCGCAAAAAACGATCGTCTCCGCATCCGTTTGCGCGGCTTTCTGCGCAAGCAAAAAGGAATCACCGCGGAAATCGGCAACCTCCTGAATTTCGTCCCGTTGATAATAGTGAGCCAAAATAATTGCGTTTCTTTCTTTTTTGAGCTGCATCAGCTTCTCGGTCAATTCCCGTTTTTGCTCCTCTTTATGCTGCAGCGCCAGAGCTTCCACCAGAAACCCACTCCTTTAATAAGGTCATCACATGATCCATGATATTGTGAAAATTCTCTCAAAGTTAGGTGTCTAAGCCTCGAGGTTTTTCAGTTATCAACTAATGTACACAAGGTTTCACGGGCTGTCAATTGGGCGGGAAGTTCGGCATAAACAGGTCCATCCTGCCAAAAAATCCTTATAGGGCGCATGTTTCGTGCATCCCTTCAGAGCAAAAAAGCTTGATTGAAAAAATAAAAATTTTTCATGATGCTTGGCTCAGGCTCCTTCATGCAAAATGAAAACAATCACATGCTCAGGACATACGCTGTGATCGACGGTTCCGTACTCATTGGGGTAAAGCTGCTAAAAAACAAAAAAACCCGGAAGACGATTGCCGTCGTCTTCCGGGTTTTGTATGTCCTGCTGGGTTTACGCTTTCGTACCTGGAGGCGTGCCTCCGTTATTCGGATCGTCTGCCGGCGGGTTCGTCGGATCGTTCGGAATGTCCGAAGAGCTCTTCGGAGCATCGTTCGGAATCTCATTCGTCGGCAAGTCGGCATTGTCCTCTTTGCCTTGAATGCGAACGCGAACGTCGCCGATCTCGTCGATTACGGGCGCGCCGCTTTCGGAGGAACCTCCGTTTTCACCGTCGCGCGGTCCGTCTTCCGACAGGTATCCTTGTTCGATCAGCTCTTTGATTTGCTCCAGCTCCAGAGTTTCTTTCTCAAGCAGCGTATTCGCGATGAGATGAACCTCTTTGGCGTGTTTGGTCAACAAATCTTTACAACGCTGATAACATTCGTTGGTCATGCGCTGCATTTCCTGATCGATTTCATAAGCGATGGAATCACTGTAATTTTGCTCGTGTCCAAGATCGCGGCCAAGGAATACTTGGCCTTGGGACGAACCGAATTGCAGCGGTCCAAGCTTCTCGCTCATGCCGTATTCCATGATCATGCTGCGGACGATGTTGGTCGCCTGCTGGAAGTCGCTGTAAGCGCCCGTTCCGATTTCCCCGATAAAGAGTTCCTCGGATACGCGGCCGCCGAGAAGGCCTGTCACTTTATCCAGCAATTCCTGCTTCGTGACGAGCATGCGGTCTTCCTTCGGCATCATGATGACGTATCCGCCGGCACGGCCGCGAGGAATGATCGTTACTTTATGCACCATATCGGCGTTTTCCAGGAAGTAGCCGACAATGGTATGGCCCGCTTCGTGATAAGCGACGATCCGCTTCTCGCGTTCGCTGATCACGCGGCTGCGTTTTTCCGTACCGACAATGACGCGGTCGATCGCTTCGTCGACCTCGCGCATGGAAATATCCTTCCGGTTGCGGCGTGCCGCAAGCAGGGCAGCCTCGTTCATCAGGTTTTCCAGCTCGGCGCCGGTAAAGCCGGTCGTGCGTTTCGCTACCACGTCAAGCTTAACGTCTTTCGTGAGCGGCTTATTGCGTGCATGGACTTTCAGCACCGCTTCGCGGCCCTTCACGTCCGGACGGTCGACCGTGATTTGACGGTCAAAACGTCCCGGACGCAAGAGCGCAGGGTCGAGAATATCCGCACGGTTCGTCGCCGCAACGATGATGATGCCTTCGTTGCCGCCGAAACCGTCCATCTCTACGAGCAATTGGTTCAGCGTTTGTTCGCGCTCGTCATGGCCGCCGCCAAGACCGGCGCCGCGCTGACGGCCAACCGCATCGATTTCGTCGATAAATATAATACATGGCGCATTTTTCTTGGCGTTCTCGAACAAATCGCGAACGCGGGAAGCACCGACACCTACGAACATTTCCACGAAGTCGGAACCGGAAATGCTGAAGAACGGAACGCCGGCTTCCCCGGCTACCGCGCGGGCAAGGAGCGTTTTACCCGTACCCGGAGGGCCTACGAGCAGCACCCCTTTCGGAATGCGGGCGCCGACTGCGGCGAATTTCCGCGGATCCTTAAGGAATTCCACGACTTCGACAAGTTCCTGTTTCTCTTCATCGGCCCCGGCCACATCTTCGAATGTGACCCTCTTCTTCTCTTCATTATATAAGCGCGCACGGCTTTTGCCGAAGTTCATCACTTTGCCGCCGCCGCCCTGTGCCTGATTGAACAGGAAGAAGAAAAGAATGAACATGATAACCAAAGGAATCATGGAGGAGAGCAGCGTCAGCCAAATGCTTTCGCCTTCCATTTTCTTCTGGGTATAGCTCATGCCGGTCTTGTCGCTGGCGTCAACCAGCTCTTGGATCGCGGCATCCGTAGCCGGAATGTAGGTTGAGAAGCTGTCGGATTTAGCCCCTTCCGGTTTTTGATTATATTTACCGGTTACGAGATAGGCGTAACCGTCAAATTGAACCGTGATATCCTTCACATTGCCAGCCTTAATCTCTTGCCGAAATTCATCATATCTAGGATTGTGAGCAGATTCACCGCTGCTGCTTACGAACTGGACAATGCCCACCACAACTAAAAAAAGAATCAAATAAAAACCAGAATTCCGGATGAACCGATTCATCCCCTACCTCCTCTCAAAACACTTTAATTATTTTACCATAGCCTGTCTGACCATCTCAACAGAGGTGGTATTAGCATGAACCGTCAGCAAAACGTCCATGGGCTGGAGTATCACCATTAGTGGGAATAAACTTCCGGTTTCAAGATCCCGATGTAGGGCAGGTTCCGGTAACGTTCGGCGTAATCCAAACCGTATCCGACAACAAAGGCGTCTGGCAAGGAGAAGCCTGTATAATCTGCTTCCAGATCAACGGTACGGCGAGCCGGTTTGTCAAACAACGTGACGACGCACGTCGACTTGGCGTTGCGGCTCTTCAGAAGCTCGATCAGATGGCTGAGCGTGAGACCGCTGTCGATAATATCTTCGACGATCAGGACGTCGCGTCCTTCCACCGACGCATCCAAATCTTTGATGATTTTGACGACGCCGGATGATTTGGTCTGTGCGCCGTAGCTGGATACAGCCATGAAGTCGAGCTCGAGAGGTACTGTCATATTTTTAACCAAATCGGCCATGAAAATAAACGCGCCTTTGAGTACGCAAATGACCAAAGGATTGCGCCCTTCATAAACCTTGCTGAGCTGTGCTCCAAGTTCCTTGATTTTTTTCTGGATTTCCTCTTCGGTGATCAGGATTTCTTGAATATCGTTTTGCAACTGAGCGAACCTCCTACGTTTATACTATGAAAGTCTTACTATGACCATTACAGTTGCTCCACTGCCTCTGCATCCTCCAGACACATATGAAGAACGGATAACGTTCGTGCCCCGACCGCCGCATGCGCGGACCGCCGGACTCCCGGTATCCAGATGATGTTGCCTGAACCATCGACTAACACAGGAATGCGGGAGCGAGCGGATGGAGGTATCTTCGCGTCAATGAAAATATCTTTTACCTTTTTGCTTCCGTTTAATCCCATGACCTTCATGGTATCTCCAGGCAGTCTTGAGCGGAGTGTTAATGGAAACTTCAATTGGTCGGCATCGAACACTGCTTCGGCGCAAGCCTCGCCCTTGGCCTGAAAAAAAGGGTCATCCGGCGACTGCGCCTTCATCGTCATCCTCTTGCCGATTTCAGGAATAAAAAGTTCCGGAACAGCAGCTTGAAGCTCGTATGTATAGCTCTTGGACTGCTCTTGCGGCTTGTGCATAAACCATATCTTATCGTATTCGCGTATGCAGGCCAAGCCTCCTCCAATGTCAAGGCTCCAGGTCGTGCTTTTATTCTGAATCAAGGTTTGGCGAATCCATTCGATTTTGTGGAAATCAGTGATTTCGGAGCCTGCCGACAGATAATTTAATATTAGTTTAATCAACCTTCGTTGTAAAGCGACATGTAAGGCCAAAAAGGAAGGCGCTTCAAAATAGAGCCTTCCATTCTTATGCTGCACCGTTTCGCGATATGCAAAATCGGCAGCCCGCTCCATGAAATCGTCTTCCCCGCCCGCGATCTCGGCAAGCTGAACCAGCGATTGCCTGATCTGACCATTATATTGCCCCAAAAACGGCAGCACATCCAGCCGGATCGCATTTCGCCGGTACTTGGTGGAGAAGTTGGAGCTGTCGACCGCGTACTCGTAACCTTGCTGCTTACATACGCTGACGAGGTCCGTTTTGTATATACGTAAAAAAGGACGGATGAGTTCCACATTTTTTTCGCTTCTTTTTATTTTCATTCCTTTGAGCCCCGCAAGCCCGCTCCCCCGTAGCAGATGCAGCAGCACCGTCTCGGCCTGGTCGTCGGCGTGATGCGCCAGCGCGATGGTTGCCGCGCCCCGGCGGACGGCGGTTTCATGCAAAAAGGCATACCTTTTTTCGCGCGCCGCCTCTTCGAATCCCTTCCCGCTTTCTTCCATATAAGAAGGAACATCGATTCTCGCCAGCTCGAACGGGATGCCCAAGCCTTCGGCCAATCGGCGGACGAGCTTCTCCTCGTCGTCGGATTCGGCCCGGAGCCCGTGATGGACATGCGCGCAGATCAGGTTAAGCGGGACATGCAGCTTCGAAATTCGGTGCAGGACATGCAAAAGAGCCACAGAGTCCGGCCCGCCGGATACTGCGACTATGATCGTGTCATGGGGCTGCCATAATCCATGCTCGCCGGCCGTACGGAGAACATGTTCCGTCAACGTATTCAAATCGGTCCTGCTTTCCATTCAGAATCCCCTTTTCTACAGCAAGCCTTATGTAAAAAAGCCTCAGGACAAAAATGCCCATAAACAGGCCAAGCACGCCACCATAAAGGATAGAGCGAATGCATTGATCAGCCAGCGCGGGGTCTTACCCGGCAGCTTGCCGGCAAAGGCGGGCGCATAGATCGTCTCCTTCCACAGCTTCAGCGCTTCGCGCGAACCGGAGAATTCCCCCCGGATCGCCCGTCCCAGCCATTCGGCGTACACTTTCAGCTTCGGGCTCCGCTGCACGATCGACAACAGTTGACCCGCGCTTCGGGTTTGCGGCAAATGCCGGGTGGCGGCGGCTTTGAGCTCCTCTTCGTTCAACATCTGAATCACCAACACGGCAAAGGCAAACAAGTCGTAACCCTCGTCGCTCGTCCGCGAACCGGCATTCCAGTATCCCCGGTCGTACCACTCCGTGAACTGCTTGACGCTCCTTCCGATGGAGCTTACCCCGCCGTAATCGATCAGTTCCACGCGGCCGACATCGGACACCATGACGTTCTCCGGCTTTAAATCCCCGAAAATGAAGCCGAAGCGGTGCAGCCCGTTGAGCTTTTCGAGCAGGCGGAGCCCCGTTAGGCCGATCCAATCGTGACCGCGTTTGCGGATGAAATGATGCAAAGAGGTCCCCCGGATATAACGCATGACGTAAAACGGAATATCCCCGTCCGGGCCCTTAAAATCGTCCACTTCGAGCAAATAGGGCATGCGCGGGCCGCCTTTCGGCGATTCCGACGCTTTGCGTTTCGACTGCAGGGACATCAGCACGTTGATCTCGGATTGCAGGTCCAGCGTGTCGAAGCCCATTTTGAGGGCATACGGATCGCGGGAGCCTTCCTTTTGCACCAGGTAAACGACTCCGTTGGCCCCTTTTCCCAGCACGCGGCGGACGATAAAGCGGCTTTTGCGCCATTTCCCCGTTATGACCGTTCCGGCCGGATACGCCGGATTAGACGACGTAGTCACCGAGCATCCCTTCTCCTTCATCGGCATGTTCTCGCCATGTTTCGTGTCCATTTAGTGTACCATAACGGAAGAAATCAATCACCTTCATGATCGCGGGCCCCGTCGGCGTCGCCCCCCTCATCTGAATGCGCTGGAAAAGGGATCTCAACGCCCCCGCATCTTTCGTCCAGCCGCTGTCCATCACCGCATCCTCGCCGCTCCGCCGTCCCGGGAAGTGGAATACCGCAAGTTCGCTCATTCCTTCGCGCGCTTGAAGGCTGAGCATCAGATCGCGGATGGCATCCTCGACCGCCCCGAGCTTGGGTTTCATGCTGGCGCTGGCATCAATCAATAATGCCACTTGGAGCGGCGTCGTTTCCGTCATCTCGTCGACCACCTGAACGACCTGCGAGCGCTGCGACGGCGGCAGATCCTCAAGCGTCGCATCCCCCAGAATGTGCTTGAGCTCTTTGTTCACCGCTTGCTGAATAGTCTGAACCACCGTTTTGCGCGTCATCATCTGCATCGTCTGAGCAAGCTGCCTCGTGCCTACGATCCGGCTGACACCTCCTCCCGCTTTGGCAATTTCGGCAATCTCCAAGCTTCCAAGCTCGCCAATCGTACCGTAATCCACCACCCCCGCAACGTTCACCGTAATTCCTTCCTGGAAAGCATGGGCTGCCGCCAGCACCGGGCTTGTTCCTACATTCGAGCATCCGTCCGTTATCAAAAGAATCTGTTTCACGATCGATCTTCCTCCCAAAAATGGATTCTATTTGCCTCTAGCATTTCCATTTTTGAGAGATTTCAAACGCTAAAAACTCCCCCTTTCCCATTTCCCGGGCAATGCGGACGCTTTAGCTCACCGTGCGCGGCCGCTCCATCCGCGCAAGCCCCGGCACATGCAGCGTCGCCCACTCCGGCTGGTAATGCTCCACTTTGCCCACGACGACCGTCATGTCGTCATGGATGACGTTTTGCTGGTACCGGATCACTTTTTCGAGCAAAATGTCCGCGATTTGCTGCGGATCCTCGCTGTCGATCTCCTGGATCATCCGTTTCATCCACAGCTCCTTGTTCACCGCATGCCCCGGCGCATCGTAAATGCCGTCCGTCATCATGATGACGATGTCCCCCGCCTGCAATTTCAAAGTGACCAGGTCTACCTCGATGTCCTGTATGATGCCGATCGGCAGGTTGCTGGCGGATACCGGTATGACTTCGAGCCCGCGCTTGATAAAGCTTGGCGTCGATGCAATTTTCATGAAGGTCGTCTCGGCGGAATATTGGTCGATGAGGGCCATGTCGACGGTCGCGTACACTTCATCCGGCGAACGAAGCATCAAAATCGAGTTGACGGATTTGATCGCCAGCTTCTCGTCCATCCCGCTCTGCAGCAGCTGCTGCAGAATCGACAGGGCGGTGCTGCTTTCCTGCTTGGCCCGTTCGCCGTTGCCCATCCCGTCGCTGAGCGCGACCGCAAACGTGCCGTTGCCGAGCTCCATCATGCTGAAGCTGTCTCCCGACAGCAAATCCCCGCCTTTGGCCGCCCCGGCCACACCCGTCGTAATCTCGAACGTTTTGGCCGAACCGAACAGCACCGTGGCGAGCCCGTCTTTGGGCGACACCGACGATTCGTGCAGCACCGCGATGTGCTCGTCCAAAATGTCCGACAGCAGCGGCGCGATAATTTTGCGGCATTCATCGTAACCGCGCGTAAACGCATGCACGATTTCGATCTCCACATGCCCGGAGTCCAGGCTGATGATTTCGATGCCCTGAATGGAAAGCCCCAGCTGCTCGAGCGCCTCGCGAATTTGCTCCTCCTGCCGGTACATGGCTTGTCCTTCCCGCTGAATTTCGCGCGCGAGGTCCTCCATCACCTGGGACACGCCGGACAATTGCTCGGCAACGAGTTGACGGCTGTCGTATATTTGCCGTTTCCACTGCATATCATGCTGGTAAAGGCCGTACTGCTGCTTCATCTCCTGAAGCACGTCGCCCGTTTTGCCGCACATGCGCATCCATTCCTTCGGAATATGCTGTTCGGTCATTTCCGGGTTCTCTTCCACGGCGGACATCACGTCCGTCATATATTTATAGGTTTGATAAAATTTCGCGTCCCAGCAGTGGCTTCGCTTGATGCAGGAGGAGCAGACCCCTTCCGCGACCGCGTTCATGAAATGGTCCACCTCGCCCGAACGCTTGCTGATCTCCTCCGTGCCGGCCACCTGCCCGAAGCTTTGGGAGAGCTGCCGGAATACGCGGGAAAATTGGGTGACCCTCTCGGCCGTCAGATCGCGCACCCTTTTCGCATATTCATGCTGGGACTTGCTGTGATCGTTCGTGCCGGGCACATATTTCGATATCAACGAAATCACCGACCTCGGCGTCAGCAAAAACAGCGCAATCGCCGCGCAGGATTCCCAGGTGGAGGTCATGACGTCGCCCGGACCGCTGAAATAAATCGATAAAATGGACGAGCCGAGCAGCATGCCGAGCATGACCGCGCCTTTTTTGCCTTCCCGCAGCATGCCGGCAAGCATGCCCGAAAAAGCGAGCAGGCTCATCTGATAAATGGCGGAGATGTCGGCCAGGCTCAGGATCAAGCCGGTGACGACGCCGACCGAAGCCCCCAGCGGCGCTCCGCCGACCAAAGCGAACACCAGGATCAAATAGCGGGACAGCACATGCTCGACCGACAAGGAATAAATCGTCCACCCGACCGCCCCGGTCATGACGGAGGCCAGCAGGATGATGAGGCACAATATTTCCTCCGACCGCAGCTGATAATTCTTTTTTCGGTATGTGAATATCGGAATTGCCTGAATGAATACGAGGGTGAGCACGAAGCTGAGGACCGCATCCAGCGAGCTCATCATAAAAGCGTACCAAGTGAAGGACGAGCCCATGACGATCGCAAACAATTTGACGACGAACGAAGACACGAACACCATGAGAGGCGCGTAGGACACTTCGGCATGGTCGAAGGCGTTCAGGCCCCGATGGATCAAATAAAAGATAAGCAGTTCAGCGGCAATCATTAGCGATGCCGGGAAAGGAGCAAAGAGGCTGCCTGCAACAAGCGCCACGCTAACCGGAAGCAAATAATCTCGGCGCAAGAACAAAATGACGGCGAAATAAGCGATTGCAAATGGCGATAGCTCGTCCAGAATCATGGCTTTCCCCAGCAAAAACGCCATCAGCGTCAGCAAGATCATCCACTTTTTGGCTGCCAGCAGCTGAAGCGGACGCTGCACCGCAGGCATATTCCGCATGCGGCCCATCAAGCCGTTGCCTTCCAAGGAAGCCTCTTTCCGCAGCGTTTTAAAACCGGGTATGTTCACGTTCAACTTTTCCATGTACTTAAGCACCACCATTTCCTAGATTTGATGGTACCCATTATAAAAGCCCTCGAACAGGAAAGTTTGTCATAACAGCGGACAAGCCGAAAAGAAATTTCCGACAAAAAGGAACGCCGTGCGAAACGTCGGGAATGGCCCGCGGTTTCCCTCGCGCCAACCGTTTGCGGCCGTTCGGAACCCGCCCGGATGACGACGGCCCGCGGAAGCGTCGCCAATAATCCGCTATCGATTGCTATAGACAGAGCCGGAAATCAGTTGGATGCTGTCGTTAACTTTTTTTGGAAGCGACAAAAAAACCGCGGCAGGCTCGAACCTGCTGCGGTTTATTGTTTTTCCCGGTATTTCGCAAAGGAAATGAAAGCCGCGTCATTCGCGGTTTCTCATGTATAAAATTTCGCCAAAACAGGCGTTTCGTTCGTTACATGCGTTTTGCGCCGCGTCCTCCGCGCTTGGATTCCGTATGTTTCTTGATCGAAGAAATGCGTTCTTCGCTATCCTTCAGGAAACGTGACATTTTATCCTCAAACGAAGTTTTGCTGGCCGCAGGCTTAAATGGGCGCCCGCCACGTTCACGATTAAAGCCTCCACCGCCGCCAAAACGATCTCCATTTCCGCCGCCGGTGCGCTCCGGTCTTGGTCCTCTTGGAGGACGAGCTTCCGAGGCTGGCTTATCAACAGCTTGTTTGATGGAAAGCCCGATTTTGCCGTCCTTGTCGACATTGATCACCTTAACGGTAACAACATCGTTGATTTTCAGGTGATCGTTGACATCCTTGACGTAATTATCGGCGATTTCCGAGATGTGAACGAGACCCGTGACACCTCCTGACAGATCCACAAATGCTCCAAAATGCGTTATGCCTGTCACCTTGCCTTCTAACTTGGTGCCCACTTCGATTGCCATAGAATAAAATGATCCTCCCTTAAAAATATACAACAAGATTTGAGTCAAACCTTCGCTGTGGTGATTTGATTATACATAAAGCGCAAACTGAGGTCAACTGAGTAATAACCCAGTTCAGCGCCTATATTACGGGCCTGTTTCCTCGGCATGGATGGGTGTTTCTCCGGGTTTGTACATTCCGAAGTTCTTGCGGGCGAGCTGCCCAATGTACTCCGGATCGTTCAGCCTTTTGACATCGGTCATCAGCTGCTCCTTGGTCTTCTCCACGCTTAATTGTTCCTGCTTTTTCTTCGCAAGATCGGCACTCTTGTCCGCAATTTGCGATTGCTGGGAAATCATGGTGAAGCATGCCCATCCCAAAAACACGACCATAAAAGAAGCCCAGATCAATATCCGCCTCCGCGCGCCGGCGTTCTGGACGGTCCCTGCTTCCTGTTTCGATTTGGCCGTTTGCGTGCGAGCTTGTTCCCTGGCAGCATATTTTCCCATGGGCTCCTCCTTTGCATGCGTATTAGCATATATTTCTATATACGTTCGTCATTACCTCTATTCCTTCTTCGGAAACCATTTTTTCCATAGAAGAATGAGCCGGTTCAGGAGCTTGTCAAGCCAAACGGGCATCCGCAGGCGCGACGTGATCGGCCTGAGCATCCATTTCGCCAGCTTCCAGAACGGCAGCAGCAGCTTCAGCACGACGCGCAAAACGAACATCGCAAGCGCGCCCAGCATGACGGCCAGTCCCTTCAGCAGCTTCAGCAGCATCCGGATCGGCGCCCATACCAGCAGCCTGAAAAGCCGTTTCAGCACATCGATGATGTAACGCGCTGTCTTTATTAACATTACCACAAAACGCTGAGTTGTAACACTTAAGAATAAAAAATATAGCCATACCCCCAAAAAGAGTCCGACAAACACATAGAACCTGAGCTGCCCGTAGTTGCTTATATAAAGCATTCTGAACACGAATAAAGCGGCGCCGCACCAATAGAGGAGGTCCAGAACATGAAGGGTCCATCTCGGAAAATGCAGCTGGCCCGACAGCACCCGGTAGCTGTCGTAGGCCAGTCCCATCGCTGCTCCCGAAAACAGCATCCAGAGCAGGGTGATCCATTGAATATGCGGACTCATTTAAACAGCTTGCCGAGCATTCCCTTATTTTTGCCGTGGGAACCGGGATCCAGGTAAATGAGGGAATGGACCATGCCTTCAATGGAGAGCAGGCCTTCCTCGAGGCTCAAATTTTTGATATGTAAATTCTGCCCTTTAATGGTCAGGTGCCCAAGTTCGGTGTGCAGCAGAAATTCTTCGCTGTCGAAGCTCTCCACGTTATGGACTCCCGTCAAATTCAACTGCTTGCGGTTCAGCATATGCAGCTCATGCTGTTTGTTTTTGGCTGGCTCGATCATGGCATGTACCCCTCCTTCTTACCAATAGCTTATGGGAGGGGAATGCGGTTTAGAACCAAGTGTGCGTTCATACGCTTTCGTTTCGTTGGTTTGGCAAAAAGCAAAGCACCCCCCGGATCGAAAACCGGAGGGTGCATTTTATAAACGACTATGAAAGTGCTTCGGATTACCAATTCAAACCGTTGTCTTTTGCGATCGGTTCTTCCTTGACCAAGGAGTACAGGCTTGCGGCCTCATCCTTGCGGGTGCTCTCGGCGAGGCGTTCCACCTTCACGGTGACCAGTTTCTGTCCGAACTGCACGGTGATTTCGTCGCCGATCTTCACTGTGCTGCTGGGCTTGGCTTCCCTGCCGTTGATAAGCACCCGACCTTGATCCGAGACATCCTTGGCCACGGTACGCCGTTTGATCAGCCTGGACACCTTCAGGAATTTGTCGACGCGCATCTTATTTTACGGCTTCTTTAAGCTTGTTGCCCGCTTTGAATGCAGGAACGTTAGCTTCAGGAATTTCGATGGTTTTGCCGGTTTGAGGGTTGCGGCCGGTACGTCCGGAACGCTTGCGGGTTTCGAATGTGCCGAAACCGATCAGCTGCACTTTGTCGCCGCTTGCCAAAGCTTCGGTAATTTCGCCCAAGAAGCCGTTCAGAACGGACTCAACGTCTTTTTTGGTCAAGCCGCTTTTAGTCGAAATGTTGTTGATCAGATCAGTCTTGTTCATAAATTATTATCCTCCCAATATACAAAAAAATAAGTATAGGTGCGTCCAAGCTGCATATGCATGCAACCCTGGGGACGCCGTCTTCATGTTAGGATTTTCGCGAAAATCCTTCATGCGTATGATTATTCTTGGTGCCCTGCCAAAATTCCTGCCTGGTTCCGCCAAAAATTTAGATGAATGAGGAAATCCCTGTAAAAAAACGTCGATCGGCGTACCTTCCTCAGGTTCATGTCCGCTTTTTCGGAACCCTTGCAGACCTTTTAAGCTGATCGAATCCTTATCATACCTGATTTTTCGCCTGTTGCCAAATGGCGTCCATTTCTTCGAGGGAGCTTTCCTGAATCGATTTCCCTTGGGCTCTCAGCTGCTCCTCGATAAAACGGAACCGGCGGACGAATTTGCGGTTCGTTCTCGACAACGCCTCTTCCGGGTCCGCGTCCAGGAAACGGGCGGCGTTGGCCGCGGCAAAAAGCAGGTCTCCCAGCTCGCCGATTTGCTCCTCGGGCGCGTATCCCTTTTCGACGGCTTCGCGCAGCTCGGCCAGCTCCTCCTCGATCTTGAGGAACACGTCGCCGATCCGTTCCCAATCGAAACCGACCTTGGACGCTTTCTTCTGAAGCTTGTACGCCTTCATAAGCGCGGGCAGGTCCTTCGGAATGCCGTCCAGGACGGACGACTCCTCCGGATTTTGGCCTTTGCGCCGCTTTTCTTCGGCTTTCATCTGCTCCCAATTTTGGAGCGCTTCCTCGGCATCCTCCGCCCGCGTTTTGCCGAACACATGCGGATGGCGGAAAATCAGCTTGTCATTGAGGCTCTGGATGACGTCGAACACGCTGAAGGTGCCGAGTTCTTCCTCCATTTGCGAATGCAGCATCACCTGCAGCAGCAAATCGCCCAGCTCTTCCTGCATATGCTCGGGATCATCCTCGTCGATCGTTTCCAAAACCTCGTATGTTTCCTCAATGAGGTTCTTCCGGATCGACTCATGCGTCTGTTCCCGGTCCCAAGGACAGCCTTCGGGACTGCGAAGTATGCTGACGATTTCGTGCAGCCGCGCGAACGTGCGCTGGCGCAGCATGTCGTCATCGCTCCGCGGCACGTAAACCAGCGACAAATTGCCGTATCCCTCCACGCGGTCCAGCTCGTACAGAGGAACGCGCAAAACCTTCTCCTGACCCTCCACGCCAAGCGCATGGCCGACGATGACGGTGTAGTCGTCGGGATACAGCTCCATCAGCGCCAGCTTCACGTCCGACGCCGTAAATGCGTCGTACACTTGCCCGATGACGGTGTGCAGCTGCGGCTGCAGAAAGCTTGCATTCAGCCCGCTGGCATCAAGCAATTGAAAGCCTTCGATCGGGTCGAAGCCCAGGCGGATGAACGCTTCATCCAGAAAAGACTCCCCGCCGAGGATGGCCAGTTCGATGCCTTCGCTTCCGCAGCGTTCGCGGAGCATCTGCACGGTGGACTCCGCCACCATCGGATGTCCCGGCACGGCATAGACGATCACCGCGCCGTCCGCGCCTGCCGCCGCCTTTTCGATCAATGCGTCGGCGATCGAAGCATAAACCTCGGGAAACGAATCCTTCGCTTCATAGATGTAATCGAACGACCGCACTGTAACCTGCAAATCGTCCAAAACCGACATCATCGGATGTTCCTTCGTCCGAACGTAGACCTCGGACGCCTGCTGCAATTGTTTCACGATGCCGACCGTCAGGCGGTCCGGATTGCCCGAACCCAGGCCGACGATGGTTATGGATGCACCCATCCTTTATCCCCCCGCTCTATTTACCATTCTTCCGGTATTTGGTAGCAGCTATACTATATCATGGCTTTCTCATAGAAAAAAATCATCGGCCCCGCGGCATTCGGGTTACGCCAACAGCCGAAGCCCCCGCAGCAGGTCGGCGAGCGGAGCGCCGACCTTGGGCACCATGCGCAGCTCCTGCTCGCTGAGCAGGCGGGTTCGGACGGCGCCGAGCAGAAACACGGCGCCCCCGGCCGCGGCCCCGGCAAGGCTGGCCGCGGCGGCCGCCAGGCGGGCGTGCAGCCCGAGCGCGGACAGCAAAGCGTCCGCGGCGAGCATGGCGGCGCCCGCCGCAAGCGCCATGCCGGCGAGCACGGCTGCCGGCATGGCGAGGGCCCGGCCTGCGCCGATCCGCAGGCCGGCCGTGCGGGCAAGCAGCGCGATGTTCAGCGCTGCGGCCAGGAAATGCGCGGCGACGCTGGCGATGGCCGCGCCGGTAATCCCCAGCTGCGGAACCAGCAGCAGGTTCAGCAGCGCCTTCGCCGCCGCCGCGGCCAGCAGATGCAGCGCCGGCGCTTTGACGATGCCGAGCCCCTGAAGCAGGGCGGCGGAGATGATGCTCAGCGCGCTGCCCGCCGCGGTAAAGGCGATCCAGCGGATGACGCCCGTGCCCGTCCCGTCCTCGTACAGCGCGATATTGATCGGCTCGGCCAGTACGGCGATCCCGATCGACGCCGCCATGCCGATCAGCCAAAACCAGCGCAGCGACAGGCGGCACCGCTCGGCGATCAGCTTCTTGTCCCCCGTCGCCTTCGCTTCGGCTAGCGCGGGGATAAACAACACCGACAGCGAGGTGGCCAGCATCGTGACGAGCTGCACCACCGGCATGCCGCGGTTGTAAATGCCGAACTGCACCATCGCCCCCGCTTCGCCCACTCCGCCGCTTTTCAGCAGCCTTGGCATGGTAAAGGTGTCCGCCAGATTAACCAGCGAAATCGCCAGCGCGCCGAGGCAGATTGGAATGGCATATTTCAGCATATCCCGAAATAAATGGCCTCCGGACTGCCGGGGCTGCTCCTTGCCGGCTTCATCCCGGTCCCTGGTCCCTGACGAAGGTTTCCCTCGGCGCGCATACCCTCTCCAGTATCCGCCCATGACAACAAGACCGGCAAGCCCGCCGGCCGCCGAACCCAGAAGCGCCCCGGCGGCGATCGTCTCCGCCGACGCTCCCGCCGATGTCAGGTATACGAGCAAAATGATCATGACGGCGACACGTACGATCTGTTCCGCAATTTGCGACACCGCGGTCGGCATCATGTTCTGATAGCCTTGAAAAAAACCGCGCAGCCCCGTCATCAGCGGAACGAACAGCAACGCGAAGGATGAGGCCCGAAGAGCCGGGACGACGCTTGCGTTGCCGATCATCCAGCCCATAAGCGGCGCCCCGAAATAAACGGCCGCCCCGAACAATAGGCCCGACACGATCAACGCTCCGGAGGCGATGCGGATCACCCGCAAGCTCCGGGACCGTCCGCCCAGCGCCGCATCCTCCGCGACGAATTTGGCGACCGCCGACGGAAACCCGGCCAATGCCACCGTGATGATCAACGTATATAACGGATAAACGGTATTGTATATGCCAAAAACCGCGTCCCCGCCCATGTTTTGCAGCGGAATTTTTTGCAGCGTTCCGATCAGCTTCGACAGCACCATGGCGATGCCGAGCACGAATGCTCCCTGCAATATTTTGGAGGATGTCCCCGGTTCCTTCATGCCTCTCGTCCCTACTTCTCCCAAGTTTTATACCCTTAAACGGATTACATCTCTCCATTATACCTGGGAAAACGGAAACATAAAAACTCCCGCCTTTCCAGGTAGCGCCGCCAGCGCCGCCCTGAAGCGGGAGTTTGCTTGTTTTACTGCTCCATTTGTTTGCCGAGAAACGCAGCCGCGGTTTCGGCCATTTTGATTTCCAGCTGTGACATTTTCACGGAGTCGTCCTTGCTGAGTAGAATGACCGTTCCGATCGGGTCGCCGCCCGAAATGATCGGCGCCGCCACGAAAGAAGACAGCGTTTCCTGGTGATCCTTGGTGATTTCGTAGCTGCCGCCGCCGGTCTCCAGCAGCGTTTTGCGATTATCCATGCAGTTTTCGATCGGAGTGCCGATCGGCTTCTCCAGATACTCCTTCTTGGAGCCGCCCGCTACCGCAATATAGGTATCCCGGTCAGAAATGATGGTTATATGTCCCGTGCCTTCGTAAAGGGATTCGGCATATTCCTTGGCAAAGTCGCCAAGCTCTCCGATCGGGGAATATTTCTTCAAAATCACTTCACCATCGCGGTCTACAAAAATTTCAAGCGGATCTCCTTCGCGGATTCGCAGTGTGCGTCTGATTTCTTTAGGGATGACCACTCTGCCCAGGTCATCAATACGGCGGACTATTCCAGTAGCTTTCATTAACATGTTGCCCCGCTTTCTCGAGAAGATTTTTCAACTACTGTTCGGATGGGAAGATGTGTGTCCCAGTAATATAAGTGTGATATCTGACCATAGTATTCATCCTTTCCCAAATCCTTATACATGATGTTGGAATGAATAGTTGCGGTCCGATACAGATTGTACCCTTCACGGATGCCTGTTTTTGCCCACGCAAAAACGCGGATTTCTCCGCGTTTTGCCAAGTCAAGCTAGTATCATTTCGCGCCATCACCCTTAGGCTTTTCGGCATTTGGCTCCGCCTGGCTGCCGGTCTTGCCGTCCGACCCGGCCTGCCCGCTTTGCGTGCCGCCCTGCGGCTGCTGGTCTTCCGTTTTCGGTAGGTCGATTTTCTGAATGATGTCCTTGAGCTGGTTTTGGATGAAGTTGTCGATCTTCGCCGCGCCCAGGTTGTATTTGATGATTTCCTTCTGTTCCTTGGTCAGCTGATCGAACGTCGTCTCCTTCCGGGAGTCTACCTTAACGATATGATAACCAAGCGTCGTTTCGAACGGATCGCTGATTTTGCCCAGCGGCAGCGTCAGCACCTGCTCCTTGAATCCGTTAATGTTATATTGGCCGACGGTAAAGTTCTCGTACAAACCGCCGCTGTCCTTGGTCGCCGAATCATCGGAGTATTTTTTGGCGATGTCCGCGAAGTCTGCTCCCTGATCCAGCTGGGACTTGACGTCCTTGGCGATTTTGAGGGCCTCTTCCCTGGTGCGCTCTTTCTTGTCGCCGTACTGCAGCCCGATCAGGATGTGATGCAGGGTGGCTACCGTGTACTCCTGCTTGTTCGCCTCGAATTTATTTTTGACCTCGTCTTCCGTCACTTTGCTGTTCATGTCGGTCATGGCCGTCATCGTTTTGACGAGATAATTCCGGAGGTCCTCCTCCTTCAACTGCCGGCTCTCCAGTTCCTTTTTGAACTGTTCTTCGCCCATCTTCTCTTTATTTTGCCCGATCAGCTGGTCGGCTTGCTTTTCCCCTTCTTTTTTCGAGGATTCCGCCGCCTTGCTGCTCAAATAATCGAAAGCGATCATCTGCTTGACCAAAAAGTTTTGAAAATAACTGAGATTGACCAGCTGCGCATCATCCGGGGACGTAAAAGAGATGATTTTTTTCTGGGTCTCAAGCTCTTTTTCCGTGATGCTTCCCCCTTTATAGGTTGCCACCACTTTGCTCGTGTCTTTCGGTTCGGCAGCATCCTGCTGCTCATCCGCCCCGCTTTTTTCGCAGGCAGCCAGTACGGAAAGCATCATGGCCGAGACCACCGTCAAGATGATTCCCTTCCATGCCTTCCTTCTATTGAACGACATCCTGAAGTTCCTCCTTCGATTTGAACAGCTCCCGAATGGCCGCCAAAAAATCCTCCAGCAAACCAAGCAGCTGTTTGTCGTCGAGTCCCTTGCCCTTGATGCGGATCAATAAATGAGACTCCTGCTCAAATTGTACACGTCTTTCGAACTTATTGCCAATCTGGGCAAGTTTGGAGGTGCTGATTTTTTTCTCCTGGCCTTCGTAAAACTTCAGCAGCAAATCGTCGCCGCGGCGGTTGATCGAGTCGATGCCGTACATTTTGCCGTAAATCTTCAGGCGGGCCACCGCAAGCAGGTTGACCACCGCTTCAGGCAGCTCTCCGAACCGGTCGAGCAATTCGTCCTCCAGCTCTTTTTCGTCGTTGAACGTGCCGACGGCCGCAACCTTTTTGTAGATTTCGATTTTTTGGATGCTGTCATAGATGTAGTCGGCAGGCAAATAAGCATCGATGCCGATGTCGATGACGGTATTCCACGATTTGGACGGCTCTTCTTTTTCGCCGAGCATGGTGACTTTCCGCTTCTTGATCTCTTCGGCCAGCATTTGTGAATACAGGTCGAAGCCGACGGAAGCGATAAAGCCGTGCTGCTCCGCCCCGAGCAGGTTCCCTGCGCCGCGGATGGACAAATCGCGCATGGCGATTTTGAAGCCGGAACCAAGCTCCGTGAACTCCTTGATCGATTGCAGCCGTTTCTCCGCAACCTCCGTCAGCACCTTGTCCCGCTGATACGTAAAATAAGCATAGGCGATCCGGTTGGACCGGCCTACGCGGCCGCGCAGCTGGTACAGCTGGGACAAGCCCATTTTGTCCGCGTCGTGCACGATCAGCGTGTTGACGTTCGGAATGTCGACCCCGGTTTCGATGATGCTCGTGCTGACCAGCACGTCGTATTCGCCGTCAAGAAAATCGAGGATCGTCTTTTCGAGCTCAGATTCGGACATTTGGCCGTGGCCGACGCCGACTCTCGCTTCAGGCACCAGCGCGCTGATCTGGCTCGCCATTTCCTGAATGCCCTGTACCCGGTTGTAGAGATAATAGACCTGGCCCCCGCGGCCAAGCTCCCGTTCGATCGCCTCGCGCACCAGCGTCTGGCTGTGCTCCACCACGTAGGTTTGCACCGGGAAACGGTTCTCCGGCGGCGTCTCGATGACCGACAGATCGCGAACGCCCAGCATCGACATATGCAGCGTGCGCGGAATCGGCGTTGCCGTTAACGTCAGCACGTCCACGTTCGTTTTCAGCTTTTTGAGCTTCTCCTTGTGGGTCACGCCAAAACGCTGCTCCTCGTCGACGATCAACAGACCGAGGTCCTTAAATACAAGATCCTGGGACAACAGGCGATGCGTGCCGATGACAACGTCGACCGTCCCTTGGCGGACGCCCTTGATCGTCTCGTTCTGCTCCTTCCGGGAACGGAAGCGGCTGAGCACCTGGATGTTGATCGGATATCCCGAAAAACGCTCGCGGAACGTTTCGTAATGCTGCTGCGCCAAAATCGTCGTCGGAACGAGCACCGCTACCTGCTTGCCCTCCATCGCCGCCTTGAAGGCCGCACGGATCGCCACCTCGGTTTTGCCGTAGCCGACGTCGCCGCAAAGCAGCCGGTCCATCGGACGGTTTTTCTCCATATCCTTTTTGATTTCCTCGATGGCCCGCAGCTGATCGCGCGTTTCGTCGTACGGGAACATTTCCTCGAATTCGCGCTGCTCGGGCGTATCCTTTTCGAACGCGTAACCCGGCGTCGCTTGCCGTTCGGCGTAAAGCTTGATCAGATCATCCGCAATATCCTGCACGGACGAATGGACCTTGCTTTTGACCTTGTTCCACTCGTTGCCGCCCAGCTTGTAGATTTTAGGCTCCTTGTCCTCCGAGCCGACGTACTTTTGAATCAGGTCGATCTGCTCGATCGGCACGGACAGCTTGTCGCCGCCGGCATACAGAATATGCATGTAATCCTTGTGGATGCCGTTGATTTCGAGCGTGCCGATGCCCATGTATTTGCCGATCCCGTGGTTTTGGTGGACGACGTAGTCGCCGACCTTCAGCTCGGTATAGCTTTTGATGCGTTCGGCATTGTCCATGTTTTTGCCGAGCTTGCGGATTTTGCGCTGCTTTTGCGAGAACATTTCGCCTTCGGTAATGACCGCGAGATGGATCGAAGGCATCTCGAAACCCGTCTGCAGGTTGCCCTGCATCATGACGGGCTCTTCGATGTTGTAGTCCTGCAGGACGCGGCGCATCCGCTCGAGCCGTTCTTCGCCGCTGGCCAGCATGATGACCTTGACGCCGGATTTATGCCAGCGCTCCATCTCCGATTTGAGGACGTTCATTTGACCATGGAAATCCTGCATGCCGCGGCTGATGAAGTTCAAAATGTTTTGCGGCTGCGTATGCGGCACCTGGCGCAGGAAGATGGACATGAAAATGGTCTGGAAAGGACGATGATAGAGCACGGCCTCGTTTTCGACCGAAAGAAGCAGCTGCGGCAACGTTTTACCGTTTTGAAGCAAATGCAGGTTCCATTCGGCCTCGTCGCGCTCCAGTTGTCTTGCCGTTTCCAGGAGGCGGGCCGGCTCGTCGAGTATCAATACCGTGTCTTTGGGCATGTAGTCGTACAGCGTCTTGCGCTCCGGATAAAGGAGCGAAATATATTTATAGATTTCGGGAAAATAGACATGCTCGCGCAAAAGCTCCATTTCCCGGTTCATCTCTTCGGTCAGGCGCAGCTTGGCCTGGCGGTCCGTCATTTTGCCGAGCTGCTCCTCCAGCAAATGTCCAGCGGCTTCGGCTGCTTGGACCAACCGCTGATGATCGGCGATAATCTCTTTGCAAGGGGTAATGGTAACTTCCTTGACTTTGTCGATGGAACGCTGATCTGCCGGGTCGAAGGTGCGGATGGAATCGATATCCTCATCAAACAGCTCGACGCGGTAAGCAAGCTCGGAGGTCATGGGATAAAAATCGATAATGCCGCCGCGCAGGCTCATCTCGCCCTTGCTTTCCACGCGCTCCACGCGTTCGTACCCCATCTCGATCATGCGCAGCATGAATTCGTCGACGTTCAGCGTGCCGCCGTCCTCGATCCGGATTTGGGACTTCCCCATCACTTCGGGAGCAGGCAAAAACCGCCGTACCCCGGAAAAAGGCGCGACGACGACCCCCGTGAATCCCTGCGCGCATTTCATCAACACGTCGATCCGCTGGGCAAGCGTTTCCGGACTGGATACGGCCGATTCGGCGGCAACCAGCTCATTGGCCGGGTACAGCAGAACGTTTTCCGGAGAAAGCGCTTCCTGCAAATCCTCCGCGATTTTTTGCGCCGAAAACATGTTATGGGTCACGATCAGCATCGGGCGCTTCACTTCTTCGTACAATGCCGCCAGCATGATTTGCCGCGCGGAGCCGGACAGACCCGATACCAGCTGTTCTTTCATGCCTGCTTTTACGCCGGCGGTGACGGATTGCAAATCCGGATCTTTGGAAAACGCTTCTATAAGTGCTTGTAACAAAAGGGGCACCTCTCTCATGCTAACTTTTCTGGATTTTGAAAAATCCTCTTGTTATTTAAAAACTTCAATATTCCGAAAAAATCTACCAATAGGTCATCCCGGGGAATACCGAAAAGAAGCCTCAGCAAAACTGCCGAGGCCCCGAAAACGTCGGGTATCCCCACCGGATCTTTATTGGAGCGGGCTTGTGATCAGGCTCAGCTCCGGATTGTTCTCCAGCGCTTCCCTGCAATAATCGCAAATCACCTTGACGGTGACGTCTCCGCTTAAATCATACGCTATTATATCTCTCCGTTCCGCGGGGGTCAAGGAATGAAACCCGAGCTGGGCATCGGTTACCTGGGTCGAATCGAGAGTCCCGAGCGGGGTTCGGCAGTGCCGGCAGATATAATTTATAGCCATCTATATGCCTCCTGAAGGTGGTTTATACCCTCATTATGCCCGCTCTGCGCTTGATTTAGCCCTGTTTACCGAAGCTTGCCGCGCCCTTTTACCCGTTAAACTTCGCCATCGTCTGCTCGTAGGTATGATCGAGGCTGTATTCGGCGGCATCGCACGCACGTTCGATCATGTTTTCCAGCAGCTCTTTCTCCTTTTTCGGAAATGCCGATAGGACATAATCTACCACGGCAAAACCCGGCTCCGGACGGGAAATGCCCATGCGGATGCGGTTAAAGGTTTGCGTTCCGGTATGCTGGATGATCGATTTGATGCCGTTATGCCCGCCTGCGCTTCCCTGGTACCGCAGCCGTATTTTGCCGATCTCGGTATCCAAATCGTCGTATACGACGATCATGTCTTCGACGTTCGCTTTGTAATAATCCATGTAAGCCCGAACGGCTTCGCCCGATAAATTCATGTAAGTCATCGGCTTGATAAGCACCACTTTGTCGCTGCCGATCAAACCTTCGCCGATCAATGCCTTGCATTTGCTGGGGCCGAATTTGATCCCGTGGCGCTTCGCCAAAGCGTCAAGCATCATAAATCCGACGTTATGACGCGTTTTTTCGTAGTTAGAACCGGGGTTGCCCAGTCCGACGATCCATTTCATTTCGTTTTGATTCCTCCAAACGGCGGTATATGGCGAGAAGGGTTATATTTTCCTCCCGGAAAACATAACCCTCTTTCGTCGCCATCCATTTATTCGATTTCAAACAGCTTGCTGATCGACAGTTCCTCATGAACCCGGATAATCGCTTCGCCCATAAGCGGAGCTACCGAAAGCACTTTGATTTTGTTGCTTGGGTCTGGATGCGTAATCGGAATGGTATCCGTTACAATGACTTCACTCAGCGGAGAGTTTTCAAGACGTTCCATGGCAGGACCGGAGAATACCGGATGCGTACAGCAAGCGTAAACTTCCTTGACCCCGCCTTCCATAAGCGCGTTGGCGCCAAGGACAATGGTGCCGGCCGTATCGATGATGTCGTCGATCAAAATGGCCGTTTTGCCCTCGATGTGGCCGATGATGTTCATCACTTCGCTCACGTTCGGTTCCGGACGCCGCTTATCGATGATGGCCAGAGGGGCGTTCAGGAAGTCGGCCAGTTTTCTGGCACGCACGACGCCGCCGTGGTCCGGGGAGACGACGACCGGATTTTCGATCTGCTTCGAACGGAAATATTGCGCCAAAATCGGCACGCCAAGCAGATGGTCCACCGGAATGTCGAAAAATCCCTGAATCTGCATCGCGTGCAAATCCATCGTGATGACGCGGTGCGCTCCCGCTTTTTCAATCAGGTTAGCGACCAGCTTCGCAGTGATCGGATCGCGGGAACGGGCTTTGCGGTCCTGACGCGCGTAGCCGTAATAAGGAATCACGACATTGATGCTCTTCGCGGAGGCGCGCTTCAGCGCGTCGACCATGATCAGCAGCTCCATCAGGTTGTCGTTGACCGGGCCGCAGGTGGACTGGACGACATACACGTGGCACCCGCGGACGCTTTCATTCAGCTTCACTTGGATTTCGCCGTCGCTGAAGCTGGTCGTATGGGAATCGCCCATCGGAATCCCGATATAATCTGCTATTTGCTGCGCGAGCTTCGGATTGGAGTTGCAAGTAAAAATCTTTAATTTCGAATCACAATAAGTCATAAAATAAAAACCCTCCGTGCTGGTTCATTGAAATTCATGCCTGTCTCCATTGCCGTTTGAACAATGATGCTTCTAGGAAATTGTGATTAATCCTCTATTACTATTTAATCATCCTTTGGACGCAAATGCTACTGCTTGTCTTTTTTTGCCTTTGCGCGGGCACGGATTTTTTCGGCGTATCCCGGCTTGTTCTCCTGACGCTTTCTGGCAATGGCCAGATCGTTTTCAGGCACCGAATGCGTAATGGTCGATCCTGCAACCACGTACGCGCCTTTCCCAACCTTCACAGGGGCGATTAGATTCACGTTGCTGCCGATAAAGGCATCGTCTTCGATTTCCGTTATGGATTTATTATACCCATCGTAGTTGACCGTTATCGCACCGCAGCCGACATTGACGTTTTTCCCGACGACCGCGTCGCCGATGTAGCTTAAATGCGACACTTTGGAACCGTCCGCGATCTTGGCGTTTTTGACCTCCACGAAATCGCCGATTTTCACGTCTTCCCCCAATTGGGCTTTCGGGCGCAAATAGGCATAAGGGCCGACGGTCGTGCGGTTTCCGACTTCCGCCTGGTCGAGCACGGAATGTTTGATGACCGCCCCGTCGCCGATGACGGAATCTTTGATCTCGCTTTGCGGCCCGATTTGGCAGTCTTCGCCGATGACGGTGCTACCCGTAAGGACCGTGCCCGGAAGAAGCACCGTGTCGGAGCCGATTTTGACGTCCGCGCCGATATAGGTCGAGGCCGGATCAATGATGGTTACGCCGCCGAGCATATGCCGTTTGTTGATGCGCTCGCGCATCAAACGCTCCGCTTCGGAAAGGGCCAGACGGTCGTTGACGCCGATCGATTCCGCATAATCTTCGGTCATGTACCCAAGCACCGTTTCGCCTGCGCCGACAAGGATGCCGATGACGTCGGTCAAATAATATTCCTGCTGCGCATTGTTGTTCGTTACTTTATCGAGAGCCGCAAACAGCTTGGCATTGTCAAAGCAATAGGTTCCCGTATTGAATTCGCGCACGGCATCTTCTTCCGGCGAGCAGTCCTTCTGTTCCACGATCCGCAGAACGCTGCCGTCTTCGCTCCGGATGACGCGCCCGTATCCCTTAGGATTTTCCGTATAAGCCGTCAGCACGGTTGCCGCCGCGTTATTGCTCTCATGAAGCTCCGTCAGAGCCTTCAACGTTTCCGCAGTAACAAGAGGTGTATCCCCGCAAATGACGATGGTAGAGCCTTGTTCCGATCCGAGGAGATCCTTTGCCATTTTCACGGCATGGCCCGTTCCGAGCTGCTGCTCCTGCAGCACGTATTCCGCGGCCTCACCCAGATAAGATTGGACGGCTTCCGCACCATGGCCCACGATAACGACGCTGCGCTCGCAGTCGACTTCTTTGACGGTATCCAGCACATGCCCTACCATAGGTTTTCCACAGACGGGGTGCAGCACTTTGTATAGTTTCGATTTCATTCGTTTACCCTGCCCTGCGGCAAGAACAATCGCCATTCTTTTCAAGGATCTTGACCTCCCACTCTTAAACTCATTAAAGAATATATCGTATTCTCCGTAAAAAGAAAAGAGAGCCATAAGTCTGGCTCTCTTTTCCTTGAACCCCAATTGTGAACCTTAAGCGCCTTCTTCAATCACTTCTTCTTCATTGGCAGCGCGTTCATATTCCGCCAGGACTGCCGTTTGGATCTTCTCCCGCGTACCGGAAGAGATCGGATGGGCGATGTCGCGGAATTCCCCGTCTGGAGTGCGCTTGCTCGGCATAGCAACGAACATTCCATTGTTGCCATCGATGACCCGAATATCATGAACCACAAATTCGTTATCAATGGTAATGGATGCGATTGCTTTCATTCTCCCCTCAGAGTTGACTCGGCGGAGTCTGACATCCGTAATTTGCATGTGTGTTCACCACCTTTTTCCATCAGAGACTTGGTGTATAATTCCACACAGCAGTTCAAAATCCTCTTTTTTGGAGCAACAAAATGTCCTAATTTCAGGAATTTTTTTATAGAAATGAGATTGTCGACAGACTTCGGAACTATTCGTCCCGAAAAGTTTCCAGTCGACATATTTCGTCATGACGGAGCCGGGTCATTTTTTAGTAAAATAGTTGCCCGGTTTCACGCCGATTTCCTTCGTTTTGGCGTCTACGCCGGTCAAGGTCGCCAACGATACGTAGTCATGCAGGAGACGCTCCTCCGTATCCACCTCGCCGGATTCCACCAATACGCCCACGCCTGCGACTTCGGCATCAAATTCGGCCAGCAAATCGACCATCCCTTGAATGGTTCCGCCGGCTTTCATGAAATCGTCCACGATCAGGACTTTGGACTTCTCTTTGAGGGCGCGCCGCGACAGCGACATGGTGTGGATGCTTTTATGCGAGCCTGAGACGTAGTTGATGCTCACCGCCGAGCCTTCCGTTACTTGGTGGTCCCTCCGGACCAGGACTACGGGCAAATTCAGCTGGGCTCCGGTCGCATAAGCCAGCGGGATCCCTTTGGTTTCCACCGTCATCACAACGTCGATCTCCTGGTCGGCAAAGGCGGTGGCAAATATTTTCCCCGCTTCGTTCATCAAGGACGGCTCTCCGAGCAAATCGGACATGTACAGGTATCCGCCGGGGAGGATGCGGTCTTTTTGCTGCAGCTGGCTGCAAAGCTCCTCCGCAAAGGCCAACGCCTGACTCTTCGGCATCTTCGGAATGAACTTCACGCCTCCGGCCGCTCCGGCCAGCGTCAGCAGTTCTCCCATGCCCTCGTCCTCGAACACCTCCTTGATGATCACCAGGTCTTCGCTGATCGAGGATTTGGCCGCCCCGTACCGTTCAGCGAACGTGGTGAGCGGGATCAAAGTATGAGGTCTGGACAGCAAATATTGGGTCATCTCGACCAGACGCGCGCTTCGCTTTAATTTTTTCACGAAAACTCCTCGCTATCACTTTATTCATCAACGATGGCCGGCCAACAAAGCTGCTTTCGGTCAAGCCATCTTCAAATTCGATTTCATATGTGTAAAATCCGAATAATACAGTATAAATATAGCATTTTTGTACGTGTTTGTACAAGAAGATCCTGCCTCGCAAACATTTCCGGCCCGGCTTGCTTTTTATGCGCCCGGCAGGATCATCAGGTCAATAGCCGCACCGCGTACACTTCCCGGCAAAACCCGCGAAGTCCGTTATAAATCCGCGCGACCTTCGATTCTTTGTAAACAAGCCCGAATACGGTCGGGCCGCTTCCCGACATGAGCGCTCCGTCGGCCCCGAGTCTCAGCATGGCTTCCTTCAGCTGGGCCACCTGCGGGTGCAGCTTCAGCGTCACATCCTCAAGCACGTTGCCGAGACGTTCGCATACGGCTCCGAAATCGCCGGCTTCGATCGCTTTGACCATCTGCTCGGCGGACGGATGCCGCTTTACCTCTGCCGCCCTGAATTTGCCGTAGACCTCGGCTGTCGACACATTGATGGGAGGCTTGGCCAAAATAACCCAGCAGCTTAGCGGATTGTCCACCTTGGAGAGCTTCTCCCCCCGCCCGGTCGCAAGCGCCGTGCCCCCCGTCACGCAAAAGGGAACATCCGACCCCAGCTCGGCCCCCAGCTCCTGCAGCTCTTGCATGGGTATGTTCAAATTCCACAGCCGGTTCAATCCCCTCAGCGCCGCGGCCGCGTCGCTGCTGCCCCCCGCCAAACCCGCGGCTACCGGGATTTTTTTGTCCAAGTGGATATGGACGCCGCTGCGGACGTCGTACCGGTCCTTGATCAGTCTTGCGGCCTGGAAGGCCAAGTTTTTCTCGTCAAGCGGGATATACCCCGCCTGGCTCGTAATAATGATGGTGTCGCGCGGCAGCTCCGACATTTCCAGCCTGTCCGCCAAATCGACCATCGTCATGACCATTTCGACCTCGTGGAAGCCGTCCGGCCTTTTATGTAATACATCCAGCATCAAATTGATTTTGGCCGGTGCTTTTTCGTAAATTTTCAAGGCGTTCACCCACCCTTAAGTTTCCCTCGCTATCAGCTTCAAATCATTATAACAAACTGTACCAAGCAAGTCATTTCGAACCTTTCGCGTCCTATAGAAAAACGGAGATTCCCATGCGATGCCATGGAGATCTCCGTCTGACATGTTTTGAACCTTACGATTTGCGGGCTGCAGCCTCTTCGGCGAGCTGGATGGCGCGTTTCACCATGTTGCCGGCGTCCTTGGCTTTGATGCCGCCCCAACCCTCCTGCTGAACCGTTTCGTAAAACCCCAAATCTTTGGCAAGCTCCGTCTTCAGTTCCTCCGACATCACGCTGCGGCGTCTGCGGCTCATTTGCAGTCCTCCTTGTCAGTCCCGGAACCGGCCCCGCTTAATCCATCTTCGGGACGGTCCTTCGTTATGCGGTAAAAGGAATTCCTTTTGTATTATTTCTCGCCCGACCCGGCCCCATTCGAAAAATTCGCTGACAACAAAAAACAGCCTTCCGCATGGGAAAGCTGCTTCCAAATAAAAAAGTTACGCCTGATCCTGCTTAGTCCGCGTCCTTCGCCTGCTCTTCGCAAATGGTGACTTCCACGGATTCAGTAAGAATATCTGCATAGCTGTATGAAACACGTTTAAAGGTTTGCTGTTCTTGATCCAGCTTGACGATAAAAACAGAAGGGTACGTTTCCTCGAGCACGCCCGTACGTTCGATCGTCTTACGACGTCCACCGTTAGCCCGGAGCGATATTTTCTGACCTACATGAGCCTCGAGATTTCGTTTGATTTCCAACAGCGCATTTTTAGCCATTGTCGACGACCACCTCTTTCCTTGTCCATTATAACGCAGGAAGAAGTTTTTGTCAAATAAAATTTAAATTATAGCAGCATCAAATTTAATTTGTCAATCGGTTTTTTTGCGGGATTTTGCAGGATTTCCGCATACACGCCGTTAACGACAAAAAAACCTTAATCCATGTATCGCGATTAAGGTTTATCGGCTGCTCATCCCATGATGCTCTTGTTTAGAAAAACGGGTTTACATCACCGAAGGCGTTACCTTCAGCTGGGAAAGGTCATTCAGGCGCGGCAATCCGATGCGGTAGCTTCCGCGCGTTTCGATGCCCCCGACGCCCTGCGCCCCGCTGATCGTATTATGAAGCACATCCATCATGTTGATGGTTTCCCTCACCGACGTAAAGGAGGCCTTGGCGGCCACGTAAACGGGATCCAGCGCATGGATGAGTATGCGCCCCGGCGAGCTGGCGAAATTCGCTCCCGCTTGCAGCAGCGCCTCAAAATGCGACTGGCAGGCACCGGCAATGATCGTCAGCGTATCGTAATGCCTTTCGTATTGACGGGCAACCTGAATGGCCGAAACGAAATTTTGGGAATTTTTGTAGCTGTTCAGGTTATAGAGGTCATTGTTCGGCCGGTGCTTCAAGACTCCGTCATGCCCCGTAATAACCACGATATCCGGCCGCACCCGCGGCAGCAGGCGATAGAGCGCATCCGCCATGCCCGCCTCGTTAACGTAATGTCCCTCGACGGGCACGCGAAGCTGCTGGTAAAGATTCAAGCTCTTTTTTAAGTAATTGATATCTCCATCGAGATGGAGGACTTTACCCGGAACTTCAAAATAAGAAGGCTGTTCCGCCATCGGCCATTCCCCGCCGAGATTCGCTTGCGTGCGTTCGGTCAGCTCCTCCCGGTGGCGCTGCAGCCTGCTTAACGACTCGTTGGCACGGATATGGGCCTTCTGCGTTTTTTCATTGAACGGCGCATATGGCACCCGAACAAGGTCATCGAGGGGCGAATCAGCCAACAGCCGAAACTCGGTCCCCTTGATCACAGCCAAATTGCTCCGCAGATCTTCCACGCGGAAAGCGACATCACCGCCATAAGATTTGCGGACGACCAGGTCTCCTACATTCATCACAACATCACCCCTACCCCATGGTATGGGCGAATCTCCCCAATGGTTCTTCCCTTTTGCCAAAATAAGCGTAGGACGAGACCTTACGCCCTGCCCGCCCCAAACTTGATGCGGTGAGCGAAACGTCTTCATCACCGTACTCCGGCCCGGAGCAATACGTTGCAAAGCGTCGCATATTCCTGCAGGCTGAGGGTTTCGCCGCGGCGGGAAGGTTCGATCCCTGCAGCGTGAAGCAGCTCCTCGAGGCGCTCCCGGCCCTCTTTAGGAAAAAATCTCGTCTTGAGATTGTTGGCGATCGTTTTGCGGCGTTGGGCAAACGAAGCGTGTACCACCTGAAAAAAGAAATTTTCGTCGTCCACCTCGACCGGAGGCTGCTCGCGCACCTTGAGGCGAATGACGGCCGACTCGACGTTCGGCTGCGGAATGAATACCGTTTTCGGCACGATGCAGACCAGTTCAGGCTCGCTGTAATACTGCACGGCGATGCTCAGACTGCCGTAGTCCTTCGTGCCGGGCGAAGCAGCCATGCGTTCGGCCACCTCTTTTTGGATCATGACCACGATATTCTCCAGCGGCAGCCGCTCTTCCAGCAGTTTCATCAAAATCGGGGTCGTCACGTAATAAGGCAAGTTGGCAACGACGCTGACTTTGGATACATTCGCGAAATCCTCCCGAAAGAGGGCGCCAAGATCCGTCTTCAGCACGTCGCCATGATGAATGCGCACATGCGGATACGGTTCTAATACCTCCTGGAGTATCGGAATAAGCCGCTGGTCGATTTCGACGGCCGTGACGGCGCCCGCTTCCTGGGCCAGCTTTTCGGTAAGGGCTCCGATCCCCGGCCCGATCTCCAAAGCTCCCTTGGAGGCATCCAGCCCCGCCGCCTCCACGATTTTGCCTAAAATATTTTGATCGATCAGAAAATTTTGCCCCAGGCTTTTTTTAAACGAAAAACCGTGACGCTGGATGATTTCCTTCGTCCGCCTTGGCGAGGCGATATCGTCCATTCGCTGCATGTCAACCTTCCCCTTCCTGTTCCAATTGGGCTAACGCCTCCGCAAATTCCTCGCGCGTAATCTGAAAAACGGCCAGCCGCTTATGGAACTGCTTGCCGTTGCAATACCCTATGCCTAGCAGGTTACCCATCACCATGCGTCTGCGGGCCGCGTCCGGGTGCACCAGAAGCCCAGCAGCCATCAGATCCTCCATATCGATCAGGCTTTCCGCGCCTTCGTAGGACGTATGCACGCGGGAGAGGGCCTTACGGATCGCTTCCTGCGAAGCGTTCTCCACGCCGATGTCCCCTTTCCGCGTCGCTTCCGACTCCGGAATAAAGGCATGCTTGCATCCGGGAACCTTGCTCGCGATAATTTTTCGAATCCGCTCCCCGGCATGGTCCGGGTCCGTCAATACAATGACTCCCCTGCGTTCCTGGGCCAAGGCAATCCGCTTCAGTACGCGGCCGTTGATCGCCGAACCGCCGGTTTCGATCGTGTCGGCTTCCACCGCCCGCTTCACGGCCACGGTATCGTCCCGTCCTTCCACGACTATGACTTCCTTGATCATGACCTGCTTCTCCCTTTCCTAAAGCTCGTCCGTTCATGCGTCGTAAGTTTTCGGACATCCAAACAACAAAAAGAAGAGGAATGCTCCTCTTCTTTAGCATGACATTTTCATGATCATAATACTATAACATTAGAATGACATTGTAAAACGAAATTAATTCAATTGCGGCTTCACGGGGCCGATGACGTATACTTTCATCCCGGATTTGCGGCCGAAGTTGTTGGCGCGCTTCACGGAGTCATAGTAGAGGTCGATCTTATTGCCCTTAATGGCGCCGCCCGTGTCTTCGGCACGGCGGAAGCCGATGCCTTCGATGTACACCCACCAGCCGAGCGGAATCACGTTCGGATCCACGGCGATGGTGCGGCCTTCCGTGACCCGCGTTCCCGTCGCGGTACGAGTACCGATTCCGGGTTCGCCGGCAGAATAAGCCGTCATCGAGACATGAATCATTTTTTTATATGAGAAATCAACACCGGCTTTGCTTACGCGGTTATTGCTGCTTACGGTTTTTTTCGTTTTGGCGGCTGATGAAGATTTGGCGGTGGAAGAAGATTTAACGGCCGCTGTTTGAACGACGACAGGCGGAGCCGGTTTTTTCTTCGTGCCCACGGCGATGATTTTATCCAGCGTTTTTGCCTGCACTTCCTTGCCCACCATGCGCATGGATACCATTTGGCCGTCATGATATACCTTTTCGATGTGCTGCACCATCACGCCGGGCTTTCCCTGCTGAATGACGCGGTTATCTCCGACCGTCAGGCTGGGATCCGCCGTCTTAATGACGCGGAAAGGCAAATTTTCATGGCGGTCCACGACTTGTTTGTTGACGCGCACGATACGGATATCCGTTTGGCCCGTCACCCGCTCGGTCAGAGCCGGAGTGACTTTATCGTGTTCTTTGAGCGATACGCCGAACTCCTTCAATACGTCGCCAACCGTGTCTTTGGTGGTATACAACTTTTTCGTTGTCCCGTCCACCGTCAATTGAACGGGAGCAGCGCGGTCGATCACCACTTTGTCACCATTCTGGAGCGAACCGCTCAGCGGCATGGAGACTTGATCTTCCGGTTTGAGGCTGATTGCCTGCTCATCCAGCATTTCTTGTAAAACGGATTTGTGAGTCTGAATCTTTTTGACCTGACCGTCTACCACCAGGTACACCTGTTTGCGCGTGGATGAGTTGACCAGCAGCAAAATCATGATGGTGACCGCGATCGTAACGATAGCTGCAGTAGAGATTTGGCGCAAATTCTCATGCTTCCATCGCAATGCGTAAGACATGCTGGAGATTTTTGAATCATGGGTCTCTTCTTGATGGAAAATGCCCACCTTCTCGATCCTCCTTCATAGCCTCGCCATTAGAGTTACGCATGAATGATTTGACGCGGGCTATACTCGATTTTTTACAAGAACACATAAGGAGCATGCGTTCTTGCACCATGAACCTATCTTTTTTTCATGATTTGTCGCCTCCCGTTTTACAACAGTATGACGACGCCTTCTCCATTATTCAAAAACAAAAGAAGCCAGCTAAGAGCTTATGAGGTCTCCTTCGTGGCTTCCCTGGATGTCAGAATGACGGAAAAGTAAATGCACGAAACCCTCTCTTTATGTCGCTTACGGGGTTAGCTGTCGGGTTTGGGCGAAAGAGAGCCGCCCGATCAACGCCAGCCCGCTCATGGCGGACCGCGCCGAATTCACCCCTGAGACCCTGAAAAGAAATCAAATACATCCCGAGCCCGGACCGGTTTAAAAGGACCGTCGCGCTCTATGTATTGGTTCCCCCGCTCTTTCGAGACCGAAAGACTCAGCGAGATTGGTTCACGGAGGCTGCCGCGATGCCGAAAAAGGAAGCGGCTTACAGCAGCCCAAGTTCACTGAAAAGATGATATCCTGTTTTGATGCATGTTGTAAAGCGGGAATCAACAACGTTTATTTGAATATATGGTTAAAAATTTGTAATATTCATGGTTTTTTTGGTTAAAATTCTTTAATGCTTCGTTCATGCTCGTTTTTTCAGCTGTTTTTCTCCCGTTTTCACTTAATTCCAAATCGTTCCAGTGCATTTTGGGTGGTGATTCGGGCAATTTCCTCCACCTCGACCCCCTTAATCTGGGCAGCGGCCTCGGCTACCAAACGAACGTTGGCAGACTCATTTCGCTTGCCCCGGAATGGGTGCGGCGTCAGGTACGGAGAGTCGGTTTCGATCAGCAAACGGTCCATCGGAACCTGCGCAAGCACTTCCTTGGGCTGTCTGGCGTTTTTGAACGTAATCGGCCCTCCGAAGGATAGATGGAACCCCATGTTCAGGCATAACTTGGCCGTTTCCCAGCTGCCGGAGTAGGAGTGCATGACGCCTCCGACCTCGCTGGCCTTTTCCTCCCGCAGGATTTTCACGATATCCTCGTGCGCATCCCGGTTATGGATCACGATCGGCATGCCGAGCTCCCGGGCCAACCCGATTTGCTGGCGCAAAACCCGGTGCTGCACGTCTTTCGGGGAGGTATCCCAATAATAATCGAGCCCGATTTCGCCGATGGCCACGACTTTTTCATGGCTGCATAAAGATGCAATCCATTCGAGATCCCCTTCCTTCATCGTGATCGCATCCTGAGGATGCCAGCCGACGGCGGCGTATATAAAATCATGCGTTTCCGCAAGCTTCATCGTGGACGGAATCGTTTCGCGGTTAAAACCGACGTTGATCATCCGGCTGACGCCGTTTTCCACGGCGCGGCGAATGGTTTCTTCGCGGTCCTCGTCGAACTGCGGCGCGTCCAAATGCGTATGCGTGTCGAATAAATTCATGTCTGGAACTCCCTTCGTGTCATAAAGCATAGATTAATATGGGGCAAATCCGTGAATCACGCTGTCGTTATCGCTTGAAAATGCGGGAAACCGGGTCGGATAGGGAAGAAATAACGTCTTTCATTTTCGCCCCCGGATAATATAAGTGATATTTCCCGCGGTGAATGCCGCTGATGGAGCGGACAATATCCGACACCTCCGATATTTCCCGCAGGCGTTCGTCCCGGTCGAGCAGCAGAATCTGCTTTTGGCTGGATTCGTCTCCCGGCCGAAATACATCGTACGGAAGATCGGTCGGAAAATCAATCTCAAGATCGTATTCGGGATTCAGGCCGACCCGCTCAAAATCGCGGCGGATCTCTTCGATCATTTCCAGATCCACCGATTCCACTTCCACATATTTATACAGCCTGCGATGCATAAAACGGCTGCAAAGCTCGCTCAGCACGGCGTCTTTTTCGTTCGTCCATAGCGAAAACACGGTTTGGATGAGCGCTTCGTCGAGTTTCAAATAATCCTGGACGGTCAGCCGGTCTTCGAAAAGCCCTGGAAGCGGCTCAATCATGAAGCCAAAAACGTAGTTATCCCGGTATAGCTCCTTCGCGCGCCGGAAGATCTGCCGCAAAATGATTTCCGAACTGCGCGTCACCGGATGGAAATAAACCTGCCAATACATCTGGTACCGGGACATCAAGTAATCTTCCACCGCATGCATCCCCGATTCCTTCACGACGATTCTTCCCTGGTACGGACGAAGCATGCGCAGGATCCGGTCGATGTCGATCGTTCCGTAATTGACGCCCGTGTAATAAGCATCCCGCAGCAAATAGTCCATCCGGTCGGCGTCCAGCGGACTCGACACCAGATTGACCACGATCGGGTGCTCGTAATCCTTGGCGATAACCGATGCGACCTTGGCGGGAAAGTCTTCGGCCACCTCGGTCAAAATCGCGTTTACTTCGGTATCCCCGAGAATAATGCGGCGGGTCCAATCCTCATGGTCCATCCGGAACGCCTCTTCGATCGAGTGGGAAAAGGGTCCGTGTCCCAGGTCATGCAGCAAGGCGGCGCAGAGGGTTAACAGTTTTTCGCTGTTCGGCCAATCCGCGTAGCCGCTTCGCTCGAATTGGGATATGATGCGGCGCGTAATTTCATACACGCCAAGCGAGTGGGAGAACCGGCTGTGCTCCGCCCCATGGAACGTCAAATACGAGGTGCCTAATTGGCGGATCCGCCGCAGCCTCTGGAACTCCGCCGTGTTAATCAGCCGCCAGATGGTGGAGTGTTGGACATGAATGTAATTATGTACGGGGTCCTTGAACACTTTTTCTTCATTTAAGGTATGCATGCGACTCATCTCCTTTTTAAAAGCTTAAAATTAAACTATTTTTGAACTTTTTTCGACAATGTGTGTCGAATAGTGTCGTTTTAGGTAGAAAAATTGATTTCCAAATCGACATTATCCTACCAAGGATATATAATGGGAAAAGAATCCTGATATGAGTGATATCCCAGGTGCCATGCAATCTGTTCTCATTTTGGCGACGAATTTGCAGGTTGACTGTTTTGGGAATCGTTGGTATTATTGATATCATAAAAGAGAGAACGTTGTCGAATTATGGCACTATAAAACTATGGCGAGAGGAGCAATGATCAGTTATGATGAAATCAACTGGTATTGTAAGAAAAGTAGATGAACTGGGCCGGGTCGTTATTCCGATTGAATTGCGCCGCACACTGGGCATCGGGGAAAAAGACGCATTGGAAATTTACGTGGACGGAGAACGCATTATGCTCAAGAAATATGAGCCTGCTTGCATCTTTTGCGGCAATGCCGAGAACGTGACTTACTTCAAAGGAAAAATTGTTTGCCACGATTGCATCTCGGAAATCCCAACACCTGTGACAAATTAAGTTTTTTAGTATATAATAGTATTATTCTATTTGTTAATTCTAACCTTTTTCATATCTCCTTGGTGTCTCCTAGGCTAAGAACCCGGCCTTTGGAGACATTTTTTTGTCCCGCCGGCTGCGTTGCCCGCCGCAGGTTATGGGCCTTAAGGCACGTTTCCCGAAAGGCGGGCTTGGTTTCGGCAGCCAAGTCATTGGGCATCTGCAGCACCCTCAAATCAATGCGTTATAAATATCGCGCTTGGAGACGCCGCGGTCGACCGCGGTTTTTTTCATGGCCTCTTTGCGCGGAATTCCTTGTTCCTCGTAGTGCGCCACATGCTCCTCGATCGTCAGGTTCTGCCACCATGCGGCCAGCCGCTCCTGCTCCTCCTCCGGGCTCGTCCCTTCCACGACCACGCAATATTCGCCCTGCGGCGGATGCTCCTGAAGATAGTCGAGACATTCCTGGACGTCCCCGCGCACAAATTCCTCGTAACGTTTCGTCAGTTCCCGCGCCAATACGACTTTTCGGTTTCCAAGCACGCTTTGGATCGCGGTCAACGTTTTGATGACCCGGTGCGGCGATTCGTAAAACAGCAGCGTCCCTTGGGCCGACTGAAAAGATTGAAGCGTCTCCTCCACATCTTTACGTTCCCGGGGGAGAAACCCGATAAAGGTAAAACGGTCGGTCGGAAGGCCGGATGCGATCAAAGACGATAGCGCCGCATTGGCTCCCGGGATCGGTATGACGCTGATCCCTTCCTCGACCGCCAGCTTGACGAGATCAGCCCCGGGGTCGGAAATCGCCGGCAGACCGGCGTCGCTGACAAGCGCCAAATTTTTTCCTTCTATTATATAGCGTATTAATTCCGGTCCGCTTGCCCCCTTGTTATGCTCATGGTAGCTAAACAGCATTTGCGGGCTAATCTCAAAATGCGTCAGCAGTTTTCGCGTCTGGCGCGTATCCTCTGCCGCGATGATGTCGCATTCCTTTAACGTCCGTATGGCCCGAAACGTCATATCCTCCAAATTCCCGATCGGCGTAGCGACGAGATACAGAGCCCCTTTGCCGTCTCCGGTTCGGTTTTGAAAACTGCTTTGTCGTGTCAGACTCATGCTTCTCCCTCTTTGGAACCGTAGTAAATTTCCATGATTTCCGGACAATATCGGTTTTGCTCGTCATAAACGATCAGCGGCGGAAGCAGCCTTACCTCGGGTTTCCCCTCCCGTATGCATTCGATCAACACCATGTTGGCTTCCAGATGGGCACGGGGATGAACGAAACGCATCCGTTTCGGCTCCAGCCTATGTTTTCGCATCAAAGCGATGATATCGCCGAGACGCGACGGTTTATGAACCATGCTTACCTTTCCTCCCGGCTTGACCAATCTGAAGCAGGCTTGGATGACCTCCTCCAGCGTGCAGCTGATTTCATGGCGGGCAATCGCCTGATGCGGATTGAGTTTGATGTCGCTTCCGTTCAGCGGCATGTAGGGCGGATTGACGGTAATGGCATCATAAGCCTGATGTCCCGTCTCCTTATAAAGCTCCCTTAAATCTCCCTCCCGAATGACGATCCGGCCCTCCATTCCGTTCATCGCCACGCTGCGTTTGGCCATACCGGCAAGCCTAGGCTGAATCTCGATGCCTTCGATGTGCGCTTTGGTGCGCGTGCTCAGCAGCAGCGGTATGACCCCGTTCCCCGTGCAGAGGTCCAAAATTTTTCCTCTTGGCGGTATGCCGGCAAACCGGGCCAGCAAAACGGCATCCATCGAAAAGCTGAATACCTCGTCGCTTTGAATGATGTGCAGATCATGCGTCAACAGATCGTCGATGCGTTCCGACGGCTCCAAAAGACTTTTGTCCATATTCATCGGTTCCATTTTCCTTTATCTATTGTTCTCTATCCGTCAAAGTTTACACTTACGGACCAGTTTCATTATAAATGCTTTATTTCTTGAAAAAAAACCGTAGGAATCGCTCCTACGGCTTCATTTATTCAAAAAAGACAGACAGAAAAGGCAGTCGCCTTCCGTGCGCAAATGTCCATAATACACGTTGCAAATGTGAAAGCCTTCATGATAAAGCCGTGCCAAATTGTCATACCCTTCGCCCACGACATCGCTGGGATGCTCGGGTTTGATCGGGACATGAGGCTGTGGCAAAGGAGCTCCCTTTTCTGCGGGCACAGCTTCCTTCAATATTTTGCGGAGGTGTTCGTTTTCCAACGTCAGTCGGTGGTTCTCCTCCAGCAGCTCTTTCATAATCAGCTTCATTTCACCCAGATCACTGTGGATCTGTCCCATTTGTGTTTCCATTTCTTGAATGTGTGCAAAAATACTTTTCTTTTCCAAGTCTCCACCCCGAAAGTAACCCTATGGTCTACTTAATGACAACGTCATCCATTTGCAGTTCCTTCACCTTGCCGATGTCAAACAGCTGGACATGAACGGAACGGTTTTCGGCGTTGATGCCGACCACTTTGCCTTCGCCCAAAGACGTGATGACGATTTTGCCTACCGATGGCAGTTCTTCCTTCACACTTTCATAATTATCATGCTCATATTTCAAACAGCACATAAGTCTTCCGCATAGACCGGAAATTTTGGTCGGATTCAGCGATAAGCTTTGGTCCTTGGCCATTTTGATGGATACCGGCTCAAAGTCGCCGAGCCACGAGGAGCAGCAAAGGATGCGACCGCATGGGCCGATTCCGCCCAGCATCTTCGCTTCGTCCCGGACCCCGATTTGCCTGAGCTCGATCCGCGTCCGGAAAATCCCGGCCAAATCTTTGACCAGCTCCCGGAAATCCACTCTTCCCTCAGCCGTAAAATAAAAAATGATTTTGTTACGGTCAAACGTAAATTCCACGTCCACCAGCTTCATTTTGAGCCCATGATCGCGGATTTTATTTAAACAGGTCGTAAAAGCTTCTTTCGCGGCCTGCTTGTTCTCTTCCACAACGCGTGCGTCGGCTTCGCCGGCGATGCGTATCACCTTTTTGAGCGGCAGGACCACATCGGCTTCCTGCACCTCTTTTTTGCCGACCACAACTTTACCATACTCGATGCCGCGCGCCGTCTCAACGATAACGCTATGATCCTTTTCAATCGGAAAATCAAGCGGATCGAAGTAATAAATTTTGCCCGCTTTCTTAAAACGGACGCCCACTACACTGTACAAAAACTAACCCCCTTGTATGCCAGAGAAAAAATTGGCTGGCCATGAAGCTATCCTTCCAAACCGATCAAAAATTGTTCAATACAAAGTTGGCCATTCACATTGTAGCGCAATTTTTTCCGGCACTCTGCGGCCAAATCCATATAGGAGACCCATTGTGCTGTGCTGCGGGATGATGCATGCGTGGACAAGAACTCCAGCTGATCTATAAAAACGATACTTTCGTGCCTTCCGTACTGGACGTGAAGCATATCTTTGAACCACAAATGAAACAAGCTTAACAGTAAATCCAGATGATCGGAGAGCCCGGCCTTAAACACCTTCTGCCCTGCGGTCACCAGAGCGGAGCTGCCTCGTCCGAGGGCTTCCTTCCCTAATTGTAACACTACGTTTCTAATTTCTGCAAACCAATTCTGCTCGATCATTTCGCGGCATCCGTCCAGTCCGGAGGATAAATGCACCGCACAGCGCGCAAGCGCCGCCGGGTATCCTTCGTCGACCAGCTGCTGCAGCATCATTCCGGGATTCAGCGGAAAAAAGGGAATCGTCTGGGCCCGCGATTGAATCGTTGGCAGCAGGGCTTGTCCATTTTCGGTAATCAGGACGGCCACGGCCGGAACCGGGGGCTCCTCCAAAAATTTAAGCAGGCTGTTGGCGGCCTGCACCGTCATCGCATCCGCATGGTCTATGATATACACCTTCGGATTCTCCGATTCCGAACGATAGGAAAAGACCCGCTGCAATTCGCGGATCTGGTCTATTTTGATGGACGAACCTTCGGGAGCGAGAAGATGCAGATCGGGATGGTTGCCGTGCTGGACCTTGCGGCATTCCAAGCATTGCCCGCAGGCGTCATCCACGCGTTCGGTACAAAACAGCGCCTGCGCAAACGCGGTTGCCGTCTTCATCTGCCCGCAGCCGGCCGGCCCGCTGAAAATGTAAGCATGGCTGACGGAATCGCTGCGAAGCGCATTTTGCAGCAGCTTCTTCGCCGCATCCTGTCCCATAATATCCTGAAAAGACATAGTTCCTCTCTTCCTTAAAGATTTTGCAAAACCGCAGAAACATTTCGGCAAGCCGTCGGCTGTGCCTATCGTTTCAGGCTTCTCCATAATCGGCAGCAGCTCTGAAACCGTCCGGGATTTTGCAGAATCTCCCCTTTAAATCTGTCTTCATGATGATTGGTACTATCTCTAGTTTATCATGACAGGGCTGAGTTGTTCATTCCTATTTCTTCAAAAAACGAGATTGATCAGCATCCCGCGGATTTCGCCGATCCGCTGCAGCAGCTCGATTTTTCCTTGCTCGCTTTCCAGCATTTCATCGGCCATTTCGAGTAATGCCGCATCAATCTCATCGATTAATTTATAACGTTTTCCCCGTCCGCGACGGTCCCAGCCCCGCGCTTCCTTCATGGTAACGCCGCGTCTTACCGTGTCCTCCAAAAATCGTTTCACCAGCAGACGGTATGCTTTAAGCTCACGGATGGTCATGGAACGGGCAAGGCGTTCTCCTTGCATCTGGATCTCCTTGAACCGGCGGCCGAGTTCCTCCTGTGAGGCCGTTTCCTTCTGCTGCTGCATGACGTCCAGGAAGGATTTTTGCTGAACGGGTTTGGTTAAGCCGTCCGTTACCGGAAGTTCGCTTTTAATGGGCCTAAACCCCGGGTTGATTTTCACGTATATCTCCTGCCTTTGGCTGCCAAAAATAATAACCGGGCCAAACAATATGCCTTATATTGAAGCGATTTGCGTTCGCATCCATGAGATGGTTCGGCATGCTGCAACATGGATGGCCGCTTGAGGGACTGACTCGATGAATATATCGGCGCTATACTAAGCGCGAATCATCAGCAGCCCCATATCGTGGCTCGATTTGCAGCATCGCCTTTGAGGTTTCACAGGCTTTGCAAATGGCAATGCCTATGCCCCGGGTACAATATAGAAAGCAACATGCCTCTCGTCCAACTATTGTCGTTTACGAGGCTGCTCTTTCGATTTTCGGGAACTTCCTCATTTTAGAAATGTTCAAACCGGTCTACCGGGAGCACGAATACGGTGGCGCCGCCCACTTGAACTTCAACGGGGAGAGGCAAATAAGAATCTGTCGTGCCGCTCATCGGCGTAACCGGAGTTACAAGCTGTTCCCTGACTTTACAACTGCTGCGGATGACGTTCATGACGGCCTCGACCTGACTGTCGTCCACCCCGATCATAAATGTGGTGTTTCCCGCCCGAAGAAATCCGCCGGTGCTTGCCAGTTTTGTCGCCCGAAAATTCGCCTTCACCAGCCCCGCTGACAAACGGTTGCTGTCTTTATCCTGTACAATCGCAACGATCAGTTTCATCCTGCATTCCCTCCTCTTTGAATTTTGGCCTGCAATGAGCCATACTTACTTATTTGACAAAGCTCCTCAAAAATCCTTTAAAATCCGCTCTTCCAAGCTACGGATTATCTCTTGTTCGACATTTTCCACGGTTTGCGAAGCATCGATCACGACGATTCTATCCTGAAAACGTTCGGCAAGCTGCAAGTATCCTTCCCGTACTTTATGATGGAACGATAAGTCCTCCAAATCGAGGCGATTCACTTCCCGGTCCCGGCTGGCGGCAATCCGCGCTAATCCGGCTTCCGGTTCGATGTCCAAGTAGAACGTAAGCTGCGGCATCCGGTCATGGATGGCAAATTGATTAATGGCCCATACTTCATCCACCCCGATCCCGCGGGCATATCCCTGATAGACCAGGCTGCTGTCCACGAAGCGGTCGCAAAGCACCAGCTTGCCTTCCGCCAAGGCCGGCTCGACCTTCTCCGCCAAATGCTGGCTTCGTGCTGCCGCATACAGCAAAGCCTCCGTGCGGGAGTCCATTGCCGTATGGCTCGGGTTCAAAATGATTTCGCGTATTTTCTCCGCAATTTCGATGCCGCCCGGCTCGCGCGTCACGATATAAGGTACGGAACGTTTTTCCAGATAATCCTTCAGCTTGGCGATCACCGTCGTTTTTCCGGAACCTTCTCCCCCTTCCAGCGTAACGAATATTCCCTTGCTTTTGCTCATTCAACATTCTCCTGCTCTTTTGCTATTTTTAGGTTGCGTCAATTGCTACGGTTCGATGCGCCAACGCCCCGTTGATTTCATGCTCTAGATGCATTCTTTTATCCGTCGGTCGGTTCATGCGCTGCATCTGGAAACATCGCCTGGGACGGACAGTCCCCATATGCCGGAAAACTGCCCTCGTTTGGCCTTTGGTTCCTTTGCAAGGATACGGCATTCATTTTCCGCTTCCCGCATGACTTCCACGCTTGCGGACAAGGATCGTTCCCAACTTCGGATCCCGCACGCCCTGGCATTTAGCGCCGGAATGGGCAAGCCTTTTTAATTTGAATGCCGCCGGTTCGGTGATCCGTTCACCCGGATACAGAATCGGAATCCCCGGCGGGTACGGGATCACCATCTCCGCCGCCACTCTGCCTGCACACGCATCGAGCGGAACGGCTTCCGTCTCATCAGGTTCCACCGGGATCAGGCTGAAAGCGACCGGCTCGGAAAAGGCCGCTTGGTCAAAAATGTTCCACGTGGAAAATTCGACATGAACGCTCTCTTCCCGGCTGTCGTCCGGCAGCGAAGCATGCTGCACCGGGTCGCCTAACGAAAAATGCAGCGGCTGGGCGTCCGCCTTCTCTACAGATATATGCGAAAGGGCCTTCAAAAGGTGACGGGTGTCCTCCTCCGTCGACCCCAAACTATAGAGCAGGACCACGTACCGGTCATCGCTCATTTCGGGAATGCAGCCCCAGGCTTCAAGCCGGTGCTGCAGCTCGTAGCCGCTCAGGACCCCGGTGCGGTCATACATGACCACCTTGAACGGGTCCTGCGTGGCATAGGCCGCCGATGCTGCGCCGGCGGCGTCGTGTTGCTGCTGCGCCCGCGGCTGCAGCAGCCCGAAGCGCGGCAGCTCCTGGAGGCCGCGCTTCAGGCTTTCCACGGCGGCAAGCCCCGCCGTGAAAGCCGCGGCGCCCTGCACGTGCAGCTGGCGCCGCGCCAGGTCGAGAGAGCCCATCACCGGGTAGGATGGGCTCGAGCTTTGCACCATGGCGAGCCGCTGGCGGAGCAGTCCGCGGTTCACCCGCGGACCTTGGACGTGCAGCATGGCTCCCATGGTGAGCGCGGCCAGCATCTTGTGCGTCGATTGGACGACGACGTCCGCGCCGCTGGCCAGTGCGCTTCGGGGCAGCCGGGGATGCTGCCCGTAATGGGCGCCGTGCGCCTCGTCCACGAGCAGCGGCACGTCGTGCCGGTGGCAGGCCTCGGCGAGCGGCGCCAAATCTGTTCCCATGCCGTAATAGTTGGGCATGGTGACAAGCACGCCTTTGGCCTCCGGATAGGCGGCTAACGCGGCGGCGACCGTCTCGGCTGACGGCGCCGTAGCCAGACCGCTGGACTCGTCCACCTGCGGCTCGAGAAACACCGCTTTGGCTCCGGCCAGCATCAGGCCGTTTAATACCGACTTATGTACATTGCGTTGAACCAGCAACATATCACCCGGATGCGAGCAAACGGTCAGAATCATAGCCAAGTTGCCAGACGTGCTGCCGCCGACAAGAAAAAAACTTTCCTCCGCCCCGAAACAATCCGCCGCAAGCAGCTGCGCATCCCGGATAACGCCTTCCGGATGATGAAGGTCATCCGTCCCTGTAATTTCCGTGACATCGGCCTCCATGACCTGATCCAGAAAGCCTGCCCCTCCAAAGGAGGCATAGGCTCGGCCTTTTTTGTGGCCCGGTACATGGAAGGAGGCCTGCCTTCCGTTTTTATATTGTTGCAACGCCTCGAATAAAGGCGCTTTTCCCTTTTCCAGCTTTTCTGTGCCCATTTCAATTCGGTCCTTCCGGTTTCAATCTATACCCTATTTTACCGCATATTGAACCATCCAGCGAATTGAAACATAAGACGCCGCTAGCGTGCAGAAGCTGTTTGAAGGCCCTCACAGTAAAAACACCTGCCACCCTGAGCGGCTGATGCTGCTAGGAGCTGCCCTGCGCCCTTCCTTTTCCGGTGTCATTCCCCGGTTAATTTCCGGATCTTAAAAAAAGGGCAGGCTTCACGCCTACCCTTCCTTCGTCCGCAATTTTGCGATGCACGATATATCCAACGGTATCGAGGCTATTTTCGAATATGTTGCCAAGGTTGCCTTACGCTTGAGTCTGCATGCTGATCTGTCTCATCTGATGAATGAAAAAATGATATTTTGCATCGCCAGCATCGGTGTGCACCATTTCGCTTTCGCAATCCTCGCAAATGAACTGGGACACAATGGTGATCCCTTCCTCTTTTGCTTGGCCGCAAATAATACAGACGTGTTCGGTATGATTATCTTCCATCATCCATCCCACCTTGTTCCTTTGATTACTATGAAGTATGGCTCATTTTCTATTATTTTAAACCCTTTCATAGTTGTTTCATATCCCCAATGACCTACACCATTCTTATGCAACTGCGACTAAACGCGTGTTTGTACAAGAAAACTTAACGAATTGCTTTCCATCAGCCGATATATGAAATAAAGACATGAGGGGAGGAACGCTATTTTCCTATGATTGAGGAGAACCATAGTAACGCTACCTTTTATCATTATAAGTTAGTCAAAAGGATTCCGGTAAAGCGGATGTTCGTCCGCTGTTATCTCCTTCTTCCTTATATCGCGCTCATTGCCGAGACCGTCATGATTTCCTGGAAAAGCCCGTTTTATTTTGCCCTGGCAGCTCCGCTCGTTTTCTGGATCCATTATGTCATCTCGCGCTCGGTACTGCTCCTTGCCGGACCTGCTTACCATAAACGGTGGAGGTTCTCCATGCGGCTGCCTTGGATTGGATACGTTACGGACCAGCATATCAGCTTCCGGTTGTTTCGCAAGGTCTATACGTATATTACAGGCATAGGGCTCGTTCTCTTTCTCATATTTCTGTTCCTGTCGCCTCTTTCATTTGTCGTCTCTTTGTTGTTCTGGCACTTCTGGCTGTTGCTGCCGCGTTTCTATGCCTATGCCCGCCTGTCCCGCCTCAGCAAAGACGGCATGATCAAATTTAACGCCCAGGATATTTCTTACTACAAACAGTGATTCGATTATGCAGATGATTCCCGCTGAATAAAAAAAGACCGGCATCCCTAAAGATGCTGGTCTTTTATGGTTTGGTGGAGTCGGTGCTTTTTACAGCCGCTTTGCCTTTAGCAAGAACAGTCACCGTAAAATAATCATCGTGAATGGTCAAATGAACCACCCGGTTTTGCTTTTCAAACACCTTGGAGGTTCCCTCCGATTCGTCCGTGTTTTCGCGCCAACCCCACTCTTTTATTTTCTCCAAATACGCTTCAGGAAAGCTGTCCTTTTCCTTCAAACCGTTCATTGAATAACGGACATAATCTATTTTAGTATTCCCTATATTTCGGTCGGTTCGATTCGCTTCCTTAGGTACGGGAAAGGTTTTCTCATTGGCGGCACCTTCGAAAGATGACCACGTCGGTTCAGACTTTCCGCACCCGGCAAGCAGCAGCATGACGATACCCAACAAAAGAAGAGCATGCAGCCGAAAAGATCTGCGCATGTATGTCCTCCTTCTTCCAAGATCGTTCCTCTTAAAAACCTTCAATACACCTCCTGACATGTACACTCCATATTATACTTACAACTTTTGGCGTGTCGGTAACAAAAATGTTACTAAAGTTTAACAACAAATAAAGGTCTGAGGCCTAAACCACTGCCCTTATTGCGCATACGCATTTGAAGGACGTCTATACAAAAGCCTTATAGCGTATTTTGATCAAAACAAGCTTGCCCCAAAGGCTTACATGCATAGGCGCTCTTCTAATCCCATGCCCCGTGGCAGAAGTTTAGATCGCAAATAGGACCTTTCACTATAAAATAAAAAAACCACCGTCGATTGTTCATCAACAGTGGTCCTTCGCTTGGCAGCGTCCTACTCTCCCAGGACCCTTCGGTCCAAGTACCATCGGCGCTGGAGGGCTTAACGGTCGTGTTCGGGATGGGTACGCGTGGAACCCCTCCGCTATCGCCACCAAACGATTC
>NZ_BAAIYF010000021.1:0-64986 GCF_057546105.1 Paenibacillus sp. YAE3 | reverse complement strand
ATAGCGGAGGGGTTCCACGCGTACCCATCCCGAACACGACCGTTAAGCCCTCCAGCGCCGATGGTACTTGGACCGAAGGGTCCTGGGAGAGTAGGACGCTGCCAAGCGAAGAACCACTGTTGATGAACAATCGACGGTGGTTTTTTTATTTACTGTGGATAAAGAATCGCGATTTATGATTTCACAGTGGATAAGGCACCAATATTCCGGTTTTCACGCGGATTTCATGCACATATTCCCGATTGCGCTGTGGATGATCCGTAACGCATTTGGGCCATCCACAGAAAAAGCGACAATACCGATCTTTTATTTTCATTTTGTGCACATACTTATCCCACTCGCACACACCCCATCTGCTTGTCCTTAAAATTTCGTCCACAAATTCACAAATTCATCCCCATCATTCACAGGTTTTGTTCTAATTTATGCTTAAAAGCCCCGCCGCCGTCTTTAGAATTCCTAATCTTGTGGGTAATTCATTGACTTTGCCAGGCCTGTTTGACATACTCGATGTGTAATCCACAGAAAGTGCAATTGCTTTATTTGATTTATCGTTTTACGAATACATAGCGAGGTGAAACGGGATGGAGATCAGGACATTAAAACCGGAAGAATTCGATGCCGCGATAGAGCTGGGCGAATACGCCTTTCAATACCGGATGACCGCGGAGGCGAAGGAGAAAGCCAGGAAACGATTCAAGCCCGAAAATACATGGGGCATGTTTGATGAAGAGGGGCGTCTAAGCGCCAAGCTGGGTCTGCTCAACGTGGACATTTTCGTCAACGGCAAAAAAATGCCGATGTCCGGGGTAGCCGGCGTGGCCACATGGCCCGAATACCGGAGGCAGGGTTTGGTGAAGCAGTTGCTTACCCATTCGCTGCAAGTGATGAACGAATCCGGAAAGCTGATCTCTATGCTGCATCCGTTTTCGTTTGCGTTTTACCGTAAATTCGGCTGGGAAATGTTCAGCGATTTTAAAAAATACGTCATTCCTACGGAAAAACTGCCCGCCAAACAAGTTACGGAGGGCACCGTTCGCCGCGGCGTGACGGATATCTCGGTTTTAAACCGTGTCTATGAAGCTTACGCCAGCCGTTACAACGGCATGATGGTTCGGGATGAAGACCGCTGGAAGCATGCCATCCTGAACGACGAAGAGGACCAAACGGCCGTATATTACGATTCAGCGGGCGAACCGCAAGGTTTCCTCTTATATAAAGTCCAGAAGCAAGAAATGCAGGTGTACGAGTTTATTTACCTGACGGAAGAAGCCAGACAGGCGTTATGGACGTTTATCGGCAATCACGATTCCATGATCAAGCAAACCGTGCTCGATCAGATGCCGGTGGATGACGGTTTGACATATATGCTGGCGGATCCGCGAATTACGCAGGAAATCGTTCCGTTCGGGATGGCCCGGATCGTGAACGTTCCCGGCTTCATTGAGGCATATGCCTTCCAAAACGACGGAAAGGAGCAGGCATGGACGGTTCAGATTCAGGACCCTTACGCCCCTTGGAACGAAGGAAAGTGGAAAATCGCGTTGTCTCCGGAGGGAACAGCAGCCGTAACGGCCGCAGATCCGGCGGAACCCGTACAGCTAAGCTTGGATATCCAGACGTTGACTGCGATGATGCTCGGTTACAAACGTCCCGGCGAGTTGTTGAACATGGGAAGGTTGGCGGGGGAGCCGGAAGCAGTAGCATACTTAGAACGGGTGATCCCCATTGGCCGAACCTTTTTGTTGGACTTTTTCTAAAATATTTTCGGGCCGCCGGATGCTTGACTCTCCTGCATGAATGCAGGGGAGTTTTTTATTCCCGAAATGAGGCATAAAAGCACGGAAACAAGGGACGGTTGCCTGTCTTTAAAGCAATTCGCACGAAATGCGATATTCTTGTACGCTTATAGGGATGGAATAAAGCAAAAAGGTCAAAAATGATAAAAGATGCTGGGAAAGGCAAAACGGCGTAACATACCGCTTGCGGAGCAATTTTACGGGCGCCCCTTGGCAAAATGCGAGAATGTGTTATAATATAGTCAAAGAAAGTCAAAGTCAATTATTGATCAAACATGCATATACTGTTGGAATCCTACAGTTTATGTATGATCCGAATGGTCTGAAGTTACACTAACCATGCGCTGCTGAAGACCCTGCCGGTCCGTTGCGGCTTGTGGGGTTACGGTTCGCATGACGGCTCATTGGTTAATGTCCATAGTAAATACCGGGATCATCGGCCGCGAATATGGGGTAACTCGGCTTGGCTTTCTGCAAGCAATACGCGGATTTTGCGCGAAGTCTGGAACCGGGCGGAAGCAAAATCCTGAACCAAGTGGAGGATGAACGATGCGTAATATCTCTGATGTTATTGAACAATATCTGAAGAGTATTTTGCATGAGAGTCCCAACGGTTTGATCGAAATACAGCGTAATGATTTGGCGGACCATTTTTCTTGCGTGCCTTCCCAAATCAATTATGTCATAAGCACCCGCTTTACGCTGGAAAAAGGTTATCTCGTGGAAAGCAAGCGCGGAGGCGGCGGATACATCCGGATTCGGCGCATCGATCTTCCGCAATATTCGGCGCTTCATACTCATCTGCATCAGACGATTGGCGATACCATCGACCAGACGGTCGCGGAAGGGCTCATCTACCAGCTGGAGGAGGCCCGGGTTCTCACCAAACGTGAAGCGAACATGATGCGGGCGGCCGTTTCCAGGGAGGCTTTGATGGTCAAACTTCCGTACAGGGATGAATTACGTGCAAGATTGATGAAGGCGATGCTGATTTCTTTGTTAGGCAAATAAGTCTACAGGGAAAAGGAGGTACAGCAATATGTTATGCCAAGAATGCGGTAAAAGACCCGCGACGCTGCATTTCACCAAAATCGTAAACGGCGAAAAAAATGAATTTCACATTTGCGAAACTTGCGCAAGGGAAAGAGGAGAGATGCTTCCCGGTACCTCGGGAGGGTTCTCCATACACAGCTTGCTATCGGGGCTGCTCGATTTTGAAACCGCGGGCAAAGGGATGGCCAGCAGCGTCAAAACCCCCCAATCCCTGCGGTGCGAGGAATGCGGAATGACGTATACCCAGTTCAGCAAAATTGGCCGGTTCGGCTGCAGCTCCTGTTATAAATATTTTGGCGACCGCCTCGATCCTTTGTTCAAAAGGGTGCACGGGAACACCGTCCACGTCGGTAAAGTACCGAAAAGAAGCGGCAGCAGGATTCAATTGAAACGTCAAATCGACGATTTGAAGCTCGAGCTTCAGCGGCGTATCCAACAGGAGGAATTCGAGGAAGCCGCCCAGCTTCGGGATCGAATCAGAACGCTTGAAAAAGAAATGTCAGGACAGTAAAGTATTCGCTTAAGGAGGAATGCGTGATGCCCAATCTCCGGTTTACCGAGAAAGCGCTGAGCGAATGGATGCGGGGGACGGCAAGCGACTCCGACATCGTAATCAGCAGCCGGGTACGGATCGCACGGAACCTGCAGCACATGCCTTTTCCCCTTTTGGCCACGCGCCAGCAGTCGGAGGAAGTGCTCAATCGTCTGGCCCAAGTGGCGGAGACTCCGAATCTCAAGTCTTTAGGGACGTTTTATACCGTCAAGCTGGATGAAATCGAGCCGATCGACAAAAGGGTGCTGGTCGAAAAGCACTTGATCAGCCCAAGCCTCGCAAGCGAGTCCCAAAATGGAGCCGTCATGATCAGCGAGGACGAATCGGTCAGCATTATGATTAACGAAGAGGACCATCTTCGCATCCAATGTCTGTACCCGGGCTTCCAGGTCCGCGAAGCTTGGGAAAAAGCGACCGCCATCGACGACCTGTTCGAAGCCGAGGTGGATTACGCTTTTGACGATAAGCGCGGCTACCTGACCAGCTGTCCGACCAATGTGGGAACAGGACTCCGGGCATCGGTGATGATGCATCTGCCGGCCCTGGTGATGACGCAGCAGATTAACCGGATTTTGTCCGCGGTCTCGCAAGTCGGCCTGACCGTAAGAGGAATTTACGGGGAAGGCAGCGAAGCAATAGGTAACCTGTTTCAAATCTCCAACCAGATCACGCTCGGGCAAACCGAATACGAAATCATCGATAACCTGCACAGCGTCGTATTGCAGATCATCGAGCACGAAAAAAACGCGCGGGCACGCCTCATGAACGATTCGCGACTGCGCATTACGGACCGGATCAAACGGTCTTACGGTATTTTGTCGTATGCGGAGGTCATGGATTCCAAGGAGGCCGGGCAGCGGTTATCGGACGTGCGTCTGGGGATTGACCTGGGGATCGTGCAGGGACCTTCCATTCCGGTGATGAACGAACTGAACGTCATGACGCAGCCGGGTTTTTTGCAAAAAAAATACGGCCACGACATGAACAGCGAGGAACGCGACATTTACCGGGCAAGGTTGATTCGCGAGACTCTGGCGAAAGCCTGAGCCGAAGTTTTAGACTGTAAGCAAACGAGAATTCGATGGAAACGAGAATGCAAAAATTCTTGAAATCATATTTCAAACTCATGGAGGTGCAGGAGAATGATGTTCGGAAGATTTACGGAACGCGCTCAGAAAGTGCTGGCACTCGCTCAGGAGGAAGCCGTCCGTTTAGGACACAACAACATCGGTACGGAGCATATTTTGCTTGGGCTGATTCGCGAGGGTGACGGCATTGCCGCGAAGGCATTGATCGGGCTAGGACTCGGACTCGAAAAAATCCAGGATGAAGTGGAAACGCTCATCGGCAGAGGTCAGGAGCAGCCGACCAATATCGCCTACACTCCGCGCGCCAAAAAAGTCATCGAGCTGTCCATGGACGAAGCCCGCAAGCTGGGACACACCTACGTGGGTACGGAGCATATCCTGCTCGGACTGATCCGCGAAGGGGAAGGCGTCGCGGCCCGCGTATTGAACAATTTGGGCATCAGCCTGAACAAAGCGCGCCAGCAAGTGCTGCAGCTGCTTGGCAGCAGCGAGGCCGTATCCAGCCACCACGGCTCCCAGGCCAACGTCAGCACGCCGACGCTGGATTCTCTGGCCCGTGACCTGACGGCCATTGCCAAAGAGGGCAACCTGGATCCGGTCATCGGACGGAGCAACGAAATCGAGCGCGTTATTCAAGTGCTCAGCCGCCGTACCAAAAACAACCCGGTACTGATCGGCGAGCCCGGGGTAGGTAAAACCGCGATCGCGGAAGGACTCGCCCAAAAAATCATCAACAACGAAATTCCGGAAACGCTGCGCGACAAACGCGTCATGACCCTCGATATGGGTTCGGTCGTGGCCGGCACCAAATACCGCGGCGAATTCGAAGACCGCCTGAAAAAAATCATGGATGAAATCCGCCAAGCCGGCAATATCATCCTGTTCATCGACGAGCTGCACACGCTGATCGGCGCAGGCGGAGCGGAAGGCGCAATCGACGCCTCGAACATTCTGAAGCCGTCGCTGGCCCGCGGCGAGCTGCAATGCATCGGCGCCACGACGCTTGACGAATACCGGAAATACATCGAAAAAGATGCCGCCTTGGAACGTCGCTTCCAGCCGATTACGGTGGATCAGCCTTCCCCGGAAGAAGCGATCCAAATCCTGTTCGGCCTGCGCGACCGTTACGAAGCCCATCACCGCGTGAAAATTACGGATGAAGCGATCGTGGAAGCCGTGAAGCTGTCCGACCGCTACATTTCCGATCGGTTCCTGCCGGATAAAGCGATCGACCTGATCGACGAGGCGGGTTCGAAAGTAAGGCTTCACACGTACACGATCCCGCCAAACCTGAAAGAGCTGGAAAGCCGTCTCGAAGACATCCGCAAGGAAAAGGATTCGGCGGTGCAGAGCCAGGAATTCGAAAAAGCGGCGGCGCTTCGCGATACCGAGCAAAAAATCCGCGAAGAGCTTGAAATCACCAAAAACCAATGGAAAGAAAAACAAGGCCGCACCGATTCCGAGGTAACGCCGGAGGATATCGCGCAAGTGGTATCCAGCTGGACCGGAATTCCGGTACGCAAGCTGAAGGAAGAAGAAACCGAACGCCTGCTGAACATGGAGAACATTCTCCATGAACGCGTCATCGGCCAGGAAGAGGCGGTCAAAGCCGTCAGCCGCGCCGTTCGCCGCTCCCGCGCCGGCCTGAAGGATCCGAAACGTCCGATCGGTTCGTTTATTTTCCTCGGTCCTACCGGCGTAGGTAAAACCGAGCTGGCACGCGCCCTTGCGGAAGCGATGTTCGGCGACGAAAATGCGGTCATCCGCATCGACATGTCCGAATACATGGAGAAACACTCCACGTCGAGACTGGTCGGAGCGCCTCCGGGATACGTCGGTTACGAGGAAGGCGGCCAGCTGACCGAGAAGGTTCGCCGCAAACCGTATTCCGTCGTGCTCCTCGACGAAATCGAAAAGGCGCATCCGGAAGTATTCAACATCCTGCTGCAGGTGCTTGAAGACGGACGCTTGACCGACTCCAAAGGCCGCGTGGTCGATTTCCGCAACACGCTGATCATTCTGACGTCCAACGTTGGGGCGGAAGCGATCAAACGGAACTCCACGCTCGGCTTTACGGCGGTCAACGATGCCGGCGCCGACTACAACAACATGAAAGACAAAGTCATGGGCGAGCTGAAGAAAAGCTTCCGTCCGGAGTTCCTGAACCGGATCGACGAAATCATCGTCTTCCACTCGCTGGAAGAGAAGCACATCGCCGAAATCGTTTCGCTGATGGCCGAAGAGCTCCGCAAACGGCTGCGCGAATACGACGTGGACTTTACGCTGACCGACAAGGCCAAAGCGTTCCTGGCGAAGGAAGGTTACGACCCTGCTTTCGGTGCCCGTCCGCTGCGCCGCGCGATTCAGAAGCATATCGAGGACCGTTTGTCCGAAGAGCTGCTGACCGGCAAGGTGGCCAAAGGCGACTCGCTGGTGATCGATGAGGAAAACGGCGAGTTGACGGTGAAAAAAGCGGATAACGTATCCGCAACGTCCGAAGCGTAATGAAAGCTACAGCTTAGTTTAATGAAAAGGATTGACCCGCTGCTGGTTTAGCGGCGGGCCAGTCCTTTTTTGCGTGATGGGATACTGGTGGAAGGATGCAAGCCATAAAACGGTTTCTCTATTCTTTATGTAAACTTTTTTCAAATACTTTACGATAAAACTTAATAAATGGTAAAATTATAATAATGCCAATTTTCTGAGTGATCGACAAATTTAGACAAAATCCATTACCTCTAAGGAGAGATCATGGCTAAAACGAAAACGAAATTTTATTGCACGGAATGCGGCTATGAGGCTGCCAAATGGTATGGCAAATGTCCGGGTTGTCAAGCTTGGAATACCATGATCGAAGAAACCGAAAGCGTCATTAAAACGCAGGGAATGAATTCTCCGCTCTTTCATAGTAAAGAAAAGGCGCTTTCGATCATAAATATAGAAAGCAGCAATGAAGCGCGCGTGCATACCGGCATCGGCGAGCTGAACCGCGTGCTCGGCGGAGGGATCGTGCCGGGGTCGCTCATTTTGGTCGGCGGCGATCCGGGGATCGGGAAGTCGACGCTGCTGCTGCAAACCTCGCATGCGTTGACCGTGTCAGGCCTGCGCGTCCTGTATATCTCCGGGGAGGAATCGGTACGCCAGACCAAACTTCGCGCCGACCGGCTCGGAGCTTTGTCTCCGGAGCTGTACGTGCTTTGCGAAACGAACATGGATCTGATCGAGGAAGCGATCAACAGCATTCAACCGCAGTTTCTCGTGATCGACTCCATCCAGACCGTATACATTCCGGAAGTGACGAGCGCTCCGGGCAGCGTGGCCCAGGTCAGGGAGTGCACGGCCCGGTTCATGCGCGTAGCCAAAGGCATGGGCATTGCAACCGTTCTTGTCGGGCATGTTACGAAGGAAGGGGCCATCGCGGGTCCGCGACTGCTTGAACATATGGTGGACTGCGTGCTCTATTTTGAAGGTGAACGGCATCATACGTACCGTTTGCTGCGCGCGGTGAAGAACCGCTTCGGGTCCACAAACGAGATCGGCATTTTCGAAATGAACGAATCCGGACTGGTGGAAGTGGAGAATCCGTCCGAACTGTTTCTGTCCGAACGTCCGCTTGGGGTGGCCGGCTCGACGGTGGTGGCCAGCATGGAAGGAACCCGGCCGGTTTTGGTCGAGCTCCAGGCGCTTGTATCCGCCACGCATTTTCCGTCGCCGCGGCGGATGTGCACGGGCGTCGACCATCACCGGATGGGGCTTATTATCGCCGTGCTGGAGAAACGGATGGGCATGTTCCTCCAGAACCAGGACGCCTATTTGAATGTAGCCGGAGGCGTGAAGCTGGATGAACCGGCGGTCGATTTGGCGATTGCTGTCAGCATCGCCTCCAGCTTTCGAGATATTCCGACAAAACCGTATGACGTGATGTTCGGCGAAGTAGGCTTGACCGGCGAAGTCCGGGCCGTCTCGCGCGCCGAGCAGCGGGTAAGGGAAGCCGAGAAGCTCGGCTTCAAACGGATCATCATGCCGGAAAAAAGCTTAAAGGGGTGGAAGCACCCCAAAGGAATCGAAATCATTGGCATCAATACCGTGGCAGATGCGCTAGCGGTCGCGTTAGATTAGGGGGCATAAGAGATGAAGGAACCGAGCCAATTGGATAAAATGAATGACCTGCTCAAGCTGGTTGCACCAGGCACCCCGTTTCGGGACGGCCTGGAAAACGTGCTGCGAGCCAAAACCGGCGGGTTGCTTGTCGTCGGCTACAGTCCGGAAGTGATGGAGGTGGTCGACGGCGGTTTTTCGATCAACTGCGATTTTTCGCCGAACTACCTATACGAGCTTGCCAAGATGGACGGAGCGATCATTTTGAGCGAGGACCTGAAGCGGATTCTGTACGCCAATACCCAGCTGATTCCGGATTCCTCCATTTCCTCGACCGAGACGGGCATCCGCCACCGTACCGCGGAGCGCGTCGCCAAGCAGACCGGAAAGCTGGTCGTGTCGATTTCGCAACGCCGCAACATTATCACTTTATATCAAGGCACGCTTCGATATGCGCTGAAGGAAATCGGCGTTATTCTGACGAAGGCGAACCAGGCGCTCCAAACGCTGGAAAAATACCGGGCGGTGCTGAACCAGTCGCTTACCAACCTCTCGGCATCGGAATTCGAAGAGCTGGTGACGGTACCGGAGGTCGTCAATGTCATTCAGCGGGTCGAAATGGTGCTGCGCATCAAAATGGAGATCAAGCGCTATATCAACGAGCTGGGCAACGAAGGCCGGTTGATCAGCATGCAGATGGAAGAGCTCGTCAGCAATATGGAAGAGGAAGCATGGCTTCTGTACAAGGATTACGCCCGCGAAGACAACGACGACAAAATCCGCGAGATGATATCCGGACTGAAGCGGGCTACCGACGATGAACTGCTGGATATCCATTACGTCATGCGGCTTCTTGGTTATCCGATCTCTGCGGCGAATTCGGAGGAATCGATCGCTCCGCGCGGATACCGCATCCTGAACAAAATTCCGCGGTTGCCGAACGTCATCATCCATAATTTGGTCGAGCGTTTCGGACGGCTGCCGCATATCATGATGGCAACCATTGAGGAATTGGATGAAGTGGATGGAATTGGCGAAGTCAGAGCCCGCAACATCAAGGAAGGTTTGAAGCGGTTGCAGGAGCAAGTGTTCATTGACAGACAAATTTAAATGCCATACAATCAAGTGATGATACGGGGGTACTAAAAAAATTCGAGGTGAAATAATGTTTACGAAATCAATTCCGAACATGTTTACGTTAGGTAACTTGTTTCTCGGAATGGTAGGAATTATGCTGGCCTTTGACAACAAATTCAGCTTGGCAGCCATCATGATCATTATTGCGATGCTTTGCGACGGATTGGACGGCCGGGTGGCCCGGGCGCTCAATGCACAAAGTGAATTCGGCAAGGAACTGGATTCTCTCTCGGATGTCATTTCTTTTGGAGTTGCACCCGCACTTATCATGTACGTTACTTCTTTTCATGGCATGCACCATGCGCTCATCTGGGCCGTGACGGCCATTTTCCCGATTTGCGGCGCTTTGCGCCTCGCAAGGTTTAACGTTCAATCCGGGATTCCGGGCTATTTCATTGGTTTGCCTATACCGGCTGCAGGTGGCGTTTTGGCCACGTTGTCGCTGTTCCATAAAGAAATTTCGGCTCCTTACATGATTTTTGCCATGTTGGTCCTGTCGTATTTGATGGTTAGCACGGTGAAGTATCCGAACTTCAAGAAAGTGGGGCTCCCGAAAAAAGCCGTGATGTACGCCCCCGTCGTGATCATCGCGGGAGTCGCTGTCGCCGTGATTTTTCCGGATCAGATATCCAAGCTTATTTTCGTTCCGCTGGTGCTGTATGCGGCCTACGGATTAAAGCAAAACGTGGAGAAGCTGACCCGCAGACGGAATCATGACCAATCGGCGGATCAAAACGTGTTTAACGATCATTCCTAGCCGGAAAAAATAAAAAGCATTTATTTCTCGCTGTCCGCAGCGGAAATAAATGCTTTTTTTGTTGCCGTTTATTCGAATGCGCGGATTTGCTTTCGTTCTATGACAGATTAAACAAGCCAAGCGTGGAGCATTTCTGGGACTCCTTCTGGACGACTTCATCCATGTTGATGCCGAGGAGGTTGCACAAGGCCGACATGTAAAAAATATTGCGTCCCAGTTCGGCGCTGATGATTTCCTTGCAATTTTCGCATAACTCTCCGCGTACGTGAGTCCGGGCCACGTCTTTCGCTTCCTCCAGGCTCACTTCGGGTTCAAAGGACTGTTTGGTGGCGTGGAGTTCGATACAGCCGCAGTCCGTAACGGCCTTGGCAACAGCCCGGTTGACGGATGCGCTGCTTTGCCCGTTTTTGGACAAGACATCCAGCAGACTGCGGTGACGGAGCAACAATTCGGAAACCTGATCCTGAAAAGCCTGTAAACTTGGTGCGCTCATTTTTCCTTTTCACCTCTAGCTTAAGAATTGAGTTCATTATATGCCAGGCATTTGCCCATTTTCAACCAAAATCGAGACTCCTAACGAAAGGACCTTTTGCAGATCCGATAGAAAAATTTGGGTTGCAAAGGATTATGTGGGCCAAAATTGGACCATACTGCTAAGGAAATATGTATGACTGATACAATCAAGGAGGTGTGGGAACTTATGCTGAGAAAATTCATCGTGGCGTTTGCCGGTCTGTGCGGCGCTTGGACAGGTTATACCCTTCATCAATCAGCCGGATGGACGTTCCCGAGTTTAGGTATTGATCAATCCGTATGGGGCAGCTTGATGTTTGCAGGACTTGGAGCAATTTTATTTTTGTTGATAGGTTCCCTGTGCGCTCAGGCGCTCGCGGCACGCTTTCAATCGATGATCCAGATGTTTGCGGGAATGCCGATGAATGAATTGGCGGCGGGAGCGGCCGGTTTGACGGGAGGTTTGCTGTTATCCCTGCTGATCTATCCGAGCCTTGCTTGGGCGGGAAAAGCGGGTGAGATTGCAGCCGTGGGGCTGACGTTGTTTTGCGGATACATCGGATTCCGGGTCGGTTTGGACAAAAAAGACGAGCTGGCGACGCTGTGGACCTCGGGACGGTGGAGCAAGGGCGATGCGTACGAGGACCGGAAAATCGAAGAACATAAAATTTTGGACACCAGCGTCATTATCGACGGCCGCATCGCGGATATTTGCAAAACCGGTTTTATCGAAGGAACGATCGTGATTCCCGAGTTCGTGCTCGAAGAGCTGCAGCATATCGCGGATTCGTCGGATTTGCTCAAACGCAACCGCGGCCGCAGAGGGCTCGATATTTTGAACAAAATCCAGAAGGAGCTGGATGTTCGGGTCCTGATCTACGAAGGGGATTTCGAGGAAATTTCCGAAGTCGACAGCAAGCTGGTCAAGCTGGCCAAGGTCCTGCAGGGGAAAGTCGTCACCAACGATTTCAACCTGAACAAAGTGTGCGAGCTGCAGGGCGTGTCGGTGCTTAACATCAATGATCTGGCAAACGCCGTGAAGCCGGTCGTGCTGCCGGGAGAAGAGATCATGGTGCAGGTCATCAAGGACGGCAAAGAACACGGCCAAGGCGTGGCCTATCTGGATGACGGCACGATGATCGTGGTCGAGGGCGGGCGCGATTACATCGGCAGCATGATGGAAGTGCTGGTGACAAGCGTGCTTCAAACTTCGGCCGGACGGATGATCTTCGCCAAACCGAAACTGTTGGAAAAAGCCCAGTAAAAGGGGTATGATGGGGGTATACATTTTTTCTTACGGTGGTTGAGGAGGCAAATCTCGTTTTGGACAATCAAAATAGCGTGGGCGTCGTGGTGGTTTCCGCGGGCAAGGGTTCAAGAATGGGGACCCGCGAAAGCAAGCAGTACCTGCTACTGGACGACAAGCCCATCATGATCCATACATTGGAGGTCTTCGACCGGATGCCGCTGGTTCGGGAGATCGTCCTGGTGACCGGAGCGGAAGACATCGAACGATGCGCCGGGTGGATTGACCGGTACGGGCTTCGCAAAGTGGTGAAAATCGTGCCGGGCGGCAAGGAAAGACAGCAGTCCGTATATAACGGCTTGTTAGAGATCAGCACGGAATGGGTAATGGTTCATGACGGCGTCAGACCGTTTGTCGAACCGGAAAGAATCGAGGCATGCCATCAAAAAGCCCTGCTTACCGGGGCGGCGGTGCTGGCGGTTCCCGTGAAGGATACCATCAAGTGGGTGAGCGGTTCGGGAATGATCGAAGGAACCCCCGACCGCCGAAGTCTGTGGGCGATCCATACCCCACAGGCTTTTCGTCTTTCCGATTTAAAAAAAGCGCATGAGCTGGCCGAGGCCGACGGCTTCGTCGGCACGGACGATTCCATGCTCGTGGAACGAATGGGCATTCCCGTTGCGGTCGTCGAAGGCAGTTACACCAACATCAAAATCACGACGCCGGAAGATTTGGAGTATGCCGCATTCATGATAAAACGCAGGGGAGAGAAGAATAGATGATACGAGTAGGACAAGGATTTGACGTGCATCAGCTGGTGGAAGGCAGGCCGTGCATCATCGGGGGCGTCACCATTCCTTACGAAAAAGGCTTGCTTGGCCATTCCGACGCGGACGTGCTTTTGCACGCGGTGACCGATGCGATTCTCGGCGCGCTGGGGCTTGGCGATATCGGCAAGCATTTTCCGGATACCGATCCGAAATTCAAGGACGCCGATAGTTTGAAGCTGCTGCTGCATGTATGGGAGATGGCTAAGGAGCGGGGATACCGCCTGGGGAACATCGATTCCACCATCATCGCGCAGAAGCCTAAAATGGCGCCGTACATCCCGCAGATGGCCGAAGTGATCGCCCGCGCGCTTGATGCGGACCTGGAACAGGTGAACGTGAAGGCGACGACGACCGAACAGCTCGGCTTCACCGGCAGAGGCGAAGGAATCGCGGCGCAATCGGTTGTCTGCCTTGTCAAAGATGTGCTATCATCTTGAAGGATTTGAGCGGTTGAAGCGTAAATAAGCGGTTCATCGCCGGTTAGTTGAATAGTTAAGTGGAAGTAGCGAAGGGGATGGAATCGATTCTTTCGAAGCTGAGAGCTTTTTGAAAAAAAAGCTGCTTCGGAAGCATATGCTAGCGGTCGCCTAAAAGCTTTCCGAAGGAAAGCTGGCATCGAAAGCATAAGCTTTGTCTCCGAATTTCTACCTTGTTGGAATATAGATCAAGAAATTTGGAGACAACAGCGATCGGAAGATCGATCCGGGAGCCGTAGCGGCCAACTAGCACGTCTGAATTAGCGTTGGGCTAAGCAAACACAAAGTGGAGGGGATTTTCATGACTGATAAAGTTCGCGTACGGTACGCACCGAGTCCTACGGGACATTTACATATCGGAAACGCCAGAACGGCGCTGTTCAACTATTTGTATGCCCGCAATCAGGGCGGGGACTTCGTGATCCGGATCGAGGATACCGACGTCAAGCGTAACATCGCCGGGGGCGAAGAAAGCCAGCTGAAATATTTGAAATGGCTCGGCCTCGATTGGGACGAAAGCATCGATATCGGCGGGGAGTACGGACCTTACCGTCAGACCGAACGTCTCGACATCTACAACAAATACACGCAGGAGCTGCTGGACAGAGGGCTTGCTTACTACTGCTACTGCACGGAAGAAGAGCTGGAAAAGGAACGGGAAGAGCAGCTTGCGCGCGGCGAAACCCCGCGTTATTCCGGCAAGCACCGCAATCTGACCGAAGAGCAGCGCAAGGCGTACGAAGCGGAAGGGCGCGTGGCAAGCATCCGGTTCCGCGTTCCCGAAAACAAAACGTATACGTTCGACGATATGGTCAAGGGAACGATTTCGTTTAATACCCAGGATACCGGCGACTTCGTCATCGTCAAAAAAGACGGCATTCCGACATACAACTACGCGGTCGTCATTGACGATCACCTGATGCAAATCAGCCACGTGCTGCGTGGGGAAGACCATATCTCCAACACGCCGCGGCAGCTGATGATTTATGAAGCGCTCGGCTGGGAGCCGCCGCGTTTCGGCCATATGACGCTGATCGTGAACGAAAACCATAAAAAGCTCAGCAAACGGGACGAGTCGATCATCCAGTTCATCGAGCAATACGACCAGCTCGGATATTTGCCGGAAGCGCTCGTCAACTTCATCGCCCTGCTCGGCTGGTCGCCCGAAGGGGAAGAGGAGATCTACAGCCTGGAGGAATTGATCAAAATCTTCAATCCGGACCGGCTGTCGAAGAGCCCGGCAGTGTTTGACCAGAACAAGCTGGCGCACCTGAACAACGCATACATTAAAAAAGCCGACCCGGAACGTATCGCCAAGCTTGCGATTCCGCATTTGCAAAAAGCGAGCCGCCTTCCTGCCGAGCTTTCCGCCGAACAGGAAGCGTGGGCGAAAAAACTGGTTGCCCTGTACCAAGAGCAAATGGTCGCCGCTTCGGACATCGTCGAATTATCGGCCATGTTTTTCCGGACTCATCTGGAAGTGGACGCCGAAGCCCAGCCGATTTTGGGCGAGGAGCATGTGCCGACCGTGCTGAAAGCCTTGCTTGAAAAAATCGAAGCTTCCGCCGAATATTCGGCGCCGCAGATCGCAGCCATGATCAAAGAGGTGCAAAAGGAAACGGGCTTTAAAGGCAAACAGCTCTTTATGCCGATCCGCGTGGCGCTGACGGGCCAGATGCACGGGCGCGACCTGAACGAAACGATCTATTTGCTCGGCAAGGACCGGGTCATCGAACGGCTGAGATCGCAGATCAAGGGAGCTTGACCGGGAAGGCTGCGCCCAAATGCCGAAAACTTTCTTGTCAGCCCGATGTATTTTCGGATATAATAACTACCAAAATAAGATCTATAGAGCCTGTCTATAAGAACAGGCCGGATATTATAGACGAAGTGATCGAAAGAGCGATGAGCAGGAGAAGTACGCTTTAGCCTCAGGCATTTACCAGAGAGGATAACCTCATGGAGAATTTGCTTTCCATGCTGGCTGGAAGTTATCCATATGCCGGCTGCGGAAATGCGCCTGTGAGCTGCATGGATGAGCGGTTCCGTCCGGAGCCGTTAGACTATGCCGGAAGGTCCCCCGTTATCAGGGCAATCGAGTGGAATCCAGCCGTGCGCATCAGAAAGAACGACGCGCCAATCAGGCCGGATTCAAGCAGAGTGGAACCGCGTATCATAACGCCTCTGCAGCGTAAGCTGCCGAGGCGTTTTTTGGTTTTCAGGCGAGCCGCTAAGGCGGCGGCAGCCTGCGCTTATGGGAGCGAAGGAAGAGAAGAGCACAAAGAGGGGAACGGACATGTTTAAAAGAATCAGATCGGATATCCAGACGGTATTTGAAAACGATCCGGCCGCCAGAAGCCTGTTCGAAGTGGTATTCACCTACTCGGGATTGCACGCCATCTGGGCTCACCGGATCGCGCACAAGCTGTACGCCCGCCGATGGTTCACCCTTGCCCGCGTCATTTCGCAGTTCAGCCGTTTCATGACGGGAATCGAAATCCACCCCGGCGCGAAAATCGGCAACAGGCTCTTTATCGACCACGGCATGGGCGTCGTGATTGGGGAAACCTGCGAAATCGGCGACGACGTCGTCATTTACCAGGGCGTAACGCTTGGCGGTACGGGGAAGGAAAAAGGCAAACGCCATCCGACGATCGGCAACAACGTCGTCATCGCTTCGGGCGCAAAGGTTCTGGGTTCTTTTAAGGTGGGCGACCAAAGCAACATTGGAGCCAACTCCGTCGTGCTCAAGGAAGTACCGCCGAACAGTACGGTCGTCGGCATCCCGGGCCGGATCGTGAAGCAGGACGGCCGCCGCGTCGACCGGCTCAGCCACCAGCTGCCCGACCCGATCGTCGATTCGCTTCGCAGCATGCAGCAGGAGATCGACCGGCTTCGAAGCGAACTTGAAAACCTGAAAGGCGAACGCGGCGAGCTGGTTCGAATCCATGCCGCGCGGGAACCGGAGCAGGTGGAATAAAGCCCGTTCCGGGCAAGGACGTTGCACGCGGGAGGCGGAACCCGACGCCCGACGCGGATGATTCGCCTGAATCGCGATTGGATAAGAAAGATAAGAAAAACCGAGGATTTTGGCTGAAAATCCCGAACGAAAGGAAAAGTGACTATGGCGCTTCAAATATATAATACGTTGACACGCTCCAAAGAAGAGTTTGTACCGATGGAACCGGGAAAGGTAAAAATGTATGTGTGCGGGCCGACCGTGTATGACTACATTCATATCGGCAACGCCCGTCCCATGATCTTTTTCGACGTGGTCCGCACGTACCTGGAGCAAATCGGCAACGAGGTCAATTACGTCGTCAACTTCACGGACGTGGACGACAAGCTGATCCGGAAGGCAGAGCAAATGGGCAGCACCGTGCCGGAGGTTGCCGATACGTTCATCAAGGCTTATTACGAGGATCTGGAGGGACTGGGCATCGAAAAGGCAACGGTCAATCCGCGAGTCACCGAAAACATGGACAATATCATCGCTTTCATTCGGGAGCTGGAGGAGAAAGGCTTCGCATACGAAAAAGGCGGCGACGTCTTCTACCGTACGAACAAATTCCCGGATTACGGCAAGCTGTCGCACCAAAAGCTGGATGAACTCCAATTCGGGATCCGGATCAACGTCGACGAGCGAAAGGAAAATCCGGAGGATTTCGTGCTTTGGAAAGCGGCGAAACCCGGCGAAATTTATTGGTCCAGCCCATGGGGAGACGGACGTCCGGGTTGGCATATCGAATGCTCGGCCATGGCCCGCCGCTATTTGGGGGACACGATCGACATCCACGGGGGCGGGCAGGATTTGCAATTCCCGCACCATGAATGCGAAGTGGCCCAATCCGAAGCGCTGACGGGCGAGCCGTTGGCGCGCTACTGGATGCATAACGGCTACATCAAAATCAACAACGAAAAAATGTCGAAATCGCTCGGCAACGGCATACTCGTCAAAGATTTGCGCAAGGAATTCAAAAAAGAAGCGATCCGATATTTCATGCTTTCGACGCATTACCGCAACCCGCTGAACTTCAACGCCGAAACGATGAATCAGGCGACGAACAGCGTGGAGCGCATCGCGAACGCCGTCTCCAACCTGAAGCACCGCCTGGAAACGGTGACGCCCGACGGGCATGGAGCGGTCCGCGAGGAGCTGAAGCAGAAGCTGGACGGCATTTTGAGTCAGTATTACGACAAAATGAACGACGACTTCAACACGCCGGATGCGATTACCTCGGTTTTCGAATGGGTCAACGAAACGAATTCGCTGCTGCAGGAGCCTGTCGTCAATCCGGAAGAGCTGAAGCTGATGCTGTCCGCCTTCGAACAACTGAACGCCGTGCTTCGACTTTATGGCGGGGAAGACGCCGTGCTTTTGGATGAAGAAGTCGAACGATTGATCGCGGAGCGCGCGCAGGCCCGCAAGGATAAAAACTGGAGCCGTGCCGACGAAATCCGCGACCAGCTGGCGGCGCAGGGGATCGTGCTGGAGGATACGGCGCAAGGCATGCGCTGGCGGCGCAAATGAGCGGCCGGGACAATGCAGGGCTGCCGCCGGAAGCGGGGGATGAATGGAACGGCTGGTTCGAATACCCGCCTTCCAGGCAGCCCCGGCTGATTCCCCCGATCGTGCTTGCGTACATCGGGGATGCCATTTATGAAGTGGCGGTCAGGCAGTACCTGATTTCCAAACGGAACCTGAAGCCGAACCAGCTTCACCACCAAGCGACCGGCATCGTATCCGCGAAAGCGCAAAGCCGGATTCTGGCGGCGCTCGAGCCCGTCTTGACGGACGAGGAGAAGGACGTCGTCAGGCAAGGGCGCAACGCCAAATCCGGCAGCATCCCGAAAAACGCGAACGTGCTCGAATATCGTCATGCCACGGCGTTCGAGAGTTTGATCGGGTATTTGTATTACGCGCAGCGGCACGACCGGATGCGGGAGCTCATCGGCATGGGAATCGAATATATGCTGCAGCAGAGTCATATCAAATAAAGCTAGTGGAGGATATCATGGAGGAAGAAATTATCGGCGGGAAGCATTCGGTCATCGAAGCGCTGAAATCCGGCCGCACGATCAATAAAATCTGGGTTGCCGAAAATGCGCAAAAGCATTTGACGCAGCCAATCGTCATCGAGGCGAAAAAACTCGGCGTCGTCATCCAGCACGTAGACAAACGCAAGCTCGACCAGCTGGCGCCGGGCGTTCAGCATCAAGGCGTCGTGGCCCAGGTCGCCCCTTACGCTTACGCCGAAGTGGAGGACATCTTGCAGGCTGCCGAACAGAAAGGGGAGCCGCCGTTCATTTTGCTTTTGGACGAAATCGAGGATCCGCATAACCTGGGATCGATCCTTCGTACGGCGGATTGCACCGGCGTGCACGGCGTCATCGTTCCGAAGCGCCGTTCGGCGCAGGTGACTGCCACCGTGTCCAAAACTTCGGCCGGAGCGGCCGAATACGTGCCGGTAGCCAGAGTCACCAACCTGGGGCAAACGATCGATGCTTTGAAGGAAAAAGGGATTTGGGTCGTAGGTACCGATGTGTCGGCCGCTGCCGGGATCTACGAAACGAATGTTTTCGACGGGCCCGTAGCCATCGTCATCGGCAACGAAGGCAAAGGCATGGGGCGGCTGATCCGGGAAAAATGCGACGTTCTGGTCAAGCTGCCGATGAACGGGCGGATCAACTCGCTGAACGCCTCCGTGGCCGCCGGCGTGGTCATGTACGAAGTATTGCGGCGCCGCACCCAAGGTTAGATCGGGATGGCGGATTTGCGGGACGTGCTCCTGGTGGACGGCTACAATATGATCGGTGCTTGGCCGTCTCTTGCGAAGCTGTCGCAAATCAGCATGCAGGAGGCGCGCGACAATCTGCTAAGCAAACTGGCCGATTACCAGGCTTTTACCGGCCGGAAGGTGATCGCCGTCTTTGATGCGTATCGGGTGCCGGGGCTTGGCAAAGCCTTTTCCCAAAGCAAAGTTCAGGTTTACTTCACGAAAGAGAAGGAAACTGCCGATGAATGCATAGAGCGGCTGGTCGGGGAGCTCAGCCTCCGCAGCCGCAAAATCTATGTGGCCACCAGCGACTTCATCGAGCAGCATGTCATCTTCGCGCGCGGCGCGCTGCGGCTTTCCGCCCGCGAACTGCTTATCGAAGTGGAAAACTGCGAAAAGGCGATTCAGCATCGGATTCAGCGCGAGCATGCGCCGAAGACGAGAAATACGCTGGACGGCAAGCTGAAACCGGAGCTTAGGGAGTTATTCGAGAAATGGCGCAGGGAATGACAGAAATTGGAACCTATTACAAATTTGCATCTCTTGACAATTTTGTTAGCGGCGTTCTTTTTTAGGTAATACGTGGTTGACGGTGTCAACTGCCATCATTTATACTGTTCGTATATTTCACAGAGTAACGGGTACCTTGCGTTGCAGCCGGGGGGATTCTTGGTGAGTGTAGACCTCAAAGAGTTAACGTTGTCGGATTACGAGTACAAGTCGGATGAGGACGTCGTCGAATATTTTCGTGAAGGCGATAGCGAAGCGCTCGAGTTTTTGATTAACAAGTACCGGAATTTCGTGCGCGCCAAAGCCAGGTCTTACTTTCTGATCGGCGCCGACCGGGAGGATATCATTCAGGAAGGCATGATCGGATTATACAAATCGATCCGTGATTTTCGGGTGGACAAGCAGTCTTCGTTCAAGGCTTTCGCCGAGCTCTGCATCACGCGGCAGATTATTACGGCGATCAAGACGGCGACGAGACAGAAGCATATTCCACTGAATTCTTATGTCTCTTTGGACAAGCCGATTTACGATGAAGATTCCGACCGGACGCTCCTGGACGTCATTTGCGGTTCGCAGGTGTCGGACCCGGAGGAATTGATCATCAACCAGGAAGAGTTCGTGGGTCTGGAGGACAAGATGTCCGAGATTTTAAGCGACCTGGAACGCAAAGTGCTGATGCTGTATTTGGACGGCCGTTCCTATCAGGAGATTGCGGTCGACCTCAAGCGGCATGTGAAATCGATTGACAACGCCTTGCAGCGTGTCAAACGCAAATTGGAACGTTATTTGGAAGTTCGCGACAATTAGACGCTCGGTAACGAAAAGGCTCTTAACGGAGTCTTTTTTTCACAATTGGACATGACAAGGTTTAAGCGCCACAGGAATGAATCATAATGGTAAATGAATGCAGGCGGCTTTCAGTAGAGGAAAAAGGCTTGAAAACACTAGGGATGTAGCGATCCCGGCATGCCGGAAACAGGGCCATTCTTTCGTTGACACGGTTTCACCCTTATGATAAAGTGTTTTAGGTAGGCCTAAATTCGCGTGTTTTAATGGATGAGCAGGCAAAGACCGCAAGGTTTTTGTTTCTTATTCATTTCGCAAGAACGGTTTTTTCTTTTCAGCAATGAAGGGCTTGGGCTGTTCTGCTAGGGAAATATAGAGCCTTCTGAAAAGAAGGACGTCTTCGGGAGGTGCACAGCATGCGGGTAATTATCACTTTGGCTTGTACGAACTGCAAACAAAGAAACTACACAACTACCAAAAACAAGCGAAATCACCCCGACCGCATGGAGATGAAGAAATTTTGCAAGTTCTGTAACGAGCAAACTCCTCATCGCGAAACCAGATAGTTTTTTGGAGGTGTAGTCGGCGTGAAAAGTAGTTTCAAGTCTCTGTTTTCCTTTTTCTCTGAAAGCTGGGCGGAGCTCAAAAAAGTTCGCTGGCCTAATCGTAAAGAGCTGACGAATTATACTCTGATCGTCCTCGGCACCATTGTATTCGTCACGATTTATTTTTGGGTTCTGGATATCGGCATTTCCGCTGTGATCGAAGCGATTATTTAAGAAGGGTCCCGGGTGGCTTGATATGGAAACTATGGAAAAAAGATGGTACGTTGTTCATACCTATTCCGGGTATGAGAACAAGGTCAAGGCCAATTTGGAGAAACGCGTCGAGTCCATGGGCATGGAGGACAAGATATTCCGCGTTCTTGTTCCGATGGAAGAAGAAGTGGTAAACAAGGACGGCAAGAAAAAAACCGTCATGAGAAAAGTTTACCCGGGGTATGTCTTGGTTGAAATGATCCAAACCGACGACTCTTGGTATGTTGTCCGCAACACGCCGGGGGTGACGGGCTTCGTTGGTTCGACGGGGTCGGGTTCCAAACCTACGCCTTTGCTTCCGGAAGAAGTAGATCAAATTCTGAAGCATATGGGCATGGAAGAACCTAAACCAAAAATCGAATTCGACATTAAGGAATCCGTGCGGATCAAGGTTGGTCCATTTGCGAATTTTGTGGGCTCTGTAGAGGAAATTCTCGCCGACAAGAGCAAACTCAAAGTTCACGTCAACATGTTTGGACGGGAAACCCCGCTTGAGCTGGATTATACTCAGGTGGAGAAGATATAAATATTTTCTTCAGGTTTCTTGTGGGAGGGGCGCAAACGTCCCGTTAACCACTTTTGAAGGAGGTGTCTTACATGGCAAAAAAGGTAATCAAAATGGTAAAACTGCAAATTCCTGCAGGTAAAGCGAATCCGGCTCCGCCAGTAGGTCCTGCATTGGGTCAAGCAGGTGTCAACATCATGGCATTCTGTAAAGAATTCAACGCTCGTACCGCTGACCAAGCTGGTCTGATCATTCCGGTTGAAATCTCGGTATTTGAAGACCGTTCCTTTACGTTTATCACGAAAACTCCACCGGCTGCAGTTCTGCTTCGCGTAGCTGCAAAAATCGAGAAAGGTTCCGGCGAACCTAACAAGAAAAAGGTGGCAACGGTTAAACGCGACAAGGTTCGTGAAATCGCTGAAACAAAAATGCCTGACCTGAACGCTGCTTCCGTCGAAGCTGCTATGCGTATGGTCGAAGGTACTGCCCGCAGCATGGGTATCACGATCGAAGACTAATTTTATTTTCGGTTTTTCTGCGACAACCGGTCGATTGGGACTGGCATATGTGGGAGGAATTTCCGTTAAAACCACAAAGGAGGAACAAACATGGCGAAACATGGTAAGAAATATGTTGAAGCTGCCAAGCTGATTGACAGCGAAGCATTTTACGAGCCAGCAGAAGCCGTTGAGCTTGTGAAAAAGGCTGCGACTGCCAAATTCGACGAAACCGTTGAAGTTGCAGTTCGTTTGGGCGTAGACCCACGTAAACAAGACCAAGCCGTTCGCGGCGTCGTTGTCCTGCCTCACGGCACGGGTAAAACGCAGCGCGTATTGGTATTTGCGAAAGGTGACAAAGCGAAAGAAGCGGAAGCGGCTGGCGCGGATTATGTTGGCGATCAGGACATGATCAACAAAATCCAACAAGGCTGGTTCGAATTCGACGTCTGCGTAGCTACACCTGACATGATGAGCGAAGTCGGTAAACTGGGTCGTCTGCTCGGCGGTAAAGGCCTCATGCCTAACCCTAAAGCAGGCACGGTTACATTCGATGTTGCCAAAGCGGTTCAAGAGATCAAAGCGGGTAAAATCGAATACCGTCTGGATAAAGCAGGTCAAATTCACGCTCCGATCGGTAAAGTATCCTTTGATGCGGCGAAACTGAATGAGAACCTCAAAGCTCTCATCGACGCCCTCAACCGTGCTAAACCGGCAGCTGCGAAAGGCGTTTATCTGAAAGGGATCGCAGTATCCTCGACGATGGGCCCAAGCGCTCGCGTGAACACAGCTTCTTTCAGATAAGAAATTAACGTTGACTTCCGTCGCGTTATCTGATAATCTGTAAAAGTTGTTGTGAAAGAACTGACCATTAAAGTTGAATATGCTTACCGTAGACAGTAGGTGCCCCGCAAGGCTTAATTTCCTACCGAGGTGTTGTGATAGAATGAGGATGGTTGCTCCTGACGTTCGTGTGGACAATCATCATTTATCAGGCCTTCGTGATTCTACGGAGGCTTTTTACATGCCTAGAATCATTAGGAACGGGAAGCAAGTCAGACTTTTCATCCAAACGATTGCAGTACATGTTCCGGCCGATTAGGTGCCGGACAGCGAAACTTTCAGGAGGTGTGAACATTGGCAAACGCAAAAGTGATTCAAGCGAAACAAGAAGCAGTGGAAGCAATCACGGCTAAGCTGCGCGAAAGCGCATCTACCGTTGTTGCCGACTACCGTGGATTGAACGTTGCCCAAGTGACCGAACTGCGTAAGCAGCTTCGCGAAGCCGGCATCGAATTCCAGGTTCTGAAAAACTCATTGCTGCGTCGCGCTACCGCTGCTGCCGAGCTGACAGAACTGGACGAAGTATTGACCGGTCCTACAGCGATTGCATTCAGTGGTGAAGATGCCGTAGCTCCAGCGAAAATCCTTAACGATTTTGCTAAGAAAAACGATGCATTGAAATTGAAAGGTGGCGTGGTCGAAGGCCGTGTCGTCGGCGTTGACCAAGTCAAAGCGCTGGCAGAACTGCCATCCCGCGAAGGTCTCCTTTCCATGCTCCTCAGCGTGCTTCAAGCTCCTGTGCGCAACTTCGCGCTTGCAGTTAAAGCCGTTGCAGAGAAAGAAGAACAAGGCGCGTAAGCACCTGTTCCTCGATGCAGTATTGAAAGACAAACACAAAAACTTTAATTATAAAATGGAGGTTTAACCATGAGTAAAGAGCAAATCTTGGAAGCAATCAAAGGCATGACTGTATTGGAACTGAACGATCTGGTTAAAGCAATCGAAGAAGAATTCGGCGTAACTGCTGCAGCTCCAGTTGCTGTAGTAGGCGGCGCTGCTGGCGCTTCCGAAGCTGCTGAGCAAACTGAATTCGACGTAATTCTGGCTAGCGCTGGCGCTTCCAAAATCAACGTTATCAAAGCGGTTCGCGAAATCACTGGCCTCGGCTTGAAAGAAGCTAAAGACCTGGTTGACAACGCACCAAAACCACTCAAAGAAAAAGTGGGTAAAGAAGAAGCTGATTCCATCAAAGCTAAATTGGAAGAAGCAGGCGCTACTGTAGAAGTGAAGTAATTCCTTCTTACGAGTGATTAAACATAACAAACCCCTTGAAAATTCAAGGGGTTTGTTTTTGTAAACGGGATTCCCCGTTTGGGTGGATTGAAATGAAACCGATCGGGACAATCTGTAGAAGGAAGACGAAACGAGACGGAGGGACGGCATGTCACAGCATTATTATTCGAATCAGCCTGAAGCCGGCCATGACCGGCGGGAGCTGGAGGAACGGCTGCGGGGACAAACCTTCAGGTTTATCAGCGACGCGGGCGTATTCTCCAAAAAAGGGGTGGACTACGGCAGCAAGGTGTTGATCGAAGCGATGGATATTCCGCAGCATGCCGAAGTTTTGGACGTGGGCTGCGGGTACGGCCCGATCGGTTTTGCGGCCGCCAGACTTGCCGCCAGCGGTCATGTGACCATGCTTGACGTGAACTCCCGTGCAGTCGCCCTGGCGAAGGAGAACGCAAAGCTGAACGGCATTCAAAACGTAACCATTCTGGAGAGCGATTTGTTTGCGGCCGTGCAGGGAAAAACCTTTGATGTCGTGCTGACCAACCCGCCGATCCGTGCCGGCAAAGAAACCGTGCATACGATTTTCGAACAGGCCCATGCGCACTTGAAAAACGGAGGTTCCTTGTGGATCGTCATTCAAAAAAAGCAGGGAGCGCCTTCGGCGAAAGCCAAGCTGGAGAGTTTGTTTAGTCAGGTCGAGGAAGTGACGAAGGATAAAGGGTACCGGATTTTTAAGGCTACAAAAACTTTTCGGTAATTTGCAATAGGACTATTGACTTGAAAATACTGATGTGATATTATTATAAAATGTCAGTATTAGGATAGGCTTCTTGTCTTTAGTTGACTGAAATGTCAATAGTTTTTATGCGGAGAGATGCATAAACAAGAGCATGTTCACGTATAATATGTACATTTTGGGCAAATCTACAGGATATGAAGCCACTTCCGTGTTTAGCTAGGAAGACCATGGATAAGTTGCTCTTTGTTCGAAAGCATTCGGGTAAGGGCTTTTCTTTATTTGTGGATGGAATCCTCTGCATGAATCCATTATAAGGTTCCAAACAGAGGTTCGCAATCAATTTTTGAAGTGAGTAGACATGAGGGGTGAGTTAAAGTTGGCAGGACATCTTGTTCAGTATGGTCGACGCACTCGGCGAAGTTATGCGCGAATTAATGAAGTACTTGAGGTTCCGAACCTGATCGAAATCCAACAAAAATCATACGAATGGTTTTTGGAGGAAGGATTGCGCGAAATGTTCCAGGATATCTCGCCAATTCAGGATTTTACGGGAAATTTGGTGCTGGAGTTCATTGACTACAGCCTTGGTGAACCGAAATACACCGTCGATGACGCGAAGGAACGCGACGTGACGTATGCGGCGCCTTTGCGGGTGAAGGTGCGGCTCATCAACAAAGAAACCGGAGAAGTCAAAGAACAGGAAGTATTCATGGGTGATTTCCCTCTGATGACGGAAACCGGTACGTTTATCATCAATGGCGCAGAACGGGTCATTGTCAGCCAGTTGGTACGCTCTCCTAGCGTCTACTTCAGCACGAAAGTCGATAAGAACGGCAAAAAGACGTACACCGCGACGGTCATTCCGAACCGCGGGGCATGGCTTGAACTGGAGACGGATGCGAAGGACATCATGTATGTCCGCATTGACCGTACCCGTAAAATTCCGGTTACCGTTTTGCTGAGAGCGCTTGGTTTCGGCAGCGACGCCGAAATTTTGGACCTGCTCGGTAACGACGAATATATCCGCAACACGCTTGATAAAGACAACACCGATTCGACGGAAAAAGCGCTCATCGAAATCTATGAACGCCTTCGTCCGGGCGAACCGCCTACGCTGGATAATGCGAAAAGCCTCCTCGTAGCGCGTTTCTTTGATCCGAAAAGATATGATCTGGCCAATGTCGGCCGTTATAAAATCAATAAAAAGCTTCACATCAAAAACCGTCTGTTCAACCAGCGCCTTGCTGAAACGCTGATCGACACCCAAACGGGCGAAATCATCGCTGAAGCCGGCCAAATGGTTGACCGTCGTTTGCTGGACGAGATCATGCCGCATCTGGATACGATGGTGGGCCACAAAACCTATCATGTGTCCAACGGCGTGCTTGACGCCAACGACATTCCGCTGCAAACGATCGACGTATTCTCGCCGATCGAAGACGGCAAAGTGGTCAAAGTGATCGCGAACGGCAACATCGACAAGTCGGTGAAGCACATTACGCCTGCTGATATTATTTCCTCGATCAGCTACTTTATTAATTTGCTGCACGGCATCGGCAACACTGACGACATCGACCATCTGGGCAACCGTCGTCTGCGTTCCGTCGGCGAATTGCTGCAGAACCAGTTCCGTATCGGTTTGTCCCGTATGGAACGCGTGGTTCGCGAAAGAATGTCGATTCAGGATGCGAACGTCATTACGCCGCAGGCGCTGATCAACATCCGTCCGGTCATCGCGTCGATCAAGGAGTTCTTCGGAAGCTCCCAGCTTTCGCAGTTCATGGACCAAACGAACCCGCTTGCGGAATTGACGCATAAACGCCGTCTGTCCGCGCTCGGACCGGGCGGTTTGACGCGTGAGCGCGCAGGCTTCGAAGTCCGCGACGTTCACCACAGTCACTACGGCCGGATGTGTCCGATCGAAACGCCTGAAGGTCCGAACATCGGTCTGATCAACTCCTTGTCCACGTTCGCCCGCATCAACGAGTACGGCTTCATCGAAGCTCCTTACCGTTGGGTCGATCCGAAGACGGGTGTGGTTACCGAGCATATCGACTACCTGACGGCCGATGAAGAAGACAATTACGTCGTCGCCCAGGCGAACGCGAAGCTGAATGAAGACGGAACGTTTGCGGAAGATATGGTTATCGTCCGTTACAACAAACAGTCCGACAACATTTTGCCGATGCCGAGCGATCGGGTAGACTACATGGACGTTTCGCCTAAACAGGTCGTATCCGTCGCGACGGCGCTCATTCCGTTCCTTGAGAACGACGACTCCAACCGCGCGCTGATGGGGTCGAACATGCAGCGGCAAGCGGTGCCTCTGCTCGTGCCTAAAGCTCCGCTGGTCGGAACCGGCATGGAACATAAAGCTGCGAAGGACTCGGGCGTATGTATCGTTTCCAAGCACGACGGCATCGTGGAGCGCTCCAGCGCCGACGAGATCTGGGTACGCCGGATCGAAAACGTGGACGGAAAAGAAGTCAAAGGCGACATCGTTAAACATAAATTGCACAAATTCATGCGTTCCAACCAAGGAACGTGCATCAACCAGCGTCCGATCGTCAAGAAAGGCGACATCGTCAAGAAAGGCGACATCCTGGCCGACGGACCTTCCACGGAGATGGGCGAACTGGCCCTTGGCCGCAACGTCGTCGTTGCGTTCATGACGTGGGAAGGTTACAACTACGAGGATGCCATCCTGCTGAGCGAAAAGCTGGTTAAAGAGGACGTGTACACTTCGATCCACATCGAAGAGTACGAATCCGAAGCACGCGATACCAAACTCGGACCTGAGGAAATCACCCGCGATATTCCTAACGTAGGTGAAGATGCGCTTAAGAACCTCGACGAGCGCGGCATCATCCGCATCGGTGCGGAAATCAGCGCCGGCGACATCCTGGTCGGCAAAGTAACGCCGAAAGGCGTAACGGAACTGACGGCGGAAGAGCGTCTCCTGCACGCGATTTTCGGCGAAAAAGCCCGCGAAGTGCGTGACACCTCTCTGCGCGTACCGCATGGCAGCGACGGCATTATCGTCGACGTCAAAGTGTTTACCCGCGAGAACGGCGACGAGCTGCCTCCAGGCGTAAACCAGCTGGTTCGCGTGTACATCGCCCAGAAGCGTAAAATCTCCGAGGGCGACAAAATGGCCGGACGTCACGGCAACAAAGGGGTCGTGGCCCGCATTCTTCCGGAAGAAGATATGCCGTTCCTGCCGGACGGCACGCCTGTACAGGTCGTGCTGAACCCGCTCGGCGTACCTTCGCGGATGAACATCGGGCAGGTGCTCGAAGTCCATCTGGGCTTCGCGGCCATGCAGCTCGGCATTCACGTGGCAACGCCGGTATTCGACGGAGCCAACGAATACGACGTATTCGATACGATGGAAGAAGCAGGCATGCAGCGCAACGGTAAGACCGTGCTGTATGACGGCCGTACCGGCGAGCGTTTCGAACGCGAAGTGACCGTCGGCGTCATGCACATGATCAAACTCGCGCACATGGTTGACGATAAAATCCACGCCCGTTCCACGGGTCCTTACTCCCTCGTTACGCAGCAGCCTCTGGGCGGTAAAGCCCAGTTCGGCGGACAGCGCTTCGGGGAGATGGAAGTGTGGGCGCTCGAAGCCTACGGCGCGGCGTACACGCTTCAGGAAATCCTCACCGTCAAATCCGACGACGTGGTTGGCCGGGTGAAGACGTACGAATCCATCGTCAAGGGCGAAAACGTTCCGGAACCGGGCGTTCCGGAGTCGTTCAAAGTCTTGATCAAAGAGCTCCAGTCTCTCGGCATGGACGTAAAAATCCTGAGCGGCGACGAGCAGGAAATCGAGATGAAAGAGCTCGATGACGACGATGATACTGCAGGCGATAAACTGAGCCTCAATTTGGAAGGCGCGGAAGTCGGAGTGGAATAAGTTCGCGGATGGACGGCGGACGGGGCAAACCCGTCTGCCTCATTCGCGGATTAAAACAATAGGACTAGGAGGGTTGCTCCTTGTTGGACGTAAACAATTTCGAATTCATGAAAATCGGGCTTGCATCCCCGGAAAAAATTCGTTCATGGTCCCGCGGAGAAGTAAAAAAACCGGAAACCATCAATTACCGTACGCTGAAACCGGAGAAGGAAGGCCTGTTCTGCGAACGGATTTTTGGACCGCAAAAAGACTGGGAATGCCATTGCGGCAAATATAAGCGTGTCCGTTACAAAGGCGTCGTCTGCGACCGCTGCGGCGTAGAAGTTACCCGCTCGAAGGTGCGCCGCGAACGGATGGGCCACATTGAGCTGGCAGCTCCCGTTTCCCATATCTGGTACTTTAAAGGCATTCCGAGCCGTATGGGTCTCGCTTTGGATATGTCTCCAAGATCTCTCGAAGAGATCATCTACTTTGCATCTTATGTCGTGACCGACCCAGGAGATACGCCTCTGGAGAAGAAACAGCTTCTGTCCGAAAAAGAATACCGCAGCTACCGTGAAAAATACGGCTACGGATTCCAAGCGGGCATGGGTGCCGAAGCCATCAAAAAGCTTCTTCAGGATCTCGACGTGGAAAAAGAACTGGAATTCCTGAAAGAAGAGCTTCGCACCGCTCAAGGCCAACGCCGCAACCGCGCGATCAAACGCCTTGAAGTGATCGAAGCGTTCCGCAATTCCGGCAATAAGCCTGAATGGATGATCATGGACGTCCTTCCGGTCATTCCTCCGGAACTTCGCCCGATGGTACAGCTGGACGGCGGACGTTTTGCAACGTCTGACCTGAACGATTTGTACCGCCGCGTCATCAACCGTAACAACCGTCTGAAACGCCTGCTTGACCTGGGCGCTCCGGACATCATCGTGCAAAACGAAAAACGGATGCTGCAGGAAGCGGTAGACGCCTTGATCGACAACGGCCGCCGCGGCCGTCCCGTAACAGGTCCGGGCAACCGTCCGCTCAAATCCCTCAGCCACATGCTGAAAGGTAAACAAGGACGTTTCCGCCAAAACCTGCTCGGTAAACGCGTCGACTACTCCGGCCGTTCCGTTATCGTCGTTGGACCGTACCTGAAAATGTACCAATGCGGTCTGCCGAAAAAAATGGCGCTTGAACTGTTCAAGCCATTCGTCATGAAAGAATTGGTCAACAAAGGCCTTGCCCATAACATCAAGAGCGCGAAACGTAAGGTTGAGCGTGTAAGTCCGGAAGTCTGGGACGTTCTTGAAGAAGTCATTAAAGAGCATCCGGTTCTGCTGAACCGTGCCCCTACGCTTCACCGTCTCGGTATCCAGGCGTTCGAACCGATTCTGGTCGAAGGCCATGCGATCCGTTTGCATCCGCTCGTATGTACGGCGTACAACGCCGACTTCGACGGCGACCAAATGGCGGTACACGTTCCGTTGTCCGCCGAAGCTCAGGCTGAAGCGCGCCTTCTGATGCTCGCTTCCGGCAACATCCTGAACCCTAAAGACGGCAAGCCGGTCGTAACTCCGTCCCAGGATATGGTCCTCGGTTCCTTCTATCTGACGATGGACAACAAAGAAGAAAAAGGTTCCGGCATGATTTTGGGCTCGGTCAACGAAGCGGTGTCCGCTTACCAACGCGGCACGGCAGGATTGCATGCGCGCGTTGCCATTCCGGTTAAAGCGCTCGGCAAAACCAGCTTTACCGAAAAACAGCAAGACGCGATGCTTTTGACCACGGTCGGACGCATTATTTTCAACGAAATTTTCCCAAGCAGCTTCCCGTACATCAACGAAGCGACCCGCGACAATCTTTTGAACGGTACGCCTGAGAAATATTTCGTTTACGAAAAAGGCGTGGATATCCGCGAACGTATGAATGAACTGCCTATCAGCAGCGCTGTCGGCAAAGAGTACCTGGGCCAAATCATCGCCCGGTGCTTCGAAATCTACCATACGACGGAAACATCCATCATTTTGGATAAAATCAAACAGCTCGGATTCACGTACTCCACCCGTGCCGGCGTAACGGTTGCGGTGGCGGACGTTATCGTTCCTGAAGAAAAACAGGAGATCCTCAGAGAATCCGAAGAGAAGGTTGCGGTCGTTACCAACCAGTACCGCCGCGGTCTGATCACCAACGAAGAACGTTACGACCGGGTTATCGACATTTGGTCCAAGGCCAAAGACGATATTACGGACGTCCTCATGAAATCGATGGACCGTTTCAACTCCATCATGCTCATGGTCGACTCCAAAGCGCGGGGTAACAAATCGCAGATTACGCAGCTCGGCGGTATGCGGGGTCTGATGGCGAACCCGTCCGGCCGGATCATCGAGCTCCCGATCAAGTCGAACTTCCGCGAAGGCCTGACGGTCCTCGAGTACTTCCTGTCCACGCACGGCGCGCGGAAAGGTCTCGCGGATACGGCGCTTCGTACGGCGGACTCCGGTTACCTGACCCGCCGTCTGGTCGACGTCGCGCAGGATGTCATCGTGCGCGAGGAAGACTGCGGAACGGACAAAGGCTTTACGGTTAGCAGAATCCAGGACGGCAAAGAGGTCATCGAGGATCTGTACGACCGTATCGAAGGCCGGTACTGTTTCGAAACCGTTCGTCATCCGGAAACCAACGAAATTCTGGTTAACCGCAACGAACTGATCGATTCGGACAAAGCCAACCTGATCGTGAGATCCGGAATTACGAAACTGCAAATCCGCTCCGTGCTCAGCTGCCGCGCCCGCCATGGCGTGTGCAAGAAGTGCTACGGACGCAACCTGGCGACGGGCAAACATGTCGAAATCGGGGAAGCAGTCGGCATCATCGCCGCGCAATCCATCGGTGAACCGGGAACCCAGCTCACGATGCGTACGTTCCATACCGGGGGCGTAGCGGGCGACGATATCACGCAAGGTCTTCCGCGTATCCAGGAGCTGTTTGAGGCCCGGAATCCGAAAGGTCAGGCGACCATCAGTGAAATCGACGGCGTCGTCAAAGAAATTCGCGAAGCAAAAGACCGCCGCGAAATCGAAATCCAAGGGGAAGCCGAAACCAAGGTTTACTCCGTCACTTACGGTTCCCGCCTGCGCGTGACCGAAGGCATGGAAATCGAAGCCGGCGACGAGCTGACCGAAGGTTCGATCGACCCTAAAGAAATGCTGCGCATCAAAGGGATCCGCGGCGTGCAGAACTACATCCTTCAGGAAGTTCAGCGCGTATACCGGAACCAGGGCGTAGAAATCAACGACAAACACGTCGAAGTCATGATCAAGCAGATGCTGCGCAAAATCCGCATCGTCGATGCGGGAGATACGCCGCTGCTGCCGGGATCTTTCGTCGATATTTACGAATACGAAACAGCCAACAAGGAAGCGATCCTTTCCGGCAAGGAACCGGCCGTTGCCAAGCCAGTCCTGCTCGGGATCACGAAAGCTTCCCTCGAAACCGACTCGTTCTTGTCTGCGGCTTCCTTCCAGGAAACGACGCGGGTGCTTACCGACGCAGCCATCAAAGGCAAAGTCGATCAGCTGCTCGGCCTGAAGGAAAATGTCATCATCGGTAAGCTGATTCCTGCGGGTACAGGTATGAACCGTTACCGCAACGTCAGATTCGATGATCCGAACGCGGAAGAAGACGGTTCGAAAGAGCTGGAAACGGCAAACGTGGAGTAATTTGAAACGGAAAGCGGCTTGCGGGGGCGGGCGATTGACCGCCTGCTCTCGCAAAAAGCTTTTTTACAATGATTTTCCTAGCAAAAATTAATAGCCGTTTTTCTTGACATCGGCGAATGCAGGTGCTAATATATCAAAGGTGCGTGAGTAGCAACATCCCTGTGCTTTTGGAGGAATCGTAAAGATGTCTAATGATAAAGGATTACAGGATGCTCATGTCAAAATCGGGGCCAAACAGACCATGAAACTTGTGGAGTCAGGCCAAGCCGCAGAAGTTTATGTGGCAGAGGATGCGGAATTCCGGCTCATTTCCAAGATCGAAGGGCTGTGCAGCAAGCACGGCGTGAAGATCACCTATGTGGACACCATGCAGCATTTGGGGAAAGCATGCGGGATTGAAGTGGGCGCAGCGATGGCTGCCATCGTGAAACCATAGCAATATGGGATGAAGGCAAGTTAATACCGTAAGAAACGTTTTTGTTAGGGAAGCCAGGCTTCTCTCGGCAAAAACTTTTCATTTGTTCTTTTATGAACCGCCTGGGTCTGTGGACTTAAAAAAGAGGTTTGTAAGGAGAATGAACATATTGGAAGGAGGTGGCTAACAATGCCAACAATTAACCAACTGGTTCGCAAAGGACGTCAAGCTAAAATCTACAAATCGAAGTCCCCTGCTCTGCAGAAAGGATACAACGCTTTGAAGCGTGAAGATACGGATTTGAGCGCTCCTCAAAAACGTGGGGTTTGCACCCGTGTAGGTACGATGACTCCGAAAAAACCGAACTCCGCACTTCGTAAGTATGCCCGTGTTCGCTTGACGAACCGCATCGAGGTTACTGCTTACATTCCGGGAATCGGACACAACCTGCAAGAGCACAGCGTGGTATTGGTTCGCGGCGGACGGGTAAAAGACCTTCCGGGTGTACGTTACCATATCGTTCGCGGCGCGCTTGATACGGCTGGCGTAAACAACCGCATGCAGGCTCGTTCCAAATACGGCGCTAAGCGTCCGAAAGCTAAAAAATAAGCGGCTAACCGCTTTGTAACAACCAAGACGTAAGAAAGGGGGATATCCATGCCACGCAAAGGTCCAGTTGCCAAAAGAGACGTGCTGCCAGATCCGGTGTACAACAGCAAGCTGGTTACTCGTCTGATCAACCGCATCATGCTGGATGGTAAGAGAGGTGTTGCTCAAAGCATTCTTTACAACGCGTTCAACCTGATTCAAGAACGTACGGGTAAAGATCCTATGGAAGTGTTTGAAGCAGCCATCAAAAACATCATGCCAGTACTGGAAGTTAAAGCTCGCCGTGTCGGTGGTGCGAACTACCAGGTGCCTATCGAAGTAAAACCAGAGAGACGTACAGCTCTCGGACTTCGTTGGCTCGTAAACTACTCCCGCAGCCGCGGTGAGAAAACGATGGAAGAGCGTTTGGCTGCAGAGATCATCGATGCATCCAACAACACAGGCGCTTCCGTCAAGAAACGCGAAGACACGCACAAAATGGCTGAGGCGAACAAAGCGTTTGCTCACTACCGCTGGTAGGATTCAGTTCATCATATATTACACTTCAATTTTGAAGGGAGACTATTTTCATGGCAAGAGAGTTCTCCTTGAAAAATACACGTAATATCGGGATCATGGCGCATATTGACGCTGGTAAAACGACCACCACAGAGCGGATCTTGTTCTATACAGGCCGTACGCACAAAATCGGTGAAGTTCACGAGGGTGCAGCTACGATGGACTGGATGGAGCAGGAACAGGAGCGCGGGATCACGATTACTTCCGCTGCGACGACCGCTTCTTGGAAAGGTCACCGCGTCAATATCATTGATACCCCAGGGCACGTTGACTTCACTGTTGAAGTTGAACGTTCCCTTCGTGTATTGGATGGGGCAGTAGGCGTTTTCAGTGCGAAAGAGGGCGTTGAGCCTCAGTCTGAAACCGTATGGAGACAGGCTGACCGTTACGGCGTACCACGGATCGCATATGTAAACAAAATGGATATCATCGGTGCCGACTACCTGAACGTCGTAAAAGACATGCGTGAACGTCTGCAAGCGAACGCGGTTGCGATTCAATTGCCGATCGGCGCGGAAAACGACTTCAGAGGCATCATCGACCTGGTCGAACAAAAAGCTTACATGTACAAAGACGACCTGGGTCAAAACATCGAGGAAACCGAAATTCCTGCAGAGTTCAAAGACCAAGTCGAAGAACTTCGCGCGGAATTGATCGAAAAGGTTGCGGAACTCGACGAAGAATTGACGATGAAGTATCTGGAAGGCGAAGAAATCACCGTTCCGGAACTGAAAGCTGCACTCCGCAAAGGGGTCTGCGAAGTTAAGATCTTCCCGGTTGTCTGCGGCTCCTCGTACCGCAACAAAGGGGTTCAGCTGATGCTGGACGCCGTTATCGATTACTTGCCATCTCCAGTTGACGTGCCGTCGATTCAAGGTCACCTTGAGGACGGATCCGAGGTAGAACGCCACTCTTCCGACGAAGAGCCGTTTGCGGCTTTGGCATTTAAAATCATGACTGACCCTTATGTCGGTAAATTGACATTCTTCCGCGTATACTCCGGTATCCTTCAATCCGGATCTTATGTATTGAATGCCACCAAAGGCAAACGCGAACGTATCGGACGTATCCTTCAGATGCACGCGAACAGCCGTCAAGAGATCAGCGAAGTTTACGCTGGTGATATCGCGGCTGCCGTAGGTTTGAAAGATACGGGTACGGGCGACACGCTTTGCGACGAAAAAGCTCCGGTAATCCTCGAATCGATGAACTTCCCTGAACCGGTTATCGAGATTGCCGTTGAACCTAAAACCAAAGCCGACCAAGACAAAATGGGCGTTGCTTTGAGCAAATTGACGGAAGAAGATCCTACGCTGCGTGCTCATACGGATGAAGAAACCGGTCAAACGATTTTGGCTGGTATGGGTGAGCTTCACCTCGACATCATCATCGACCGCATGCGTCGCGAGTTCAAGGTAGAAACCAACGTGGGTAAACCGCAGGTTGCTTACCGTGAAACCTTCCGTACACCAGCTCGCGTCGAAGGTAAATTCGTTCGTCAGTCCGGTGGTCGTGGTCAATACGGTCACGTATGGGTTGAGTTCGAACCTCTCGAAGCAGGTACTGGCAGCCAGTTTGACAGCAAGATTGTCGGTGGCGCGGTACCAAGAGAATATATTCAGCCTGCACTGAATGGTATCGAAGAAGCCATGAAAAATGGTGTACTCGCCGGCTTCCCGATCGTGGACATCAAAGCTACGATCGTAGACGGTTCCTACCATGATGTCGACTCCAACGAAATGGCGTTTAAGATTGCCGGTTCCATGGCGCTTAAAGCAGCAAAAGACAAGTGTAACCCTGTCCTGCTCGAGCCAATCATGAAAGTCGAAGTTACCGTGCCTGAAGAATACATGGGCGACGTAATGGGTATGCTGAACTCCCGCCGCGGACGGATCGAAGGTATGGATTCCCGTTCCGGTGCTCAAATCATTCGTGCGAAGGTGCCTCTCTCCGAAATGTTCGGATACTCGACCACACTTCGTTCCGGTACCCAAGGACGCGGCGTGTTCTCGATGGAAATCTCTCACTATGAGGAAGTTCCTCGCAACATCGCCGAAGAGATCATCTCGAAGTCCAAAGGCTCTGCCGAATAAGTTTTACGTTTTAAAGACTGGCCGGATCATCAACATCCAAGAAACCCTGCATAAATGCCGGCCGGCATAAACATACAACATTTATTCCATTTAAGGAGGAATTGTTCAAAATGGCAAAGGCTAAATTTGAACGTACTAAACCGCACGTTAACATTGGCACGATTGGTCACGTCGACCATGGTAAAACTACTTTGACTGCAGCAATCACAACTGTATTGTCCAAAAAATACGGTGGCGCTGCCGTAGCATTCGACCAAATCGACAAAGCTCCAGAAGAGCGCGAACGCGGTATCACGATCTCTACTGCACACGTAGAATACGAAACTCCTGCTCGTCACTATGCACACGTTGACTGCCCAGGACACGCCGACTACGTTAAAAACATGATCACTGGCGCAGCTCAAATGGACGGCGCAATCCTGGTTGTATCCGCAGCTGACGGCCCAATGCCGCAAACTCGCGAACACATCCTGTTGTCCCGTCAGGTAGGCGTTCCTTACATCGTCGTATTCCTGAACAAATGCGACATGGTTGAAGACGACGAACTGCTTGAACTGGTTGAAATGGAAGTGCGCGATCTCCTGAGCGAATATGAATTCCCAGGCGACGACACTCCAATCATCCGCGGTTCCGCTCGTGAAGCTCTGCAAAACCCAGACGGCGAGTGGGCTGAAAAAATCGTTGAAATGTTCAACATCATCGACGAGTACATCCCAACTCCAGAACGCGACACTGACAAACCTTTCCTTATGCCAGTCGAAGACGTGTTCTCCATCACTGGCCGCGGTACGGTTGCTACTGGCCGCGTAGAGCGTGGTACAGTTAAAGTCGGCGACGAAGTTGAAATCGTCGGTATTGCTGAAGAAACTAAAAAATCCGTCGTTACCGGCGTTGAAATGTTCCGCAAATTGCTTGACTCCGCTCAAGCCGGCGACAACATCGGTGCTCTTCTTCGCGGTGTAGACCGTAAAGAAATCGAACGCGGTCAAGTACTTGCTAAACCAGCTTCCGTAAACCCACACACTGAGTTTACTGCTCAAGTTTACGTACTGACTAAAGAAGAAGGTGGACGTCATAAGCCTTTCTTCACTGGATACCGTCCTCAGTTCTACTTCCGTACAACTGACGTAACAGGTATCATCAACCTGCCAGAAGGAACTGAAATGGTTATGCCTGGCGACAACATCACTGTAACTGTACAACTGATCTCCCCAATCGCGATCGAAGAAGGAACGAAGTTCTCCATTCGCGAAGGCGGACGTACAGTTGGTGCAGGTGCGGTAGCTAGCATCATCAAGTAATGATTTTGGAATGAAGCAGCTTCGGTAACGAAGCTTCAAATTCCGGAGTCTGAACGATATACGATATGCAACATTGTGCTGGAACGAGTAACATTGTGACGTAAACGCAAGGCAAGCAAAAGGTACTTCTTTTTCCGGGAAGTGCCTTTTGCTTTTTTTCTTATTAAAGCTTGCATTACGCCCAATCTTTCTATATAATAGTGAATGTTGTTCTGAGACGTTGCGATGATGTGAGAGGTTACTGACACACCCGGCCCCTTTGCCATGGAGCAGGATGTCAGAAAATTTTCACGGAGTATGTCCGATACCAAATTGGGCGATAGAAGGAGGGACTAAAATGGCAAAGCAAAAAATTCGTATTCGTTTGAAGGCTTACGATCACAGAATTCTTGATCAATCCGCTGAGAAAATCGTTGAAACTGCGAAACGTTCTGGTGCTGGTGTATCCGGACCGATTCCGCTTCCAACTGAAAAACAAATCATTACCATTCTCCGTGCGGTACACAAGTATAAGGATTCTCGGGAGCAATTCGAAATGCGCACTCATAAGCGTCTGATCGACATTGTGAACCCAACTCCACAAACTGTGGATGCTCTTATGCGCTTGGACCTGCCGTCCGGTGTAGATATCGAAATCAAACTGTAATTTCCGTCAAGGAATCAAGAAGGGAAAAGAGGTGTCAACATGAAAGGTATCTTAGGAAAAAAACTCGGAATGACTCAAGTATTTACCGCTGAAGGTAATGTAATTCCTGTAACTGTAGTGGAAGCAGGTCCTTGCGTTGTTCTGCAAAAGAAAGATATCGAGAACGATGGATACGAAGCGATCCAAATCGGTTTCTCCGATAAAAAAGAGAAAAGTGCCAATAAACCGGAAGCAGGACATGCCAAAAAGGCTAACACTGCACCTAAGCGCTACGTTCGCGAAATCCGCGGTGTTGACCTCGGAGCATACGAGGTTGGCCAAGAGCTGAAAGCTGACATTTTTGCGGAAGGCGAGTATGTTGACGTAACCGGCACGTCCAAAGGTAAAGGTTTCCAAGGCGTTATCAAACGTTGGGGACAAAGCCGCGGACCAATGGCTCACGGTTCCCGTTACCATCGTGGACCAGGTTCCATGGGTTCCATCCAAGCAAACCGCGTTCCTAAAGGCAAACACCTTCCAGGACAGATGGGTCATGTGACCGTAACGGTTCAAAAGCTTGAGGTTGTTAAAGTTGACACAGAACGCAACGTGTTGCTGATCAAAGGCGCCATCCCAGGCCCTAAAAACAGCTTCGTGAAAATTAGTGAAACGGTGAAGAAATAATCACCTAAGGAAAGGAGGAACAATAAATGCCAAAAGTATCCGTGTTTAACGTTAGCGGAAGCCCAGTAGATGAATTGGAACTGAACGATGCGGTATTCGGTATTACGCCAAACGTTCATGTCATGAACCAAGCCGTATTGCTGCAAAGAGCGTCTTTGCGTCGCGGTACGCATAAAGTGAAAGGCCGTTCTGAAGTACGCGGCGGCGGACGTAAGCCTTGGAAACAAAAAGGCACAGGCCGTGCTCGTCAAGGTTCGATCCGTGCACCACAATGGAAAGGCGGCGGTACTGTGTTTGGCCCAACGCCACGCAGCTACACGTTCAAGCTTCCTAAGAAAGTTCGTCGTTTGGCGATCAAATCCGCGTTGTCTTCCAAAGTGATCGACAACAACATCATCGTTCTGGATGCACTTGCGTTGAACGCTCCTAAAACCAAGGAATTCGCAGCCATCCTGAACAACCTGAAAGTGGAACGCAAAGCCCTGATCGTGGCTCCTAGCTATGATGATAATGTGGCTCTTTCCGCACGTAATATTCCTGGCGTGAAATTCGTAGCGGCAGACGGCATTAATGTTCTTGACGTACTTCTGTACGACAAGCTGATCATTACGAAAGAAGCAGTTCAGAAGGTAGAGGAGGTGCTCGCGTAATGAAAGACCCTCGTGATATTATCAAACGTCCGGTGATTACGGAACGTACGGCCGAATACATGAGCGACATGAAATACGCTTTCGAGGTTGACATTCGTGCCAACAAAACCGAGATCAAACAAGCCGTTGAGTCTATTTTCAAAGTGAAAGTGACTAACGTTAATACGATGCGCGTCCCAGCGAAGCCGAAACGTTATGGCCGCTACAACGGTTATACGACCGAGTGGAAAAAAGCCATCGTAACGCTGAGCCAAGACAGCAAACCGCTTGAGTTTTTTGAATCTGTAGAGTAAGGAGGAGTAAACGTGCCTATTAAAAAGTATAAACCGACTTCCCCGGCAAGACGTAACATGTCCGTCTCTACGTTTGAAGAGATCACGACAAACCAGCCGGAGAAATCGTTGCTTGCGCCGCTCAGCAAAAAAGCCGGCCGCAACAACCAAGGTAAAATTACAGTTCGTCACCACGGCGGCGGACATAAACGTAAATACCGTATCATCGATTTCAAACGTACGAAAGACGGCATACCAGGTACCGTTGCTACAATCGAGTATGACCCGAACCGTACTTCCAATATCGCTCTGATCCACTATGCAGACGGAGAGAAGCGTTACATCATCGCTCCAAAAGGTCTGAAAGTCGGAGACAAGATCGAATCCGGCCCTAACGCCGACATCAAAATCGGTAACGCGCTTCCGCTGGAAAACATTCCGGTAGGTACCGTTATCCACAACATCGAACTGAAGCCTGGCAAAGGCGGACAATTGGTTCGCGCTGCCGGTACCGAAGCTCAGCTTCTCGGTAAAGAAGAAAAGTACGTATCCGTGCGTTTGTCTTCCGGTGAAGTTCGCAAGCTCCTGAAAGTTTGCCGCGCGACGATCGGTTCCGTAGGCAACGAAGATCATGAATTGATCAAAATCGGTAAAGCAGGCCGCAGCCGCTGGCTCGGACAACGTCCTGAAGTTCGCGGTGTCGTCATGAACCCTAACGATCACCCTCACGGTGGTGGTGAAGGCCGCGCTCCAATCGGACGCAAATCGCCTATGTCTCCATGGGGCAAACCAACCCTTGGTTACAAAACGCGTAAAAAAGGAAAAGCTTCTGACAAGTATATCGTTCGCCGCCGCACAAAATAATGCACGCTGTGCATAACTTTGTGAAGTGCCGAAAGTAACGAGAGATTGGACGAAGGGAGGATTTTATAGATGAGTCGCAGTTTGAAAAAAGGACCTTTCGTTGATGGGTACCTGCTGAAAAAAGTAGAAGCGATGAACGAATCGAACAAGAAAGCCGTTATCAAAACTTGGTCCCGCCGCTCTACGATTTTCCCGCAATTTATCGGTCACACGTTCGGTGTATATGATGGACGCAAGCACGTTCCTGTATACGTAACGGAAGACATGGTAGGTCACAAGTTGGGCGAGTTCGCGCCAACGCGTACTTACAAAGGTCATACGGACGATGACAAGAAAACAAGAAGATAAAACTGAAGCTCTTTGTTTGAGAGGAGGTAAAACAAATGGAAGCAAAAGCACATGCCAGATCGATCCGGATTGCTCCTCGTAAAGTCAAGCTCGTGGTTGACTTGATCCGCGGTAAGCAAGTTGGTGAGGCCATCGCCATTCTTCGCCACACTCCGAAATCGGCTTCCCTGGTCGTAGAGAAGCTGCTGAACTCGGCGATCGCCAATGCTGAGCATAACTACTCGATGGATATTAACAATTTGGTTGTGAGCCAGGTTTACGTAAACCAAGGGCCGACCATGAAGAGATTCCGTCCACGTGCCATGGGTCGTGCGAGCCGAATCAACAAACGCACCAGCCACATTACTTTGGTGGTATCTGAAAAATAAGGAGGGATAACGTGTGGGCCAAAAGGTAAATCCAGTCGGACTCCGGATCGGTATTATCCGTGATTGGGAATCGAAATGGTATGCAGGCAAAGATTTCGGAAATCTTTTGCTGGAAGACGTTAAAATTCGTGAATACCTTAAAAATAAATTGAAAGACTCTGCCGTATCTCGCATCGAAATCGAAAGAGCGGCTAACCGTGTGAACGTAACGATCCACACTGCGAAACCAGGCATGGTTATCGGTAAAGGTGGTTCTGAAGTCGAAGTACTGCGGAACCAAGTAACGAAAATTGCAGGCGGTAAAAAAGTTCACATCAACATTTCTGAAATCAAACAAGCGGACATGGACGCGATCTTGGTTGCAGAAAGCATTGCACAACAATTGGAACGCCGCGTTTCTTTCCGTCGTGCATTGAAACAAGCAATCCAAAGAACGATGCGTGCAGGCGCTAAAGGTATCAAAACTCAAGTCAGCGGACGTCTTGGCGGCGCTGAAATCGCTCGTACGGAAGGCTACAGTGAAGGAACTGTTCCACTTCATACGCTTCGTGCTGACATCGACTACGGTACAGCTGAAGCACATACGACTTACGGCCGTCTTGGCGTGAAAGTATGGATCTATCGTGGAGAGGTTCTTCCTACGGCTAAGAAACAAGTAGCTCAGGAAGGAGGCAACTAATCATGTTGGTACCAAAACGTGTAAAACACCGCAAGCAGCAACGCGGTCACATGAAGGGTATGGCAAAAGGCGGCACTGAGCTCAACTTCGGCGAATTCGGTCTGCAGGCTCTGGAGCCAACTTGGATCACGAACCGCCAAATCGAAGCAGCGCGTATCGCGATGACTCGTTACATCCGCCGCGGTGGTAAAGTTTGGATTAAAATTTTCCCAGATAAGCCGATCACTCAAAAACCTCTTGAGGTTCGTATGGGTAGCGGTAAAGGTAACGTTGAAAAATGGGTCGCAGTTGTCAAACCAGGCAAGATTATGTTTGAACTTGGAGGCGTGCCAGAGGAAGTTGCTCGCGAAGCGATGCGTCTCGCCGCTCACAAGCTGCCGATCAAAACGAAGTTTGTGAAACGTGAAGAATTGGGTGGTGAAGCAAATGAAAGCTAATGATCTGCGTAACTTGACCACTGCAGAAATTGAGCAAAAGATTGCGGGCTTTAAAGAAGAACTCTTTAACCTCCGTTTTCAATTGGCTACCGGACAGCTTGATAACCCGACTCGGATCCGTGATGTGCGCAGGGAAATAGCTCGTGCTAAAACCGTCATCCGTGAAAGAGAACTTGGGATTAGTTAATTGATGCAGTCATTATTGCCTGTATTCAGGAAGGAGGCTAACGATGAGCGAAGAACGCAATGCTCGTAAAGTGCAAATCGGTAAAGTTGTCAGCGATAAAATGGATAAAACCATTGTCGTAGCTGTTGAAACTTACAAGAAGCATGATCTCTATCACAAACGCATTAAATACACCAAAAAATTTAAAGCGCATGATGAGAACAACACTGCACAAATCGGAGATACCGTTAAAATCATGGAAACTCGTCCACTCTCCAAAGATAAGCGCTGGAGACTGGTAGAAGTCGTTGAAAAAGCGGTTATCATCTAAAGATATAGCGACAGTTTTTCCGAAAGGAGGAAATTTCAATGATTCAACCATTTACACGTCTGCAAGTAGCTGACAATTCCGGTGCGAAGGAACTGATGTGTATCCGCGTATTGGGAGGAACAGGACGTCGTACTGCAGCGATTGGCGATTTGATCGTTTGTTCCGTAAAACAAGCAACACCAGGCGGCGTTGTCAAAAAGGGTGACGTAGTCAAGGCTGTTGTCGTTCGTACGAAACGTTCCGTACGTCGTAAGGACGGATCTTACATCGCATTTGACGAAAACGCAGCGGTTGTTGTTAAAGAAGACAAGAGCCCACGCGGAACTCGTATTTTCGGACCAGTGGCACGCGAACTTCGTGATAAAGACTTCATGAAAATCGTTTCCTTGGCACCGGAAGTTATCTAAGTCTTCAATTGAATCGGATAACCGATTGAATAAATCGTTCCAAGTTACTTGCCATGGGCAAGCCCGCAGGAGGTGTAACGAATGCCAAAAGTGAAAAAGGTTCTGGAATCCTACAACAACAAGCTCCACGTTAAAAAGGACGACACAGTAATGGTGATCAGCGGTAAAGACAAAGGCAAAAAAGGCCGCGTCATTGCAGCTTATCCTCGTGAAAACCGCGTACTGGTGGAAGGCGTGAACATGGTGAAAAAACACCAAAAGCCTAGCCAAATGAATCCGCAAGGCGGAATCATCGAGCAGGAAGCGCCAATCCATGTATCCAACGTGATGCATATCGATCCGAAGAGCGGCAAAGTAACCCGCATTGGTTATAAAGTGCTCGATAACGGTAAGAAAGTTCGCGTAGCGAAAAGATCCGGAGAAGTTATCGACTAATCGAGAGCTAAAGAAAGGAGGTTTATGATTCATGGCAGCAAGATTGAAAGAACGTTTTTTGAATGAAGTTACTCCTGCTTTGATGCAGAAGTTCAACTATTCTACTGTTATGCAAGTACCTAAAATCGAGAAGGTTGTCATCAACATGGGTGTGGGTGATGCCGTATCCAACTCGAAAGTGCTTGATTCCGCAGTTAACGACATGCAGCTGATCGCTGGTCAAAAACCGGTAATCACTCGTGCTAAAAAATCCATCGCAGGATTCAAATTGCGTGAGAATATGCCGATCGGTGTGAAAGTAACGCTGCGCGGTGAGCGCATGTATTACTTCCTGGACAAATTGTTCAACATCACTCTTCCACGCGTGCGTGACTTCCACGGCGTGTCCACGAAAGCATTCGACGGACGCGGAAACTATACGCTTGGCCTCAAGGAGCAACTGATCTTCCCTGAGATCGAGTATGATAAAGTGGATAAAGTCCGCGGTATGGATATCGTTATCGTAACGACGGCTAAAACTGACGAAGAGTCCCGCGAGCTGCTCGCTCAATTGGGAATGCCTTTCGCGAAGTAATTCGCGAATCCATTTCTCCGAAAATTTTTAGGAGGTGTCAGGCTAAGTGGCAAAAACTTCGATGAAAGTAAAACAACAACGTACGCCTAAGTTCAAAGTACGTGCTTACACACGTTGCGAACGTTGTGGTCGTCCACATTCGGTACTGCAAAAGTTCAAAATTTGCAGAATTTGTTTCCGTGAATTAGCTTATAAAGGCCAGATCCCTGGCGTGAAAAAAGCAAGCTGGTAAGAAGTTTATAATCGGGAAGGAGGTTTACACACATGACTATGTCTGATCCAATTGCAGATATGCTTACTCGTATTCGTAACGCGAACACTGTGCGTCACGAAACAGTTGAGATGCCTGCTTCGACGATGAAAAAACAAATCGCTGAAATCCTGAAGCGTGAAGGTTTCATCCGTGATGCAGAATATATCGAAGATAACAAACAAGGGATTATCCGTGTTTTCCTGAAATACGGTCCTAACAACGAACGCGTTATCTCCGGCTTGAAGAGAATCAGTAAACCAGGTCTGCGCGTTTACACGAAGAGCAACGAAATCCCTCGTGTACTCGGCGGTCTCGGAATTGCGATTATCTCCACTTCGAAGGGGATTATGACCGACAAAGAAGCTCGTCAATCCAAAGCTGGCGGAGAAGTTGTCTGCTACGTTTGGTAATACACGTCACAGAACAAGGAGGTGCAACAAATGTCCCGTATTGGTCGCAAACCAATCGCAGTACCTAGCGGTGTGGATGTCACACTGAACAATACTACAATCACGGTTAAAGGACCGAAAGGATCTTTGACTCGTGAACTTCACAAGGATATGAAAGTAACGGTTGAGAACAACGAAATCATCGTTGAACGCCCATCCGACAACAAACTGCATCGTTCCCTTCACGGCACGACCCGCAGCGTTGTCAGCAACATGGTGAGCGGCGTAACCGAAGGATTCTCGAAATCTCTGGAACTCGTTGGGGTCGGATATCGTGCAAACAAGTCCGGAGACAAGATCGTCCTGAACGTTGGTTACTCTCATCCGGTTGAAATCACTCCAGAACCGGGTATTGAATTCGAAGTGCCTGCAAATACGAAAATCATCGTTCGCGGTATCGATAAAGAGCGCGTAGGTGCATACGCCGCTAAAATTCGTTCCGTTCGCGAACCTGAACCGTACAAAGGCAAAGGGATTAAGTACGAAGGCGAACGCATTATCCGTAAGGAAGGTAAAGCTGGTAAGAAGAAATAAGCTTTCTAAGCTTACCGGTCTTTTGCCTTGTGCGTCTTAGTGAAGCTGTAATGGCAAACTGAAAGGAGTGAAAAGGAAGTCATGATTACAAAACAGGATAAGAACAAGGCACGTGTCAAACGTCATCTGCGTGTACGCAAGAAAATCCAAGGTACTGCAGCTCGTCCGCGTTTGAACGTATTCCGTTCTTCTAAACATATCTATGCTCAACTGATCGATGACGTAGCAGGCGTAACCCTGGTATCCGCATCTACGGTTGATAAAGAACTGAGCGGTTCCGTGAAAAACGGCGGCAGCGTGGAAGCAGCTCGTCAAGTAGGCGAACTGGTAGCAAAACGCGCGAAGGAAAAAGGACACACAGCGGTTGTATTCGACCGTGGAGGATATCTGTATCATGGACGGATTCAAGCCCTGGCTGAAGCAGCACGCGAAGCAGGCTTGGAATTCTAAGAATTTCTAAAAAGGAGGTTAACGACTTGCGTGTAGATCCGAACACTTTAGAACTGACTGAAAGAGTTGTAAATATTAACCGCGTAGCTAAAGTTGTAAAAGGCGGACGCCGTTTCAGCTTCAGCGCACTGGTTGTTGTCGGCGACGGCAAAGGCTGGGTCGGTGCAGGTATCGGTAAAGCCGGTGAAGTACCTGACGCGATCCGCAAAGGCATCGAAGATGCGAAGAAAAACTTGATCCACGTTCCGATCGTAGGAACAACTATTCCTCACCTGGTTACTGGTCACTTTGGCGCTGGACGCGTTCTGTTGAAACCAGCTTCCGAAGGTACTGGAGTAATCGCCGGCGGTCCTGTTCGCGCAGTACTCGAGCTGGCTGGTGTAGGTGACATCTTGACAAAATCTTTGGGTTCTTCGAACTCCATGAACATGGTCAACGCGACTCTGGAGGGCTTGTCCCGTCTGAAACGCGTTGAAGAGGTTGCCAAACTTCGTGGCAAATCTGTCGAAGAGCTGCTCGGTTAAGGAGGGAATGTCATGGCTAAACTTCAAATTACCCTCGTCCGCAGTGTGATCGGTCGTCCTGAAACTCAGCGTACTACCGTGAAAACTCTCGGCTTGCGTAAACTTAACTCCAGCGTGGTCCACAACGACAATCCCGCGATTCGCGGTATGATCAACAAAGTGAGCCATCTGGTATCTGTTAAAGAAATTGAAGGTTAATTCCAGCGTCGAATTAACTTACAAATATTAAGGAGGTGCAACGAACGATGAAGTTACATGAACTTACTTCAGCTGCGGGTTCCCGTAAAGACCGCAAGCGTGTAGGTCGCGGTACAAGTAGCGGTACGGGCAAAACATCCGGTCGCGGTCATAAAGGTCAAAACGCTCGTTCCGGCGGCGGTGTACGTCCTGGATTCGAGGGTGGCCAAAACCCGCTGTATCGTCGTTTGCCAAAACGTGGTTTTGTAAATCCTACCCGGAAAGAGTATGCGATTGTTAACATCGAGGAACTGAACAGCTTTGCAGAGGGCACAGAAGTTACTCCTGAAATTTTGGTGGAGAGCGGCGTAGTGAAAAACACGAAAAGCGGCATCAAAATTCTTGGCAACGGTGAAGTGACCGTGAAATTGACTGTAAAAGCAAATAAGTTCTCTCAATCTGCGGTAGAGAAGATCGAGGCTGCCGGCGGTAAAACCGAGGTGATCTAATGTTTAAGACCCTGAAGAATATATGGCGGGTTGAGGACCTTCGAAAAAGAATTTTGTTTACCTTGTTCGTGCTGATCATTTACCGTATTGGCTCATTCGTTCCTGTTCCTGGCGTCAATAAAGATGTCCTGGAACAGACGAATCAACAAGGTTCAGAATTGTTTGGTCTCTTAAACACGTTCTCAGGGGGCGCGCTCCATCAGTTCTCTATTTTTGCCCTCGGGATCGTGCCGTATATTACCGCGTCCATTATCGTGCAATTGCTTTCGATGGACGTTATTCCGAAGCTGGCCGAGTGGGCAAAACAAGGCGAGCACGGGAAAAAGAAATCGGCGCAATTGACTCGTTATGGTACGATCGTGTTGGGTCTCATCCAGGCATTTGCGATGTCCGTCGGTTTTAACCGTTTGTACGGTACGCAGATGATTCCCAACGCCACGTTCGCGGATTACTTGGTGATTGCGATCGTATTGACCGCAGGTACCGCGTTCTTGATGTGGCTCGGCGAGCAGATTACGGAAAAGGGAATCGGCAACGGTATTTCCATCTTGATCTTCTCCGGGATTATCGCCAACATTCCGACATATATCCGTACAACGGCTCAGTCCAGTTTCATTCAAGAAGGTCAGGCTTTTATGAATACGCTGAAATCTTTGATCGTCCTGATTGTTATTGTGGCGGTTATTGTGGGTGTCATCTACATCCAACAGGCGATTCGTAAAATTCCTGTCCAATATGCCAAACGCGTGGTTGGCAACAAGATGTACGGTGGACAGAATACGCATATTCCGCTGAAAATCAATGCGGCAGGCGTCATTCCGGTCATCTTCGCCGTATCCCTGCTGCAGTTCCCTACCATTATCGCGGGATTCTTTAACACGTATGCTTGGGCCCAATGGATCCAAACAAACTTGAGATATGATTACCCTCTTGGTATGGTACTGTATGTCCTGATGATTATCGGTTTCACGTTCTTCTACACCTTCGTGCAGATGAACCCGAACCAGATGGCAGACAATATGAAGAAAAACGGCGGCTATATTCCGGGCATTCGCCCTGGTAAAGCTACCGAGAAATATCTGACCCGGGTCATGTCCCGTCTAACCATGACAGGCGCCATCTTCCTGGCTGTTATTTCCTTGCTGCCGATCGGCTTGGGTACGCTGGCTGGCTTGCCTAGTTCGGTCAAAATCGGAGGCACTTCACTGCTGATCGTCGTCGGGGTTGCGCTCGATACGATGAAGACCATCGAAAGTCAGTTGATCAAACGCCACTATAAAGGTTTTATCAATAAATAGTGATAGGTTCCGGTGAAGTCGTTTTTTGCGCTTCCCGGCAACTTATTGCGTTGTTTCTTGTAAAGAGGCAAGTCGGAGGGAGAGAGAAACGTGAACATACTATTCATGGGCCCTCCTGGGGCAGGGAAAGGAACGCAGGCAGAAGTCATTGTCAATGAATTCGGCATTCCCCACATTTCCACCGGCGATGCATTTCGTCTGGCGATTAAACAGGGAACTCCCATTGGGATCAAAGCCAAAGAATACATGGATCAAGGGCTTTTGGTACCGGATGATGTCACGATCGGCATCGTGGAGGAACGTCTGCAGCAGTCCGATTGCGAAAAAGGTTTTTTATTGGATGGTTTTCCAAGAACTCTTTCGCAAGCGGAAGCGCTGGATGATATCCTTAGCAGACTGAACACCAAGCTGGATCATGTCATCAACCTGAAAGTGGACCGCGACAAACTGCTCGCCCGCTTGACGGGGCGGCGGATTTGCAAAAGCTGCGGCGCTACGTACCATGTGATCTTCAACCCGCCTAAACAGGAAGGTGTTTGTGATAAATGCGGAGGCGAGCTGTATCAGCGCTCGGATGACAACGAAGAGAGCGTCGGTACCCGTCTGGACGAATATATCAACAAAACAGCACCACTCCTTGCATTTTATGAGAACAAAGGTCTTTTGCGTCAGATCGATGGTGATCAACAAATCGATGCGGTATCGAAAGAGATCGTGTCGGTGCTGCGAGGTTAGTCGTAATGATCATTTGTAAGTCCGAAACGGAACTCGGCTTTATGCGGGAAGCAGGGCGAATTGTGGCGGAAACGCACCGTCTTATGGCAAAGCATATCGAACCGGGCATCACGACCGGGGAACTGGACGCTATCGCTGACCACTACATTCGCAGTCAAAAAGCACTGCCGTCTTTTAAGGGCTACAATGGTTTTCCTGCCAGCATTTGCGCTTCAGTCAATGATCAATTGGTACACGGATTTCCCGGCAAACGCAAATTAAACGAAGGCGACATTGTTACGCTAGACATCGGTGCGCAGTACCGTGGTTACCATGGAGACTCCGCTTGGACCTATCCTGTAGGCAAGATCTCGGAAGAAGCCCAGCGATTGCTGGACGTTACCGAAGCATCCTTGTATGCAGGCTTGGAGCTTGTCAAACCAGATGTGCGCCTGTTCACGATCTCACATGCCATCCAGCGCGTCATCGAAGACGCCGGCTTCTCGGTTGTTCGCGAGTATGTCGGACACGGAGTTGGGGCAGAACTGCATGAAGAACCGCAAATTCCGAACTTTGGCGTTCCGGATCGGGGCCCTCGGCTCAAACCCGGCATGGTGCTGGCGATTGAACCGATGGTGAATGCCGGATCCCGTTATGTCAAAACGCTTGAAGACAACTGGACGGTCGTTACGGTCGACGGTTCCTTGTGTGCCCATTTTGAGCATACGGTTGCCGTTACAGCCGAAGGCCATGAAATTCTCACAAAACTCGATATGTAGGTGATTGTTCTTGAGTAATCCAGGCAGCCTGCAAATCGGCCAGATTGTGAAGATCCTGAAAGGCAAAGACGCCGGACAGGTGGCCGTGGTCGTATCCATTGAGGACAGCAGGTTCGTGTATATAGCGGACGGGAACAAACGAAAGTTTGACCAGAAAAAGAAGAAAAACCTTCTCCATCTGGAGCCCCAGTCCTTCATAAGCAGCGAGGTCGCAAACAGTTTAAATGAAAGCGGTCGGGTCACGAACGGAAAACTGCGTTATGCAGTCATGAAGTTTATGAAGTCCACCGAAACCCATGCTGAAGAGAAAGGAGACTAACTGTGGCTAAAGAGGATGTAATTGAAGTGGAAGGCACGGTCATCGAACCGCTGCCGAATGCAACGTTCAAAGTCGAGCTTGAGAACGGTCATCAAATTCTTGCCCATGTTTCCGGTAAGCTGCGGATGCACTTTATCCGTATTCTGACAGGCGACAAAGTGGTCGTGCAGTTATCGCCTTATGATTTAACCAAAGGCCGTATAACGTACCGTAAGTAAATTTTACCGTTTCTTTCAATAGGACGCCCGGGATGTTATGATCCTATAGGGCACTTGAAAATATTCGATCGAGGGTTTACATTTGTAAAGTCCGGTTGATCCTTAAATATGAATTTGCTTCCTTCATGATGGGAGTAAATTCTCTGAAGAAGGTTTTGCGTAAAAGCAAGACTTTAGTCAATCCTTACGAAGCGAGTTTTGTTTTTTGCAAAACTTGAGGGAGGTAATTAACATGAAGGTAAGACCTTCTGTAAAGCCTATTTGCGAAAAATGCAAAGTCATTCGCCGCAAAGGGACTGTAATGGTTATCTGTGAAAATCCGAAGCACAAACAAAAACAAGGTTAATAGAAGGGGGTGTAGCGTAAAATGGCTCGTATAGCTGGTGTGGATTTGCCACGTGACAAACGCGTTGAGATCGCCTTGACTTATATTTTCGGAATCGGTAAAACGACTTCCCAGAAAATTCTGAGCACTACAGGCATCAATCCGGACACTCGTGTTCGTGATTTGACGGAAGATGAAGTCAGCAAACTGCGTGAAACGATCGACAAAACGGTTAAGGTTGAAGGTGACCTGCGTCGTGAAATTTCCTTGAATATTAAACGTCTCATTGAGATCGGCTGCTATCGTGGAGTGCGTCATCGCCGCGGTCTGCCGGTTCGTGGACAACGTACTAAAACGAATGCTCGTACACGGAAAGGCCCTCGTCGTACTGTAGCGAACAAGAAGAAATAAGAAGGGGGGATAAAAGACAATGGCTAAACCGAAAAAAGTCGTACGTACTAAACGTCGTGACCGCAAAAATATTGAATCCGGAGTGGCTCATATCCGTTCCACGTTCAATAACACTATCGTAACGATTACGGATCCTCATGGAAACGCGATTTCTTGGGCAAGCTCCGGCGGCCTTGGATTCAAAGGTTCCCGTAAGTCGACTCCGTTCGCAGCGCAAATGGCTGCCGAATCCGCGGCTAAAGCTGCGATGGAACATGGCATGAAGTCGGTAGAGGTTATGGTTAAAGGTCCAGGTGCAGGCCGTGAAGCAGCGATCCGCTCTTTGCAAGCTGCTGGTCTGGAAGTCAACCTGATCAAAGACGTAACTCCAGTTCCGCATAACGGTTGCCGCCCACCTAAGCGTCGTCGTGTCTAATTGAAGCAAACCTGTAAAATGTGGTATATTTCCGGCACAATCTGCTAATAATGGTTGTTTAGGCATACTACATGAGTACACAAGGGTAATGACAGTTTCAAATAGGAGCGACGCTTGAAGGAGGGGTACTTGCGTGATTGAAATCGAAAAGCCGAAAATTGAGACCGTAGACGTCAGTGAAGACGGTGCCTATGGCAAGTTTGTAGTAGAACCGCTTGAGCGCGGATATGGAACGACCCTGGGGAATTCCCTTCGCCGGATCCTGTTGTCCTCGCTGCCAGGCGCAGCCGTAACGTCCGTTCAAATCGATGGCGTACTGCACGAGTTCTCAACGGTTCCGGGTGTAATGGAAGACGTGACGGAAATTATTCTGAACCTGAAGGCTCTTTCCCTGAAAATTCATTCCGACGAGGAGAAAGTCCTTGAGATTGATGCTGAGGGCGAAGGAGTCGTGACGGCAGGAGATATCCGGGCGGACAGCGATGTCGAAATTCTCAACCCAGACCTGCATATTGCTACCATGGGACCAGGTTCGAGACTTCACATGCGTATTTTTGCTAACCGCGGTCGTGGCTATGTCCAAGCAGATAAGAATAAACGTGATGATCAACCGATTGGCGTCATCCCGGTCGATTCTATCTATACCCCGATTAGCCGCGTGAATTATGGCGTGGAGAATACGCGGGTTGGTCAAGTGACCAACTACGACAAATTGACGCTTGAAATCTGGACTGATGGAAGCATCCGTCCGGAAGAGGCCGTAAGCCTCGGCGCCAAAATTTTGACCGAGCATTTGATGCTGTTCGTCGGCTTGACCGATGAGGCGAAAGATGCGGAAATCATGGTCGAAAAAGAAGAAGACAAAAAAGAAAAAGTGCTTGAAATGACGATCGAAGAGCTGGATCTCTCTGTTCGTTCCTACAACTGTCTCAAGCGTGCCGGCATCAACACGGTACAAGAGCTGACCACGAAGACCGAAGAAGATATGATGAAAGTCCGCAACCTGGGCCGCAAGTCTTTGGAGGAAGTTCAAGAGAAGCTCGAAGAGCTCGGTTTGGGACTCCGTACAGAAGAATAGCATCTTAGGATTGTTAGCGAAGGAGGGGAAAACATGGCATACCAAAAGTTGGGCCGCGATTCCAGCGCACGTAAAGCTTTGTTCCGTGACCTGGTAACCGACCTGTTCTTATATGAGCGCATTCAAACAACGGAAGCGAAAGCGAAGGAAGTTCGTTCCATCGCTGAGAAGCTGATCACGAAAGCGAAGAAGGGTGACCTTCATGCTCGCCGCCAAGTGGCAGCATTCGTACGTCGTGAAACAGTTGACGGAGAGCAAGACGCTATCCAAAAACTGTTCAGCGAGTTGGCTACCCGTTACGCTGAGCGTCCAGGCGGATACACTCGTATCCTGAAGCTCGGACCTCGCCGCGGTGACTCCGCGCCTATGGTTTATCTGGAACTGGTTGACCGCGCGTAAACAGGTGAGGATGGGGAAAGGGGGGAAGGAATCGTATGATTCTGATCGAACCCTTTTTTTCACGTCCGGGGCCTGTATACGGAATAAGATTCGTCTTATCCGGATAAGAGGCCCCGTTTCGTGTTCCTTTTGAATTACCTTGGAACGGCTTCGCCGTGAATTACGGCGGAGCCGTTTTATGTTTGCGGCATGAAGCGCGTCATCGAAGCAGGAAGCAAGAGGTCAGGAGGATTTGGGGAATGCGTAACATTTGCATGAAAGTCAGTTATGACGGTACGAACTACAGCGGGTTTCAGACGCAGCCGGACGGAAACGCCATTCAGGATTATTTGGAGAAGGCCATTAAGCTGCTGACGGGCGAGCAGGTGAAAATCCATGCCTCGGGCCGGACGGACGCCGGCGTTCACGCGATCGGGCAGGTGTTTCATTTTCATACCGCCTCCCAAATTCCCGTGGAACGATGGTGCCTGGCGCTGAATTCGAGACTTCCCAAAGATATTTTGGTGACCGAAGCCCGGGAGGTTTCCCTGGATTTTCATTCCAGAAGAAACGCGAAGCGAAAAACGTACCGTTACACCATCAATGCCAATCAATATCCGGATCTGTTCCGCAGAAATACGGAGCTTCATCATCCCGGCAAGCTCGATGTAGAAGCGATGTCCGAAGGGCTGAAGCACTTGATCGGTACCCATGACTTTACTTCCTTTGCTTCCCGTCATTCCACCAAGCCTTCCCATATTCGCACCGTATATGATGCCCATATCGAAAGGGATCAATCCATGTGCCGCCCGGGAACCCGGGATCAGGGACTGATCCATGTCTATATCACCGGAAACGGATTTTTGCAGCATATGGTCCGCATTATCGTGGGCACGCTGCTGGAAGTGGGCAAAGGCCGTAGACGTCCTGAGGACATTGCGTCGATCCTGAAGGCCAAAGACCGGATGAAAGCAGGTCCGACGGCCGAATCGAAGGGTCTCATGTTATGGAATGTGGAGTATGAGAATTTCGATTAAAAACATTGAAAATCGGCTTGCGATTTATCTGCCTATACTGTAAAATAAAAGTTGTGTTTTCTTATGGCTCTCCCACAGCCCCCAGTAAGAAAACGACAAACCTAACATTACAAATGACTTTCTTTTGATAACAAAGATGAACGAAGATAAATGATTTTCGGACGATTACAAGGAGGAACTATTCATGCGTACCACCTATATGGCGAAGCCAAATGAAGTTGAGCGCAATTGGCACATCATCGATGCCGAAGGCAAAACGCTTGGTCGTTTGGCGAGCGAAGCAGCTGCTTTGATCCGCGGCAAACACAAGCCACAATTTACACCTCATGTTGACGGCGGCGATTTCGTTGTCATCATCAACGCTGAGAAGATCCATCTGACAGGCAAAAAACTGCAAAACAAAAAATACTACCGTCACTCCCTGCATCCAGGCGGTCTGAAAGTGACTAACGCTCAAGACCTCTTGAACAGCAAACCTGAACGTGTATTGGAATCCGCTGTTCACGGCATGCTTCCTAAAACCCGCATGGGCGAAAAAATGAAGCTGAGACTGAAAGTATATGCAGGTTCCGAACATCCACATGCAGCACAAAAACCAGAAGTTTACGAACTTCGCGGATAATTAAAAGGAGGACAAGTTTCATGGCACAAGTACAATACTATGGGACAGGTCGTCGTAAACATTCGGTAGCACGTGTTCGCCTTGTACCGGGTGAAGGACGCATCGTCATCAATAAACGCGACATCAACGAATATTTCGGTTTGGAAACCCTCAAACTGATCGTGAAGCAACCGCTGGCTCTGACTGAAACGCTCGGACAATACGACGTACTCGTTATCGCTAACGGCGGCGGCATCTCCGGTCAAGCAGGCGCAATCCGTCACGGTATCTCCCGTGCGCTGCTGAAAGCTGACCCAGAATTCCGTCCGGCTTTGAAAAAAGCGGGCTTCCTGACTCGTGACCCACGCATGAAAGAACGTAAAAAATACGGTCTCAAAGCGGCTCGTCGCGCGCCACAATTCTCGAAACGTTAATATTTCCTGGATTTCAGGATACAAGCCTCTGGCCTTTACCGGCCAGGGGTTTTTTATTTTGCCCGCTCCAGAAAAAAACTGCCTTGCGGCAGTTGGATTAAACCCCAAAAAGCGGAGTTATTCATTTTGCAAAATATGTAATGCATCATCGACAGAGCCGATTTCCCCGTACGCATGTTTTTTCATGAGCTGGGCATGGCAGGCCGGGCATTCGGCAAAAACCTCGCTGTAACCCAATCCGTCGTCATTCCGTCCGTCTTTCCACCATACGTTGATCTGTTCGTTTTCCTTGCCGCATTGGCTGCAATATAACGATTGGCCAAGCTGGTTGGAGGAAACAATCATGCTTTTTCACCTCATCGGAATTTTGAAAGGAAATAGACCGAACTGCTCGATCTATTTCCCGTTTGGATGATTATTGACGCTGAAAGCCTTGGTAGTTGTTGCCCATTCCGTATTGCTGTTGGCCAAAGCCGGTGTAGGAATGGCTGACGTTTTCCATTTGGTGAGCCATATTGGAAATTTGCTGCAGCTGTTGAATCGCAGTTTGGTGTCCTTGCAGCGCGTTTTGGATCACCTGGGCTGCATGGCGCTCACGCTGAGCGAGTTGCTCGAGCTGCATCGCGTTGCTTTCTTCTTGTCTCAACAGCTGTTGGTAAGCTTGCGAAGCCTGTTGAGTTTGCTGAATCAACTGCTGGACGAGCTGGGTAATTTGCTGCGTTTGGTTGAACTGATTCAAAGGGAATGCCTCCTTCGGTAGTCTGGTATGGTTTTGATCCCTTACGTATTGTTCCTTTGCAGGGCGGATTCTTATTCTTTTTTGGTAAGACAATGTGCCTATTGGGCGGATTCATCATATGCTGTAGCATAACTCGAACGGAGGGATTTGATTTTGCAACCTAACGCACAGCATAAACATTTGGCATGGCATGAAACGATGGAGCTGCATGAACTTACCGCTTCGCAGTCCAACACTTTGATGGGACTTAAAATGCACGTCCATGACGTGGCGGATCCGAAGCTGCGGGGGCTTTATGAGGAGACGATCCGCTCCACGGAGTCCAACCTGAAGGAGCTGCTGCAATTTTATCCGATGGCTCCCATGGAAGCGAGAAACAACAAAAGCAAGCCGCATCACGAAGACCTGACCGCCTTTTATGCCGGCCATCTGCTCGGGATAGCCAAAAACTCCGTCAAAAACTACGCGGCAGCCGTAACGGAGGCAGCTACTCCGCAGCTTAAAGATACATTCGTCAAACATCTGAACCATGCGATCAAACTGCATACGAAAGTCTTTAACTTCATGCATGAACGCGGATTTTATCCCGCATACGATTTGCATCAGCTGCTCGAAAACGATAAGAAAACCGCTAAAAAAGCGCTGGAGATGTAAGGGCCCGGCCAAGAAAAAGATCTTTCGCAGCGAAAGGTCTTTTTCTTCTTCGCAGGTTTCAGAACTTTTTTATAGGATTGACAACTAAAGATATTGCTTTATACTGGATTTAAATCATATTAAACCGCTTGGTATTCACTGATTATTATTGCAATGATTATGATACGAATTATTGGAAGGGGAGACATTCGCATGAATTTGCTTGAAAAAGAAAAGTGGATCGAGGTTCAAGCCGCCGAGCTGGAGCATGCTTCCGCCGAAGAGGTCATTCGAGTTGCCGTCGAGAAATTCCCGAATATTACGTTTGCGTGCAGTTTTGGGGCCGAGGACGTGGTTTTGGTTGATATTTTGCAAAAGGTGAGTCCGTCCACCGATATTTTTTATTTGGATACGGATTTTCACTTTAAGGAAACGTACGAAACGAGAGACCGGCTGGAATCCAAATACGGCATCCAGTTCGTGCGCGTGTCTCCCAAATTGACGCCGGAGGAGCAAGCGGCCAGCCATGGCGAGGAATTGTGGAAAAGCGACCCGAACAAGTGCTGCAACATCCGCAAAGTCGAGCCGCTCACCCGGATTCTTTCCCAATACGACGCCTGGATCACGGGGATCCGCAGAGACCAGGCTCCGACGCGAGCCAATGCCAAGAAAGTGGAATATGATCATAAGTTCGGGCTGGTCAAATTCAACCCGATAGCCGATTGGACATCCGACGATGTCTGGACATATATTCGCGAAAACCAAGTGCTGTACAATCCTCTCCATGACCGGAACTATCCGAGCATCGGTTGCGAACACTGCACCCGTCCGGTGCAGCCGGGCGAAGACCCAAGAGCCGGCCGCTGGTCCGGAACGGAAAAAACGGAATGCGGACTGCATCAATAAATTTCGAAATAGGAGGAATGAACGGCATGACTGGAATACTTCCGCATGGCGGCAAGCTGGTTAACAGGTTTGCAGAAGGAAACGAACGCGATGAGCTTCTGAAGGCTTCGCCGTTTTTGAAGCAGATCCGGGTGAACAATTGGACCATTTCCGATCTTGATTTAATTGGGAACGGGGCATTTTCTCCGCTTGAAGGATTTCTGAACGAAGAGGATTACCGTTCGGTGGTCAGCACGATGCGGCTTGCCGATGGAACGGTATGGAGCATACCGGTGACGTTATCCGTCGATGAAACGACGGCCCAAGGGCTTAGCCTGGGGGATCGAGTGGCGTTGACCGGAGCCGAGGACGGCGTCGTGTATGCCGTTTTGACCGTGGAAAGCGTGTACGAAGCCGATCAGGAGGAAGAAGCGCTGAAGGTGTTCAAAACGAGCGATCTGGAGCATCCCGGCGTGAAAAAGCTGTTCGAGCGTTCCCCGATCTATGTCGGCGGGAGCGTCAAGGTCCTTAACCGCCCGCAGCCTGCAAAGTTCCGCGAATTTTATTTCGACCCGGCGCAAACCCGGGAGCTGTTCCGGGAAAAGGGCTGGAAAACGGTTGTCGGCTTCCAAACCCGCAATCCCGTACACCGGGCCCACGAGTACATTCAGAAGACGGCGCTAGAGATCGTTGACGGCCTGTTCCTGAATCCGCTTGTCGGCGAGACGAAATCGGACGACGTTCCGGCGGACGTACGAATGAAGAGCTACCTGGTTCTTCTGGAAAACTATTATCCGCAGGACCGGACGTTTTTGGGCGTATTTCCTGCCGCCATGCGTTATGCGGGTCCTAGAGAGGCTATTTTCCATGCGATGGTCCGCAAAAATTACGGCTGCACCCATTTCATCGTCGGACGCGACCATGCCGGGGTAGGCGACTATTACGGCACTTATGAAGCGCAGGAGATATTCTCGAACTTTACGCCTGAAGAGCTCGGCATTACGCCGCTGTTTTTCGAGCATAGCTTCTTCTGCAAAACATGCGGCAACATGGCGTCCAGCAAAACCTGCCCGCATCCGAAGGAAGATCACCTGACCCTGTCCGGCACCAAGGTACGCGGATTGCTCCGCGACGGGCAGTGTCCGCCGCCGGAATTCACCCGTCCGGAAGTCGCTGAAGTGCTGATCGCAGGCATGCGCGCGCAAGTTACGCCTTAAAGGTACTATTTGTCCACCTTCGCCCATATAGATGAGTAGAGTCGATATGGGAACGGAGGTGGATTTTTGATGTCCAAGCCTGGCAAGCAGGTGCTGTGGATCCGGCTGAGCTCCATCAAGAAGCTTTTCATCGGCATATGTCTGGCGATCGTTTTTGTCACCGTAGCCACGCTGAATATTCCCGCGGTTAAAACGACGGGGCAATGGGGCCTTCCGTTATCGGGAAAGGTCATCGTGCTCGATGCGGGCCACGGCGGCCCCGACGGCGGAGCCGTAAGCAAGCAGGGCCTGATCGAAAAGGATGTGAATCTGGCGATCGCCTTGTATTTGCGCGATTATTTGCAGCAGGCGGGGGCTGTCGTGTACATGACGCGGGAAGGCGACTACGATTTGGCAGGGAAGGATACGAAAGGATACTCCAAACGTAAAACGGAGGATTTGAAGCAGCGCGCCAAGATGATCGAAAACTCCAACGCCGACCTGTTTCTGAGCATCCATTTGAACAGCTTCCCCGGCAGATGGAGCGGAGCCCAAACCTTTTATTATCCCAATCATCCCGACAATAAGACGCTGGCCGTGTTCATCCAGGAGGAAATCAAGCGCAACCTGGAAAATACCGACCGCGTCGCCAAAACCGTAAACCACGTGTACCTTCTTAAAGCCGTGAAAATGCCCGCGGCATTGGTCGAAGTCGGCTTTTTGTCCCATCCGGAGGAGTCTCAGCTCTTAAGGGACGAAGGATACCAGCGGAAGGTCGCGGCTGCGGTGTATAAAGGGATGCTGCGGTATTTATCGGGGGAAAAGGCGAATTTGTCGCCAGAAATGTAAGCGTTGATGGTATAATGGCTTCTGGGGCGCATTCGCCTCGTGCGGATGCACAATATACAAAGCAGAGGTGCTGCCATCATGTTGTCACGTGAGCAAGTACAAGAGGTGCTACAGCCCGTAAGCGAGCCTGTTACCGGTAGAAGCCTTATGGAGCTGCAAATGATAAGAGATATCGTCGTGAAAGACGCCAGGGTGTCGCTATCCGTGATTACGCTGGACGATTATGGACAAGCGCTGGAAAAAGAAATCCGCGAGCGTCTGCAAGCTGCCGGAGCGGGAGATGTGCACGTCCGCATCCGTCCGGCCAACGAGCATGAGCGCGGCAAGATTTTGGGCGACCACGAACGAAAAACGGATAAAGACAAGCTGGTGAAGGGGCATGCGGCCGGCCTCGAAAGAAACGAGCTGCTGAACGATCCGGACGTGCATTTTATCGCGGTGGCGAGCGGTAAAGGGGGAGTCGGCAAATCCACGGTAACCGTCAACCTTGCTGCGGCGCTGGCCCGCCAAGGCAAGCGGGTCGGTTTGATCGATGCCGATATTTACGGCTTCAGCGTTCCGGACATGATGGGAATCGAGGAAGGCCCCGTCGTCGAGAATGAATTGATCATTCCCGTCGAACGGTTTGGCGTCAAGGTGATGTCGATGGGCTTTTTCATCCGCGAAAACAGTCCGGTCGTATGGCGGGGCCCGATGCTCGGCAAAATGCTCCATCAATTTTTCGGCGACGTCAACTGGGGCAAGCTGGATTACCTGCTGCTCGATTTGCCGCCGGGAACCGGGGACATTGCGCTGGACGTTCACCAAATGCTTCCGCAAAGCAAGGAAATCATCGTAACGACCCCGCATGCGACGGCCGCTTTTGTCGCAGCCCGTGCAGGGGCCATGGCCATTCAGACGAATCATGAAATACTGGGCGTCGTGGAAAACATGGCATACTACGAATGCTCCCATTGCGGAGAAAAGGATTTCGTGTTCGGCCGGGGCGGCGGGGGACAGCTGGCGGAAACGCTTCACACCGAACTTTTGGCCCAGCTTCCGCTCGGAGCGCCGGACAACCATATTTCAGAGCCGGATTTTTCGCCATCGGTATATAAATCCGAATCCGCGAGCGGACGAATTTACAATGAGCTGGCGGCGAGCATTATCGCCAAATGCGAAAAATAGACCGTTTGGTTCAAAGAAAAAAAGCCCCGTCGCGAGGGCTTTTTTTCTTGTGTCATTCGATTTTTAGGAAGCGTTGCCGCCACCGCCTTCTTCGCCTTCTCCGCCGCCACCGCCTTCTTTTTCTTTATCGCCTTTTTCCCCGCCTTCCTTCTGTTTGCCGCCTTCTCCGCCTTGGCCGCCTTCCTTTTCGACCTTCGGCTGAAGTTCCTGGGTCACCACGTTTCGCAGGAGCGACATCACTTCCATTTTGAACATCGGATTTTGCATCGCTTCCTGCATGACCGTCATCGATTGCTTGCGGTATTCCGGCGTTTTGGTCAAATCGAGGAACATCTTCATGACCTCGGGCGACTTCATGATATCGGAAATCGCCTTTTGATACGTCGGATCCTTGATCAGCTGCATGTGCAGCTGCTTGTTTTGGGTGCTGATCGCCTTGGCAAAGTCGCCGGCGAACTGCGGATCGGTCATGATTTTTTCGAATTCCTTTTTATATTCCGGCGAGGTGATGGTATCCTTGACCGCCGTTCGGATCTGATCGGTAGCCTGCATCGTCATCATTTGCATGCCGGGGCCGCCGCTGCCGCCCGAAGAGCCTCCGCCGCCCTGTTTCAGGGCATCTTCGACGGCTTTTTTGCCTTCGTCGCTCTTCAGGATGTCGACCACCATCGTCTTCATTTCTTTATAATCGCCTTGAGGCGGTGCATAGCTCGGTTCGGATCCGCAGCCTGAGAGTACGGTGGTAAGTCCGAATATGATTCCCCAAATGCCTAAAACAGGCCACTTCATGAGCGTCACTCCTTTTGCTTATCATCCTGCATGTAGTATGCCGAAGTGGATTTCGAAATATGTCGTTTCCGGGCATGGTTTTTTAATGTGAACGTTGGTAAAATAAAGTCTTGGGGGTGCAGGCGATTTGAACTTGAAAAATTGGTCCAAGTTATTTTTGCAAACATTGCTGGTGGGAGCCGCCGTCTCCATCATCACCGGTTTTCTGCTGCCGTTCAGCAGGGAATCCATTTCCTTCAAGGATGTAAGCGATGTATTGTTTTACGTGCTTATTCTTTTCGGTTTTGGAGCACTTACGAGCGTTTACTCGCAGCTTGGTTTTTTTGCTTATATGATCCTGAATTATACGGCTATCGGTGTATTCCCAAAAAAGGCTTGGCAATACATACAGCTTGTTTTAGCAATATTGGCGCTGCTGGAAGTGATGTTCTTCCGTTCCTTCGTCGGCAAGGAAAACAGCCAAATGGCGGATTTGCTCCTGGGACTGGCGATTTTGGTCGTGGCTGTTGCCGTCGCCTATTTTAAAGCGAAAGCCACCAACGTTACCGCATGGGTGCCGACCCTCTTTTTCATGATCGCCGTGACCATCGTCGAAATGGTGGGCGGTCTGAAAATCAATGAGAACAATGCCACGATCTTTATTGTGGTACCACTCCTCGCGTGCAATGCATACCAGATTTTAATACTGCATAAAGTGCTGAAACCAAAAAAGAGCTAAGAAACTTAGCTCTTTTTTCTTTAAAATTTTCGTATGCTTACATGCCTGCCGCATCTTCAAGGGCTTGCTGCAGCGTCGCCTGATCCTGCACTTCCTTTCCTTTGGTATCGGCTTGCGACAATAAATCCGAGACCGTGACGAATTCATAACCTTGTTTCCGCAGTTCGTCGATAATGATCGGGAGCGCCTGATGGGTTTGTTTGACCGAATCGCTTGCATGGAGGAGAACGATATCGCCCGGATGGGCGCTGCTTACGACGCGGTTCACGATATTGTCGACCCCGATGTTTTTCCAATCCTGCGAGTCGGTATCCCATTGGATGACCTTGTAATTCATGCTGTCGGCGATTTTAAGCACGCGTTTATCGAAGTCGCCGTTCGGCAGGCGGAGCAGGGTAGGTTCCTTACCCGTCAGATCGGTTAATATAGAGTTAGCCGTCATGAGCTGGGTTTTGATCTCCTCGTCGCTTAAGCTGCTGTAGTTGACGTGCTTATGGCCATGGCTTCCGATCTCGAAGCCCGCGGTTTTGATTTTATTGACGATATCCGGATGGCTTTTGCTCCAAGGGGAAGAGAGGAAGAAGGTGGCTTTGGTTACGCCTTTTTCTTTCAGAATGTTCAGGATAGGCTCGGTGCGCTTTTCTCCCCAGCTGATATCAAAGGTCAGGGCGATCACTTTCTTTTCGGTAGGAACGCTGTAAATGGCGGCTGGAGCCCCTTCGGAGAATACCGTGACATTGTCTGACTCTACATAAATGATGCCGATCGCAAACAGTGCCGCGGCGAGCACGAAGAAGGTGCGTTTGATTTTGCGGCCGTTCAGCACATAAAAAAATGAATTCATTTGCGTTTGTCGCTCCTTTCCCACAATGGAAATGCTTGTTTACTTTACATAGTATGCTCGTACCAGCGAGTTATACCAGGAGGAGGTCAACTATGCTTCGCCCTTCGGTTTTTCTGAAAGATTTGGGTTCGATCCGCAAAACCCTGCTGTTCGTCACGGTCCTGTTCGTTTTGGGCATCGTCGCAGGATGGTACAGCACCGGCGTATTGGCGCAGTTCATCGATCAGCAGATGGGAGGAATCCGCGATATCGGGGAAAGCCTGAGCAGGTCGTCCAACCCGAAGTGGAATTTTTTCGTGTTCATCTTTTTCAATAACAGCATCAAGGCCGTATTGATGATCTTTTTGGGGTTGTTTTTGGGCATCCTTCCGATTTTGTTTTTGCTTGTGAACGGCATGGTTGTCGGGTTCCTGGTTCATACCTCTATGGAACAGGGAAACAGCTTGTTCGATCTGGTCGTGAAAGGTCTGCTGCCTCATGGGATCATTGAAATTCCAGCGATTATCATCGCCTGCGCTTTTGGGGTTCGGATGGGGATGCTTGTCATTGCGAGCCTTGGCGGGAGCGGGAAGGAAGGATTAAAGGGGAAATGGAAGGAGGGTTTCCGGCAGGCATGGACGGCATCGGTATGGATCGTCATTTTATTGTTTGTGGCCGCCATTATCGAAAGCACGATTACTTACACGCTGATGAAGGGGTAAATAGGCATAGCGCCTATTTGCCTTTTTTCGGCATACCGCATTCATAAATTTCCCAAAAACTGTGCATAACATTAAGGCGGCATATCGAGCCACATTTTAGAATGTTGCAAATTCCGATAATTTCAGAAAATATGCTCTAGTCGACAAGGAGGCCAAGCAACCATGCTGGGTATGCTTTTTAACGATAAGGAATGCAAAGAACTGGATTATGTACTGCGTAAAGAGCTGGATGAAATGCTGTTTGACTTAAGCGACCATAGATTGGACCTGGAAGTGAGAAACGCGATCGCGAGCCGGTATCGCACGGTGTTCCGCATGTATGCCAGATTCGCGCCCCCGAAGGAACTTTCCAAATATGCGCGTAACAGCAAGCTGTCTCAATTCAAACAATAAATGCGAAAAAAGTGCTTGACGGTCAACGGGGATCTATGATAAATTTATTTTCGCTTCGGTTTTTAGTCAAATAAAACGGAAAGCTGCGAGATGTTGACGAATTTAAAACTTCGAAAAAAAGTTTTAAAAAAAGTCTTGCAAAACATCGAGCATGTATGATATATTATAAAAGTCGCCGCTGAGATGCGGTGATGAACGAAAACGAAAGAATTTGATCTTTGAAAACTGAACAACGAGTGAGATACAGGCTTTGCTTGCAAAGCCGATCGCGAAGCAAGTCGGTCCAAGCCTATGGTTGGATGATTTGCGGAGCAAACATTGAGAATTAAATTCTCGTCAGATTCAAAATGAGCTACAAACTTTCATGGAGAGTTTGATCCTGGCTCAGGACGAACGCTGGCGGCGTGCCTAATACATGCAAGTCGAGCGGAGTTGATGGAGAGCTTGCTCTCCTGAGACTTAGCGGCGGACGGGTGAGTAA
>NZ_BAAIYF010000020.1:0-67292 GCF_057546105.1 Paenibacillus sp. YAE3 | reverse complement strand
GACTTCCTCCATCCTTGAGGTTTTTGGGTTTGGTCACTTGAAAACTTCTCCAAGTTGGGGTGAAGTCCCTTTTTTATGTCCGAAAATCCTTACGGCTCAAGGCCTCAGATTACTGCAAAACGCTCAATCTATACATAACGAAGTCATTTGGGAAGGAGGAGGTCGAATGGCGACCATAAAAGACGTGGCGAAGCTGGCGGGGGTTGCGCTTTCGACGGCTTCGTATGCATTAAACGGGGACCCGAAAGTAAGCAAAGAGACGAAGGAGAAAGTCCTTGAGGCAGCCCGGCAGCTGAACTACCGCAAAAACGGTTTTGCCATGGATTTGAAACGGAGCCGCACCAACACGATCATGCTGATCCTGACCGATCTTTCCGGGCCTTATTATTCGGAGCTCATCCGGAGCATTCAAGACGTGGCGATTGCAAACGGTTACGATCTGATCGCCTGCAGCTCCATCGGCGCCCAGGACTCCACGGCCGTCCGATTTCTTCGCGAAAAAAGGGCCGACGGGGCGATCGTATTGGCCCAGAACATTCCGAACGAAATTTTGCTGGAGTCGGCATCGGAACGTTTTCCGATCGTCGTGATGGACCGGGAGCTTACGGGCGACGGGTTGGCGAACGTGTTGGTGGACGGCGAACAAGGCGGTTATATCGCCACGCGCCATTTGCTGGATTTGGGACATCGAACCATTGCTTATGTCAGCGGCCCGCAAAACTCGTATGACAACGGCCAACGTTATAAGGGATATCTCCGAGCATTAAAAGAGAGAGATTTAAGCGAGAAGACGAAGTGGCGCCTGACCGGCGGTTTTGTGCGGGATGGAGGATATCGCGCCACCAAGACGATGATGATGCAGGGCGAATTGCCATCGGCGATTTTTTACGGGAACGACGAAATGGCCATCGGCGGCCTGGCGGCATTGAAGGAAGGCGGGTATTCGATTCCCGGCGACATTTCGATCATCGGCTTCGACGACATCGAGCAGGCCGGGTACATGAATCCGCCGCTAACGACGATTCGCCAGCCCAAACACGAGGCCGGTTCCTTAGCGGCGCATTTGCTGTTTCAGATGCTTAACGGGGAAGAGGTCAACGCGACGTATAAGCTGGGCATAGAATTGGTTCAACGAGGGTCCGTCCACAATGTCGACAACCGGATCGATAGCTGATTTATTGACATCACTTGAAAAATACCTTCCGTCAAGCAATAATAGAGACTCGTGTATCATTCCCTTCGGGATGATGCTTAATATCTAACGAAAGAAAGGAAGCGATTCCACATGCCAACGATTCAAGTCGAAGGAAAGGGAACCATTGAAGCGGCGGACGGACAAAAGCTGGTACTCGCTCTGGAGGATCACGGCGTCGACATTCTGCACCGCTGCGGAGGCAATGCGAGATGCACGACCTGCCGCGTAGAGATCCTTGAAGGAGACGCCGGCGCCATGGGCGAAGCGGAGGCAGCGATCCTCGCAACCAAAGGAATCCACGAGCCGAACGTGCGGCTTTCCTGCCAAATCCGCGTACATAGCGATCTGACCGTGAAGCCGGTCATGACCGTTTCCGGTTCCGGCATGGATGCCGGCAAGCGCCCGCTCGATTAAAAGAGATGGCAAATGAATTCATGAAGCCGCTGTTTGTCCACCAAATGGGCAGGCAGCCGTTTTTTATTGGCAGCACGCGGCCGGCAAACCTCCGGAAAATTTTCTGCAAAAGAAAATCGTTGACAATCAAGGCCTTCTATCCCTTATAATATGTAGACCGTTCGTTATAATTTTGAAGAAAGGAGGCCTCGCTTCCATGGCAGGCAAAGCAAACTCGCGTGAAACCATCGTGAAAACGGCTACCAGACTGTTCTCTGCGCAGGGATATCATGGAACGGGATTGAACCAAATCATTAAGGAAAGCCAATGCCCCAAAGGCTCGCTCTATTATTATTTTCCGGAAGGGAAAGAAGAGCTTGCGCGGGAATGCATCGAACAGATTAAGCGAATGGTTTCCGGCAAATGGCAGGAGGCTTTCGAACGATTCGAACATCCGGCCCAAGCGATCCAATACCATATCGAAATGATGGCCGAGGAGGCCGAAAAATCGAATTTTGAGGGTTTTGCCCCTCTCAGCTTCTGGAATGCAGTGGAAACGTGTTCCATCAGCGTATCGCTTAGGGAAGCTTGTCAGAACACAATCGATGAATGGCACGGGATGTTGTCCCAGCGGCTGCAATCGGCGGGCCTTGATGCGGATCGTGCCGCCGAGACGGCTACGGTCGTCTTGTCCATGATGGAAGGTTCGCTGATCATTGCCATGACAAAGCAGGATACCGGACCGATCCATGCGGCATCCAAGTATATGGGGATACTGGTGGAACGCCTGCTGGACCTCAGCCGGTCGGATCAATCGCCCCCAAGAAGCGAAAGACATAAAATAGAAGATTGAGATAAATAGAGATAGAAATCAGACATATGGAGGTTAGGGATTGTGGAAGCAGCCATGCAAAATACACAAACGGCAGCAAGCTCGGACAAACGATTCAAAGTCATCCCGATCATGGTCGCGCTGCTTATCAGCGGATTTATCGGGATGTTCAGCGAGACGGCATTAAACGTCGCATTAAACGATTTGATGCAGGTGCTGCACATTTCGCCGCCGACGGCGCAATGGCTCACTACAGGGTATTTGCTGACGCTGGGCATTTTAGTGCCGGTATCCGGCCTTTTGCTGCAATGGTTTACGACGAGACAATTATTTATTACCGCGCTGATCTTTTCGATCGCCGGTTGTTTGATTGCGGCGCTGGCGCCGAGTTTTGAAGTGCTGCTGGTCGCTCGCGTCGTTCAGGCCATGGGGACGGGCATCATGCTCCCGCTGATGTTCAACACGATTTTGGTTATTTTCCCGGCTGAAAAACGGGGCGCCGCCATGGGCATCATCGGCCTCGTGATCATGTTCGCCCCTGCGGTCGGCCCGACGATCGCGGGTCTGTTGATCGAAAACCTCAGCTGGCACTGGATTTTCTGGCTGTCTTTGCCTTTTCTCGTGTTGGCGCTGGTTTGCGGTATCCTGTTCATGCAAAACGTATCGACCATCACCAAACCGAAAATCGATCTGTTGTCGATCATTTTATCGACGATCGGCTTCGGTGGCATCGTGTTCGGCTTCAGCAGCGCCGGAGAAGGCGGAGGCTGGACGAGCCCGAAGGTGGTCGCGTCCCTGATCATCGGTATCGCGGCACTGGTCTTGTTCGGTTGGCATCAATTGCGGATGAAGCAGCCGATGATCAACCTGCGGGCATTCAAATACCCGATGTTTTCGGTCGGCGTCGTCATGGTCTTTATCAGCATGATGATCATTTTGTCGTCGATGCTGGTGCTGCCGCTGTTCCTGCAGGGCGGTTTTGGAAAATCGGCGTTTTACGCCGGACTCATAATGCTTCCCGGGGGAATCGTGAACGGCTTGATGTCTCCCCTCATGGGGCGTTTGTTCGACAAATACGGTCCGAAGTGGCTTGTTTTCCCTGGTTTTATCGTAGCAGCCGCGGCTCTGTGGTTTTTCTCGGGCGTAACGGCCGCTTCCGCCGCTTTCCTCATCATCGTGCTGCATTCCTGCTTGATGATCGGCATTTCAATGATCATGATGCCCGCGCAGACAAACGGCTTGAACCAGCTGCCGCGTGAATATTATCCGGACGGAACCGCGATCATGAACACTCTTCAGCAGGTGGCGGGGGCCATCGGCACGGCGGTTGCCGTCAGCATCATGTCGGCCGGGCAGGAGAGCTATTATACAACCCATCCGGGCGGGAATCCGATCGAAGCGTTGACGGCCGGCGTATCGCATGCCTTTATGTTCGGCATGATCATCGCTCTGCTCGGCTTCGTGATCGGCCTGTTTATGAAACGGGTTCCGGTAAAACACGACTAAATAAGCGCAAAAACCCCAAAGCCACGGCTGCGGGGTTTTTCATCGTTTGGGCACCGATCCTTCAGAGCATTCGTCCGTTGAATCTAGCAATAGGTTTATGCTATCCTTCTAAACTATTCCATGCTATGTCCGCTGATGATTCCCCGGTTCCCGATTACCTGACGTTGGGGGAGGCTGCGCGTGCAGTTGTTGGGAGGCCCGATGAACACCGTATCTTGGATCGGGGCCAGCGTCGCTTTGACCTGTTCTTCGTTCAAGCAGTACGTGTGGGCAAAAATTTCGGCCGGGGTAAGCCGAAGCAGATCGGACCCTCCGATAAATTCGGGAACCGGGGCGTCAAAAATGGCTAAAATGTGCGTGTTGTCCGCCGTCGCGATTTCGTAATGCCACCAGCCCTGGGGCACATTGGCGACTTGCCCGGGAGTTATCGGTATGTTGATCAGTTTCTTCGTAAACGGATTGATCAGGGAGACGACGGCTGCGCCTGAAATCAGGTAGACCAGTTCAGAGGCGTTTTGGTGGATATGGGGTTCGACCACATTTGATTTGCTCAAATAAATATCGAGCAGCGATACGTTTCCCAGGGTATTCAACTGGTTGACCGAAAGCATGTTTATGAAATTGCGGGCGTCCTTTTGAAAAAATGTATTGTTTTTCAGATCATAGGAGAACTGCGCCGAGGGGGATGTAAAATCCATATAAGAGATCATGCTAAAATTTTCACGTCCTTCGATGTAAATTGGGCATTTACTGGGTATTGTATGCAGCGGCTCCGCGAATGTCCCTGAATCACGGAAGCAACAGAGAACAACCCTGCTTTGCCTGTTTTGGGTGGAAATGGTATTCCGGATCATGGTATAGTGAATCTAGCATTCTATTAAATCAAACAAAACTATATTTCAGATCATGGGAGAACCGAATATGAAGATCATTGGGAAAATTCTTTTAAGCTCCGTTTTGCTTGCAGGCTCTTTCTCCGCGATTCCCGCGGATGCGGCCAAGGCGGCAGGCAAGGTCAGCATCATGCTCGACGGATACCCGCTGTCTTTTCCGGTGGAGCCGACCGTGTTGAAGGGAACGACCATGGTGCCGTTCCGGGCCATCTCCGAAGCGCTTGGCATTCAAGTGACTTGGAACCAGAAGGAACAAAAAATCACGGCTACGAAAAAAGAGGACGGGGTCTCCAAACAGGTTGTGTTGACCATCGGCAGCAAACAAGCTTTGGTCGACGGGAAATCGGTAGCTCTTGCCAACGCCCCGCAAACGATCCGCAGCAGCACGATGATTCCGCTCAGCTTTTTTAGCCAGCAGTTCGGGGCCGGGGTCGCCTGGGATCAGAAAACGCAAACCGTTTCGATCACGTCGCCTAAGGAAGACATGTATACGCTAGGCTTTTACGCGCTATCTTCTTTCGATGAACGGGCATACGTCCCGTCGTTCGATTCGGTTGCTTTCGGCTGGAGCCGGATCGATCCTTCCGGACAATTCACGATGGAGGGCAAGGAGTATAAATGGCCGCAGGCTGCGGGCGAAGTCACGCCGGAATCGATCCTTCAAGATGCCGCGCAGCAAGGAACGTCGCCGTATTTGATGGTGTACTCCGTGGATTCCAGCGGCGAATTGACGAAAAACCTGGAAGATCAGGCGCTTCAGGAGAAAACCACCTCGCAGATCGTGGAAGCGGCCTCGGGAAAAGGGTTTAAAGGCATTGCGCTCGATCTGGAAGGGCTTGGTTTGACCGGCGACAAAAACAAGGTGAAAGCGGAATACAACGCATTCGTGAAAAAGCTTTCCGCCAAAGCCCGCGCGGCTGGCCTGAAATTGACGCTTATCCTTCATCCGCTGAACAGTTCCTATGCAGGTTATGATTACAAATCGTTATCGGGTCTTGCGGACGATTTGGTGATTATGGCTTATGCGTTTGAACAGGAAAAAGGCCCCGAACCATTGAAGCAGGTCGACGAGGCCATCCGCCTGGCGTTGAAGGAAACCAGCAAAGACAAGCTGATTCTCGGGATCTCGCTCGGCAGCGAAAACGCAGGTACCGTCAACACCAAGATCGGCCTGGCCAAACGGTATGACCTGAAAGGCGTCGCATTCTGGCGCTTAGGGCTGATCGGCCAGCCTGCCTGGGCGAAGATCAATGAGTCCATAGAGATGAAATAAATCATTATAAAAAAAGAGCGTCCCGCATGGGACCGCTCTTTTTTTCTTACAGAATCGGCGACAGCAGCCGCGATATGCCTTCCTTGATCCGAATCCATCTCGGGCGCTGTTGGTATTCCTGAAGCGTCAACTGCCGGGATACGCGCAAATCCTCTTCGAACATCTCCGTCAATTTTTTTGAAATCCGGTCATCATACAAAAAGGCATTGACTTCGAAATTCAGCTTGAAGCTGCGAAAATCGATATTGGCCGTGCCCACCGAAGCGATTTCTTCGTCGATGACGATCGTTTTAGAATGAATGAAACCGTTATTGTACAGATAAACGGTAGCGCCTACCTTCAATAGCTCCCCGATATACGAATATGTGGCCCAATACACGAAAATATGGTCCGGCTTGTCCGGAATCATGATTTTGACTTCAACGCCCGACAGGACGGCAATCCGCAGCGAATCCAGCACGCTTGCATCCGGAATGAAATAAGGAGTCTGGATGTGAATCGTTTTTTTCGCGGAGGAAATCATTTTTATGTATCCGTTTTTGATATGTTCAAGCTCCGAATCCGGTCCGCTCGTGACAATCTGCATGCCGATCCGGCCGCAGGGAGCCACCTCCGGGAACAGGTTCGGCGAGTATGTAATGGCGTGATGGTGCGAGGCTTGGTTCCAGTCCAAAATAAACCGAATCTGCAGCGCGTAAACCGCCGATCCGATGATCCGCAAGTGGGTGTCCCGCCAATAGCCGAACTTCGAATTCAGCCCCAAATATTCGTCCCCCACGTTGAACCCGCCCACATAACCGATTTCGCCGTCAATGATGACGAGTTTGCGGTGGTTGCGGTAATTCAAACGGAAGTTGATCAAGCGCAGCCGCGAAGGGAAAAACGCTTCGGCAAGCCCTCCGGCGGCCCGGAATTCGCGAAAAAACCTTTTTGTCAGCTTTCTCGAGCCCAGCTGGTCATAAAGCACTCTGACCTTCACGCCTTCCCGTGCCTTTTGCGTGAGGAGGTTGATCAATTTTTTGCCGAGGACGTCGTTTTGGATGATGTAATACTGGATATGGATATAATCTTTTGCCCCGTGAATGTCTTTGAACAGCTTATCGAATTTCTCCTGTCCGTCGGTAATGATGTCCACCGCGTTTTCTTCGGTAAACATCGAGTGGTTGTTTTTCAAATACATGTAGATGAGATCCCTGTATTTGCTGGCCGATTCGTTGTAGAAACGGAAGTTGCCCATCTGAATGCGTTCCAGCTGCTCCAAAATAATCTCTTTGACGCCGATTTTCTTCAGGTCGTCCCAATGGAACAAGCGGACATGCCTGAAGTTTTGGGCGAAGAGCAGGTACAGCAAAAAGCCGGCAATCGGGATGAACGACAGCACCAGCAGCCAAGCCCAAGTCGCTCCAGGGTCGCGGCGCTCCTTAAACACGACGACCAAAGCGAAAATAAAATTCAGAAACAAGATCAATCCTAGAATGAGGGAAGAAAAGTTCATTGCGTCGTTGTCCTCCTGCTTTAACGCCACTTCCGGCTTACAGCATGTTTTGCAAACCGGAAATATCATGTTTGATGCGGTCTAGAAAATGCCGTGAAATCGCGGAAATATGATGTTCCTTCCGCTGAATGACTCCCAGGAATACCGGACTTTGCTGGGGGAAATCAAAATCCAGGATGACGGTATCGGAGATCGGTTCGGAAATGAACGAATAGTTGAGCCCCACCGTAACCGCCGAATGGGTGAGGCACGCGCGGCTGATCAATGCGCGGTTGTTCGTGGTGTATACGATATCGGCCGGCCCGTATTTTTTCTGAAAATCATCCATAAACCATTTCACATAATCATCATTATACAGCACAACGTTCTGCCGTTTAAGCTCTTCCGGCGTAATTGTTTTCTGGAAAGCGAGCGGCGAATGGATGCTGGTGGCGGCAACCATTTTGACTTTGAGCAGCGGGTCGTAATCGAGCCCCAAATGTTCAATCAGCCGGTTTTTGTAAAGAATGATGAAGCCCAGGTCGGTTTTATCGTTCAAAACGTCGTCGATAATATCCTGCGAACCTTGTTCAACGATCTCGATTTTGACCTTCGGATATTTTCGCTTGAAATCCAGCACCGCTTGCTCGAGCAGCAGCATGGGGCCGGGAATCGTTGCGATTCGCAGTCGTCCTTGGACCAGCTCGGAATACCCTTGGGCGGCTTCCTTCAATTCGTCGTATTTCTGCAGCAGCTCGGCCGCTTTTTTAATGATGACGGCTCCTTCAGCGGTGGGGACGGCTCCCGTGCGCTGCCGTTTCAGAACGGCAACCCCCCATTCCTCTTCAAGGCTCGATATCGACTGGCTGACTGCCGAAATGGTGACGTGAAGATTCTGGGCGGCTTTCGAGATGGAGCCGGTTTTCGCGACCTCGACCAAATACTCCAGTTTTTCAATATGCATGTTTCAACCCGATCCTTGTAAGTTTATATCCGGATATGATTTAAGCTAGCCTTAAGTCAAATTAAATATGTTTAAATTTTATTGAACCCTTATCGATGATAACATAGAAGTAAAGCCTGAGGTACATCCTTTTGGAGAATTGCTGCAGCATGTTCAGGCCGTTCATTGGTTTCGTTTGGAGACAAGCTTTGATAAATGCCATGACGGAAAGGGAGTTATCGCATGAGATTGGAAGGAAAAGTCGCACTGATCACCGGGGCGGGAGCAGGCATCGGGAAAACGACGGCGCTGCGTTTTGCGCAGGAAGGCGCCAAAGTGATCGTCACGGACATCAATTTGGATAACGTAACACAAACGGCGTCGGAAATTGAGCAGGCCGGGGGCAGCGCCGCGGCTTTCAAACACGACGTCAGCAGCGAAGACGACTGGAAACAGATCGTTGAAGCGTCGGTTAAGCAGTTCGGTTCTATCGATATTTTGTTCAATAACGCAGGCATTTATTTCATTAAACCGCTGGCCGAAATCGGGCTGGATGAGTGGAATCGGATGCTTTCGATCAACGTGACGGGCGTTTTCCTCGGCATGAAGCACGTGATGCCGGTCATGGCTAAGCAAGAACAAGGCGGTTCGGTCATTAATGCTTCCTCTATCGCCGGCTTGACCGGGGCATCGGGGCACGTCGCTTACGGCGCAAGCAAAGGGGCGGTACGGATCATGACAAAAGACGCCGCGGTCGAATACGCTTCGGCCAACGTGAGGGTCAACTCGATCCATCCTGCCTACATCAATACGGCGATGGGCGATTATGCGACGCAGGCGAGTCAAATGTCCGCCGCGGAGCTGGGCAAACGGATGGCTCCAATGGGCCGATTCGGCTTGGTCGAGGAAGTATCGAACATGGTTCTGTTCCTTGCTTCCGACGAATCTTCCTATTGCACGGGGGCCGAGTTCGTGATCGATGGCGGAGCTACCGCGATGTAAGAAAATAATTCGAGCATGTGTTTTTAAAATGAATCTAAGATGGGAGCGAGAGCAATGAAATTCGAAAATAAAGTGGCCGTGGTTACCGGCGGAGCAAGCGGCATCGGGGAAGCCTCCGTCAGAATGTTTGCCGCCGAAGGCGCAAAAGTCGTGATCGCCGATTTTTCGGAACGCGGCCAAGCGGTTGCGGATGAACTGAATGCAGCGGGATCTGATGCGTTGTTCGTGAAAACGGACGTAACGAATGAGCAGGACGTCATTCGCATGGTGGAGCAAACGGTTGAGAAATACGGGAAGCTGGATGTGCTGTTCGCAAACGCGGGCATCGCGCAGGACGGACCTGCCGACCTGCTGTCCTCCGACAGCTGGCAGCGCACGATCGACATTAACTTGACCGGCGTATTCCTCTGCGATAAATACGCGATCAAACAGATGCTTGCGCAGGGCCATGGCGGCGCGATCGTGAACTGCGGCTCCATCCACAGCCACGTCGGCAAAGCGGGCGTCACCGCATATGCATCCGCCAAAGGCGGCGTTAAGCTGCTCACCCAGACGCTGGGCGCCGATTATGCAGCCAAAGGCATTCGAGTCAATGCGGTGTGCCCGGGCTACATCGATACGCCGCTGATCAAAGGCAGAACCGAAGCGGTCACCCAGCATCTGGTCGGGCTGCACCCGATGGGTCGCCTCGGCAAACCGGAAGAAGTGGCCAAAGCCGTCCTGTTCCTGGCAAGCGATGACGCATCGTTTATTACAGGCACAAGCCTGTTGGTGGACGGCGGGTATACGGCGGTGTAATCCGGGTCCCGGTCCAACGGGCGGCCTTGCTGAAGCCGCAATATTAGGAAAGACGCAGCAACAAGGCCCAAACGTGAAAAAGAGCTCAAACCTCCCTGAAGCCGGGGGTTTGGGCTCTTGCTGTTTATCCGGCATTGTCTTAAGCAAGCCAAGCGAATTACCAGGTTCATGACATAAAACCGGCCGTGGGCATCTTTGCCCGGCTGGTTTTTGTCTTTCCGGGAGGAGATGGTCATATACTTATGGAAAAGTATTGTAGGTCGTATATTTTTATGAAAGTGGAGGTTCGGTTTGCGGTATGAATCATAACGTATCCGGCATTTCGACGCGGGCGGCGGATTATTTGAACAGGATCGGGTACGACGGAGCGGTCGAACCGACCGCGGCCGTGCTTGCCCGTCTTCAGGAATGCCATATTTACCATGTTCCCTATGAGAACCTCGACATCGTCAACGGCGTGCCTTTGTCGTTGAAGCTTGAACATCTGCATGATAAAATCGTCTCCCGCCGCCGGGGAGGGTATTGTTTTGAGCTCAACGCGCTGTTTGCATGGCTGCTGGAGGAGATCGGATTTAAAGTGACGCATTATTTCGCTCGGTTTTGGCGCGATGAACCGAATCCGCCGCCGATGCGGCGGCATCATGTGCTGAGGGTCGAAGCGGAAGGCCGCCCGTATTTATGCGACGTCGGCGTCGGGGGCATCGTACCCGTAACCCCGTTATTGCTGGCTGATGGGATCGAGCAGCCGGCAGGCAACGAACGGTACCGCTTCGATCGGGATCCGTTTTTCGGCTGGATGCTTTGCGAATGGAAACACGGGGAATGGTGCCGATTGTATTCGTTTACCGAGGAACCGCAGCTGCTGCAGGATTACGCGATGGCTTCCTATTGGTGCGAACATGCGCCCGAATCCATCTTTACGCAATCCGCAATGGTCTTTATCCGCACCCCGGAAGGCAGGAGCACGGTAGCGGGGGAGGAGTTCAGGATTTTTGGTTCCGGCGGCGTGGAATCATGGGTACCGCAATCGGCAGAGGAGTACCATCAAGCGTTGCTGAAACATTTTGGAATCGTGCTGAATCGGAAAGAAGAGGATGGAAACTATCCATAAAGGAGGCGTATAGGCATGCCGTTTTTATCGTTGACGACTTGGAGCTTGCATCGGAATTTGGGCCCGCTCCGCTGGACGTATTGGGATGAGGAGGCTAAAACGCAAGGCACCGCGATGGATGAGCAGCCGCAAACGATCTCGCTGCTGGAGTTGCCTGCTTTGCTCCGCGAGAACGGTTTTCAGGCGATGGAGCTTTGCCATTTCCATCTACCGGAGACAAGCACCGTTTATCTTAATAAGCTTCGCGAATCTATCGTTCGGTCGAGCATCCGTTTGTACACTTTGCTGGCCGATTACGGAGACCTCACGAACCCGGACGAACGGCGCAGGGAAGCCGATATGGAATGGATGAAAAAGTGGATCGACGTCGCCTCTGCCCTTGGCGCCGAACGGATTCGCATTATCGCGGGCGATGCGGATCCGGCCGACGGGGAGGCCGTCCGGCTGGCGGCGGCGCAGCTGAAGCGCCTGATCCGATACGCCTCGGATAAGCAGGTCCGAATCGTTACCGAGAATTTTCATGATTTGGCTTCCACGGCGGCAAATTGCATATCCTTGCTTGACATTTGTGGCGAAGAGCTTGGATTGACAACGGATTTTGGCAATTTCGCCGGAGAAGACAAGCTTGCGGAGTTAGGGGCCATGATCCCGCGAAGCGAATCCATTCATGCGAAAGCGATCACGGATGGCCAGGGCAGACCGGATGAGGAGGAATTTAAGAAATGCATGGATCTGGTCAGAAGCAGCGGTTATGAGGGCCCGATTACATTGGTGTACGATGGGCCGGGCGACATGTGGGAAGGCATCAACCGGGTAAAAGCATTAGTCCAGCCATATTTATAGGGAAGCTTGTCCGGGATTTTGCCCGAGCTTCGTGCTTTGGAAATATTCAACGTCTAAGTGTATTTGCGAAAAGGTGCGGGACTTGATGTTCCGCTCCTTATTTTTTTGTCGGATCCGGTTCTAACGGAGCGTCGGCCAAAATAAGAAAAAGTAAGCGCTTTATTATGCGGCAAATGCCTTAAACGCAACCACGCACGCTGGCTTCAGTTGCCGTCTCAACGCCGTTTGCATTATGGGAAAAGGAAGTGAGGAACTTATGGCAGCCGAGCAGGAACGGGGAGCGATCCGGACCCGTAAAGAAGGGTTGGCCAAACTCGGAATTTGTCTGGTTTTGATGGTGTTTCTAGCACTCTCCTGCATTCCCCCTTCGTCGGCAACGGCCGCTGCGCAGATTTCGATCGATCCTCCCGGCGCCGGCGGACCGTTAGGCCCTGGAATCACCCGTTTGACGGGAACGTACAGCGGCGTATATGACATCGAAATCGCGGTAAACGGCGATTCGATCGCAAGCGCCCATATGGAAGGAGAGGAGGCGGGCACCTGGTATGCGGATATCGACCTTTCGAAGCATGACGGTACGATCGAACTCGCGGCAAGAGGCAAGGACGCAGCAACCCGCTACATGGTATGGTCTCCGTTCCTGCTAGTCGAAGTGGACAATCCGCAGGCGAACGTTCCGCGGGTCGAGGTGATCAGTCCCAGGGAGCAGGAGTTAGCCGAGGGCGAAATTGCCGTTGATGTCGGGGTTTCCGGCAAAAATGCTATCGCGCGCGTTCAGGTAAGGATCAATGGCGGGGAGTGGGAGGATGCCAATCCGTCCCTAAGGGGATATTCGCTGGCTTGGGATACCCGGTCCGTGTCCGGCCGGGTGAATAGCTTGGAAGCGAGGGCAGAAGACGTAAACGGAAACATCGGGTTCAGCCCGACCTTATACGTCAAAGCCGGGGGTTCCGCGGAAATGGAACAAGACGCGTCTTCAACGGTAACCCAGGACGTATACAGCCAAGACCGGGCATTATGGATTTGGGAAAACGAGTCCTATCCGCTCGTGTTGAACCCGGGCGCAAGGACGGTATTGGATGCGATGTCGACCGATACGGACACGTTCGGCCAAGACCCGATCCGAACCTGGTATGTGGCCGTAGGCAATTATAACGGCATTCGCATGCTGGAAGACAAACGCGCGGAAGTCCGTCAATTTATCGGGTGGGCGCATGAACGCGGTTATCGGGTTCAGGCTTTGATTGCCGGCGGCACGACCCCTCCGTATTTCGGGGCTTATGAAAGGTATCGGGAGAAGGCGGTAGCCGAGTTAGAACAGATCTTGAATTACAACTTGTCCTCCGACGAGCATGAACGGTTCGATGGGGTCAACATCGATACCGAGCCGTACAGCTTGCCTGATTTCAAAAGCAGTAAACCTTCGGTACAGGTGCAATACTTGGATATGCTCCAAGCGTTGATGGACCGTAAAACAGCCTCGGGCCTGTCCCTGCATGTCGGGGCGGCCATTCCCCGCTGGTTCGATACTTCCGCGGATGCTACGGATATAGATTGGAAGGGTAATTTGAAACCGCTTTCCGAACATGTGCAGGATACGCTGGATTACATCTCCATCATGGACTATCGCGATCAGGCTGAAGGAACGGCCGGGATCATCGAACATGCGCGGGGCGAAATCGAGTATGCCAATAAGATCGGGAAACCGTATTCCGTCGTGATCGGCGTGGAAACGAAAGACATCGCCGACGGCGGAGATCCCGAAACGATCAGCTTTAGCGAGGAAGGAAGGCAGCATATGGAGGCGGAGCTGGAGAAGGTGTACGCTGCTTTTGCAGGGAATCCGGCTTTCGGGGGCATCGCCGTGCACCATTATGATTCGCTTCGGAGGCTTCCTTCCGTCTGGGGACCCGAGGCGGTCTTTTGGCAGGCGCCGCCGGATACCGAGCCGCCCACGGCCGTTTCGGGAGGGCCGAAGGCAGCCGTGTTCGACTATCAGCGCATCGACCTAGCCTATGGTCCGGCCGCGGATAACGCCGCCGTTCAGGAGTACCGCATTTACCGGGGCACCAGCACGAACTTTCCGCTGGACACAGCGCATTTGGCTGGCGTGTCCACCAAACTCAGCTTCCGGGACGTTGGCCTGCTGCCCGATACGAAATACGTATATCGCATCACGGCCGTGGACGCTTCCGGCAACGAAGGACCGCCAAGCGACCCGATCAAAGCGAAAACGGAACATACTTCCTTAAAACCGTTGATCGTGTCCGGCATGGAGCTGCAATATGACGGTTCTAAAGCGGTCGTTTCCCTGCAGGTGGCGGATTTGAAAACCGGGGAGGCGATCGGCGGCGCAAAAGTATCCGGAAGATTCACCTACATGGCGGGAAAATACGTCAACGGCACGGCTGCCGCCACGGGTTCCTTTCGCGCAAGCTCGGAAAACGTGTCGTCCCCGTCGGGGGAGATCGGTTTTGCTCCAAGACGCATTACGGCCCCGGGATATTATTGGGCCCAGGCCTATGATCGGAAGGGAGACGCGTCCGTCCGCTGGGGAGATTGAAAACGTCGCGAGACGTTTTTTTTATTTTGTTCCAAACTTTTTGCCTCTTCTCCTGCGTCCTAGCCCATGAGTGCGAGCAAAAGACACTTTGAATAGAGAGATGGAGGACAAAAGGATATGAAAAAGAAAACGATCAAACAAATTGCGTTAACCGCGGCAGGCTGTGCGGCTATGCTTAGCATCAGCGCGGCGGGTTTGCCGGTCCATGCCATGGCTTCCGAACAAGCCCCTGCCCCGGCAGCGGTTAACATGAAAACGGGAGTCCCGGCAGCGAAAGGCGTAAAGGTACAGGAGAAAACATTGAAGTCGGCAAACGGGAATCTGAAGGCTCACATCCAAGTGCCCCAACTCTCCGGGATGCTGGATCGGCGCTATCAGGATGAAATAAACGACATCATTTTGTCGCATGCCCAAAAAGATTTGGCGAACTGGGAGAAAAATGCCGCGGATGCGGCCGCGAAAGCGAAATCGGCTCATCTCGAATACCGTCCGTACGAGCTGTATATGACCTACAGCCTGAAGTCTGACGGTACCGGAACCCCGGCCGGCATTATTTCGTTGGTGGTGACTACCGAAGGGTTCACGGGAGGAACCAGCATGCCGCGGATCGATACGTACAACGTGAAAAATGCTGCCGCAGCCGAGCGGGTGACGCTCTCCGACCTGCTGGGGGACGATTACAAGGCGAAACTCGATGCCGACATTCTTGCGCAGATGAAAAAAGATCCCGATAAATACTTCATGGAGGATTACAAAGGAACGTTCGAGGAGCAAACCTTCTATATTGAAAACGGCGAGCTGGTCGTCGTGTTCCCGAAATACAGCATTGGGCCGGGGGATATCGGCTCGCCGGAGTTTCGATTCGACTTGAAAGGAAAAACAGGCTTGAAAACAAAACCGGAAGCGGCCCGGAAACTGGACTTGAAAAAGACCGCAAAATATAAAAATGCTCACGGCATCGAGATGGTGGCTTTGCGCGACGCAGCTTGGCAATTGGGATACGAACTCCGGTGGAATCCGTCCGCCAAAACGGCCGAGCTGAGAAAAGGGGCACAATTTACGCGCGTAACCGTGGGCCAAAACGCGTACTTTTTCGCCAAAACGGCTCCAAAAGCATTAAACGCCGCGCCCGTGCTTCAGCAAAACAAGCTTTACGTTCCTCTTCAATTCGTATCCGAAATTCTGAAAGCGGAAATTCAGCGGTAACTTCTCAAACCCCCGTCCAATCGTTACAAAAACAAAAGGCATTCCGACGGCAACTCTGTTCGGGATGCCTTTTTTATCATTTAATGGATGTTCCAGTTAATTCCACCAACTTTTCGCATATGTCCCGGCGTCCTGTCTATGAACAACAAATGAAAGGTTAGGATGAATGGCTATGATCGACAACATGAAGGTGAACAGCAACCGACAACCACGGGGTTGGATGCCCCGAAGATCTCCCGAGGGCAAGCGGTATATGCCCGGACTCGACGGATTACGGGCGTTTTCCGTCATCGCCGTTATGGCCTATCATTGGAACGCCAAATGGGCGCAGGGCGGATTTATCGGCGTCGGGATCTTTTTCGTCATCTCGGGTTATCTCATTTCGGATCAGATCATCCAGCAATGGCATAGCCGGGGCAGGCTGAATCTCATCGAATTCTGGATCCGCAGGGCCCGCAGACTGCTGCCTGCGATGCTTGCCATGCTGGGGTTCGTCGCTTTATGGCTGTTATGCATCGAGCCCGGGAGACTGCAAGGCTTAAAGGGAGCTTTTTTATCCTCCGTATTTTATGCGAATAATTGGTGGCTCATCTTTCATAAAGTATCGTACTTCGAAAGTTTCGGCCCGCCTTCGCCGATCGGGCATCTTTGGTCGCTGGCCATCGAAGAGCAGTTTTACCTGGCCTGGCCGCTGCTGCTGGCTGCAGGTATGCGCATCTTTCCCCGGCGCGGCAAACTGGCGCTCATGATTGCGGCATTGGCCGGCGTTTCCGCACTGGCTATGTTCGGCATTTACACACCGGGCGAGGACCCGAGCCGGGTTTATTACGGAACGGATACCCGGGCTTTTGCGCTCCTGATCGGGGCTGCCCTGGCCGTGGTTTGGCCAAGCCGGAAGCTGAGCGATAGAGTGCCGGCAGGAGCCCGCGTTATGCTGGACATCGCTGGTTTTCTGGGACTCGTCGCGCTAGCGGTACTCATCTACCGGACGGGCGAATATGACGATTTCCTGTACCGGGGAGGGTTGCTTGGCATAGCGTCCCTTTCCGCGGCCGTCATCGCGGTCCTGGCGCATCCTGCAAGCCGGATCGGCCAAGCGATGGGCTGCAAGCCTTTGCGCTGGATCGGGGTCCGATCTTACAGCCTCTATATTTGGCATTTTCCCGTCATTATATTAACGACTCCCGAGGTCGATACGGGAGGAGCCAACGCCCTTCGCATCTTGTTCCAGCTGTTTTTGAGCTTTTTTCTGGCGGCATGTTCCTATCAATATATCGAAGAACCACTGCGCAGAGGAGGATTCCATATGAAACGAAATCAACCGTCTTTTGCCCGGAAACGGCGTTTACGTCCCGTCATGTTATGCGTTATCGTCCCGGCGGTTTTGGTAGCGGCGGCCTGGGGCCGTTTTGCCCTGAATACACACGAGCCGGCCGCGCATCTGGTCGCAGCGGATGGGGCGCCGGCCGAACAGGTTCAACCCCATGAGGAATCGGCGTCCGAAAATGAAAATGAACACCCGGTTGACGCTCAGATTGCGGACCGCCCTTCACAGGATGCATCGTCGTCCCAAGTCAATGAAGAACAGTCTGCTGAACTCCAGCCGCTGGAAAAGGCAGAAAACCCGGCAGAGAGCGCTTCGCAACCTTCCGGCCAAGGCATTACCGCAATCGGAGATTCGGTCATGCTGGACGCAGCGCCTTTTCTGGAAAAAAAGCTTCCCGGCATCGTCGTGGACGGCAAAGTAGGGCGGCAGATGCGCCAGGCCGCTGATGTTGTCGCCCGATTAAAAGAACAAGGGCGGCTCGGGGACCGGATCATTATCGAGCTCGGCACCAACGGGCCTTTTAGCAAAAAGCAACTGCGCTCCCTGCTGCAATCGCTTGGAGAGGACAAGCAGATCCTGCTGGTGAATACGCGCGTCCCTCGGAAATGGCAGGATGCCGTCAATGCGGATATTGCAGAAGTTTCCAATGAATTCGGGAACGTGACGGTAGTAGACTGGTATTCGGCAAGCGAAGGCAAGGACGATTATTTCTACCGCGACGGCGTGCATTTGAAACGAAGCGGTGCGTCGTTTTACGCTTCCATGCTTGCGGAGGCCGTTCTGGCGCAGAAAAAATAATTTTTTTCGCAACCGCCAAACTTTTTGCGCCCCTTCGTACGTCTTGCTTCTGTAAAGCGGGGACGGGGATCACGTCCTTCCCCGCCAGCGACCAAACAGAGAAGGGTAATATGACATGTTGAACAGGAAAATGGAAAAGCTGCTGACGCGATGCATTAAAGAGCATAAGGAAAATGTGTACAGGCTCGCGTACAGTTACGTGAAAAATAAAGAAGATGCGCTCGATATCGTGCAGGATTCGATTTATAAAGCGATGACCCATATCGACGGACTGAAGGATCCGGAAGCGGTCAAAAGCTGGTTTTACCGCATCGTGGTCAATACCGCGCTCGATTTTCTCCGCAGGAACAAAAAGGTACGGACGATGGATCACGAAACGATCGAAATGCATGTTTCCGGTGCGGAAGACGATTATACGAATTTCGATTTGACACGGACGCTGGACGAGCTTCCCGAGAAATACCGAAGCGTGATCGTGCTGCGATATTTTGAAGACATGAAAATCGAAGAAGTGGCCGCCGTGCTGGGCGAAAACGTGAACACGGTCAAAACGAGGCTGTATCAGGCGCTCCGGGTCATGCGGATCAAGATGGATGACGAACCCTCAAAGGAGATCAAACAAAGATGAACAAACATATGGAACATTTGCGAAAAGAGTATGACGACATCCCGATTCCGGACGAGCTGGACATGATCGTGGATCGGGCCATCAATACATCCTTGCGCAGCCGCAAGCAAAAACGCGTGAAATATCGATGGATTGCCGGCGCTTGCGCCGCGGCGCTGCTTTTCCTGGTCACGATCAATGCCAGTCCCGCCGTCGCGAACGCTTTATCGGCCATCCCGGGCATGGACCGGGTCATCCAAGTGTTGACGCTTAAACAATACGTGGTTGAAGAAAAAAACTACGGCGCGAATATCAAAGTACCCGTCGTGACGAATCTGGACAATAAGGCGCTGGAGAGCGGGCTGAACGAAAAATACATGAAGGAAAACAAAGCGCTCTTCGACAAGTTCCAAACCGAAATCGAGGCATTGAAGAAACAAGGCGGCGGCCACCTGAACGTCGATGCCGGCTACGAAATCAAAACCGATACGGACGAAATCCTGTCCATCGAGCGTTATGTCGTCGAAAGCGCGGGTTCGTCTTCCGAGCAATTGAAGCTGGACACTATCGACAAAAAGAACCAGATCCTCATCACGCTGCCGATGCTGTTCAAGGACGATCAGTATATTCGGCTGATCAGCGACAATATTAAAGAACAGATGAAGTCGCAGATGAAGGACAATCCGGACAAATTTTATTGGGTGCACGGCGCTTCCGATGTCCTGCCGACGGATGAATTCAAAGCGATCAAAAAGGATCAGAACTTCTACATCAATAAAAACGGCAAACTCGTCATCGTATTCGACAAATACGAAGTCGCTCCGGGATATATGGGTTCCGTGGAATTCGAGATTCCGACCGAAGCCATTGCAAACGACTTGGTCAGCCGTAATTACATCAAATAGCGATACAGACCGGCATGGGGAGTTTCCCCGTGCCGGTTTTTGGGTCGTGCAGGGATGACGGGGTTGATTTACACGGTGGATCGTATATAATGTATAAAGCGGATAAACAATATCCATGTTATACAAGATGAGGCAAGGTGACTTTATTCATGCACATGAAAACGGGCGTTGAGCAATCCGTCTATGCCATATTACTGCTGAATATGCTGCCGGACAAAGCGGTGCTTCCCGGAGAGGCGATCAGCCAACAGCTTGGCGTTTCGGCGACCTATTTCCAAAAATTGCTGCGCAAGCTCGTCAGCGCCGATCTGATCGCTTCCGTGCCCGGAATCAAAGGCGGGTTCAAGCTGAAGAAACGGATCGAAGAGATTCGCATTTACGACGTATATCTTGCGATCGAGGGACAGCAGACGCTTTATTCCTCGAGCGGGATTTTGTGCGACATGCTTGAACTGAGGGAAGAGGACCGCTGCTGCTTGTTGTCCGATCTGATGGAAGAGGCCGAAAATGCCTGGAAATCGGTTCTGAAGAAAAAAACCGTAGCGGATTTGGCCGAAGAGATGAAGGCGGAACGTTTTGCGGGCAAACTAGAATCGCTAAAGGCATGGGTGCAGGATACCATGGTCATTTAAGAAAGCTATACGCGAATAAAATAACAATGCAAAAGGACATCCAAGGATCCCGGCTGCGAAAAAGAAAGAAGGAATGCAAATGATACCGACGTTGGCGCGCATTAACGAGTTGGCCAAAAAAGAACGCGAGGTCGGCTTAACGAACGCGGAGCGCGTGGAACAGCAGGTGCTTCGCGAAGACTATTTGCGCGAAATCCGCGGGCAGGTACTCAAATCCTTTGAAGGGATCACGATCGTGGATCCGGAAGGCAACGACGTGACCCCCGAAAAGGTAAGGCAGCACCAAGTCAACGAAATGCGCAAGTTTCTCCATTAATGAATCGAGGTGAAGAACATGGATTCAGCACGTGTTCAAAGCAAAAAGCTAAACGACATCACGTACTCCGTTTTGGACCTGGCCCCGGTAACCGTGGGCAGCACGGCGTCGGAGGCGTTCAAAAACACGATGAGCCTCGCCCAGCATGCGGAAGCCTGGGGATATCACCGTTACTGGCTGGCCGAACATCATAACATGCCGGGGATCGGCAGCTCCGCAACTTCGGTCGTCATCGGCTATGTGGCGGGCGGAACCGAAAAGATCCGCGTGGGCTCGGGAGGTATTATGCTGCCCAACCATGCGCCGCTTGTCATCGCCGAACAGTTCGGCACGCTGGAAGCGATGTATCCAGGCCGGATCGACCTCGGGCTCGGCAGAGCTCCGGGAACCGACCAGGTAACCGCCATGGCGCTGCGCCGCGATGTGCGCGCCGACGGCTCGGAATTCCCCGAGCAATTGGAGCAGCTGCGGGCATATTTTGACCCGAATTCCAGATACAAACGCGTAAGGGCATTTCCGGGGGAAGGGCAGAAGGTGCCGATTTGGCTGCTCGGCTCGAGCGGATTCAGTTCCGCGCTCGCCGCAAAGCTGGGATTGCCGTTTTCGTTCGCGAGCCATTTTTCGCCCGAATATACGATCCCTGCGCTGACGCAATACCGCGAGCGGTTCCAGCCATCGGAAGATTTGGAGCGGCCGCACGCGATGGTCGGCGTCAACGTGTTCGCGGCGGATACGACGGAGGAAGCGGAGTTTATCGCCACTTCGTTCCAGCAGCAATTTTTAAGCATGATCCGGAATACGCCGGGACAGCTGCCGCCTCCGGTCAAATCGATGGACGGCTTATGGACCGAACAGGAAAAATATATCGTCATGAGCAGGCTCACGACCGCGATCATCGGCAATCCCGATCAGGTCAAACGCCAGCTGCAGGCGTTCCTCGACGAAACCCAGGCGGATGAAATGATCATCAACTCGGCAATTTACGATCACAAGGCCCGTCTGCGTTCGTACGAAATCGTGGCGGAAATCACGGGCATGAAGCCATAAACCGAAAAGACCGGCGCGGGATGTCTCCCGCTGACCGGTCTTTTTTTATGCATTAAGATTGATTGAAATACCAAATGATGCCCGCGGCGATCGCTGCGCAAAAGAGGATAAAAAACGTAATTTTCCATCCGCTGCGCGGCACTTTGCCGCTGACGCTGCCGGTCTCGCCGTTTACCATGTAATGGTAAGTTTTATTCTTGAACGTATACGTCGCATTCCACAAAGGCAGCAAAATATGTTTGTACGTTTGGTCATAATACCCCGTGTCGATCTCCAAATTCCGGATTTCATCACCGCCGATTTTGCTTTTGATCCGGCTTTCGAGCTCTTGATCGATCCGGTATCTCGCCTTCGACCACCCGTCGCGCAAGGAAACGTTATATCGTTCGGCCACGAAGCCGCTCAAAAATTCGGGTTTGTACGGCAACAGATCCTCAAGGCTGAAATCGTCGAACCGTTCGATGATCCTGTCCTCATGGCGGCTGGAAGCAGGGATAAGCACGTCGTTGAAAAATTGGCTGTACGAACCGCTGGTCGAATGCCACACGGTATAACGAACCTGCTCCTCATACGTTTCCGTTTTGCCGTCCACGGTTCGCGTCCGCGTTTCGGTCCGGTAATGGTGGGTCCCGACTTCAGCCTCGTAATCGGAATGCGTTTGGGCGTCAAAGGTCCAGAAGGGCACGTAAATTCCTGTCACGTTGGAATGGGTATGCTGCCTTTTGAACGCGTTCGGCACAAACCACTTTTTCTTTTTCCATTTCAGGAATAACTCGTTGGCTTTTTCCTTCGTGATATGGAAGGGGATGATGGATTCGGGCCGGATGCTGTCGTCGCTGCCCTGGGGCAGCACCTTGGGAGAACCGCAAAACGCGCATGTGAGCGCCGTCTGCTGAACCGGAATCAGCGTCTCGGCGCCGCAGCTTTCGCATTTGATGATCTGCTGCTCCGTTCCCCAGTCCCTTAAGTCTTCATCGTTTTCGTCCGAAAAATCCAGCTCGTATTCGACGGGCTCCTCATATTCTTCAGGAAGATCGATCGGCGCCAGCTGCCCGCAATACGTGCATTTCATTTGCTGGCTTTCCGCATCGAACACCATCTGCGCGCCGCATCCGGAACATGGGAAACGAATCGGTGCTTCTACCGTCATCTTCGTCCTCCTTTACGCCTTCATGCCGCAATTCGGGCAAAACTTCATGCCGGGTTCAAGCGCGCCGCCGCATTCCGTGCAAAATTTCTTTTCGGGTCTCGGCGTGCCGCATTCCGGACAAAACTTCTCGCTCGGTTTCAGCCCGTGCCCGCAGGAACCGCAAGGCTCCGACGTTTCCGCGGCGGAAGGGGCCGGCGGGGCCGACGGAGACGGAGCGGCGGGTCCGGGAGTCATGTTCATCGCCTGGCCGAAGATTTGGCCCATCGCCATGCCGGCACCAAGGCCCGCGCCGGTTCCGGCAAGCCCGCCGTCCGGATTGTTTGCCGCTTCCCGAAGCGACTCGGCTGCCTGGAACTTCATGTATTGGTCCAAATTTCCGGCAATATTCATGGAAGACTTGCGGTCGATCATCTTTTCGACCTCTTCCGGGAGGGAGATGTTTTCGATGAAAAATCCCGAGAGGGACAGCCCCATGCCGTTGAATATCGGCTCAAGCTTGGTTTGGGCGGCGGCGCTCAGCTCGTCGTAATGAAGCGCGATATCCATGATCGGGATTTTGGCTTCGCCGATCAGGTCGGTAAGGCCGGAAACGATGACCGATTTCAGGTACCCTCCGATCTGGTCGGCCGTAAAAGACGATTGGGTACCGAAAATTTCCTTCAGAAACAACGCCGGATCCTGCACGCGGAATGCATAGCTTCCGAAACCGCGCATGCGGATGGCGCCGAGTTCCGGATCGCGCATCATGATCGGGTTGGTGGTGCCCCATTTTTGGTCGGTGAAGTTCCGGGTATTCACAAAATAGACGTCGGCCTTAAACGGCGAGTTAAACGCGTATTTCCAGGATTTTAATGCCGTCAGAACCGGCATGTTCTCCGTGCTGAGTATGTATCTCCCAGGACCGAACACGTCGGCGATTTGCCCCTCGTTCAGGAAGATGGCGGCTTGGGACTCGCGAACCGTGAGCTGGGCGCCCATTTTGATCGCTTTGTCGTACACCGGAAACTGATGAACGATTTCATTGGTGTTGTCGGTCCATTCAATGACTTCAATAAACTGGCCGCGAATAAAAGAAAACAATCCCATTCTTTAGGTCCTCCATTTCGGCTTCTTCAATCTTCTTCCATTCATTATACGTGAAAATAGCTGAGCCGTCCCATGAAAATGGGATTTTGTCCCGAATTATGGTGAATGGTGCCAATACAAGGGGCTTTAGGCGGAACATGAAGATGAAATCTATCGTTTCACCGGTAGCGTTTGCAAGAAAGAGATTGCTATAATAGATATGATGAATATATAAGAAGCTGGGGGAGCACATCATGACGAAAAATGCTAGCAACGTTTCGAAACCATTGTACGAGCTGTATCCCGTTCCTCAATCGGTCGTTTCCTCGGGAGGGGAAGCGGTTTTGACGAAAGAAGTGCATATCGCCGTATTATCCGGCCTGAAGGAAGCGACGCTGCCCAAATTGCAAAAAGCGTTAAGCGACCAAGGTTTTACATATTCCGTATCCGACGGGCTGAAAGACGGGCAAACGCAAATCGTTTTGGCCGAAAAAAGCCAGGCCGGCCGGCTGTCAGCCACGGAGTACGCTTCCGATGTTCTCCCTGAACGCAAAGAAGCTTATGCCTTGTGCGTCGGCGAAAAGGAGGGCTGCGGACAAATCGCGGTCGTCGGCAGCGACGCCGACGGCATTCATTACGGCGTCGTGACGCTGCTGCAAATGTTGGAGCAGTCGGACAACCGCCGCCTGAAAACCTGCCGGATCATCGATTATCCGGAGATTTTGTACCGGGGATATATCGAAGGTTTTTACGGCTATCCATGGAGCCATGAGGACCGGATGGACCTGATGGAATTCGGCGGCCGTCAGAAGCTGAACTCTTATATTTACGCGCCGAAGGACGACCCTTATCATCGCAAGCATTGGCGCGACCTTTATCCGGAAGAGAAAGCGAAGGAAATCGCCGAGCTCGCTGCGGCGGGACATGCCAACAACTTGAATTTCGTGTGGACCATCCATCCCGGGGATTCGATCGACCTTTCGTCGGAGGAGGATTTCCGGTCCGCGATCGTGAAGCTGGAGCAGCTGTACGGTTTGGGCGTGCGTCAATTCGGCGTCTTGTTCGACGATCTGGTCGGGGCTGCGGACGGCAAGCAGCAGGCGGAATTCATCAACCGGATCGACGGCGAATTCGTAAAACCGAAAGGCGACGTGCGGCCTTTGCTGACCGTCGGAACCCGGTATTGCGAAGCGTGGGGACCTTCCATGACGGAGTATTTCAAACCGCTCGTCGAAACGCTGCATGACGACGTCGAAATTATGTGGACGGGTGCGGCCACGATGTCCAACATTTCGAAGGAGCAGTATGACGCGCCGAAACGCCGGATCGGATCCGACCGCAACCTGTCCGTTTGGTGGAATTATCCGGTCAACGACTATTGCGATTCGAAAATTTTGATGGGCAAAATCGAAAACCTGAGCCCCGACCTGGATAACGTCAACGGTTTTTTTGCCAATCCGATGAACCAGGCGCAGGCTTCCAAGCAGGCGCTGTTCTGCATTGCCGATCATAACTGGAATACGGACGCCTTTGATCCGGAACGCAGCTTTTCGGCATCATTTAAAGCGCTTGCTCCCGAGGTGGCGGAGGATTTGGAAATTTTCGCGTCCAACAGCTGCCACCTGAAAGACGACGGCGGCGCGAGCGGGGATTTTTATTTTGACGAGTCCTGGGACGCAAAAAAAGACATCGCCGATTTGCGCGAAGGCTTCAAAAGCGGGCGGGACATTTCCGGGCCTGCGTCGGCGCTGCTTGCCCGGTTCGAGCGCATGGAACAAGCGGCGGACCGGATCCGGGAGAAGTGCCTCAACCGGAATCTGGTGGAAGAGTTGGATCCGTTCCTGCGCGCGTTCAAGCTGATGGCGCAAGCGGGGCAACATGCCATTCACGCGGCGAACGCCATGCGGCGCGGGGATTTGATCGGCATGGAGCAGCATAACGAGGCTGCTTCCAAACGGCTCGCTGCCATGGACGAATGTAAAGTGAACCGATTGAAGGAGGAAAAACCGTTCGACTTCGTCGTGGATGTGGGAACCCTTGCCATCAAGCCGTTTATTTCGGACATGATCGTGCAAACGGCGGTCCAGGCGGGAACGGAGCAGCCTGTTCCGGAGCTTGGGTACGACCGGAAAAACATCGCTTTATCGTCATTGGGCGTTACGGCCAGCGCATCCAGCAGCGCGAACGAAAACGAAAATGCGTCGAAAACGATCGACGGTACCATCTCAAGCGGCAAATGGTGTTCGACCGAGGTCCGGCCGCATTTGACGATCGACCTGAAAGAGCCGAGGACGATCAAGCAGTATCGCATCATCAATTGCGGACATCCGGAAGCCAGGGAGTCGAAATACTGGAACACGAAACATGCCCGGATTTTGGTCAGCCTAGACGGCGAAAGTTTCACGCTCATCGACGAAATGACGGACAACCGGGCCGACGAAATCAATCGCATTTTGCCTCAGGACGTCCAGGCGCGGTATGTACGGCTGCAGATCATCGAACCAACCCAGATGAGCATCGAAGGAAGCGGGCATACCCGGATTTACGGCTTCGAGTTGTTTGACGAGCGTTATCCGGAAATGTCCGAGAAGGTGCCGACGTCCGACATTCGTCTGGAAGCGTCGGGGAACGTGGTAATCGAGCGCGTGAAAAAAGGCGACGTCATTGCGCTGTTCGCATCGCTGCAGGCCGAAGAGCCGATTTCGGTATCGAAGCCGGCGGAAGCGGACGGGGAACGGATTGTATTCGAAGGTATTCCGCTTCAACAGTACGGCAACCGCATTTATGTCGAACGGACCAGCGGACCTCTGCTGCCCAGCGTCAGAACGTCGAAGGGGCTCGCGTGATATAGGAAAAAGCACTCTCTCCGCATCCGGCAAGGATGCAGGGAGAGTGCTTTTTCGTTTGCGGATGCAGGGTCATCAGTGCTCCAAAATATTCAACAGCCGGCCGAAGGGATCGCGGACATAAAATCTTCGGACCCCCCATGGTTCATCCGCCGGTCCGTATTCGATCCGGAACCCGCCCTCCTGCATGCGCCGGCAGGCTTCATCGACGTCATCGACTTCAATCGAAAGATCCGGGACAGGGGTGCCGGACCCGCCTTCGGAAGCAAAGCTGACTTGGGGCCTCATGGTTTCCTCAGTTCCGTATGTCGCGATCCAGCCATGATCCATCAATAGTTCCATTCCGAGAATATCTTGATAAAAACGTTTGGCTTCCGCAACATCCGTTGCCTCAATATTCGTGACGATCCGTTTTACTTTCATGCCGAGCGCCTCCTATCGATTTTATTCGCGATCTTAAGGTCAATGCCAACCTCGGCTTCCCATTCTGTGCCCCATTTTCCGGATCGAACGACCAAGTTGCCGGACGCGGGTTGTTCAGCGTCAACTTAATGCTTATGCAAATACCGTCCAAAATCCGTTCGAGCATGTATTTCATTATATCACCCGATGAGCAGGTTTACCATTTTCTGCCGAGTTGAACAACGATTAGGCGGACTCCGAAACCTTTGTGGAAAATCGATTGCTGCCTTTTCCCGGCCCGTGAGGACTGTAAATTTTGCCGAATTTTTTTGTGATTTTCGCTTGGATTTTCAATCCGCCGATGCTGCCTGATTATGGTATGCTTTTAGACAGTCAAGCAAGTCAAATCCAGAGGAAAAGAAGGAATGTTATGGCGTTATGGGTTCGGGAATCTTCATTCTACAGAAACTTTTTTAGGCTAACGCTGCTGATTGCGCTGCAGAACATCATTACGCTCGGCGTGAACCTGTCCGATAATTTGCTGCTGGGCGGCTACAGCGAATCGGCGTTGTCCGGGGTCGCGCTGGCGAATCAGATCCAGTTCGTTCTCCAAATGCTGGTGATGGGCGCGTCAGAGGGGCTGGTCATTTTGTCCGCCAGAAGCTGGGGCGCGAAAAACCTGGAAGCCGTCAAAAAAGCGGCCAGCATCGGCATGCGGATCGCGCTTTTTGTCAGCGTTGTCATGTGGATCCTCGTGTTTGCGTTTCCGCACGGCTGCATGTCGCTTTTTACGAATGAAACGCGCGTCATTGAAGAAGGGGCGGCTTACTTAAGAATCATTTGTTTTTCTTATGTGTTTTTTGCCGTGACCAATGTGCTGCTCGCATCGCTTCGCAGCGTCGAAATCGTGCGGATCGGATTCATCGTGTCTTTATCCACGCTGATCATCAACGTATGTTTGAATTACGTGCTGATCTACGGGCATTTCGGGTTTCCGCGCATGGGGGTTAGCGGCTCGGCGACGGCCACGCTGGCGGCCAGAATCATTGAAACCGTCATCGTCGTCATTTTCATCAAACGTTTCGACCGCAGGCTGATGCTTCGATTGAAGGATTTTTTCCAGATCGACAAGCCGTTGTTCGGCCAGTATTTGCGCATCGGTTCACCGATCTTGATGGCGAATTTGCTGTGGGCTTGCGCGATGGGGGCCCAGTCCGCCATTTTGGGGCACATGGGGGAAGCGGCGATTGCGGCCAACAGCGTGGCCACCACCGTATTCCAGCTCGTGACGGTCATTACGTACGCTTCGGCCAGCGCAACGGCGGTCGTGATCGGCAAGACGATCGGGGAAGGGCATGTCTCCAAAATCAAAACGTACAGCAAAACGCTCCAGCTTTTATACCTATTCATCGGACTTGCGACGGGGTTCGTGCTTTTCGTTACGAAAGATTACGTGATGGATTTGTACGCGATTTCCAGCGACGCCAAGGTGCTTGCGGTCCACTTCATGACGGTATTGTCGATTACGGTCGTCGGCACCGCGTACCAAATGCCTGCACTCACCGGCATCGTCCGGAGCGGGGGAGATACGAAATTCGTGCTGTACAACGATTTTATATTCATGTGGCTGATCGTGCTGCCCGCTTCCGCGCTCTGCGCCTTCGTCTTCGAGCTGTCGCCGCTGATCACGTTCATTTGCCTCAAATGCGACCAAATTCTCAAATGCTTCGTTGCCTTGGTGAAGGTGAACCGTTTCCGGTGGATCAGAACGTTCGCCACAGATCCGAAAAACCGCGATGCGACCGAAAATGCTGCCATTTAAAGGGGGCTATTTTCCCGCTCATCAGGCCTAATCAATCTGAAAAACTCCGCCAACCGCGCGGAGTTTTTTCTTTTCGCATTTTAGGGATTGAAACCGTTTTATGAATATAATATAATCTTATCAAGATAATAATTTATTATAACGATAATTTAAATGCAAACACATCTTTCAACGCTGGAAGAAAGGAACGGAATCGATCCATGAGCGAAAATCGACAGTACCTTGAGAAGTTTTTTCCTATCGCTTCATTTATCGCCGCGATCGTCGGCCCGAAATGCGAAGTCGTCATCCATGATATCAGCGACTTGGAACGGTCCATTATTTTTATCGAAAACGGCCACATTACCGGGCGGAAAGTCGGAGACGCCTCTACCGACCTGGTGTTGAAGCTGCTCAAAGCCGAAGCCTACCACGAGCAGCAATTCATCGCGAATTACAAAGCTTCCGGCAAGCTGGGGCAAAGCTTCAGGTCATCGACATATTTCATTAAAAACGACAGCGGCACCTTGGTTGGCCTGATGTGCTTGAACATCGACGTCACCCATATGGAGGTGGCCGCGGAATGGGTGCAGCATGTGCTGCAGGGCGGTTCGCTGGTTCCTCCGGCTGCCATCGATTCTCCCCAGGAGGACAAGCAGCAATCGAAGGAATATTTGCAGGGCAATGCAGACGATTTGCTGCAGCATATGATATCGAACGTGCTCGGCAAAATTACGATTCCGATCGACCGCCTGTCTTCCAAGGAGAAAATCGAAATCGTCAAGGAATTGAACGACCAAGGCGTATTTCTTCTAAAAGGCGGCGTTTCGCAAGTCGCGGCGTCTTTATCGATCTCGGAGCCGACGGTTTACCGGTATTTGCAAAAATTGAAATAGAAGGTGACAGCATGACATACGATTTTGACCGAATCATCAGCAGATTCGGAACGAACAGCGCCAAATGGGACGGAATGGCCCAGGCGCACGGCGAAGATATGATTGCGCTTTCCGTAGCGGATATGGATTTGCAGGCGCCGCCGAAGGTGATCGAGCAAATGGTCGAATCGGCGCGGCACGGCATTTATGGATATACGGATCCGTTTCCGCCTTACTTTGAGGCTGTGCAGCATTGGCTGGACAAAGCTTACGGCTGGCAGGTTCCGCAGGAATGGATCGTGTTCAGTCCCCGCATCGTCCAGGCGGTGTCGATCCTGATCCAGAGGTTTACGAACGAAGGCGACCGGATATTGATCCATACGCCGGCTTATCAGCCGATTGCGAAAGCGGTTGCGATCAACGGCAGAAAGCTTGCGGAAAGCCCGCTTCGACTGGTCGACGGCCGGTATGAAATCGACTTTGAGGATATGGAACGGCAAATGCGGCAAGGCGTAAAAATGGTGCTTCTGGTGTCGCCCCATAATCCGACGGGCCGGGTATGGACGCGGAAAGAGCTTGAACGCCTTGCAGAACTTTGCATCACATACGACGCGCTGATCGTGTCGGACGATATTCATGCGGATTTTATCCACGAAGGCCATGAGCATACGATCATCGCCAAATTATCGGAGGAGATCGCGGACCGTTCGATCATCTGCACTTCGCCGGGGAAAACCTTCAACCTCGCCAGCCTTGAAATCGCCAACATCGTCATTCCGAATGACGGGCTGCGGGAACGGTTTAAGGATGGATTGCAGCAAGCCGGAATGCACAATCCGACGTTTTTTGCGGTACCGGCTTTGGAGACGGCGTACACGGCATGCGATGACTGGCTGCAGGAGCTTCGCGCATATATTACCGGCAATATTTCGTTTACGGAGTCGTTTATGGCCGAGCATATGCCGGAGTTGAAAGTGATGAAACCAGAAGGCACGTATTTGTTGTGGGTCGACTGTACGGCATGCAGCCGGAATGAAAGCGATTTAGTGAAGTGGATAGAGGAACAAAGCAGGGTTAGCGTCAGCTTCGGAACATCCTTCGGACAGGCCGGGGAAGGTTTTGTGCGCATCAACGTTGCGGCTCCAAGACCGCTTCTTCGCGAAGCGCTGGAGCGCATGGCGGTACATTATCCTTTAATCAAAAACTAACCAGATTTTTATCACACCCAGGGGGAATACAAAATGGCTGAGCCGAAACAAGTAAAAACCATCAAGAAACCGACATTATTCCTGGCCTTGCTTCCGATCATCACCATGGTTTTGCTGCTTTGCTTGGGATACGTCATGTTCGAGCTGCCGCCCGAGCCGCTGATCATCGCGTCAACGGTCGTCGCGGGCATCATCGCGATCAAGCTTGGATACAGCTACAACGATATTTTGGAATCCATTTCGCAAAAAATCGCCAAAACGATGCCGGCGATCCTCATCCTGATCTGCGTCGGTCTGATGATCGGCGCGTGGATGGTCGGCGGCACGATCCCGATGATGATTTATTACGGACTGAAAATCATTAACCCGCAATTTTTGCTGATTACCGCATTTCTCGTGACCTCCGTCGTTTCCATCTGTACCGGGACGTCCTGGGGATCGGCGGGCACGATCGGGGTAGCGTTTATGGGCGTCGGCGCAGGACTCGATGCCAACCTGGCTGCCGTAGCCGGCGCCGTCGTGGCCGGTGCGTACTTCGGGGACAAGCTGTCTCCTCTGTCGGATACGACGAATATCGCGTCTTTGTCCACGGGCGTGAACCTGTACGAGCACATCGGCCACCTTTTGTATACGACGCTGCCATCGTTTGTCGTCGCCGGGATCGTCTATGTCATTACGGGCCTGAACACGAACGGCGCAGGGGTCGCAATTCCCGAGAAAGTCGGCACGATCATGGATACGCTCAGCACGATTTATCATTGGAACTTCTGGCTCGTGATTCCGGTATTGATCGTTTTGTACGGCTCGATCCGCAAAAAACCGACGCTTCCGGTCATGCTGTTGTCTTCCGCATTTGCGATGGCAAACGCGCTCATTTTCCAAGGTTTCAATTTGCATGACGTCGTCAGCTCCGTGCTCAACGGATTCGACATTTCCATGGTTCATGCTCAAGGTTTCGATGCGGCGAAAGTCATTCCCGACATTCCGAAGCTGCTTAACCGCGGCGGCATGAACTCCATGATGGGAACGCTGCTCATCTGTTTCAGCGCAATCACGTTCGCGGGCACGATTTCGCTTACCAAATCGCTTGAGCTTATCGTCGATAAAATTTTGAAATTCGTTCGTTCCACGGGTTCCCTCATCGTAGCAACGATCGTCACCGGGTTGACGATGATCGGGGTAACGAGCAACGGCCAGGTTTCCATCCTGATGCCGGGCGAAATGCTGCGGGAAGCTTACATCCGCCGCGGCTTGCATCCGAAAAACCTGGGACGGACGATCGAAGACTCGGCCACGATCATCGAACCGATCCTGCCTTGGACGGCGGCCGGGGCTTACATGGCGGGCACGCTGGGCGTAGCAACGCTTTCGTATTTGCCATGGGCGATGCTGTGCTGGACGGGAATCATTTTCGCAACGATCTGGGGATTCACCGGATTCGGGATCGCGAAGCTGTCTCCTGAGCAGCAGAAAGAAATGATGAAAGAGTATGAGGAAAAGGATGCGGCCGAAGCGCAAAAAGCATAACAAGAAAGCTGAATCCTCATAAATAAATGTTGGCGAAGGGATATAAAACAGCCATGGATAGGCCGTACGGCACTTATTCATGGCTGTCTTCGTATATAGACAAGACATAAAGAAAAGAGGGATACCCATGAGTTTACACATCCGAGAAATTACCAAAGAGAACTGGCGCGATGCCGCAGCGTTATCCGTTTCAGCCGAACAGCAGCGTTTTATTGAGAGCAACGCGTTTTCGATGGCTGAGTGCTTATACGAGATGAACGCTGTCTCCGTCGGCCTGTACGATAACGATACGATGATCGGATTTGCCATGTACGGATGGCCGGACAGCAAGCAGCGGAGCGCGTGGCTCGACCGCTTCATGATCGACCGCAATTTCCAAGGAAAAGGTTATGCCAAACGATTTCTCCTGCACATGATTCGTTATATCGAACAGCAATACGATTGCAAAACCATCTATCTGAGCATTCATCCCGATAATGAGCATGCCAAAAGTCTTTATGAAGCCATCGGATTCCGGTTGAACGGGGAAATCGATAACGAGGGCGCCGTCCCAGGTCTGGTGATGGAACTCGATTTAGACGTTTTAGGCGAGGTCCATCCTGGTGAAGGTCAGATCTGAAGCGCCCGTCCCTCCGGCCGATGTTCGGGCTGATCATGTATAAGCGAACCGTCTTCAAGATGAAGCCAGGTATCGAAGCTGCGCTCCCCTTCCGTCAGTTCAATGACCCGTGCTCCCGTCAGGAAAGGCTGATTCAAATAGGCATTTCGGGTCGTGCGTCCGTAACAGAGACGGATACCATGCAGCGTTCCCCAGAAGTCATTTCCGTGGTCATGTCCGACGAAGGTCCCCATGATATCTCCCATTTCCACCATGGCGGCAAAAAAGCCGGAGTTGATCCATGGCGCGCAGCAATATTTGTCGAGCTTTTGCCCATAACATACCGAAAAATCCCAAACGTCGTTGTATTCGGGAAGAGGAATATGGAAAAAGCCGAGGGAAGGGAGGGGGGAGCCTCCGTTCCTGACGGTCAACCGGTAAGAGGTTTCCGTATACCAGGCGATCTGGCTTCTGCGGATCCAATCGTAAAAACCTAACCGCAGGTGTTCCAGCGGCGAGTAACTCCCCGAATCGAGAAAATACAGCGCCGCCGCGGCCTGATGGTCTCTCCCCAAAATTACGAGCACGTAATTTCCGGTTCCTTGGACATTCGGCGGATCGGGCTGCGCGTAGCAGTAACGATGGGCGAGCTGAAGGTTGTGCAGCTGTTCGCGCGTGATGTTCGGCGCCTCGGAATCATGGTTCCCGAACACGGCGGCCCACGGCACCTGCATCTCTTCAGGCACGGACACGGCGTCTTTGAACGCCTGTACCGGATCCGGACTTCCGCCGCTTGTGATCACATCCCCGGTATAAACCACCAGATCAGGCTTCTCCGCTTCCACGACTCTTTCCATCATTGCCTTCATCCGCGTTTCTTCTTCGCTTGCCCGCGAAAATTCCGTATCCGTAAACTGAACGATCTTAAATTTGCCGTCCGAATTAAAATGAAGTGATTTTCTCATCCGGATTCCCGTCCTTATTCATTGAAGGAAAGAAGGGAGTTTGGCATCCCAGCTCTCCGGCCGTTCGAGACCCAGCGCATGCGCAGCCACGGCAGCCGTATCCACGATATACAGGCCCGATACTTCCGTGCCGGGTTCAACCCCGGGTGCCACGCAGCCCCAGAACACGTTTTTATCCATCGGATGATCGCTGCCATGGCTGTACTTGTTGTCTCCGCCGCCGCCATGGTCGGTAAGGAGGATGATGAGGCTGTCTTCCAGCAGACCCAATCTCTCGATGGCGCCAAGCACGCGTCCGAACAATTCGTCGTTTTTGGAGATCGCCTGCAGGTACAGCTTGGAGTCCGGGCCGTAGCCGAATTTATGCCCTGCCGCATCCGGCTCGTCGAGCTGCATGAACAACAGCTTCACGTCGCGGTTTTGTTCCAGGTAGGATTCGATGGCTCCGACAAGTTCCGCATCCGGCAGCGATTCCTTATGTATCCCTAGATTTTCCTCAATAATTCCGCTGTTGATCGGCCTCCAGCTGGAGAAGGCGGCCAGCTTCGCTTCGGGCCACGCTTCCCGCGCCAAACGGAAGATGGAAGGGTACGGGGAATCGGCAGGGAACGTAGCCGTCGCGGCCACTTCATTATTTAATTGATGTTTTTCCGGCGTTACTCCGTGAAGGATCGAACCCCAGCATTCCGCGCTGATCGTCGGCGATTGCGCCTGCGCCATGTAGGTGTACGCCCCTTTTTTCAAAAATGCGTCAATGATCGGGGTTTCGGTGTTTTGAATGAAGTTCCCGGCCCCGTCCATCCCCAAAATAAATACCCGCTGAATTCCGTTGCTGCCCATGAATCGAAATACCTCCCTCGGATGAAATATAATGAAAGCGTTATTATGACCCCTAGCATATAGAGTACGGCGAAGGCTGTCAATAACTTCTGGCCAACTCGCCGGGCATGTTCGGAAGAAGTCATGATCGTGGCATCAGAAAGTCACGAAGATGGTGGTGAACCGGACGAGCCGCAAGATAAAATGTGGATGAAAAGGTTTACATGACATGCTGCGAAGGGGCTGGAACATGAGGAATACGTCATATCTGCGAAGAAGCTTAAAAAAGTATAAGTGGCTGCTGTTGATGACGCTGCCCGGGGTCGTATATTTGTTCATCAACAACTATATCCCGATGTACGGCGTGATCCTTGCGTTCAAAAACTACAATTACGTCGACGGCATCTGGGGAAGCGAGTGGGCGGGACTCGATAACTTCAAATTCCTGTTCAATTCGGAAAACGCGTACGTCATCACGCGGAATACCTTTCTGTACAACTTCGTTTTTATCGTGCTGAATTTGGTTTTGTCGGTTTTTGTCGCGCTGCTTATCAACGAGATCAAGGATAAGGTGATCAGCCGATTTTACCAAAGCACGTTTTTGCTGCCCCATATCATTTCGATGGTCGTCGTGGCCTACCTGGTATACAGCTTCCTGAACGTGGACAGCGGTCTCGTCAACCGGCTGCTGATCAAATGGTTCGGGGCGGAAGCCGTCTCCTGGTACGGGGAACCGAAATACTGGCCGTACATCCTGGTCATCGTCAATGCATGGAAAAACGTCGGCTATTTGTCGATCATCTACTTCGCTTCCATCATCGGCATCGACAAGGAATATTACGAAGCGGCCACGATCGACGGCGCAAGCAAGTGGAAGCAGATGACCCGGATCACCATCCCGCTCATTTTGCCCGTCATCACCACGATGACGCTGCTGGCGGTCAGCGGCATTTTGCGGTCGGACTTCGGCTTGTTCTACCAGGTGCCGATGAACACGGGAGCGCTCATTCCGACAACGAATACGATCGATACCTTCGTGTACCGCGCCATGGTCCAATCCGGCGATATCGGCATGTCCACGGCCGCGGGATTCTACCAATCCGTCGTCTGCTTCGTGCTCATCCTGGTTGCGAACGCGGCGGTCAGACGCATCAACAAACGGGATGCCTTATTCTAAGACCGGGAGAGGAGACACAGTGAGGAAATGAACATAACGAAACGCATCGGACCTGCTTTGATCCACCTGTTTTTTTGGGGATTCACCATCGCATCCTTGGTTCCTTTTTTATTGGTGTTCATGGTGTCCATTTCGAGCGAGGACTCCATTTTGAAAAACGGCTATTCCTTGTTTCCGAGCACAATCAGCTTTGCGGCCTATCAGTTTTTGTTCAACGATTTTTCGGAAATCGCCAAAGCTTACGGGGTCACGATTGTGAGCACGCTCATCGGGACGGTCGTCAGCCTGATGATCACCGCGCTGTTTGCGTATCCGCTGTCGAGGCCGGATCTGCCGTTTCGGCGCACGCTTTCCTTCTATATCTTTTTTACGATGTTGTTCGGCGGGGGCATGGTGCCCTGGTACATTACCTATGTCAACATGTTCGACATGAAAAACACGATTTTCGCGATGATCATCCCGAACCTGCTGTTGAGCGCGTTTAACGTGCTGCTGATGCGAAGCTTTTTCGCTTCGAGCATTCCGGAGTCGGTCATCGAATCGGCAACGATCGACGGCGCGGGCGAGCTCAAAATCTTTTTCAAAATCGTCGTTCCGCTCTCGCTGCCCATCATGGCGACGATCGGGCTGTTTAATACGCTGTCCTACTGGAACGATTGGTACAACTGCATGCTGTTTATCGACAAGCCGGAGCTGTACAATATCCAGTATTTGATGACCAAAACGCTGACGAATATCCAGTATCTTTTGATGAAATCCAACAGCACGGCCCAGGTCGGGGAGCTGCTTGCCAAAATGCCGCAGGAAACCGTCCGCATGGCGCTTGCCGTCGTCGGGATCGCCCCTTTATTGTTCGCTTACCCGTTTTTCCAAAAGTACTACATCAGCGGGATTACGAGCGGCGCAGTCAAAGGTTGATATACCTTATTACGCAGGAGGGGGTGGGACAAACGTCTTCGATGCATCTCCATGAATTCCAAAAGCCATTATCGAGAGGGGAACGTCAGTGAACATGAAAAAAGCCTATCATTTGGTTCTGATGATCATGCTGAGCAGTATGCTGGCTTTGGCAGGCTGCGGCAAAGGGGATTCCGGCAAGCCGGCGGATTCCGCATCGGCAGGGGGAAGCGGTTCGGACGCGGGGCTGAAGCCTTACAAAATTACGCTCGTCTATCCGGCCACGGCGCCTAAAGATTTGCAGCTGGTGCAGGATGAAATGAGCAAATATTTGACCGAAAAAATCAATGCCACGATCGAGCTCAAGCCGATCGAATGGGCGTCCTGGGACGACAAAACCAACCTGATGAAAATTTCGAACGAACCGTTCGACCTGATGTTTACGGCCAGCTGGTTCTCTTACGCGAAGGATGCCGCCAAAGGGCAATACTTGGAGCTCGACGAGCTCATGTCCCAATATGGCAAAGATATTCCCGGCGTTCTCGGCGAAGATTTTATCAAAGGTTCGAGAATCGACGGCAAGCTGTTTGCGCTTCCGACCAAAAAGGAGTTCGGCCAAGGGTTCGGTTTCCTGTTCGACAAAAAGCTGGTGGACAAATACAAGTTCGATACCAGCGGCGTAAAATCCCTGGAAGACCTCGAAGCGATATTCAAAACGATCAAAGAGAACGAACCCGGCGTGACGCCGATCGTATCCAGCAAATTCACGAATATTTGGGAGGCGGCCAACTATGACGGGGTCGTCGCCAATCTTGCCATTCCGCGGGGAAGCAAGGAACTGAAAGTGGTGGATACGCTCGAAGATCCGAAGTTCATCGACTTCTACAAACGGATGCATCAGTGGAATCAGAACGGCTGGTTCGACAAGGACATTTTGACTTCCGACGCGGACCAAGGCGTCAACATGATTAAAGCAGGCAAGGCGTTTGCCGTGGCCCAATCGTTGAAACCGGGCAAAGACGAGGAAATGAGCGTAAGCGCGGGCGTCGAACTGGTGCAGGTGGAAACGGCGGAGCCGTTCACGACGACCGGCGACGCGCAAGGCGCGATGCTCGGCATCTCGCGGACTTCCAAGGACCCAGCGCGGGCGATGATGTTCCTGAATTTGCTTTACACCGATCCGAAGCTGCTCAACATGCTGGATTGGGGGATCGAAGGCAAACATTACGTCAAAAAATCCGAAAACATGATCGATTATCCGGAAGGTGTCAACGCGGATAACCAAGGATATCCGAATCCGGGCGGCTGGATGTTCGGCAACCAGTTCAATTCGTACCTTTGGGCCAACGAGGATCCGAACAAATGGGAAGAGTTCAAGAAATTCAACGAAAGATCGGAGCATTCCATCGCCCTCGGGTTTGCGTTCAACCAGGAACCCGTGAAGTCGGAGCTGGCCTCGATCAGCAACGTGGAGCAAGAATTCGGATCGACTTTGAGATCGGGCGCAGCCGATCCGGAAGAGATCATCGCCAAGTGGAAGAAAAAACGCGATGCGGCAGGCTTCGCAAAAGTGAAGGCGGAAGTGGAAAAACAGCTTGCCGAATGGGCCAAAACCCAAAGCAAGTAACAGAAACGGATGACGCAACATCGGGAATTTCCGAAGGCGGGACTATGGATTGGAGTCCTTCGTCAGGGATTCCCTTTTTTTCCGTATGTCACTATACTCAAAAGGTGGGGATTGATCCTACCATTTTTTGAAAGAGCCGGGGAAGTGCATGAAACTGCTGAACATTAAACATTCGCTACGCTTCAAGCTGATAATCGGTTTCGTTACGGTGGCGGTTCCGCTCGTGGCGCTGCTTCTGTACAACAACTATTATGCTTCCAACACGATCCGGGAACAGGTGGCCGATTCGAACAAAAACTCGATGATTCTTTATTCCCATCAAATCGAAGCGGCACTGAACAAAGAAACGAATTTTTTGTACAACATCGCCCTGGAAGACCCGAATATCGTTGCGTTTTCGCAGCTGCGTGAACATACGGACGAATATTACCTGGCCAAAGCAAGGATTTTGAATACGCTTACGAGGTATCACCGGTTCGATAAAAGCGTCGATCTGCAATTCATCTATTCGGTGAACAAACAGGATCTGTTTCATACGCCGATCAAAACCTCGTCTTATGAAGAATTGGAATCGATCAAAACGACGATCGAAAAGCTGGTCAAAAGCGTCCGTCCCGAAAGCGAATATTTCAGGGAATGGAAGGCGGTCGAATACGGTCCGGACCGATTTGCGCTGATCCGTTTGGTCGATGCGGGGGACGGGTTTTATCTCGGCGCTTTCGTACAGCTCGAAAATTTGATGATCCCGCTGGACTTGATCCATTTGGAGGACGGATTCGCCGGTTTCGTCAATCGCCAAGGAGAATTGATCACCAATGCGGCGGCCCTCGGGCGGCATAGGCTCGATATTTCGCTCGCTTCCGAGGCAAACGAGGTCTATCAGGTCGTCCGGAAGGATGACCGGAAATATGTCGTCGTCATGAATCCCATCCAGGGAACGGACGTCATCTTGAGCGCGTTTGTGCCGGAATCCCAGATGCTGAAAAACTTATATCATTTTCGCAGGGTCATCGTCCTCATCTCCATTGCGGCACTGATTACGCTGATCATTTATTTGGTCTACCTCAACGATATTCTATTAAAGCCGTTGAACAATCTGGTGCGCGGGATGCGGCGGATCAAACACGGGGACTGGGAAACGCGCCTGCATTCATCGAAGGCGAAGGAGTTTGCCATCATCAACGAAACGTTCAACGGCATGGCAGCCGAAATCCATGACCTCAAAATCAGCGTATATGAAGAACAGATCAAAGCCCATAAAGCCGAGCTTAAACATTTGCAGCTGCAAATCAACCCTCATTTTTTGTTGAACTCGATCAACATCGTATACAATTTGGCCGAAATCAAAAATTACGGTGTCATACAGCTTATGTGCATGAATCTGGTCAAATATTTCCGTTTTACGACCAAAACCCATCAGGTTGCCGTGACGATCGCCGAAGAAATGGAGCATATGGAAAGCTACATCAAAATTCAGCAGGTCCGTTTCCCGGAGCGCATCACTTATGCGTTTCATATCGCCGAACAGGCGGAGAAGGCGGCCATCCCGCCGCTGCTCATCCAGCCGTTCATCGAAAATGCGATCAAATACGGGTTTGATTTCATGGATCATCCGTTCCATATCGGCATCGAAGTCCGTTTCATCGGTTCGGACCAATTGGAGATCGTCATCCAAGACAACGGAAACGGCTTCTCTGCGGACGTGCTGTCCCAGCTTCAATCGGGAGGCTTGAAGGCCAATCGGGACGGGCAGCATTTGGGCATATCGAACGTGCAGTACCGGCTGAAGCATATTTTCGGGCAAAAAGCATCCTTGGAATTCGATAACGCCCCGGACGGCGGGGCCCGAATCAGAATCATTCTTCCTTTCCGGACCGTAGAACAGTTTACTTCATATTGATGAATGAAATGGGGGAGCAAAGGATGTATAAGGCATTGATCGTCGATGATGAAATCTATGCGGTAATGGGAATCAAGAGCGGGGTGAATTGGCAGGAACTGCGGGTGTCGGAAGTCTATGAAGCGTACAACATGAGGGATGCCTTGCGAGTTTTCGAACGGACCCCGATCGATATCATGATCTGCGACATCGAGATGCCGAAAGGAACGGGGATCGAGCTGCTGGAACGCGTGAACGAAATCTCGCCCGAAACGGAGACGATTTTTCTGACCGCCCATTCGGCGTTCGATTTCATGAAGCGGGCGATCCAGCTGGACGGGTTCGATTACCTGCTGAAGCCGGTCGAATTCGACGTGCTGCAGGAGACGATATCCAAGGCGCTGGCTTCGATCGAAGAAGAGCGGGAATTGCATCAATTGCGAAAACAGTACAAGCCCTATTATGACATGTGGCGGAAGAAAAAGTCGCTGATCGTGGACAAGTTTTGGAATGACCTGTTTTCGGGCAGAATCGTGTGCACCCCCGACAACGCGGCCGGCATTCTGGAAGAACATGAGCTGTCGGATTTGAAGGATGCCGTGTTCCTCCCGGTTCTCGTCAGCGTGGAATCCTGGCTGCGCGAGTTCAGCACCAAAGACGAGGAAATCATGGAATACGCGGTACGCAAAGGGGCGGCCGAAATGCTGCTGCCTGCCGGAGGCGGCGAGGTCATTCAAACGAAGCAGGGCGTGAACGTGGTCGTCATCGTAGGCGAGGCCGGGGAGGATGGATTGGCGGATCTTCGTTCCCGCTGCGAAAAATACGTGCAGAACTGCCATAAATATTTCGGGTGCAATCTTTCCTGCTACATTGGAAGAAGCTCCGGTTTGTACGAGGTCGCGGACACTTACAAGCAGCTGCTGGAGCTTGAATACAACAATTTGAACAAGTCCAATCAAGTGTATTCCCTTGCATCGCAAGGCCCCGATCCGATCCAAACGATGATCCCGCGGATTTCGACCTGGACGATTCTTTTGGAGCAGGGGAAGCTGGAGGAGCTTCAAAAGGAAATCCGAAGCCGCATCGCGGAGTTGAAGGGGATGGAAGGGCTTTCCTTGGCAAAGCTTGAAGGATTCCGCCATGAGTTTATGCAGATGGTGCATTATATCCTTCATAAAAACGGGTTGTCCGCTTACGAGCTGTTCCAGCAGCAGGAAGGAATCCTGCTGAACGCCCAGCCAAGAAACCTCGAGCAGCTGGAAGCGTCGGCCCTCCATATGGCAGGCATCATTTATCATGAACTGCATCAGAACAACTCCGTCATTCAAAGGGTCCAGTATTACATTAAAGAGCGTTTGAACGAGCCGATCACCCGGGAGCAGCTGGCGAGCTACGTGCATTTGAATCCTGCGTATTTATCCCGGCTGTTCAAACGCGAAGTCGGCGAATCGATTACGGATTACATTTTGCATGAGCGGATGGCGCTGGCCAAAGATTTGATCGCAAACTCCTCCATGCCGATTTCGGACGTGGCCAAGGCGTTGGGTTACCACAACTTTTCGCATTTTTCAAAAATGTTCCGCAAAGTGCATGACGCTTCGCCGCAGCAGTTCAGACAGCTGTCGGTGTGATGCCGGCAAAAAAGACAAAAGGACCTTGGCTGATGGCCAAGGATCCTTTTTTGCTTTTTCTAACGATGGACCGCATTCATCCATTCCGCGATGCGCACCTTGTTTCCGGTTTTTGCGCTTTCCAGCGCCGCGAGCACCATCGCCATGCTGTAGAGATTATCGCTGCAGTCCGTTTCGGGTTTGCGGTTTTCGTCCAATGCGGCGAACATTTCGTCCAGGCAGCCGTGATGGAACGTATGTTTCATCTCCACGGTTTTGCCGGAAATCCGCTCGTAGTCCCGCACGAATTTGCCCGTCTGATCCTTGTCTGCCACCACTTCGGCGAAGGGTTCGCCTTGCCCGTCCCACATCGCCGTTCCCCGTTCCCCGGTGACGCGCCATGCCGCTTCCCAGGAAGTCGGAGCTCCCTCGGCGCACCAGGAGCCGCGGTAATCGAATACGGACCCGTCCGACATTTCGAAAATGCAGATGGCCATGGCGTTCCCCGCGTACCACGAGCCGGGGGGATTAAATTCATGGCAATATACGGTCAGCGGGTCCGCTCCCGAAATGAACCTGGCCTGGTCGAAGGTATGAATGGCCATATCCACCAGCAGCGGACTGGCCATCGCTTCCCGGAATCCGCCGAAATGCGGGCCGAGGAAAAAGTCGGCCCCGATAAATCCCGGCCGGCCGATCGTCCCCTCCGCAATGAGATTCCGGAATGCACGGATGCGCGGATCGTAGCGGCGGTTTTGCATGACGGCATGCGTCCGCCCCGTGCGTTTCGCCGTATGAACGATGTCCAAGCAATCCTGCATCGACTCTGCCAAGGGTTTTTCCGCAAACACGTGGCAGCCCAGCTCAAGAGCCGCGATCCCGACCGAATGGTGGCTTGACGGGATGGTGACGTCGAAAACCAGATTGGCTCCGGTTGACGTAATGGCCTCTTTTACATCCGTAAACGCGGGACATCGCAAGCCTTTGCGTTCGGCCATGACCTCTGCCGATTCCGGACGGATATCCACCAAACCGACAATTTCCGTATCTTCCCTGCTTAGGGCATAATCGACCCACGTATTCGCCATGCTCCCGCAGCCGGCCACGACGACCCGATGCTTGATTGTCATCTTGTGATCACTCCTAAATTGGCCTATAGTAATCGTAACATCCTTCATTATAACGGGCGGTTTTGCCGTTGGCTCTATACGTTCTTGCGCAATAATAGTCCGATTTTGTGGTGGTGATCGAATCATGACCTATCCGAAGGAACTTTGGGAGGATACCCTGCTTGAGAATCCGGCTTATCCGTTCCAGCTGTTCCAAAACCGCTGCCCGTCCGTACAGCCGGGAGAATCCATTTTATATTTGCATTGGCATGAACACTTCGAATTTTTGGCGATGCAAAAAGGAAGCGCCGTCTTCCATATCGACAGCCGTCCTTATGTCGTTCAGGCAGGGGACGTTCTGCTGATTCCCGGCGGAAGCCTGCACGTCGGCTACTCGCTTGCGGAAGGGGACGTCCATTACGATTGCGTCGTCGTCAACGCCTCCTTGTTTAACGATTGGCTCCACGATCCGCTGCATGCCCAATTTGTCGCGCCGTATTTGGAGGGGAGGAATCAATTTCCCGTCAAACTGTCGGATCGGGACGAATCGGCTGCCGGCTGCATGCCTCTGCTGCATGACATTATCGGGGAGCTTGCAGCCAAACCGCCGGCGTATCCTTTGGTCGTCAAATCCCGGCTGCATCTGCTGTTTACGCTGCTAGCCAGGGCGTATATGCCGAAGACGGACGAATGGAAACCGGAGACGGACTATTTTCCCAACCGCGAACGGTTCAAGGAACTGATCCGCACCGTCGAGGCGAGTTTTTCCCAAAAACTTACCGTCGAGCAAGCCGCCGGGCAAGTTAATCTGAACCCCTATTATTTTTGCAAGCTGTTCAAGCGGCTGACCGGCCGCACGTTTATCGAATACGTCAACATTTGCAGGGTCAAGGAGGCCAAAAGATTGCTTGATTCCACCCAGGATTCGGTAACCGAAATCGCGGCGAAGGTCGGCTGCGAGAACCCGAATTATTTTACGAAGCTCTATAAAAAGTATATGGGGGTTACCCCCTCCCAAACGAGAAAGGGAAGGGGGGATAGCGGCTGGAAGGAGTAGGGGCAAAAAAACGGAAAAACCGGCCATGCCTCATGGGCAGGCCGGTTTATGGCATGGTCCTTAGACCGTACATCATAGAATTCCAACTATGAGCTTTTCTGCAAAGTGGAGCTTCCCGATGAGCGTCCTACGGCGTTTCTGACTTGGAAAGCGTCCCCCTCGCGGTTCGGGGCCGTCGGAATCGATGTAACATTCTCTCCTTGAAGCATCACGCCGAGTTCGTCCGACGTCAGCTTCGGGCTGCGGCCGTTCAAGCGGCAGCATGAAAATCTGACCGTCGAAATCCGGGCTATCCGGGATATGCTTGACCCAACCTGCGGCGCCTCGACGATCCATTCCGCCGAGGATTGCGGTCCGGTATAACGTTTCGTCGTTCGGAACGTCCAATTTTGGGATGAATTGCGCAAATAAATAAGCCAAGTCGAACCTCTGACTTTCGAGATGACGGCATGCATCCGGTCACCGGGCTGGACGGGGTTAGGTATCGGCGTCATGACGTCGGGAAGAATTTCCCACCATGCGTAATACTGGGGTCTTCCGTTCACGTAATCATGTCCGGTTCCGACTTGAATCAGGTCCGTATTGCCAAAACCATCGATCCCGATCCAAGCGGATGAATAAGTAGATTGGGAGCTGGGACGCACGACGGGGACCGTCCATTTTGCGGATATGCGATGAAAGGCATTGGTTCGTCCCGACACGGCGTAACCGCTCCAATTGGCGGAAACCCATCCCAAGCTGTTTAACCGGGGCTTGCCAGACCTTGCGATTTTGCACACTCTATGAAACTTGTTCAATCATTCCACCACCTCTATGTCGGATAATCTATCATATTGTGCTGATAGAAGAATTGCGTGGGGGAATGAAGGTTATTAAAAGCTTGTTTTCTTGCAAACCTGGATGGCATGTTGGATGAAACGCTATTGAATGCCGGGGCCAGAACGCGGGGAGGGAGTATTCACATCATTCCAAATGGCATGATAGAGCCGAATCGAAGAGTGGTTCTTCGATTCGGTTTTTTTGATTGGGTGGGATCGGCTAACAGCTCAAAAATACATTTTTTTCAGGCCAAGCTTCCGAATTAATTGGTTTTTTTACTTGGATCAGAAAGTGTAAATCCAATTATAACTTTAAAGGAAATAGCGTGTTATATAAGTTAATGAACGATGTGAGAATGGAGGTTCCTTTGGTTATGTCGATAAATTGGTCAAGTATCTTTGTCGTATTGCTTTTTATAGCGATCGTCATTATGTCGATTGTGGGATTCCTGCGATTCGTATTCAAAAACAGGTAGCTTCTCTTCGAAACTTGGATGTTGGATGCAAGCGCTGTTGATCGGTGAAGGATACTTTATTCTCACGGATTTTCGTCAAAAGACCGATAATATTTCAAACAGCTTCTCTCGCAGCCTATTTATTGAAGGGGGGAATCCCGGTGATATGACAAACAAGAAAAAAAGGTTGCCCGCTCTATTTTCCAAACTCACCAAGGACCTCTTTTCAAGCTATCGTAATCCGTCCTTAGCGATGAAGGAATTGAAAATGGACAGGCATGCCGAACCTGACTGCGATGAGGTCGTGGCCCATGCGTATGGCGGAACTTTCGTTTTCGGAGGTTTGTCAGACATCGTAAGCGTGAATCCGATCTATGTGCAGGACGTTGCTTCCGGCGATGCCGTGCAGTGGATTTTTGCCAAATTGTATGATATCAGCCGAAACGGTAATTTGGTTGTCCAACCCTGGTCCCTTGCTGCAGAGCCTTTAAAAATATCCGATCTCGGAAAAACATATACCGTGAAGTTAAAAGAGTACGCACGATGGAGCGATGGCAGGCCTGTAACTGCCGATGATGTCATATTTACTTTTGAAACGCTCAGGAATCCCTTGTCAGGTTCTCCGGCCAACATGGATTTCGAAAAAATAGCTGATATGGAAAAGCTGGATTTGCATACCGTTAGGATTATTTTGCGTGAACCCTATTCGCCGTTTCAATATGCGCTGGCGACGGAGCTGCTTCCTTGTCATGTATTAAAGGATGTGCATCCCGGAAAATTACATCGTCATCCATACGGCCTGGACCCGCGTCACACGGTTACGAACGGGCCATGGAGATGGAGAGGGTACCAACGGAACAGATACTTGTTATTCGAAGCCGATCCGGATTATTGGGGACCTAGACCGCATTTGAGCAAAGTCATTTACAAAATATACACGGATGTAGGCGCACAAGTCAAAGCGCTTGCTAAGGGTGAAATTGACTTTATTATCGGTGTGCCGGCCGAAGCCATTCGTCCCATTTTATTTTCGTATCATAATGATGACATTGAGTTCTACGCCGCACCGGGACCACAATATGAAATTTTAGGTTTAAACCATAATCCAGACCATTTCAAAGAACGATGGATTCCGTGGTCCACGCCAAAAACGAGGCAGGCAATGGTTTACGCATTGAACCGCCAAGCCATGATCGAGAAGGTACTCTTCGGCAGAGGAAGAATCCTCAATTCGCCGTTCCTGCCCGGAACTTGGTATGATCCAGGCGATTCGGCAGTTTCCCATCCTTATGATCCTAAAAAAGCCGTTGCATTACTACGGGAAGACGGCTGGGAAACCGGTAAAGACGGGATATTAGTTAAAAACGGTCACCGCTTCTCGTTCGAGCTGCAATATCATGCGCTTCAGGAAATCGGGGCAGCGATGATACAACGATATTTTAGAACGGTCGGAATCGAAGTGAATTTAAAAGCGATGGATTTTTCCAAGTGGGTTGAACAACATCTTAATCCAGGGAAATTCGAAGCCGTTCTTGTGGGCCAAGTTCAAACATCGCTGGATCCCGATCAAGAAATTTTTCTCGCTTCCAAATCCGTTCCTCCTAACGGCGGAAATTTTCTATGGTATAAGAACCCTGACCTTGATGAAATATTACGTCGGGGGAACACAGAAATGAATCCCAAGAAACGAGCTGAAATATATAAAGAAGCAGCAAGCATTCTTTCTACCGACTTGCCCTGCATCTTTTTATATCAATATGATACTTTTATGGCCATCAACAAAAGGATTAAATTCGAGGCAAAAGACCGACCTGAAGCAAGGCTGGCGAATGGTTACTTTTACCATGCAATCCGTTGGTGGGTGGATGACTAAAATGGATTGATAACCTTCCGAAAACTGCTCATCGAGCAGTTTTTTTGTTTGCATTCATATGGAGAGCTGTAAAGAAATGTATTTACTTAATAAAGTAAATAAATTACTCTATAAAGTAAGGTGGTGGTGAAATATGGAAGACCTTCATTTAAACGTGTCCCTGTTGCGCGCCAAAATTCCAAACTTAACGGTGGCGGCACGATCTGCGGGACTCAGACCGGCAACCGTGTCCAACCTTTGCACAGGCAAAATCCCGGTCGGAAGGGCCGAGGTCCGGACGCTTGCGGCACTTGCGGAGCTTGCAGGATGCACCATGGATGAACTCATCCTTCGGGGAAGACCTTTGGGCATGCTGGAGACGGGAATCAAAGTGATCGATTTACTGGCTCCTTTGGTCCAAGGCGGCAGCATCGGTCTGGTGGCGCGCCAAAATGTCGGGCAGCTGGCCTTGTTGGCGGAGCTATTTTACAGGTTCAAAACATCGGATTACGCCACCGTCTTTTGGAAGCCTGAAGCATATGTAAAAGGGATCGACGAGCTGCTTCAAGAGGCCGAAGCCGTGGGCAACACGTCCGCCGAAGTGTATGAGCGGATTCTCCAATGCGCCAAAAGCAAAGAAATCGTATTGGGAGCGGATCGCGCCATGGTATTGTCGGGCGGGATATTCGATCTCGAAGAGAAACTGAAATCGGCCGGCATACGTCCCGTTACGACCATCCTCGTCGACGTGAGCGGCAATGCGGCGGACGAAGAGCTGCCGTTTGGACCGCTGGATACGTTTTTGCGTTTTGACGCGGAACTGACGACAAGAGGGCTTTTTCCCGCCATAGATCCCGTCGCATCCACGTCCGTGATGCTGGAGGGAGCGCAGCTCGAGCCGCTTCATTTATCCATCCAGCAGGAGGCCCGGAAACTCATGCGCCGTTACCGCGAATTAAGGCCGTTGGTCCTGTTTCGCGGCGAAGAAAAGCTTCCCGGTTCCGAAAGGACTTTGTTCAAGCGGGGCGAGCGCTTGGAAGCTTATTTATCCCAGCCGTTTTATATCGCCGAGCCGTTTACCAAGAAAAAAGCGGAGTGGATTCCCCTTCGGGATACGCTTCAAGATGTAAGGACCATTTTGGACGGCGGGGCAGATCATGTCCCGGTTGAAAAGATTCGTTTTGCCGGCCGTTTAGACGTGGAATGGCTTTAGCGTTTGCCAAAAATCATCTTCCTTGGAGGCGATCCTATGGTTGTGCATCAGATGGATTTGAACTCAAAAGCGCTGATCGGGAGTTTCACGAAAGAGGTTCCTCCGCTCCTGACCGTATCTTCCGGAGATACGATCCGATTTGCCGTCCCGGATGCGGCTTGGGGAGTCGGGGAATCTTATGCCGAACGGAAAAAGCCTTATGCCAGACGGGATAAGCTGGATCGAGGGCATGCCTTGATCGGTCCCTTTTTCCTGGAACACGCCAAACGGGGAATGACCCTCGCCATCCGCTTTAACCGGATCGTCCCCGGAAGGTACGGTTTTACGTCGGCGGGGCAATATCCGAACTGGCAAAACCAAAAACTGCATCTGACGGATGAACGGGAACTAACGCTGGACTGGGCATTGGATCCGGTAAAAATGGAAGGAAGATGCCAAATCGGCGGGGCGACGTATTCGGTCCCGCTTCGTCCCTTCATGGGCATCGTCGGCATGCCGCCGGAAGAGACGGGGATCCATTCGACTTGGCCGCCCCGCTTTTGCGGCGGAAACATCGATTGCAAAGAGCTCGTCAGCGGCAGTACGATCTTTTTGCCGATTCCGGTCGACGGAGCTTATCTGGTCATTGGCGACGGGCATGCGGCGCAAGGGGACGGCGAGGTCAGCTGTCAAGCGATCGAATGCCCGATGGAAGAGGTAGAAGTAACCGTAGATCTTTTGCCAGATATGCATCTGACATATCCGCGGGCGAACACGCCGTCCAGCTGGCTCACGTTTGGTTTTCATGAGGATTTAAATGAAGCGACGGTTCAAGCCTTGGACGGCATGCTCGGTTTGATGAGCGAATTATACGGCTTGAATCGCGTGGAGGCAATGGCGGTTGGCAGTTCCGCGATCGATCTTCGAATCACCCAAATCGTTAACGGCGTGAAAGGCGTGCATGCTTGTTTGCCGCATGGTCGCATCACGAAAAAAACGGCAGCTCCTTGAATAACTGTGACAGTATGCCGTCATGTTTCGGGTGCTAAAATGAACCCAAGATAAAGGAGGAGATCGATAATGACGCATCCAGCCATTGAAATGTACGATTACCACGTGTGGGAGGTTTCCCGGATCATGGACCGCCTGAAGGAGATTCCGGAGGAGCTGTACCGGCAAGAGATCGCCAGCAGTTTTCCGTCCATCGCCAAAACGCTGGCCCATATTTATATCGTCGACAACGTTTGGTTCCAAACGCTGCAAGGGACGGAAATGGCGGATGCCCTGAATTCTTCCTGGTCCATCAGGGAGGAACTTGAGAACGGTTCGCTGCCGGAACTGGAAACGAAATTCAAACGGCTGTCCGAAGCGTGCTCCCGTTTCCTTCGTGCGCAGGAAGACCTGGAAAAACGCGTCATGTTGAACAATCCGTATGCAGGCAGCCGCGAAACGAGCCTGGCCGAAATCGTCATGCAAATCGTTACGCACGGGACATACCACAAAGGCAACATTTCCACGATGCTGCGGCAAACGGGGAACCCGTCCGTCATGACCGACTACATTTATTACTTGTATGCCAAACAGTAACTCCGCCCAAGCACTGTACCGAAAACCGCGCGGGTACCAGGCAGCTCATCTCATCAAAGAAATTCCCCTCAATTCACAATAGACAATTTAGGGCTCATGCTACGGGCTCTAACCTGGCGAAAAGGTCCGCCAGCCAATTTTGCTTGGATAGAACCGGATGGATTCCGGTTCTTTTTTATTTCATTTTTTTTCGCTTTTGCCATCCGCATGGTAACAGGATACAAACGCTTCGCGGTATTGACCAAATTTTCCATTACGGCCACAATGGTCATAGACGACTGGGGCAAGCGCGGTCGCCCGCCAATGTCAAATCGAGAAAGGATGAATGCCCTTGAATTTAAGTCCTATAAAGATCACGGCGATTTCCGGAAGCCTCCGGAGACAATCGTCCAATACGAGCCTGATTCACGCCCTCTATCCGCTGGCGCCGGAAACGATGGAGATTTCGATATTTGAAGGCATCGGAGATCTGCCCCATTTTAACCCGGATATCGATGGAGACGACCCGGCCCCTTCGGTGGCACGGCTTCGTGACACGATCCGTCAGGCGGACGGGGTGATCATCAGCACCCCCGAATATGCCCATGGCGTGCCCGGCGTTCTGAAGAATGCGCTCGACTGGCTGGTATCGTCCGGAGAATTCATCTACAAACCCGTCGCTGTCGTCAGCGGATCGCCGATGGAAACCGGTGGAGAGAAGGCGCATCAGTCCCTGCTGATGACACTTAGGATGATGACGGCTGACTTGGTGGAGGGCGGGTCTTTCACGGTACCTTTCCTCAATCAGAAGCTTCGGGGCGGAGAGATTATGGATGAGGAGCTGAACGAGAGGCTGAAGGGCATGCTCGGGAAGCTGGAAGAGGCTGTACGAAAGGCAGCTGCAAACGGCATGAACGGTTTCAGGTAAGATAGATAACCGCATTTCCTAATACAAAAGCCTGCGTCACTCCAATCCTAAGATTTGGAGCGCGCAGGCTTTTTCATGTCATAGTGTCATCGTTGTCGGACGGTTTAGCAAGCAATGAGCTTTCGCCGCCGGAGGGACAGGCTGTGCGCCGATCCTGCCGAAGAGTTAATACCTTTGATTGATGTATCCAAGATGAATGGATAGAACCGGCCGCGTGCCGGTTCTTTTTTTGATTGTAATCTACGCGCGGGCGGTACGGCTGCGAATGCGGCTCAGAAGGCAGCGGATTATATCCAAAACATCAAGCCGGATAAAGGACAAATTGCAAGCTAAATAAGGATACGCCGCCTTCCGGCGGCGCACACCAATTAAAAGATGAAATGGAGTGCTTATGTATGAGGACAAAGGAAACGATTGAAATCAATCAAAAACTGGAGATTGTGAAGCTTGGAACCCAGAAATTCAAGACAATTGGCGGTTATTATCAGCCCATCGGGAAAAGAATCATCCAAAAGGATGGTTCTTTTTTTGCGAAGCATTATACTAAAGATTAAAAGATTCGATCATCCAAGGGAGTAGCGGGAGGTACATATGAAGCTGCAAGCGGCGGGCAAAGCGTCCAAATGGTATGTCTATCAAAAAATCGTCATCGTGTTCATCTTATTTTTGCTTCCTCTCATTTCCATGAATATATGGCTGAACTACAAAGGCATGTCTATCACGAAAAACGCCATTCTGAATTCCTCCCAGGCCGGGGCGTCCTTTTATTCTAAACAGCTCGACAAAGAGATGTATTTTATCCGCAATCTGCAGCTGCAGCTGATCAACGACAAAGACCTGCAGAAGCTGAGCTTCCGGGGAAGCCTGCTGGGGGATTACGAGGAAGTGCAGCTGATCGAACAAGTCAGGGACCGGCTGTCTACGCTCATGGCGTCCAGCGAATACGTGGTGAACAGCGGGGTATACGTGGAATCCATCCGAAAGACCATCTCGATGAACTCGGGGGTTACGGGCACGCCCAATGAGGAAATGAAGCTTATAACGTCGCTGAGCGAAGTGACGCCCAAGCCTTCCTTTTACCGCAACGGGAACCGGATTTTCCTGATTGAAAGCGCAAACAACGGCAGCATCGTGACGTATATCGAAATCTCGAGGCCCATGCTGCTGCAGTCCTTAAACGAAATCGCGAAATTGTATCCTGAATCGGAAGTGCTGCTCGGAAGCCAAGAATCCGGAACGATGCTGACGACGGCGGAAAATGCGGACGAATCGGAGGAGATTTTGAAACTGACGGCGGACGAATCCGTGGATCAAGAACCGCCGCAGTTCAAAAAAATGAACGGAGTCAATTATTTTATCACCCGAAGCGCCGTCGGCTCCCTGCATTTATCCATGATCATGTACGTGAACCAAAATGAGCTTACGCGCCCGTTAAGCCAATTCATTACCTGGTTCTATACGCTGTTCATTATCGCGATCATCGTGATGATCCTTTATTCCTTTTCCGTCAACGTGATGATCCATCGGCCGTTATCGAAGCTGGTCAAAGCGTTCCATATGATCGAAACCGACAACCTCAATATTACGATCGAATCGAAAACCAAAGACGAGTTCCATTACGTGTTCAACAGCTTCAACAATATGGCGCGGCGGCTCAAAAATTCGATCGAGGAAAACTACGAGCAGAAAATCGCGCTGCAGCATTCCCAGCTGAAACAGCTCCAGTCCCAGATCAATCCGCATTTTTTGTACAACAGCTTTTTCAATATTTACATGATGTGCAAGGTAGGGGATTCCGACAGCGCGGCGGAGCTTTCCCAGCGGCTTGGAAGCTATTATCAGTACATTACGAGAAGCGGGTCCGACGAGGTTCCGTTTTATAAGGAATACCGCCATGCGCTGGATTATTGCGACATTCAATGCATCCGTTTCGCCAACCGGGTATCCTTCGAATACGAAGAAGAGACGGGAATTCCGCCATCGATCACGGTGCCGCGGCTGATCATCCAACCGATCGTCGAAAATGTGTTCGAGCACGCTTTCGAGGACGGCATGATGGAAGGGAAGGTGTTGATCGGCACGGCGTACCGGGAAGGGATGCTGCGCGTCACGGTCGAAGACAACGGAAATTTGGCGACCGACGGGATGATTGAGGAGCTGCGCGGCAAACTCGCCATGGATTCGAAAACGGTGGAAAACACGGGACTCATCAACGTCAACAACCGACTCAAGCTTAAATACGGGCCGGACAGCGGGTTATCGGTGTCGAGAAGCCGGCATGGCGGCTTAAAAATAGATCTGGTCATCGTACTTGAAAACATGAAGGAGGCAGCAGCATGTACCGATTGTTAATCGTCGACGACGAGCCGGTCATCGTCAACGGATTGATTCAGCTTTTCCAGGAAAATACCGAATTCGAACTGGATGTTTGCAAAGCCTACTCGGCGGCGGAAGCGTTAAACATCGCCAAAAAAATGAAACTCGACATTCTCGTCAGCGATATCCGCATGCCCCAAAAAAGCGGGCTGCAGCTTGTCGACGACATCGCCTATTATTGGCCGCACTGCCGGATCATTTTTCTGACCGGTTACAGCGAATTCGATTATGTCCAGGAAGCCCTGCGCAAGAGAGCGGACAATTACATCTTAAAAACGGAAGGCATCGAACCGATCTTTGGGGCGGTAAAAGCGGCCTGCCAAAAACTCGATGAGGAAAACCGCCGCAGAATCCGGGAAGAAAAGGCGAAAATGCATTTTCAAATCGCCGCTCCCGTGCTTAAAAACGAGCTGGTCGGCAGGCTTTTGAAGGGGGAATCCGCGGCCGCATTGCTGTCCGACCCCCGGTATGAAGAACTGGACTTCCGAGTTCGCGTGAGCGAGCCTGCATTTTTTGTCGTCGGCAGCTTGGATTCCATCGACGATCCGAATACGAAGGACAAGCTCGGGGCGGTGCAAAACGGCTTCAGCAACTATTTGCCCGATTCGATCGCATGCGAACACTCCGTGTTGGATGAAGGCGTTCTCGTTTGGCTGCTTCAGCCGCACGAAGAACTGCTTGCCCGTTTTTCCCAGCCGGATTCGGAGCCGCAGCGTTGGCGGGGATTTACGTCATATATGAAAGGGATTCTGGAGCTCGTGCAGAACGAATGCGAAAGCCTGATCGGCGTATCCGTATCTTTTGGCATATCGGGCAATTTAAGCGGATGCTGGGAGACGGTTTCCGGCCAATACAACACGCTGCTGGGCGTATTGCGTTCCAGGGCTGCCCTCGGCCAAAACCTGATTGTCATCGATATCGAACATGCCGGCAGCGAACCGGAAGCCATGGACGATCCGGCGCTCCTGAAGCAGGAGGACATGAAATCTTGGGTGATCGGCCAGATCCAAAACTACATACAAGCCAACTTGTCCGGGGACGTATCCCTGACGGCAATCGCGGAGAAAGTGCATTTCAACCCGTCGTATTTGTCGCGCTACTACAAACAAATGACGGGGCAAAATCTGCTGGACTATATCCAATCGAAAAAGCTTGAAGCGGCCGTGCATCTGATGATGCACACCAACCTGAAACTGAACGAAATCGCTGCCCGCGTCGGGTTCGATTCGCAATCCTACTTTACGACCTTTTTCAAAAAAAAGACGGGCATCTCTCCCCAAGAATACCGCAATGCCAAATAAGAGCCCGATCATCTATTTCGCAGCGATCGTTTTTAAAAAGGTAAATAAAGTGAAAGGGAAGTAAAAAACTCAAAATTGATAGCGTTTTCTTCTGAAATTTATAATTAAACACATAAAGCACTTGCAAATCGCAGCATAAACAAAGGGGGAAACGCGTTGAACATGAAAAAAATCAATCCATGGAAAATGATTTTGCTCGTCACGATGTCGCTTTCGTTATTTACGGCATGCTCCAGCCAAGGCAAAGATACGGCAGGCCCGGCTGCAGACCCGTCCTCCAAGGAAGAAAAAAAGAGCACGGACGCGCCGCCGGAGCCGCTCGGGAAATATCCCGAAACCGTCACGGTGACGGAAGTGCTCGGCTACAACCCTCCGGAAGACCCGCGGACGCCGAAAGGCATCACGCCGGACCAAAACGCTTACCTCAAAGATTTGAAAGACATGCTGAACATCGAAGTCAAGTACAAGTGGACCGTTCCTTCCAGCCAATTCGAGCAAAAGTTCTCGCTGGCGATGGCTTCGGCCGACCTGCCGGACATCATGGAGCTTGACCAGAAAAACTTCGAGAAGCTGAAAAAGCAGGGCATGCTGGCCGATTTGACCGAAGCTTATAACGATTACGCTTCTCCGGAGCTGAAGAAATACATGGAATCCGACGGCGGTTTTGCCATGAAGACGTTCACCGAGGACGGCAAGCTGCTCGCGATTCCGGCTTTCGAGGATCCGTTCCTGTCGACGCAGCTGCTCTGGCTCCGCAAAGACTGGCTCGAAAACTTGAAGCTGGAGCCGCCGAAAACGATGGGCGAACTGGACAAGGTTGCCGAAGCTTTCGTGAAAAACGATCCGGACCAAAACGGCCAAAACGACACGTACGGCGTATCCCTGCAAAAAAACCTGTTTTTCTGGGCATACGACCTGAGAGGATTTTTTAACGGCTTCGGCGCATATCCTTCGATCGGCGACAATCAGTCCGCCTGGATCAAGGACAGCAGCGGCAAGCTGATTCCGGGCCTCATTCAGCCGGAAGTGAAAACCGCCCTGGGCAAGCTGCAATCCTGGTACAAGGACGGCATTTTGGACAAAGAATTTGCGCTAAAGGACGAAAACAAGGCCGTCGAAGACATCACGGCAGGCAAAGTCGGCATCGTGTACGGCGAATGGTGGTATCCGAACTATCCGCTGAACCTGAACGTCGACAAAGACCCGAAAGCGGAATGGATCGCGATTCAAATTCCGGGTCTCGACGGTCCAGGCAAATCGCTGGTGCCTAAAATCCGCAGCGGCAAAGTTTATGCCGTAAACAAAAAAATGAAAAATCCGGAAGCCGCCATCAAAATGATCAACTTCTACATCGAAAAAGGCAAAAAGAAATACATGGAGCAAAACAAAGCGGAAAACGGATACGTATACAACTGGTTTAATCCGCGGATTTACAACCCGGCCCAAATCGAAACGATCTATACGGAAGTCAACAAGGCACTGGATGCGAAGCAGACGGAAATTACGCTGGACGATGAAAACTACAAAAACGTTGCCGACGTCTTTAAGGCAGCCCAGGATTATCTGGCAGGCAACACGGAAAAAGCCTCCAAAGGCGTCAACTGGGGCCAATACTTCAGCCGCGCGGCAAAAGACGGAGGCTGGGGCATGACCCGGCAGATCAAGGAAAGCGGAGCTTTCGTGAACAACGAATTCTTCGGCCTGCCGACGGAAACGCAAGTCGAAAAAGGCGCCCAGCTCGACAAGCTGATGCAGGAATCTTTCACGAAAATCATTATGGGCGGTTCCCTGGACGAATTCGACAAGTTCGTTCAAAGCTGGAAGTCCCTTGGCGGAGACCAAATCACCCAAGAGGTGAACGACTGGTACAGCAAACAGGCTGCGAAATAATCGCTTGCGCGAATGCTGCGACAATCCAGAATGATGTGATGAAACGGGAGGAGGAGCCTGATGGATGCCGGCGATTCCTCCCGTTTACGATTTGAACGGGGAGGTCCATCTGTGAGAACGCTGAAAAAGGAATATTTGCTTCATATCATGCTGCTGCCCGGCGTGATCGTCACGCTCATTTATGCTTACGGGCCCATGGCCGGCCTGGTGATGGCATTCCAGCAATTCGAGCCGCTTTCCGGCTTTTTTCATTCGAAGTTCGTCGGGTTCGACAATTTCAAATACGTTTTTAATATGCCGGATTTCAAGCAGGTGCTGTGGAATACGGTATTGATCGCCGTCATTAAAATGGTGTTGTTTCTGCTCGTCCCTCTGATCCTTGCGCTGCTGCTCAATGAAGTCACCAAGCGCTGGTTTTCCCGGTTCATCCAATCGGCCGTGTTCCTGCCGTTTTTCCTGTCCTGGACCGTGCTTGGCGGCGTCATCATCGAGCTGTTTTCGCTGAGCGGTCCGGTCAACGGGCTGCTGGCGGCGATGGGTCTGAAGCCGATCATGTTCATGCTGGATAACGAGTGGTTCCGCGGCATCGTGATCGGGTCCGACGTCTGGAAAGGGATGGGGTATAACATGATCGTTATGCTGGCCGCCATTACCGGCATCAACGCGACGCTTTACGAAGCCGCCGAAGTGGACGGTGCGGGACGATGGAAGCAAATGATCCACATTACGCTTCCGGGCATGGCACCGATCCTGATTTTGCTTGGGGTGCTCAGCCTCGGCGGCATTTTGAATGCGGGCTTCGAACAAATCCTGATCATGTATAACCCGACCGTTTACGAAGGGGCGGATATCATCGATACGTTCGTTTACAGGCTGGGGATGTTCAGCCAGCAGTTCGGACCGGCCGCCGCCGTCGGATTGTTCAAATCCGTCATTTCCCTGGTTCTGGTGTCCGTGACCTATTACGCGGCTTACAAATACAACAATTATCGGATCTTTTAAACGGGAGGCAGAGAGATGCATAAACCTACGATCAGCAGAAGGATTTTCGTCATATTCAATACGGTGCTGCTAACGGCGATCACGCTTCTCGGCATTATTCCGTTTATTCACCTCCTCTCGGTGTCCCTCAGCTCGAATACGGCGGCCATGGCGGGGGAAGTCAAGCTTTGGCCGGTCGGCTTCAACTTCGATGCTTACCGTTACCTGGGGGAAAAAGTCGAGTTTTTCCGTTCGCTGGGCGTATCCGTCGAGCGGGTGGTGCTGGGGACGGCCGTCAACATGTTTTTATGCTTCGTGACGGCGTACCCGCTGTCGAAATCGGTGGACCAGTTCAAATTCCGGACGGTATATGTGTGGTTTTTCGCGATAACGATGTTTTTTGGCGGCGGGCTGATCCCGACGTATATCATCGTCAAAAATACGGGATTGATCGACTCTATCTGGGCCTTGATTTTGCCGGGAGCGCTTAACGTGTGGAACATGGTGCTGATGCTGAACTTCTTCCGCACCATTCCGCGCGAGCTGGACGAGGCCGCGACGATCGACGGCGCGGGGCACTGGAGAATTTTGTGGCGGATATATTTGCCGGTGTCCTTGCCGTCCATCGCGACCATCGGGTTGTTCACGATCGTGGGGCATTGGAATTCTTGGTTTGACGGCATTTTGTACTTGAACTCGCCGGAGAAATATCCGCTGCAAACCTATTTGTCCACGCTCATCATGTCGATCAATTCCCAGATGACTTCGGTATCGATCGAACAGATCAAAGCGATGGAGAACCTGAGCGAAAAAACGCTGCAGACGGCGCAAATTTTCATGGGGGCGCTGCCGATCATGGTCGTATATCCGTTTTTGCAGAAATATTTTGTTAAAGGCATGACCGTCGGAAGCGTCAAAGAATAAGCGAATTTGGCTAAGGAGCGGAGTTATCGGATGAAAAAGGTTAGAGTTGCATTAATCGGGGCGGGCCTTCGCGGCATCAACTACATGGACTATGCGCTGCAGCATCCTGCCGAGCTGGAGGTCGTTGCGGTCGCGGAACCGGTCCGTCAGCGGAGGGAAAACTTCAAAGAAAGGCATGGTCTGGCGGAGGAGATGTGCTTCGAGCATTGGGATGATTTGCTCGCGAAACCGAAGCTCGCGGATGCGGTGCTGATCTGCACCCAGGACAAACAGCATTTCGAGCCGACGATGAAGGCGCTGCAGGCGGGATACCACGTGTTATTGGAAAAGCCGATGTCGCCTGATCCGGAAGAATGCATTCGGATGGGCGAAATGGCTTCCAAGGCCGGACTCGTGTTTTCGATTTGCCACGTCCTGCGGTACACGCCGTTTTTCAGCACGCTCAAAGAGCTCCTCGATAAAGGCGCGATCGGCCGGTTGATGTCGATCCAGCACAATGAAAACGTGGGGTATTGGCATCAGGCGCATAGCTTCGTGCGCGGCAATTGGCGGCGGAAAGACGAGTCCAGCCCGATGATTTTGGCCAAATCCTGCCACGATCTGGACATTTTGCTGTGGCTTGCGGGTTCGGATTGCGTCAAGGTTTCTTCCTTCGGTTCGCTGAGCCATTTCACGGCTTCGGAAGCGCCGGAGGGGGCTCCGCTGCGATGCCTGGACGGATGTCCGGCGGCGGACGAGTGCCTGTATTATGCGCCCAATATCTATTTGACAGAGGACACGAATTGGCCGACGTCGGCGATCAGCGACGATATGAGCTACGCCGCCCGCTACAAAGCGTTGGAGGAAGGGCCGTATGGCAGATGCGTGTACCACTGCGACAACGACGTCGTCGATCATCAGGTCGTGAATTTGGAGTTTGCGAGCGGGGTGACGGCCGCTTTTACGATGAGCGCGTTCACGAGAGATATCAGCCGCACGATCAAGCTGATGGGGACGAAAGGCGAAATCCGCGGAGCGATGGAGAAAAACGAAATCGAAATCATCCATTTCGGCAGCGGGAAGGTCGAACGCATCTCCTTTGATGACATGGGCGGCCACGTCGGACATGGCGGCGGCGATTTGCGCCTCGTGAAGGATTTTCTGAAGCTCGTGCGCACAAACGGCGCTAGCCAAGGTTTGACATCGGCCGATGCCTCGGTTCAAAGCCATTTGATGGCATTCGCCGCGGAACAATCCCGGGTCGAAGGGACGATCATCGGTCTTCAGGAGTTTAAGGAAAGGTACCGCGCAAAAGAAGAAGCGAATTAAATTTTTAGATCGAAACCTGCCGAGCATAAAGCGTTCGGCAGGTTTTTTTGCATTGGCCAGGACGTCCGTGTCAAAGGAAGAGGCACTTTACGCCAAATGACCTTCATCCGGTTATCCGGAACTTTTTAAGAACAGACGGCGCAGGGAGATGCAGGAAACAGTCCTGTTTGCTCGAAATAAATAAAACGCTTTGAAAATGGAATCGTCTAATGATTTTTTTGAAAAAAATCGTTTGATGCGTCGATTGAGGCCTTGGAGAGGGTTAAAGGCTCCCAAACCTATCATAATCCTAACATCATGGCGATGGAAACAAATTTGTGGGAGCATATTTAACCCGGAGGTTATGCAACCATCCCGATTCGGTGCACGAACAGGGTCCGAACGGACTTACATTCCCTAAGCAAAGGAGTATATGATATGAGCCAGGAAGTATCAGATTTTATTGATGCCATCAAGGAACCGTGGCAAAAGGAACTGGCAGCCCGGCTGCGCGAGGTTATTCGTCAGGCCATTCCGGACGTTCAGGAACGGATTCAGTACAAAAAGCCCCATTTTTTGAAAAACGGGAAATATGCGGCGGTCATTTCAACTTCGAAGGATGCCGTTAGTTTTACGATTTTTAATGCGACCGAACTCGATCTTCCGGAAGACCTTTTTGACGGTCCGCCGGAACGAAAAACGTTGAAGCTGCGCCAAGGTCAAGGCTTTGATCCGGAGCAGCTGCAAGCCTGGGTCGGTCAAGCTTCTTCGGCTTTGTAAAAATCATTTGAAAGCGTCAAATATGTAACACATATATGACACGAAGATTGCATCGCAGACGAGCTGCGATGCTTTTCTTTTTACGAAAAAATGAAAACGAGGGCTTGACATTTATTTCGGTCTGTGATTTGATTATAGCCATAATTCAACATTTGGCTTTGATCAAAGACATGACTTCCTGCACGAGCTGCCCAGAGAGAGAGGTTCCGGCTGAAAGCTTCTCCTGAAAACGGCATGAAGTTACCCCTTTGTAGCTGTGGCGTTGAACCCGCTTTTTGCATCACGGAGCGGCAGTAAGCGGCACCGCCTGATCCCCGTTAACGGATTCCAATGAGAACCTGCAATTTCAACTTTGGCCTGCGGCCGAGGCTGGTTGACGGCAGGTTGAATTAGGGTGGAACCACGAGATGAACGCACTCGTCCCTTGAGGATGAGATGCGTTTTTTTGCGTTCATAAATGGAGTTTTGAAGTCGCCAAACGTAAACCAATTCAAAGGAATGGAGGTCAGAACAATGGAGATTCAAGTAACGCTGCCAGACGGTTCGATAAGGAGGTATCCGCAAGGCACCACGGTGGAACAAATCGCCGAATCCATCAGCATCGGACTGAAGAAAAAAGCGATCGCAGGCAAAATCGAAGGCAAGCCCGTCGACCTGAACCATGCGCTCGAAGCGGACGGACGGGTGGAAATCGTCACCCTGGACAGTCGGGACGGGCTTGAGATCTACCGTCACAGCACGGCGCATCTGATGGCGCAGGCGATCAAACGGCTGTATGGCGAAAAGGAGGTCAAACTCGGCATCGGTCCGGTCATCGAAGACGGATTCTACTACGACATCGATATCGAGAAGCCTTTAACGCCGGATGACCTGGCCGCGATCGAAAAGGAAATGGAGAACATTGCTCGGGAAAATCTGCCGATCGTCCGTCGGGAGGTCAGCCGGGAGGAAGCCGTCCGAATCTTTGAAGAGCTCGAAGATCCGCTGAAGCTGGAGCTGATCCGCGATCTGCCGGAAGATGTGGTCATTTCGATTTACGACCAAGGAGAATTTTTCGACTTATGCCGCGGGCCTCATCTGCCATCCACGGGCCGAATCAAGGCATTCAAGCTGCTGAACGTTTCGGGCGCCTATTGGCGCGGAAATTCCGACAACAAGATGCTGCAGCGCATATACGGAACGGCATTTCCGAAGCAAGCACAGCTGGAAGAGCATCTTCATTTTCTTGAGGAGGCCAAAAAACGCGATCACCGCAAGCTGGGCAAGCAGCTGGAGCTGTTCATGTTTTCGGAGGAAGCGCCGGGCATGCCGTTTTTCCTGCCGAAAGGGATGACGATCCGCACGGAGCTTGAAAACTTCGCAAGGGAAATGCAGGGGAAAAGGGGCTACGACGAAGTCCGGACGCCGCTTATGATGAACCAGCGGGTGTGGGAACAATCGGGACACTGGGATCATTACAAAGACAACATGTACTTCACGAACGTCGACGACACGAAATATGCGCTGAAGCCGATGAACTGCCCGGGACATATGCTGATTTTCAAAAACAAGCTCCGTTCCTACCGTGATCTGCCGCTGCGCATTTCGGAGTTCGGACAGGTGCACCGACATGAATTTTCGGGAGCCCTGAACGGCATGCTGCGGGTACGGACGTTTTGCCAGGACGACGCCCATCTGTTCGTGCTTCCGGGACAAATCGAAGAGGAAATCGGCAGCATCATCGAGCTGATCGACAACATGTATCAAGTGTTCGGCTTTGAATACAAAATCGAGCTGTCGACGCGTCCGGAGGACTCGATGGGTTCGGATGAGCTCTGGGAAGAAGCGGAGCGGGCGCTGCAAAACGTGTTGGACCGCCGCGGCATCGATTACCGCATCAATGAGGGGGACGGCGCGTTTTACGGGCCGAAAATCGATTTTCACATTTTGGACGCGCTCAAGCGAAGCTGGCAGTGCGGCACGATTCAGCTGGATTTCCAAATGCCCCGAAAATACGATCTCACTTACGTTGGCGAGGATGGCGAGAAACACTGTCCGGTTGTCATTCACCGTGCGGTGTACGGCTCGATCGACCGGTTCATGGGCATGCTGACGGAGCATTATGCCGGAGCCTTCCCGCTGTGGTTGTCCCCCGTTCACGCGAAGCTGCTGCCCGTGTCGGAGAACTATGTCGATTACGCTTTCGCGGTCAAACAATCGCTTGAAGACGCCGGCATTCGGGTCGAAATCGATATCCGGAACGAAAAGTTGGGGTACAAAATCCGGGATGCCGAAATGATGAAGGTCCCTTACATGCTCGTTCTCGGCGAAAACGAAAAAAATTCCGGCGGCGTGTCCGTGCGGAAAAGGGAAGCAGGCGACCTGGGAGCAAAAAGCATCCCGGAGATCATCTCTATTATTAATGAAGAAATCGCTGCAAAAAAATAAGGATTTCACCGCTCCTTCACGTCATGTGGGGGAGCGTTTTTTTGGTTGTGCCGGGAAAAAGGGGAGTCACCCTTTCTGGGCAAACGGCATAGGGTGGAGTAACGTTTGGTTTTAAACGCTTTCGAAATACACTGCATGGAACGTACAAGCTTTTGGAGCATCGATCGTAAGGGGGGATGAATGAGTATGAATGAAAATGAAGGGTTCGGCGTCATTCCGATTACCCGGCAGCAGACCGAAAAGCTCATCGGCCTCTTGCTGCGCATGCTTCAAACGGTCCCTCCTGCGCTGCTCAGGCAGAATCCGGTATCGGTTGCGGCTTTGAAGGACGTGCTAAAGCTTCTTCAAATCTTTGTTACGGATTCCGATTTTCCCGTCAGAGACAAGGCCCGTCTGCAATCGACGCTTGAGCTGGCGATTACGATGTGTGAGGCGGTGCCGGTTTCAGGAGCAGGGATTCTGATTAACCTCCAGGAGAATCTGGATGACCTTTTATCCACGATCCTGCTGCTTCATGTTTCACGGAAAATCAAAGATACGTTGGTCGATCTGATCAGGAAAATCCAGCGTTCGATATCCGACATTCTGTCCTCGGTTGCGCTTGGGGGCACCGGAACGCCCGGGGGAATCGGCGTATCTGGTCCGCCCGGGCCACCGGGTCCTCCTGGCCCACCCGGGCCTGCCGGACCGGCAGGCGATCCCGGTCAAGTTGGTGCGACTGGCCCGACGGGGCCGACAGGAGCGGGGTTCAACGGGATTCTGCCGTTTGATCCTGAACAAAGCCGGTTTTATCCGCAGGGACAAATCGTTACTTTTGATGGAAGTACGTATATCGCTAACGTGGCATCGCCGGCAGGCATGCCGGGAAGTTCGCCCGATTATACGCTTCTGGCTGCAGCGGGCGCGACGGGTGAAGCAGGGGCTACGGGACCGACGGGAGCGGCCGGCGTTGCCGGCCCGACAGGCGCTATGGGAGAGATGGGAGCTACAGGAGCGACGGGTCCCACCGGTGCGACAGGCGCAACGGGGGCGACGGGTGCTACAGGAGCGACAGGAACCACGGGTGCGACAGGCGCTACAGGTGCAACAGGTGATGCGGGAGCGACGGGAGCTACAGGGGCAACAGGCGATGCGGGTGGGACGGGCGCAACAGGCGGCACGGGTGCCACAGGAGCAACAGGAGTTACAGGTGAGACAGGAGCAACAGGAGCCACGGGTGCTACAGGTGCAACAGGTGATGCGGGAGCAACGGGAGCTACAGGAGAGCCGGGAGCTACGGGCGAGGCAGGTGCAACGGGAGCAACGGGTGCGACAGGTGCTACAGGTGCGACGGGAGCCACGGGTGCAACAGGAGCGACAGGCGAAACAGGAGCGACGGGAGCAACAGGAGCGACAGGTGCAACGGGTGCGACGGGAGCTACGGGCGAGGCAGGTGCAACGGGAGCAACAGGAACGACAGGGGCAACAGGAGCGACGGGCGACACAGGAGCGACAGGTGCAACGGGAGCAACAGGAACGACAGGGGCAACAGGAGCGACAGGCGACACAGGAGCGACAGGCGCAACGGGGGCCACGGGCGACACAGGAGCTACGGGAGCAACGGGTGCTACAGGTGCGACGGGAGCTACGGGCGACACAGGAGCAACAGGAGCTACAGGTGAGACAGGAACAACGGGGGCAACGGGCGAGACGGGAGCCACGGGTGCAACAGGAGCGACAGGTGCAACGGGTGCGACGGGAGCTACGGGCGAGGCAGGTGCAACGGGAGCGACGGGTGCAACGGGTGCTACAGGAGCCACAGGCGCAACTGGGCTAACGGGTGCCACAGGCGAGACGGGACCGACGGGGGCAACGGGTGCGACGGGCGCAACAGGAGCGACAGGTACGACGGGAGCTACGGGAGCAACGGGTGCTACAGGAGCAACGGGAGCCACGGGCGAGACAGGTGCAACCGGGCCAACAGGAGCAACAGGAGCTACAGGCGCTACAGGTGCGACGGGAGCTATTGGCGAGACGGGCGCAACTGGTGCTACAGGAGCGACGGGTGCTACAGGAGCGACGGGTGCTACAGGAGCGACGGGTGCTACAGGAGCTACAGGTGCCACGGGTGCGACAGGCGCTACAGGTGCAACAGGTGATGCGGGAGCGACGGGAGCAACGGGAGCAACGGGTGCTACAGGAGCGACGGGCGAGACAGGGGCAACAGGAGCCACGGGCACAACAGGTGCTACAGGTGCGACGGGAGCTATTGGCGAGACGGGCGCAACGGGTGCTACAGGAGCGACGGGTGCTACAGGAGCGACAGGAGCAACGGGCGAGACAGGAGCAACGGGGGCAACAGGGGCAACGGGCGAGACGGGAGCAACGGGTGAGGCAGGAGCAACAGGAGCAACAGGAGCAACAGGAGCGACAGGCGACACAGGTGCAACGGGCGCAACAGGCGCTACGGGCGCAACGGGAGCGACGGGCGCAACAGGTGCCACGGGCGAGACAGGAGCGACAGGAGCAACGGGCGCTACAGGTGCGACGGGAGCCACGGGTGCAACGGGAGCTACGGGCGAGACAGGTGCAACCGGGTCAACAGGTGCTACAGGAGCGTCGGGGGCTACAGGAGCGACAGGCGACACAGGAGCGACAGGTGCAACGGGTGCCACAGGAGCAACAGGAGCAACAGGAGCTACAGGTGAGACAGGAGCGACGGGGGCTACAGGAGCTACAGGCGACACAGGGGCGACGGGCGCAACAGGAGCTACAGGTACGACGGGAGCTACAGGAGCGATGGGTCCCACCGGTGCGACAGGCGCAACGGGGGCGACGGGTGTAACGGGTGCTACAGGCGCAACAGGGGCGACGGGTGCGACGGGCGAGACAGGAGCCACGGGCGCAACGGGGGTAACGGGGGCAACAGGTGCCACGGGTGCGACAGGAGCAACAGGTGCCACGGGTGCTACAGGTGCAACAGGAGCAACAGGAGCGACAGGAGCAACAGGAGCAACAGGAGCGACAGGAGCAACGGGCGAGACGGGAGCGACAGGCGCAACAGGCGGCACAGGAGCGACGGGCGCAACAGGAGCAACAGGAGCGACAGGAGCAACGGGCGAGACGGGAGCGACAGGCGCAACAGGCGGCACAGGAGCGACGGGCGCAACAGGAGCGACAGGTGCAACGGGAGCAACAGGCGCGACAGGAGCAACAGGAGCAACAGGCGCAACAGGAGCTACAGGCGACACAGGGGCGACGGGCGCAACAGGAGCTACAGGTACGACGGGAGCTACAGGAGGAACAGGAGCGACGGGTGCTACAGGTGCGACGGGAGCTACAGGAGCAACAGGCGACACAGGAGCAACAGGCGCAACTGGGCTAACAGGTGCCACAGGAGCCACAGGAGCCACAGGAGCAACAGGAGCGACGGGTGCTACAGGTGCGACAGGCGCCACGGGCGAGACAGGAGCCACAGGAGCTACAGGCGCTACAGCAGCAACGGGAGCGACAGGCGCAACGGGGGCGACAGGTGCAACGGGCGAGACAGGAGCAACAGGCGCAACTGGGCTAACGGGTGCCACAGGCGCAACAGGAGCTACAGGAGCCACAGGTGCCACGGGTGCGACAGGGACCAGCGTGACCGAAAATCATGCATTTGCGGCCAATACGTCCGGCACCGTCATCGCTGTAATTTTAGGCGGAACAAACGTATCGTTCCCAAACGCGCAGGATATCGGACCAGGCATCACGATAAATGCGGCCAATAATACATTTACCGTCGCCAATGCAGGAAACTATTATATTTCATATTCGATCAACCTGAACGTTTCTTTGCTGGTCAGTTCCCGCATACTAATCAACGGAAGCGCCGCACCGGCCTCAACGATATCGCCCGCAGTCGGCACGACTTCCTTCCAAACAAACGTGATTACGCCTGTTCCTGCAGGGGCAACCATAAGCATTCAGCTGTTCGGCGTGCTAGCAACCGCAACGCTCACGACCACCACGCCGACTAATGTTACGATCATACGATTAAGTTGACCCTCCCTGAGGGAGTCAGGCAAAAAGAAAAAAATCCTTATTGCCAAAAGCAATAGGGATTTTTTGCACTTTTTCGTAAAACAATAAGCTGAGTGTTTTGCATAATTCCGTTTCAGAGAAGAAGCGATAGCATATTCACTGTCGTTAAGGGGTAATTTTCGAAAATGGTATTATATGGATGAAGAAAAGGGCAGACTTGCAGAATTTTAGAACAGC
>NZ_BAAIYF010000019.1:0-71251 GCF_057546105.1 Paenibacillus sp. YAE3 | reverse complement strand
TGACTTCCTCCATCCTTGAGGTTTTTGGGTTTGGTCACTTGAAAACTTCTCCAAGTTGGGGTGAAGTCCCTTTTTTATGTCCGAAAATCCTTACGGCTCAAGGCCTCAGATTACTGCAAAACGCTCAGCTAAAATCCCAAACTTGGAGGAATGGACAAGATGAAAAAAATCTTTTGGTTCATGGCTGCTGCATTTTTGCTGCTCGTCCCGTCGGGCACCGTCTTGGGGGCTGAAACGCCAGATTGCCAAGTATTCGACAAAGTCTTTAACACGGAATTGAAGCATGAAAACGGCGTGTGCAAATTAGGGATTACCCGCAAAAATATCAAGGTTTCAAACTTGGGAGTGCCGCTATCTCCGGAAGAAATCGAACTTTCATTCGGCGCGAATTTTGAAAAGGTAGGCGATAAAACGGCGGTGATCGGGGAGTTTGCGCTTCTCGGCAACGAGGTGAATCCCGTCATCGATGCGCTCCGCAAAGGGAACATCAACATATCCGCCCTACATAACCACCTCATCGGCGAAGAGCCGCGTATCCTGTTTCTGCATTTCCAAGCGCTGGGGGATGCCGAATCGCTGGCCAGGACGGTGAAAGAAGCGATTAACGCAGCTGCCGGACACTAAAAAAGGAAGGAGCCTAAAATCGCCGATGTCACAACAAGAGCACAACAACCGAAATCTAGAATCAATGCGGCCAAAAACGTTGGGTGAATATCTTTTGGACTGTTTGAAGCAGGAGGGACTGACCGACATTTTCGGCGTGCCCGGAGATTATAATTTCTCTCTGCTGGATGCGATCGAACGGTACGCCGGACTGCGATTCATTAACGGACGCAATGAGCTGAACTCCGGATATGCGGCAGATGCTTATGCGAGAATCAGAGGATTGTCCGCGCTCATCACCACGTTTGGCGTCGGCGAAATGAGCGCCTGCAACGCCGTTGCCGGCGCCTGCAGCGAGCATGTGCCCGTGATCCATATCGTCGGCTCGCCGCCGGATGCGGCACAGAAGCAGCACAAGCTGATGCATCATACGTTAATGGACGGCAATTATGACGTATTTCGCAAGATGTATGAACAAATCACGGCCTATACGGCCGTACTGACGCCCGAAAATGCCATGCTGGAAATCCCGAATGCCATCCGGATCGCCAAGGAAAAAAAGCAACCGGTGTATCTCGTCGTTGCCGACGATTTGGTCGCCAAGCCGGTGGTTATGCGCCAAGAAGCCAACCCGGCGAAAACCGTTTCGAGTCCTGAAGCGCTGCAGACTGCCGTCGAACACATCACCCGGATGTTGATGCAGGCTCAAAACGCAATCCTTTTAGTGGACGTCAAAACGATGAGGTTCCATTGGAAGCCATACGTACGCAAACTTGCGGAGTCGCTGAATTTGCCGGTTGTTTCCACGTTGTACGGCAAAAGCGCGTTCGACGAGTCGCATCCGCTTTTTATGGGCATGTATGGAGGAGCCTTCGGCCGTCAGGACGTCCGCAGCCTCGTGGAAAACGCGGATTGCGTCATCGCAGCCGGTTTCGTGGAGGCGGACGGCAATACCGCGAATTTTACGGCCAAACTGGACCCGCTCCGGCTTATTGACATTCAACCCTCGAAGGTTAAAGTGGGTCCCGCGGAATATCCCAACGTGATGGCGGAGGATCTGTTGCTCGCTTTGCAAAACATCGGGTGGAAACAGCCGGGAACGCCAACCAAAGGGCCCGGACCGTACGACGCCGTTACAGGCAATCCGGATGATTCGCTTCAGGCGGCTTCCTACTATCCTCGGTTTCAACGGATGCTCAAAGAAGGGGATATCGTGATTGCGGAAACGGGAACATTTTATTACGGCATGAGTCAGGTTTCGCTCCCGGGCGACACGCTGTTTATCGGGCAGAGTGCTTGGCAATCGATCGGTTACGCCACGCCTGCAGCCTATGGAGCATGCATTGCGGCCCCTTCGCGCAGGGTCCTGCTTTTCACGGGCGACGGCTCCTTGCAGCTCACGGTCCAGGAAATCAGTTCCATGCTGTATTACGGCTGCAAGCCGATCATTTTCGTGCTCAACAATGACGGATATACGATCGAAAAATATTTGAACGCAAAGACCGAAAACCAAACCTATAACAACATCCCGAACTGGTCCTATACGAAGCTTGCGGAAGCCTTCGGCGGGGAAGCTTATGCCGTTACGGTTCGAACCAATCAAGAGCTGGATGACGCGATCTCCCGCGCTGAAAAAGAATGCACCAGTAAAATGTGCATCATCGAGCTGATGGCGGACGACCCGATGGATGCTCCGGATTACATGCGCAACATGCGCAACGATTTGGAGCAGCGGGAAAAACTGAAAAAATAATTCACTTAGACCAAAACTGTACACCCGTTTCGTTTCTTGCTATAGTAAACGAAAACGGGTGTTCGCATTTTTGCGGAACCTATGAACGACGGGGGAGAAAATTTTGGCTGAAGCGTTAAAAGCGATGTACGATCGAGAGTTTTTAGGAGATTTCGCAGAGAAGGTCAGATCCGCATATCCGGCCTTTCACGCCGAGGGCTTTGTTGCAACAATCATGGACGATGATTGGGAGGGTCTGGAGCTGAAAGCGAGAATCCGCCGAATCGCGACCGTTTTGGGCGAATTTTTGCCTGCGTCTTATCCGGCTGCGTTGGAGGTGTTATTTTCGATCGACGAGGAATGTACCGGGTTTCCGTACCTGTTTTTTCCCGACTTTGTCGAAGTGTACGGGCAGGATCCGCAACATTGGGATCTTTCGATGGGGGCGTTGGAGCGGTTCACGCAGCGGTCCTCGTCCGAATTTGCGGTCAGACCGTTCATTATGCGCGATCCGCAGCGGATGATGAACCAAATGCTGATCTGGTCGCAACATCCGAACGAACATGTCAGACGTTTGGCGAGCGAAGGCTGCAGACCCCGTCTGCCGTGGGGACAAGCGCTTGCGCCATTCAAAAAGGATCCTTCCCCCGTGCTGCTGGTGTTGGAGCAGCTGAAGGAAGATCCATCGCTTTATGTCCGCAAGAGCGTCGCCAACAATTTGAACGATATCGCCAAAGACCATCCTGACATCGTGATTCGGCTGGCCAAAGCGTGGCTCGGGAACCATCCGGATACGGATTGGATTGTCAGGCATGCCTGCCGGACGTTGATCCGGAAAGCGGAGCCGGACATCATGAGGCTGTTTGGCTATTCCGGAAGCAGTGAGGGAAACTCGCTTGTGCAGTCGGCTGTGCTTGCGGTCGAGCCGAAGAAAGCATCCATTGGGGATAACAGCATGATTCATTATGAGCTTTGCATTCGGGAAGGAACTGAGGCGCGCTTAAGGATCGAATACGGCATTTATTTTGTGAAGGCGAACGGACAAACCTCACGCAAATTGTTCCTCTTATCGGATAAAACCGTCCCCGGCGGTTCGAAGCTGACAGGGCGGCGCAAGCACGGCTGGTCCGATTTGACGACAAGACGCCATTATCCGGGGGAGCATCGCATCGTGCTGGTCGTCAATGGCGAGGAGGTCGCGGCAGACACTCTATGGCTCAATGCCTGACTAGGATTGAAATGAACGGGCCAAAGCATTTAGATGACTTCCAATGCAAAAACATAAAAAGCGTCCCCAAGGGCAACATGCTCCCGTTTTTCATCCATCCACCAGACCCCATATGAATAATAGTAGGTTCCCTTTTGGGTCGGAGCTTGGAAGGTATTTTCTTTCACGGCAATCTCCGTGTACTTGCCTTCCGAAATTTGCTCCAGGTGGATTTTGTTCGGAAGGGGCTCGTAATCCATCACAAATTTGATTTCGGCGCCGGGTCTTACCTTGACCGGCTTTTTGTTTTTTAGGAGTTCGGCCGGACCGACAGCGTCTATGCACGTGTTTGTGTTATTGGAGGACCAGCAGTAGGTGCCGAGTTTGGTGTCGTGGAGTTTATCCCCGATTTGTATCGAGGCTCCAGGCGGCTGGCCGCCGGTCAATTCGCGAACGGTCGTCTTGCCTCCGTTGTTGGCTTGGAACGAGCATCCCAATAAAGAGAGCAATATGAAGAGTGCAATGGGCATTTTGATCATGTTCACCCCTCCTTTAAGAAACAGACGGTGCAAACGTTATGGTTGTTGCGATTGAAAACAATCCCCTTGACAATTTGGAAAAAAATACGAGATAATGTACGCGCGTACATTAAAGTTTTTCAGCTTGATTTACTATCAACAACTTGTTTGTGGAATGCAGGGGGTGATGCCGTATCGTCACACGAAAAGCGGTTGCGGACATGGCGGGCGTATCAGAAGCAACGGTTTCCCGCGTGTTCAACCGGGTGGGTCCCATCAAGGAGGAAACGAGGGTGAAAGTGCTGAAGGCGGCCGAGACGTTGGGATATTACCCCAATGCCATCGCCCAAAGCTTTGCCCGCAGAAAAAGCGGCAATCTCGGCGTCGTGCTTCCTTATGTGCCGAAGGTACATATTTTTTCAACGTATTATTTTTCGGAGATTTTAAGCGGAATCGGGGAACAGGTTCGCGAGCTTGGTTACGATATGCTGCTGATTTTTCGCAAGCCCGGCGATGACAACGGTTACACGGAGTTGTTTCGATCGCAAAAGATCGACGCGTGCATCCTTTTGGGAACGACGGATACGCCGGAGGAGCGGAAAGCGCTAAGGGCGCTGAAGGAGGCGAACCATCCGTTTTGTTTGGTAAACCAGCATTTTGCCGGCGAAGATTTGCTTGAAGTGGATGCGGATCATGAACAAGGCGCTTATGAAGCGGTGAAGCATCTGCTTGACGAGGGTTACCGCCGTATCGCGTTCCTGAACGGTCCGCCCGGATACTCGAACAGCGCCGACCGTCTTAAGGGATACGTACGCGCGATGACGGAAGCGGGCATTTTCAATCCAGGCGATGATCCGGATGAAGCGATCCCCGCCAAATGGCTTGAAACGGGCAATTACAGCCGGACGAGCGGATATGAGGCCGCCTTTCGTTTCGCCCGCCATCTCGATAGCATCGATGCCGTTTTTGCCGCGAATGACCGGATGGGCATCGGGCTTATTCAAGGCTTTCGGGAACTGGGCGTTATACCCGGCAAAGACATCGCCATCGTTGGTTATGACGATTCGGATGGCGCCAGGATCACAGATCCGCCGTTGACGAGCGTGGCCGTCCCATTTTACAGGATGGGAGCGCTTGCCGCCAAGCTTTTGCTTACGGAAAATGCGGATGAGGCTGTGTCGGAATTCGGGGAAGGGGTAAATCATATCAGCGGTCATTTATATCAAATGGCAACCCGGCTTGTCGTTCGATCATCGAGCGCAAGGAGCCAAGCATAGGTATGAATAGGGTGCATATGAAAAGGAGGCGTATTCAATGCAGCAGATTCGAGTAGGAATGGTAGGCTACAAATTTATGGGGAAGGCGCATAGCCATGCATACCGCGATATTCCGATGTTTTTCCCGGACGTCGTTCATCCCGTCATGCAGGCGATTTGCGGCCGCGACGCGGAAGGGGTGTCCCAAGCCGCAAAACAGTTCGGTTGGGAGGAATATGTCACGGACTGGAAAGAGCTGGTCGGGCGGGATGACATCGACCTCATCGATATCAATGCTCCAAGCGATATGCACAAAGAAATCGCCCTCGAAGCGGCGAAAGCAGGAAAACATTTGCTCTGCGAGAAACCGCTTGCGCTGACCCTCGAGGATTCCCGGGAGATGCTGGCGGCAGCCGAAGCGGCAGGGGTCAAACATATGGTCGGATTCAACTATCGATTTGCCCCCGCCGTGCAGCTTGCCCGCAAGCTGATCCAGGAAGGGCGTCTGGGACAAATTTATCATTTCCGGGGCTGGTTTTTGCAGGACTGGATCATCGATCCGGAATTCCCGCTCGTATGGCGCCTCCAGAAAGATATCGCCGGTTCCGGTTCCCATGGGGATTTGGGGGCGCATATCATCGACTTGGCCCACTTCCTTGTGGGCGACATCGAGGAAGTTATCGGCATGAGCGAGACGTTTATCAAAGAACGGCCGCTGCCGGGCTCCATGAGCGGTCTAAGCGCCAAGGGCAACCAATCGGACGAGAAAGGCCCCGTCACCGTGGACGATGCGACCTTGTTCCTGGCGAAATTCGCCAACGGCGCATTGGGAAGCTTTGAAGCGACCCGCTTTGCCGCCGGCCACCGCTGCACGAATTCCTTCGAGATCAACGGAAGCAAAGGCAGCTTGAAATTCGATTTCGAACGGATGAACGAACTGCAGGTTTATTTCACGGAGGATGCCGAAGACGTGCAGGGCTTCCGCCGCGTTCTGGCGACCGATCCTGCGCACGCTTATGCCGAAGCCTGGTGGCCGCCGGGGCATACCATTGGATTCGAACATACGTTTATCCACGAAACGGTCGAGCTGCTTCAGGCGATCCGCGAAGACCGGCAGCCCGTTCCGAATTTTGCGGACGGCGTGAAATGCCAGCAGGTGCTTGAAGCCGTCGATTTGTCGATCGCGGAGAGAAGATGGGTGCGCACCGAGGAGCTTTAAAATATGAGCTTAAGCCTAAGGAGATGTTGACATGAAAAAAGCGCTAATCGTTTGGGGAGGCTGGCTAGGCCATCAACCTGAGGAGGTATCAGCCTTATTCCGCGGCATTTTGGAAGGGGAAGGATATGAAGTCGAAGTTTCCGATACGCTTGCGGCTTTCGACGATGGCGAAAAATTGAAAACGCTTGACCTGATCATCCCCGTATGGACGATGGGCGAAATCAGCCAGGAACGGGTTAACCGCGTGTCCGAGGCCGTCCAGAACGGAGTCGGTCTAGCAGGCTGCCACGGCGGCATGTGCGACGCCTTCCGCAACAACGTCGACTGGCAGTTTATGACCGGCGGCAACTGGGTGGCCCATCCCGGAAACGACGGTACCCCTCACCGTATCCACATTGCCAATACGTCAAGTCCAATCGTGGAGGGGATCGAAGATTTTGACGTGTCCACCGAGCAGTATTACCTCCATGTCGACCCGGCGGTCGAAGTGCTGGCAACGACCCGGTTCCCGGTTGCCGACGGGCCTCACGTGTATAACAAATCCGTTGATATGCCTGTCGCATGGACCAAACGGTGGGGACTCGGACGGGTGTTCTATTGCTCGCTTGGGCATCAGGCGAACGTGCTCGAGCTCCCGCCGGTGAAGGAAATCATGCGCAGAGGCATGCTGTGGGCGGCGGAAGGCAAAACGAAGGCAGCGGGTCAGCATGCGGGAAGCGGGTATACCGGCATGATGGACAGCCAGGTATAAATTTTTATAGGAATGGAGAGCGTTCATCATCATGAAGAAAATGAATGTCGGCATTATCGGATGCGGAAATATCAGCTCCATCTATTTTGAGAATTTAAAAACGTTCCCGGCGGTTGAAGTCACCGCCTGCGCGGATTTGGATCTTGGCCGGGCCAAGGAAAAAGCCGAACGATTCGGAATCGCCAAGGGCTGCACGGTTGCCGAACTGCTTGCGGATCCGGAGATCGAGCTGGTCGTCAACCTTACGATTCCGGCTGCGCACGGTCAGGTATGCCTGGATATTTTGGAAGCCGGGAAGCATGTGTACGTCGAAAAACCGCTGGCCGTTACCCGCGAAGAAGGGCAAGCCATTTTGGCTAAAGCCCAAGAAAAAGGGCTTCTCGTCGGCAGCGCCCCGGACACGTTCCTTGGCGGAGGCATTCAAACCTGCATCAAGCTTATTGCGGATGGCTGGATCGGCACGCCCGTGGCCGCAACGGCGTTTATGATGGGGAGAGGGCATGAACATTGGCATCCGGATCCCGAGTTTTATTACGCCAAAGGCGGAGGGCCGATGTTCGATATGGGGCCGTATTACCTGACGGCCTTGGTCGCCATGTTGGGTCCGATCAAGCGCATAGCCGGCATGGCCAAGATCTCCTATCCTGAGCGGACGATCACCAGCGCCAAAAAATTCGGGCAAACGATCCCGGTGGAGACGGCGACCCATGTCGCGGGCGTACTCGATTTCCACGGCGGGGCGATCGGTACGATGATTACCTCCTTTGACGTGTTTGGCGGAAGCCGGCTGCCTTGCATCGAAATTTACGGAAGCCAGGGAACGCTTGTCGTCCCGGATCCGAATACGTTCGGCGGGCCGGTCACGCTCAAGCGTCATGACAGCCAGGAGTGGAAGGAAATCCCGCTGTCCCACGGCTATACCGGGAATTCGCGGGGCATCGGCGTGCTTGATATGGTTTATGCGCTGAAAAGCGGCAGAAAAAACCGGGTGAGCGGCGATTTGGGCTTCCATGTTCTTGAAGCGATGCACGCCTTCCACGACTCTTCCGAACAGGACCGATATTACATCATGAAAAGCAGCTGCGAACGGCCCGAGCCGATTCCGCAACATCTTCCCTACGGCGTGATGGATTAATCCATCGCGCTTTTTTTCTGCGCGGGCGGGCCGCCTGGCCAGGCTATCTAATCTATGGCAAAAAACACAAGAATATCGTAGAAACCTAGAATACACTATTACCTGCAAGGTCAATGACAGACGATTCTTGAAAATGACTGCCCGAGGTGAAATCGATGCCTGTTAAAAAGAAGAAACAGAGACGGCGCTCGTCCAAATGGACGGGAAAACCGGTGCTTGTCTTGTTGAAGGACGGCAGCAGCTATATCGGCACGGTGAAGAAACAAGACCGCAGCGGCGTCGTCCTTAGCGGAGTATGGGCCGATCCGCAGCGAACGGCGGCGATTTTGGAGAACAGGAACAAGGCCCATGTATCCGGCATATTAAGTCTTCTGTTCGGCGGGGGATCCAGCCGGCCCGCGCCATCCGCCAATCTGAACAGATCGGAAGAAGCGGACGGAAGCGGAACGGGAATGTTCGGCTTCATCGGCAAAATCATCCCCACCATCCAAATCGGCATGAATGTCATGCGTTCGATTATGCCTCTGGTAGGCTTGCTGAAATAATGACCTATTCGCATAACCCCTAAGGCTCCCGGAAGGGAGCTTTCTTTTATGGTTCGTTTTATGAACGTCGGATGCGTCAACATCCGCTTCCCTCCTTCCAATTTGTATTTTTTAACATTGAATATCGAATATATGTTCGCATATAATAAGAACAAAAGTTCTTGTTTGGAGGGATATTCATGCCGCAAAAATACGTCGGTCAATGTCTGGAAATCGTGTATATCGACCGAGCCGGAAACATCACGCAGCGCAAAATCGAGGTGAAGGGCATTCGCGGCCAGCTCGTTCGCGCGACCTGCCTGCAAACGGGGGAAGCGCGAACCTTTCGGGCGGAGAACATTTTGGCATGGAAGCCGGCCGGAAAAGGGGATCGTCGCAGTGCTTGCTGACATCGAACGGAAAATACTCCGGATTTTTTACAACTATTCCAGCGGACGGCGGAGAATGCCTTCCATGCGGGAACTCATCATCAAAACGGGAAGAAGCCGGCAGGACATCGTTCGTGCGCTTGCTTCCTTGGAAAATCAGGGGTTTATTGTTTGGGAAGACAAACAGCACACCCAATCGGTCCTGATTCTTAAAGGCTGGAAAGATGGCCTTCCAGCGCGCAAAAAAACGGCAACGAGCAGCTTGGATTACTGGACGCAATATTAGTTGGCGGAAACGGCAAAAGACCGCTCATGGTTCCCCGTGCTCGGTTTTTTTGTGCTGGAAGGAAAATGGAAGCATTTGGCGCGCAAGGCAGATAAATATGTTATACTGCAAAAAATATCTAAAAAGGAGGATGAACTTTATGAGTATGGAATCCGAAGTCGTCGCTCAAATATACCGGCTGCAGGAATTGCATAACCGTTTTGCCGCGGGGGAGTACGAAGAGATGAACGCTTTATATTCAGAAGACTTCCAAGGCACGCTCTACATGCCTTCATCCGGAACCATTGAGACGTACAATGCCGGGCAGATCCGGGAGGGGAATAAGGAGGCAGCGGCCTATTACAAAGGCCAACGATTCAGGTTCATCTTTTCGGGGGTGACGGTCATTCCCCAATCGGAGAATCAAGCTGCCGTATCTTATGGCATAACGTACATAAATGGCGCTAAGGTCGTCAGGGCCCTCTCTCTGGAAACGTGGAGAAAAGAAGCGGACGGAGTTTGGAGAATGATACGTTGGCATGAAGAAAAGGGCCTATGATTTTTTTGATCCAAATCGCCTATTTTTTTATTGAAAGCCTTTTCATCGGTGTTTAAATGTGGTATCTTGGAGGTAACTTAATTGTGTCTAAATTGTGAATGGATGCGGCATCATTGCGTATGATAAAGCATCACCGTTACCGAGGGGGAATGTTCCATGACCACGTTGATTCTTGCATTGTTCACCGCAGCGATGATTGGAGTCGTTATGTTTGGGAAAAAACATGAAATATTGATCGCGAGCATCATAAACGCCGTTTTGCTTGCCGGGCTTGTCACCGCATTCAGCCTGAATCCGGGACCGGACGGACTGTTTTATATGGCGCTGGTGTTCTATTTCGTGATTCCGATGTACGGCGTGATCGCGTTGTTCGGTGCCATGAAGAAAAGCCGCGTCAAGAAGGAAAATTCCTTGGTTTGATCGAATTATAACATCGAATGGCCATTCATATAACTCTCTGAAACCGACTCCGTATGGAGTTGGTTTTATTTATGGAGGGCATAGACGACAGAGAAACGGGAGAGATCAAGAGCATGATTCAAACCACGAAAGAACTCATTCATCGGCTCGAAGCCGACCCGAGAACCGACTCCGCCATCATTACGGCCTATTGCCGTATCATATCCATATATGGAGACGATGAGGATGCAAGGGCATTATTCCGGGTATTTGCGGAAGATCCGTCGGATTACAGGCGCGTGCTGCTCCTTGATCCGGTGATGAGATGCGGCGGCCTGGATCTCGCCGAAGACATCGCCCGGGTTAGCTTCGACCAGGGATCGCTGCGCGAGGACATGCCAAGCGATATTTTGCATGTGCTTGGGTACATGGGCTATGAAAAATATATGGATTACATGGCCGCTTGCGTTAGCCAAGACGATTGGGATCTCTCGAAGAATGCCTGCCTTGGATTGCTGCATCTTCCTTGCCAAGCTTACCGGGAACGGTTTGAGAACGAATGGAATAAAGTGGCCGGACAGCCGCTTTTTCCTGAATTTTTGCCGGCATTAAGTTATACGTTTGCGGATGAACGCATCGTGCCCGAGCTCATGTCTTGGGGGAAAACGGCCTCAACGGATTGCAACGCGGGGCTGCTGCTTGGCATATCCATGTTTGGACCTTCGCAAAAAGAGCAGGTGCGGCAAATTTTGATGGATCCTTTCTGGGAATTGAACAGCACTGGCACGGGAAGCCATTGGTGGGCTTACATGTGCATGCCAATGACCGGGTTGACGTTCGCCGAGATCATCGCGGACCTGAAGAATCGAACGCCCGTCGGCGGGGGAACCGGGGACCATAGGCCCGATGAAATAGGGATCGGTCACGGATATCATGTGTTGCATGATTTAATCGAAGTAAAGCTGGCAGGCGATCCGCATCCGATCAAATACGCGCCGCAAAATACGGAAAAAATGATCGATCTGTACCGGGATTTGTTCCACTGGAGCAACAGCCATGAGGACGACTCGGTTCCGGGAAGAATCAGCGCTTATTTGGGATACGACCATCCGCTGATCGATCAATATGCGGGCCTGAGAATGAAGATGGAAATGGCTTTGCAGAAAGAGCTCGAAATGGACTTGATGCGGAGTTAGCGTTTCGCAAAAGGGAAACATTTTTGAAAAAAAACAAAAGCAAGGTAGAAGGAGAGATTCGTATTAGAACGTTGGCGATCAGCGATATTCACGGATGTTTGGACGAGTTCAACCTGCTGCTGACGAAAGTGAACTACGACCCGTCCAACGATAAACTCGTGCTCCTCGGCGATTACGTAGACCGGGGGCCAAGCAGCAGGGGAGTCGTGGAACAGGTTCAAGCTTTTAAAGAAATATGGAACGTGACCGTGCTTCGCGGCAACCACGACCAGATGATGTACGATGCCATCGTGAAGGATACCGAAACGTTTAATGCCAGATGGATCCGCAACGGTGCCCGTCAAACGCTCGAAAGCTACTGCGGCGCCGATTTTTTTGGCGGGGACATGACCCGGGAACGTTACGACGAAGCAAAAGCGCACATCAAAAAACATTATCAACAGCACTTGGAGTTTCTCGGCAGCCTGGAGCTTTATCATGAAACGAACGAGCATATTTTTGTGCACGCCGGCATCAATCCGGAGCATGATGACTGGAGGAACCAGCCGCAGGACGATTTTATTTGGATCCGGGAGCCTTTTTTTGAACGTCGGACGGGGCTGAGGCAGCAGGTTGTATTCGGTCATACCCCGGTCATATATCTTCATGAGTCGGCCGACATCTGGTTTAGCCCCGCAGGGGATAAAATCGGGATCGACGGCGGCTGCGCATTTGGAAAACAGCTGAATTGCCTGGAAATCGACGAACAAGGAACATACAAGACGCATTCGGTCCGAAGGGGAGAAGCCGCCATGATGGATGGGAATGCCACCGCCTGACCCGCTTTTCGAGCGGGTTTTCTTTTTGCGCGGAAACGGGTAATACATGGAGGATGATAAAGCATGGGGAATTGGTTCAAAATAAAAGGTAATTCATCCAGTTTCTTATTCTGCCATGCCAATCGAAATGATCCTTCGGGCTAAAAGGGGCGCGCTAATCAATGGAAATACTTTTAATGGTGCTGGTGCTGCTGATTCTTATAGGGATATCGAATGTCGTCAACCACTTTTTGCCCGTCGTTCCGGTACCCATCATTCAGATTGCATTGGGGGTGGTGGCGGCGTTTTTGCCTGGGCTTCACCACATCCCGCTGAATCCGGAGCTGTTCCTGCTGCTGTTCATCGCGCCGCTGCTGTTTAACGACGGCAAAATGACGCCACGGGACGAGCTGTGGCAGCTCCGATCGAGCATTTTGCTGCTCGCTTTGGGACTCGTATTTGCGACGGTGCTTATCGCAGGACCGTTCATTCATTGGATGATCCCCGCGATTCCGCTGTCCGCCGCTTTTGCGCTTGCGGCCATTCTTTCGCCGACGGACGCGGTGGCGGTCAGTTCCTTGTCGGGCAGGGCGAAGCTCCCCGGCAAAATTATGCACCTGCTGGAAGGCGAAGCGCTGATGAACGATGCCTCCGGCCTGGTTGCCTTTAATTTTGCGATCGCCGCGACGGTGACCGGGCATTTTTCCTTGCCGAAGGCCATCGGGAGCTTTCTCGTCATCGCCATTGGCGGGGTCATCGCGGGCGTCGTATTGGGTTTTCTGATCATCGGGATGCGGATGCAGCTGCGCCGCATGGGGATGGAGGATGTAACGCTGCATATGCTGATCATCATCCTGACGCCGTTCGTCATTTATTGGGTCGCCGAGGAAATGCATGTTTCCGGGATTTTGGCCGTCGTTGCCGCCGGAGTAACGCATGCCATCGAACGGGACCGGATGAGGAGCGGCTCCGCCCGGCTGCGGGTCGTGTCCGACAGCACCTGGTCGGTCATTCTTTTTTGCCTGAACGGTCTGGTGTTCATTTTATTGGGGCTTGAAATTCCGGGAGTCATCCTTGAGGTATGGAAAGACCCTGCCTACAATAACGGACAAGTGATCGGATATATCCTTCTGATCACCGCCGTGTTGATTTTGCTTCGCTTCGTTTGGGTGTGGGCGGCCAACCGGCATTTTAAATCGGCGCTGCTGACGGCTTTATCCGGCGTCCGGGGGGCCTTAACCCTTTCCGCGGCCTTTTCGATTCCGTTGACGCTGGCCGACAATAGCCCGTTTCCGGAGCGCAGCCTGATATTGTTTATCTGCTCGGGCGTCATCCTGTTAACGCTCGTCATTGCAAGCGTGTTGCTGCCGATCTTGACGAGGGAAGCCAAAGCTGATCCCGAAGAGCTGGCCGAGACGGAAAGGTCTGCGCGGATTCGCGTGCTTGAAGCGGGATTATGCGCGGTGCGCGAAGAGATGAACGACGATAACCGGCGGGAAGGACTCGAACTGATCAGGGCCTACAACCACAGGCTTCAAATGGCGAGGTTCCACAATAAGGACGAGTCCGGAAAAGCATGGAAGCAGGCGCTCGACATCCGAATCGGAGCGCTCCAAGCGGAACGAAAAACCGCGGAACGGTGGCTGCAGGAAGGGCGAATTTCACCTAAGCTCGCAGACCGGTTCCAATCGTCGCTTAGCCGGATCGAAATGCTGCTCACGACCAGTAGAAAGTTCAAAAAACTGCTTGTTCTCGGATGGGGCGGACTGCAGCGGGCGATACGCAGGGCGAGACATAAAGAGGCGGCATTCGATCCTTCGCATCCGAAATGGAAGCTCTATAAAGCGCTCAAACTGGAAGCCGTCCGTGCGGCCATCGCGCAGGTCAAATCGATGGAAACCGACCAGAACCGCGAAATGATACGAAGCATTCTCGCCGATTACCGGGGGATGGAGCTTCAACTGCTTGACGACAAGGTCCCGGCCGAAACGGGAAGGGAGACCGATGCCAGACGCAGGGAGCTTGAACTGAAGGCGATTCAGGCCGAACGCAACGAAATTCAGAACATGTTCGAACAAGGCGAAATCAGCCGGACCATCGCCAACAATCTGCGGATGGACGTGAATTACCACGAAGGGCATCTCTATGAGGCGGAGTCGGTGCATGATGAAGACGCCGGGGATTAGTGGAATCGGATCGGGCGAAGTATAAGCAGCTTAAACGCGCTTGCCGTACCGGAAGAGGCGGATATAGCGATATATTCCGCGAACCGGGTGGCACCGCGAACGCAAATCTCGTCCCCAAGACCCATCGTCTTGGAGGCGGGATTTTTTTGTTTTTATGGTGTCGGCCAAACACGCTGTAACCGCAGAAGTACGCTTATACGATAATCTGCTCCGGGAAGGCGCGCCGATTCTCGAATCCGGCAATGACTTGGAGGCGCTCGTGAACCCGGATTCGCTGATCAAGCTGGAAAACGCGGTGCTGGAACCGTCCATGCGGCATGCTGATCCCAGGGCGAAATATCAGTTTTTAAGGCACGGGTATTTTTGCTTGAATTCCAATGAAGCCTAAGGCGCGCAAGCTGGTGTTTAACCGGATCGTTCCATTGAAGGACTCCTGGAAGAAACCATGATCTGCCCGGAAATGATTTTTATCCCGGATTGATGAACGGATCGCCGCTTTTTTCTGTTATACTCAAAATGAGATTTTTACAGAAGGGACGGGCGTGATCGCTTCATGGGAGACACAAATATCACCATCGGGCTGCTGGCGCATGTCGATGCGGGAAAAACGACGTTTGCGGAGCAGCTTTTATACCATACCAACAGCATTCGCAGCAGGGGAAGGGTGGACCATAAGGATGCCTTCCTGGACAGCCATGAACTGGAGCGGGCGCGCGGCATTACCATTTTTGCGGACCAGGCCGTCATGACGTACGGGGATTCGACTTACGATTTGATCGATACGCCGGGGCACGTCGATTTCTCCGCGGAAATAGAGCGGGCCGTCCAGGCGATGGATTATGCGGTCATGATCGTGAGCGCGGTCGAAGGCGTCGAAGGGCATACCGAGACGGTATGGCAGCTGCTTCAGGCGTACCGGGTGCCGGTGCTGTTTTTCATCAATAAAATGGACCGCGAAGGGGCGGATGCCGCGGCCGTGCTGGAGGAGATCCGCCATCATCTGACTCCGGACGCCGTGATCCTTCAGGGTTCTTTAGCGGAAGGCATCCCCGAAGAGGTGCTGGAATTCGCCGCGGAACGGGATGAGGAGCTGCTGCGGATGTATTTGGATGGCCTAACGGATGAAGAGTCCGCGATTCGAAGCTTGCGTTTTTTGGTGAAAACACGCTGCCTGTTCCCGGTCATGTGCGGTTCGGCATTGCAGGATAGGGGAGTCCAAGAATTTCTTGCGAACCTGGGCATGCTTGCGGAGGTCAACCGGGATTCGTCGGGCGAACTTTCAGCTCGTGCGGTCAAAATCCGCCATGATGCGCAGGGCGTGAGGCTGACCCATTTGAAACTATTGCAAGGCCGGCTGCGCGTCAGGGACGAAATCGAATACGAAAGCTGCGGCGGCGAACGGTTGCGGGAAAAAATCACATCGATCCGTATTTATAACGGCGAAAAATATGCCGCGGTAGATGAAGCCCGCGCTGGTCAACTCGTGGCTGTGACGGGGATTAGCTCCCTAACGGCCGGTGCGGGAATCGGCCAAATCGGCGAACGAAAGCCTTACGAGCTTGTTGCGGCCCTGAAATCGAAGGTGTTGTTCGATCCTGCCGTATCGATTCGGGAGGTGTTGCGCTGCTTTCAACTATTGGATGCCGAGGACCCGTCGCTGACGGTAAACTGGGACGAATCGCTGCAGGAACTGCACATTCACGTCATGGGCATGATCCAGCTCGAAGTGCTGAAGCAGGTCGTATATGACCGTTTCAACTTGGTCGTTTCGTTCGGAAAGCCTGAAATTCTGTACAAGGAAACGGTAGCGGACCCCGTGATCGGGTCGGGCCATTTCGAGCCGTTAGGCCATTATGCGGAGGTTCATCTAAAGATCGAACCGGGGCCTCCGGGCAGCGGCGTCAAGTTCGTTAACGAATGTCATCCCGACGATCTCGGCGTCGGATACCAGCATCTGATCGGCCAGCATGTGACGGAGAAGGAACATCGCGGCCTGCTCACGGGCTCTCCCGTGACGGATGTCGTCGTGACGCTGCTGACGGGCCGTTCACATAACAAACATACGTCGGGAGGCGACTTTCGGGAGGCGACGCTCCGGGCGCTGAGGCAAGGGCTGGAAAAAGCGCAAAATGTGCTGCTGGAGCCGGTATACGACTTCAAACTGAAAGTCGGCGTCGATCACATCGGCCGGGTGATGTCCGATATCCAGCAGGCGCGCGGCGTCTTCGACGCTCCGGATATCGAGGGAGACACGGCGGTGATCACCGGGCAGGCCCCCGTCGCCACCATGATGGATTATCCGGCGGAGGTTGCCGCTTTCACGAAAGGCAAAGGCGCGCTCACGCTCCGGCTGGCGGGTTACCGGCCTTGCGGCAACGCGGAGGAAGTGATTGCGGCCAAAAGCTATGATAAAAACGCCGATCCCGAATACACGTCCACGTCGATTTTTTGCGCCAAAGGGAAAGGATTCAGCGTCCCCTGGGATGAGGCGGATCGGTATATGCATCAAGAGGCGGCAAAGAGGACCGGCGTCTAAAAGTCTTGAGATACGAAGAATCATGGAAGTAGGCAGCGGATCAGGCCATGCGCGCTGTTTGTTTATCAGGCGGTCGAGAAGGGATAGAGATTTCCTTCCAGGCAAAACGACGTGGTTCCATTCGCCGCGACCAGCAAAATCAAGGCATCGCACCGTTCCGACAAGCCGACGGCGGAGGCCTCGTTCAAGTCAAACAGCCGATCCCAAAATATTTGCTGCGTGACGGGAAGTACATTTCCTGCGGAAAGGACCGTATCGGCTTTGATGAGCACGGCGCCCTGCTGCAACTTGCTTCCCGGATAAAAAATCGATTCCAGCAAGGGACTTGAAATTTGGGCGTTAATAGGGGTTCCTCCCTGGATATGGGGGGTTACCGGGTCGCTTTTTTCCAGAACGATCAACGCCTGCTGCCTCTTCAAGCTCATTTTGTGGACGGCGCGGGACAACTCCTTGCTGGATTCCGTATATTCCGTCAGCAGGCAGTTCAGAAAATACGTGGATACCAGCATTTCCAAGTCGGCAAATTCCTTGGATATTTCCTCCAAGTCGTTCAGGATTTGAATGTCGTTTTGATCGAACGTGGAAATGCCGTGCCGCAGAATTTCCGCGACCCGGTTGAGCTGCTTTGCCATTTCCGCTTGCAGAAGGGCGGGGTTGTCCCGGCAGTTTTTGTTATTCATCATGTCATGTCACGCTCCCAGTGATGCTTTCGACCGTTACGGGCTGATGGTTTGAAAAGGGTAAAGGGCTCCGTTAAAAGAAAACGACTCTTTCCCCGTCTCCTCGGATACGACGAAAACCAAGGCATCCGTTCGTTCCGACAAGCCGATGGCGGCGCGATGCCGGGTTCCGAGCTTTTTGCCTTTGTAAATCTTTTTCGTAAGGGGAAGGATGTTGGCAGCCGAGACGATCTTATCGCTGCGGATCAGCACGGCCCCGTCGTGCAGCGGACTTCCGACATGGAAGATGGAATCCAGGAGCTCGCCGGATATTTCGGCGAACAAGGGCGTGCCCCGGGTGATCCATTCGTCGACCGGATCTTCCCGTTCGATGACGATCAGCGCACCTCTGCGGATGTCGCTAAGCTGCCCTAACGTTTGAAGGATGACGTCGCATTTCGTGGTATATGGAAAGAGCAACCGATTCAAGTGGTAGGCGGATGCCATTTTGCTTGTAGCCGCAAACCGTTTGGAGAGCTGCCTGACTTCTTTAAGAATGCCGATTTTCTGCTGATCCAAAGACGAAATCAACGCGTCGACGCCGTCCGCGATATGGTTGAGCCGTTGTTTGATTTCTTCCGGCTTTGGTGAAAAGCCGCCGAATTCGTTTTCCACGGGCTGGGCCTCCTTTGATATGCATTACAATTATCCCCTTTGAAGGGGATTATTATTTGTTCGGCGGCGCGATCCATGGAATGGACGTTGCCGGGGGACGAAAAAAGCCCTCGCCTTATCGAACAAGGCGAGGGCTGTATGGTTCAGACCGCTTTCGAACCGGTAACGAGCACCGCTTAATCCGCCAACAGCTTCAAGGACTCGCGGTTGAAGGCAGGCAAATCGTCCGGCGTGCGGCTCGTGACGATGTTGCGGCTTACGACCACTTCTTCGTCTTTGTAGTTGGCGCCGGCGTTTTTCAGATCGTTGCGGATGGATCTGTATCCGGTTATGTCAACGCCCTTCAACAAATCGGTATCGATCAGCACCTGCGGTCCGTGGCAGATGGCAAACACCGGTTTACCTGCTTGCACGAAAGCTTTGGCAAATTCGCCGAAACGGTCGTCCGCGCGCAGGATATCCGGAGAAAAGCCGCCGGGGATGAGCAGGGCGTCGAAATCCTCCGGTTTCGCTTCATCAATGCCCAGATCGATGCTGACCTTCTCTCCTTTTTTGCCTGTGACTTGCTGTCCGGCCTTTTTTTCAATGGTTATCACTTCATGGCCGGCCTCTTTGAAAGCCTTGGCCGGATCGGTAAACTCGACGTCTTCGAACATGTCGGTGATGAGGGTTGCGATTTTTTTGCCCATGGTTGTCATCCTCCTTCGTAATCATTCAAATGGGTCCATAAGATACTTACCACCAGGAACGCCATATGAATACGGCAAGCCGCAAAAAAATAAAAACAGTCAAGCCAGACCTGTACAAGATCTGTCGCTTGACTGTTTATTATTTATGAAATGCAGCGTTCCGTCATTGCGCTTGCCAATGCTCGGGCCTCATTAAGGAAGGAGGCAGCTTGGTACTGGCATCTCCTTTTGCGGCGTTAATCTGGGCTTGAGCGAGAAAGAGGCTTCCCCGGAGGTCGGCGCCCCGAAGATCGGCATCCCGCAAATCGGCTCCGATCAGATCGGCCATTCGTAAGTCTGCCGACCTGAGATCGGCCGCAATGAGGTAAGCGCCCCGCAAGCTTTGGTACCTCAGATCGGCTCCCTTCAGTTTGGCCCCGACGAGGTCGGCCCCGCGGCCGGCAATCTTTTTTTGTTTGAGCGGTCCTTGATGTCTGCGCCGCCCGTCTTCGCGGACAAGCTCGCTTGTGCGAAGAAGAAGGACGTTCACGCTTGCCCGATAGGCGGTCATGTCGATGCTTAGGAGTGATTCGGGATCAAGCTCCGTGAGCCGCCAAGTTTCCTGGAGCGCCTCATCCAGCTCATCATGAATAGGGGACGCGGGTTCCAGAGAACGTGCTTCCGTCAAATACCACAGCAGCTCATGAAGCTGCCACATGACGGGAAACACGTCGAACATTTGGCGCGCTTTTTTCGGTTCCTGGCGCCAGTCGCGCCCGCCGTACGTTTGTTGGGATACTTTTTGCCCGGCTCCGAAGCAGTCGTACACCGTGCACCCGCGCATGCCGAGGTTTCTAAGCTTCTGGTGGACGCCGCAGCGGAAATCCTCATTCAAATGCCGGCAAGGCGTCCCGGCCGATTTGTCGAACGCGAAGTCTGCCGATGCGGCATAAGGCAGGGCCACGCAGCACAATCCGAAGCATTGCCCGCAGTCGGCCCGAAGCTGCTCCCGATCCGGATGCCGCTCATCATGTTTTAGGAATTTAAGCATGCAAAATCTCCTTGGTCGTTTTAGTGTTCCGGTTCCGGCTTGATTTTTCCGTGTTTACATTGTACATGATTTTTTTGTCGAAGAACAAAGATTCTTTCATTGCCAATTGAAATCATTTCCATTATGATAACATTAGTACGAACGTTCTATTTATGTTGTTATAAGATTAGATCGGAGCTGCAACTTCTATTCTTTTATCAAGATTAGAACGATCGTCCAAAATATTCGAAAGTGGTGGAAGATCATGAGTTGGATGTATTGGGTATTGGGGGGACTCAACGTGCTGATGTGGGGAAGCATTGCGATCATTTTTACGGCCAACGCCGGAAAGATCGGCATCCTGCATCGTACCCGGGAAGAGACGGCGGGGCGGCAGCCGTACATTTCGGTCGTCATAGCCGCGAGAAACGAACAAAAGGCATTGGAACGCTGCGTCGAATCGTTAATGAATCAAACCTACGACCCGCTGGAAGTAATCGTGGTCAACGACCGCTCCGAAGACGGCACCGGCGCGATCGCGGCGAAGCTTGCACAGGCTTATCCAAGCGTTACCGCGCTGGACGTGCGTGATTTGCCCGAACAATGGATGGGAAAAAGCCACGCGTTATTCCAAGGCACGAAAAAGGCCAAAGGAGAGTGGCTGCTGTTCACGGATGCGGATATTTTGTTTCAGCCGTCGTGCATCGCCAAAGCCGTTGCTTACATGAACCGCCATGAACTGGATCATCTGACCATGATTCCCGATTTTATAGGTCCGCATGCGCCTTCCAAATGGTATGCCTCTTTTATTTTCATGAGTGCGTCTTCCTTCGGCCAACTGTGGAAAATCAAAGATCCGAAGGCATCGCATTCGCTTGGCGTGGGGGCGTTTAATCTGGTCAAACGGGAGGCTTACGAGAAGATCGGAACCCATGAAGCCTTTTCTTACGTCACGACGGATGATGCCGAGCTTGGAAAACGGATAAAGCAGGGGGGATACCGCCAAGATGCGGTTTACGGAACCCGGATGATCGGCGTCTGGAATTGGTACGAAAGTTTGAGCCAGCTCATCGGAAGCGTGGAAAAATCGGTGTTCAGTTACCCGAAGGCCGTCATCACCGCGGTCTCCTGCCTGTTGACGATGATTTATCCCTGGATCGGGTTGTTTATCGGTCCGCTCTCCGCGCGCGTTTTATGCGGCGTAAGCATCGTATCCGTATTATGGCTCTATTTCATCTATTCAAGGTATTCCGGCAGCGGTTTTTGGTATGGCATTGCCCATCCTTTGATAGGCCTCATTCTGACGATCGGAGGCTTTCGGGGGGCTTACCGCGCCGGCCGGCGGGGAGGCATGACCTGGCGCGGCACGACGTATGATCGTACCCATTTGAAAGCATAAATGAAGGAAAGGAAGGTCTAGAACCCGTGCTAGGCGCTGGCGGAAAAAACGGAAGCCGTCGCGCCGACAAGCACGGCCCGTATTTCTCGCCGCTTCATGTAAAGGATTTGGACGGGCAGCTGGAATCTCGATACAAGCAGGAAAGCAGGTTCTCCTAACGGGGGCCTGTTTTTTGTTTTCGACCTGTGACGGCATCTGCATTTATTTTATTATGAAATTATGTACATAAAATTTGCTTGACTTCGTCTTTGCGACGGAGTATATTACTTAAGTGTTAAATGATTAAGTCGTTTATTTATTTACGCCTTATTTAAATAAAACTTAATTATTTCAAAGATTTCAGCAAAGGGTTTTGCGCGGAATCCCGAAGGCGGACTTCTCTCGTCAATGTTCGCAAAATCCTTATGACAAAGCACCTGAAAACGTACAAGGAGGTTGGCATTTTGCCTAAGAACGAACTATTGTTTGAAGTCTCGGGGATGTTCCGCCAACTGCTGAAAAGCATGTCCCAGGAATGGAACAAAATCAGCACCAAGGAATACAATCTCACGTTTCCTCAGTTTCAAGTCTTGTATACCCTCAACATGCGCGGCTCCTTGAAAGTATCGGAGCTGGCGGAGGCGCTGGGATTAACGTCCCCGGCCATCACAAGCTTGACCGACAAGCTCATCGCAGCGGGTTACGTCAAGCGGGAGCGGGCGGAAGACGACCGCCGGGTGGTATATACGATGATCACGAAAGAAGGCTACGAGATCATAGACAAAATCAAAGATGACCAGAAGGAGGTCATCCAGGTATTTTTCGGCATGTTGTCCGAGGAAGATATTCAGCATTTAAGAAGAATCTTCTCTTCGATGCTTTTGAATATAGAACATAACAACGGTTAGAGGTGAAGGAGAGGGAATGGAGCATTTAACGCTTAAACGTAAAATAACGATCATGATCGCGATCATGGCCGCCATGTTTTTTGCAGCTATCAACCAGACGATCACAAGCACGGCGATGCCGCGCATTATCGCGATTCTGGATGGCATGGACTATTACACGTGGACCATCAACATTTATTTGCTGACGTCCACCATCGCCACCATACTGGTCGGTAAGCTGTCCGACATGTTTGGACGGAAACCGTTCATACTGATCGGTATATTGTTTTTTATGGTCGGGGCCTTTTTGACGGGGACCTCCACCGATGTCTATCAGTTTATTATTTACCGCGGGATTCAGGGGATCGGCGCGGGGATCATCCAGTCCACCGCCTTTACGGCCGTCGGCGACTTGTTCCCGCCGCGCGAACGAGGCAAGTGGATGGGCTTGATGACCGCTGTATTCGGCTTCTCCAGCGTGTTGGGACCGACGCTCGGCGGCTATTTGGTCGACCATATCGATTGGCACTGGCTGTTCTGGATTTTCCTGCCGCTGGGCATCGTGGCATTTATCATGATTATGATGTTGTTCCCGAAAGTCGACAAAAAGAAAGGCCAGCATATCGACTACTGGGGTTCGTTGTTCCTGACGACGACGATCGTTCCGCTGCTGCTCGCGTTCTCTTGGGCAGGTACGGAATATCCGTGGGGATCTTGGCAAATTCTCAGTTTGATCGGAGGCGCGGTCGTATCCGCCCTGATTTTCATTTTCGTCGAAACGCAAGTGAAGGAACCGATTCTTCCGCTGCATTTATTTAAAAACGGCGTCGTAACCATTTCGAACATTATCGGTTTTATCATGAACTTCGGCTTGATGGGCGCGATGATCTACATTTCGTTCTACGTGCAGGGCGTTTTGGCCATTTCGCCGACGTATGCAGGTTATGTCACGCTGCCGATGTCCTTGTGCATGGTTATAACAAGCGCCATTACCGGTCAGCTGATCGCAAAATCCGGCAAATACAAACGGTTTGCGCTGATCGGCATGCCGATCATGATCATCGGGATGGGCATCATGATTTTCATGAACAGCTTGTGGATGACGATCGTCAGCCTGATCATTTTCGGCGTAGGTTTGGGCCTTGGCATGCCGGTATTCTCGCTGGCCACTCAAAATGCAGTTTCGCATAAAGAGCTTGGCGTCGTGACGGCTTCCACGCAGCTGTTCCGTAACCTCGGGGGTACGATCGGCATCGCGGTCATGGGTACCGTCATGTCCAATAGTTTGACCAAAAACCTGAAGGAAGCTCTCCAATCGGCAAGCGCTCCGGATTTCAGCAAATTGGATCCGAAGCTGGCTCAGAATATGCTGTCTTTTGCCAACCCGCAAACGCTGATGAACAAGCCGCTCGTCGAAAAGACCGAAGCCAGCCTGCCGGCGGAAGCCAAACAGCTCTTCGCTCAGATGATCGACAGCATCCGCGATGCGCTGGGCAACACGCTTTCGACGGTGTTCCTGACCGGTACGCTGGTCCTCGTCGTCGCGCTCCTGCTCGTATTTTTCTTGAAGGAGCTGCCGCTTCGTTCGACGAACCAGGCGCAGGGCGAAGCCGGCGCCGCAAGCGAACCGGCAACGGCTAAACCCGGCAAAACGCTAACGGCAGAGTAACGACATATTTTATCGGATATAAGATAAGTGCGATAACAGTGCTTCAGGCAGCCATATGCTGCTTGGGGCTCTTTTTTTATTTTTTGATGCAAACGGGATTCTTGCCTATCCGATTGGCACATAATGGTTGACAAGGTCATAAACTGAAGCTATAATACAATTAACAAAACGTTAAATGTTAAATAATCATACGAAGTGAGGCTGTCTTCATGTCCAACGAACAAGCGCTCAAGCAATACGACGTTAAAAAATACCGAACGCCGGACGGCTACACCTCGGACATTGCCGTATTTACCATCTTGAGCGACAAAACCGAAGCGTTCAAGCCGCCCGCCATGAAGCTGAACCTTATGCTGATCAAGCGAAGCATGACCGACAGCGAAGGGCGTACGAACATCGAAGCGGGCAAATGGGCTTTGCCCGGAGGATTCGTCGGCGAAACCGAAACCGCGTTTCAATCGGCGCAGCGGGAGTTAAAAGAAGAAACCGGGGTGGACCGGATTCATCTCGAGCATTTCGGGGTGTACGACAAGCCGGGGCGCGACCCCCGCGGCTGGATCATCTCCAACGCCCATTACGCCATCGTGCCCGAACACCGGCTTGCGGATCGCGTGGCGCAGGATGATGCGAGCGAGGTTGCGCTGTTTCCGGTGGATGAAGTGTTTAAGCTCGATCTGGCTTTTGACCATGAGACGATCATTCGGGATGCGGTGGCGGTCATCCGCAAAAAGCTGCTTGAGACGACGGCGGCAAAAGCTTTTTTGCCCGAAGAGTTTACGTACTCTGAGCTGCAGGCGGTGCTGTTGACCGTCACCGACGATACGGCCATCGCGCTGGATGCCGCATTCGCCCGCAAAATCAAGACGCTGCCTTTCATCGAGGAAATCGCCGGAAAAAAGACGACCCGCACATCCAAGAAACCGACGCAATTGTACCGTTTTAACGACGCACCGGTGAACAGTTCCATTTATTACGCCAAAAAGTAAGATGAAGCTAATGGATCAGGAGGAATTTGCGATGACGAAAACGAATCAAAAGGCACTGATTAACATCGATTACACCAACGACTTCGTGGCAGCCGACGGGGCGCTTACCTGCGGCGAGCCGGGGCAAAACATCGAGCAGCGCATCGTGCAAGTGACGAAGGAATTCGTGGACAATCAGGACTTCGTCGTATTTGCCGTCGATTTGCACAAGGCCGGGGATACGCTCCATCCCGAAACGAAGCTGTTCCCGCCGCATAACATCGACGGCACCGCAGGCCGCCATCTCTACGGAGCTCTGCAGGGCGTATTTGATGACCATAAAGATTCGGAACACGTCTATTGGATGGATAAAACCAGATACAGCGCCTTCGCGGGCACCGACCTGGAGCTTCGGCTGCGGGCGAGAGGCATTACCGAACTTCATCTCGTGGGCGTCTGCACGGACATTTGCGTTTTGCATACGGCCGTGGATGCATACAACAAGGGATTCGATCTTGTGATCCATAAGGATGCGGTGGCGAGCTTCGATCCGGAAGGCCATGCTTGGGCTTTGCGGCATTTTGAAGGGTCGCTGGGCGCGAAGGTCGTCTGACTTTTTTTCGAACTCGCACAAGGGAGGATGTTGGCCATGACAGATCAAACGGTTGGAACGCCTGAAGCGCTTTACCCGGATGACAGCCTGGCGCTGCATACGGACAAATACCAAATCAACATGACGCAAGTGTACTGGCAGGACGGAATTCACGACCGCAAGGCGGTATTCGAGGTATATTTCCGGAAAATTCCGTTTCAAAACGGCTATGCGGTGTTTGCCGGGTTGGAGCGTCTTGTCCGTTATCTCCAGGATTTCCGGTTCTCGGACAGCGACTTGGCATTTTTGAAGGAAGACGGTTATCCGGACGAATACCTCGACTATTTGCGAACGCTCCGCTTCACGGGAACGGTCCGCTCGATGAGGGAAGGGGAGCTCGTGTTTGCCAACGAGCCGATGCTACGAATCGAAGCTCCGCTGGCGGAAGCCCAGCTGATCGAAACCGCGGTGCTGAACATCGTCAATTTTCAAACGTTGATTGCCACCAAAGCCTCCCGGATCAAGCAGGTCGTGGGGGACGAAACGACGATGGAATTCGGCACCCGCCGGGCGCAGGAGCTGGATGCGGCGATCTGGGGCACAAGGGCTGCTTTTCTTGCCGGCTTCGACGCGACGTCGAATGTCCGGGCAGGAAAGCTGTTCGGCATTCCGACGGCGGGCACGCATGCCCATGCGATGGTCCAGGCGTATCGCGACGAGTACACCGCCTTCCGCAAATATGCCGAGTGCCATACCGACTGCGTGTTTCTGGTGGACACGTACGATACGCTGCGCTCCGGGGTCCCGACGGCGATCGAGGTTGCGAAGGAATTCGGCGATCGGATAAAATTTAAAGGAATCCGTTTGGACAGCGGCGACCTGGCGTATTTGTCGAAGGAAGCGCGCAGAATGCTGGACGAGGCGGGATTTACGGACACGAAAATATACGCGTCGAACGATCTTGACGAGCACACCATTTTGAACTTGAAGGCTCAAGGGGCCAAAATCGATGTATGGGGAATCGGCACGAAGCTGATCACGGCATACGATCAACCGGCATTGGGGGCCGTGTATAAGCTGATCGCCATCGAGGACGAAAACGGGGACATGGTCGACACCATCAAAATCAGCTCGAATCCGGAAAAAATATCGACGCCCGGCCGCAAGCGGGTATTCCGCATCATCAATAAAGCAAGCGGCAAATCGGAAGGAGATTACATCGCGCTGGAGCACGAAGAACCGCAGCAGCAGGATCGCCTGAAAATGTTCCATCCGGTCCATACGTACATTGCGAAGTTCGTGACGAATTTCGAAGCGAAGGAGCTTCACCATACGATCGTCGAAGACGGCAAGCTGGTGTATCGGCTGCCCGACCTGCGCGAGATCCAAGCCTTCGTGAAGGAAAACTTGAACGTGCTGTGGGATGAATACAAGCGCCTGCTCAACCCGGCGGAATATCCGGTCAACTTGAGCCAGGAATGCTGGGACAACAAAATGAAACGGATCGAGGAAGTTCAGCAAAAAGTGAACCGGAGGGTTCAAGCTTAAGGAGGACCTATGGCTAAAATCGGAATTTACGGCTCGTCCTTTGACCCCATCACGAACGTGCACTTGTGGACGGCAAGCACGGTGGCGCAGCGCTGCAAGCTGGATCGCGTGATTTTTCTTCCCTGTTCGAGCAAAAGAACCGACAAGCAGCTCCATATCAGCGATGAACACCGCTGGAACATGGTCCTGATGGCGATCGAAGGCAATGACAAATTCATTGCGGACGATTACGAAATGAAGCAGGCCGGCTGGGAAATCGCGACGTATTTGACCTTGAAGCATTTTAAGGCCAAGTTTCCGGAGGATGAAATTTATTTTATTATGGGCGCGGACCTGCTGCTGGATATCGGGGAAGGCAAATGGAAGAAGTCCGAAGAGCTGATACAGGAAAACAAATTTATCGTCATGGCGAGAGACGGCATCAACATGCTCACGGCCATCAGCAAATCGCCGATTTTGCGCAATAGCGACGACGGGCAAACGTTTCATCTCATCGATAAAGGGCTGGCCATGGAGATCAGCTCGAGTTATATCCGGGACGAATTGAAAATGGGGGGAGAACCCCGGTATCTGGTGCCCGAAAAATGCTACAGCTACATTAAAGCCCATAAATTGTACACGTAAGCCTCTGAAAATCATAAAAGGGAGAATGCAAAAACGATGAACACACAAGAGCAAATCATGAAAGAGCTGAACGTAAAATCGACGATCGATGCGAAGGAGGAGGTCCGCAGACGGGTGGATTTTCTCAAAGCCTATTGCCAAAAAGCCGGAGCGAAAGGTTTCGTTCTGGGCATCAGCGGCGGACAGGATTCCACGCTGGCCGGGCGTCTTTGCCAGTTGGCTGCCGAAGAGCTGCGCGCGGAGGGGTACGAAGCTTCGTTTTGTGCGGTCCGGCTTCCTTTCGGCACCCAGAAGGATGAGGACGACGCGCAGGCGGCGCTGGCGTTTATCAAGCCGGATGAGTCCATCGTCTTCAACATCGAAAGCTCGGTGAATGCCCTGGCTCTGACCTACGCGGATGCGACGGGGAGCGGTTTGTCGGACTATCATAAAGGCAACGTAAAGGCCAGAATGCGCATGATCGCCCAATACGCGATTGCCGGAGAACGTCAGTGCCTCGTGGTGGGAACCGATCATGCGGCAGAGGCGTTGACCGGATTTTTCACCAAATTCGGGGACGGAGGAGCGGACGTGACGCCGCTGACGGGGCTGACCAAGGAACAAGGCCGCGAGCTGCTGAAAGAGCTCCGCGCCGACGAGCGGCTGTATTTGAAGGTGCCGACCGCCGATTTGCTCGACAATAAACCGCAGCAGGCGGATGAAACGGAACTGGGCATGAAATACACGGTCATCGACGAATATCTCACCGGGCAGCAGGTCGATCCCGAAAATCGCGAAAAAATCGAAAAACGTTACAAAAATACGGAACATAAACGGCAGCTCCCGGTGACGCCGTTCGATGAATGGTGGAAATAGGAAAATAGGAAAGCGGCTTTTCGAACACGAAGCTCAGCGGATGCTGAGCTTTTTTTCATGCGTATTTTATCTTTCGCCAGCTTAGGACTGTGAGGGAGCGAATAATGAACCGTTGCTTGGAGAAGCTGCCGGATGACGAAAGGATGGACGCCGTTTGGGACTGAAAAAATACCTTGCGTTTTTATCCGAGCGATACAGACGCGTGCTGCCCGGCAAACAGGCAGTTCAAGGGTAATGCCTGGCAAGCATACAAGAAACCTCCTTCGTTGGAAGGAGGTTTCTTCATGTCCTCAGAGGAATTTATTTCGCCAAACGGTAGCCGCCGTGGAATACCGGACCAACATACTGGTTGAACTGGTAGCCGCTGCGGATGGCCGCGGAGACGAAATCCTTCGCTTTGGCCACGGCCTCGCTTACAGGCAAGCCATTGGCCAATCCCCCGGTGATGGCCGCGGCGAACGTGCAGCCCGCACCGTGGTTGAATGCAGGTTCGATCTTGTCCGATTCAAGCACGGCAAATTCCGCTCCGTCATAGAAAACGTCGATCGCTTTTTCGCCATCGAGCGCTTTGCCGCCTTTGACGACGACGTTTTTGGCGCCAAGCTCGTGAATCCGGCGGGCCGCCTCTTTCATCTCTTCGATCGACGTTAGCTTCCCAAGGCCGGAGAGCACGCCCGCTTCGAACAGGTTAGGGGTGACAACGGTTGCCAGCGGAAGGAGCAAATCGCGAATGGCCTCGGCGCTTTCCGGGTTCAGCACTTCGTCTTCGCCTTTGCAAACCATGACCGGATCGATGACGACGTTGGTTTGGCGGTGTTCCTTGATCGCTTGTTCGGCGACGCGGACGATTTCCACGCTGCCGAGCATTCCTGTTTTCATGGCGTCGACCGGGCCGCCGGCAAACACCGTTTTCAGCTGCTCCGCGACAAGCGCGGCGTCAACCGGATATACATTATGGTGCCAGCCATTGTCCGGATCCATCGTCACGATGGTGGTTAATGCGCTAAAGCCGTATGTTCCGTACTCCTCAAACGTTTTGAGGTCGGCTTGAATGCCTGCGCCCCCGCTGGAATCGCTGCCGGCAATCGTTAATGTCTTGATGATTTTGGACACGGTGAAAACCTCTTTTCCTGCATTAAAATATAAACCGCTTAAGTCGACATTGATTATATCAAAAAACGACAAGCAGGTGAATCATTAAGCTTCGTTATTTCGAATGAACGTGCTCCAGGACGGCATCCTCGATCCTCTCCCAGATCGACTTGCCGTTGTGGACCGCGGTTCCCGCCGACAGGCCTGCCTGCCCGTTGGCCTCGTTACCTGGCACGCTCCCGGCATTTTGCTGAAGAAATAAGGTTTCCACCGCACCATCCGGTTTCTCCTCCAATTGCTGAAAAAAGTATACGTAAAGAGCAAGCACGCTCGCAGCCAAAAATGACATCACGCCGTACATGATCGTTTGAGTTCGTTTCACGTCGATAAACCTCGCTTTGAAAAATGATGACAGGACTGATAGTATTAAATCATGTGATGTTGTTCGTGATCGATAGGTGTTGCTTTTACTATAAAATGAGCCCGTGTGGCAAACAATGGAGCAAATCTGATGAATTTATCATTTTTGGTTAAGGCCGCCCTTCGGTGCGCCTAACCGCGGTTAGAAAGTGGGAGATTGAACATGCCGGATATCGTAAAAATCATTCTGGATACAGCCGGGCAAAAAGGACATGGTTCGTTCCTGTATCTAGAGCAAGGGAGAATCGTCACGATCGGCAGACACACGCATATGAACAGGGATGTGCTGGCGATCTATAATCAATTGGTATCGAAACGCCATTGCTGCTTGCACCGTGTTCACCAGGAAGTGTTCATCGAAGATCTGGGCAGCAAAAACGGCACCGAGCTGAACGGACAGCGTTTGATTCCGCACAAGAGATATCTTGTGTCCCCCGGAGACCGGCTGACGCTTGTGAACGGGCTTGTAAGGCTGCAGGTGGAATTCGACGGGGATCTGGAAGAGACGCGGGAGTATTCGGTTTCCGAATTGCTGGAGCGCGAAGTGCAGCTGTATGACCATTTGCAGAGCATTCAGATCGGCACCGAGCAGGTGACCTTATCGAAAAAAGAGTATCTGTTGTTTAAGCTGCTGCACAGCCGCCTGAACCATTTCGTCACCAAAGAGGAAATCATGAAGCAGGTGTGGCCGGAACGCTGCGTCGAAAACGCCGAGCTGGTCGGCATCGATGAAGTGAATTCGCTTATTTATCGGACGAACAAAAAACTCGGTTCGAATTTCGTCATTAAATCGGTGTATAAAAAAGGCGTATACATGAAGCGCGAAGGCAGCTTCGCCGAGCTGGACGCGTCACACGCATAAATTTAGAAAAAGGCCGCAATCGCTGCGGTTTTTTTTGTGCGCCCGAAATGGGCTGCAGAAGGGAATATTTTGCTCATGAATGGAGAAATTACCAAGTAACTCATCATAATCGGAAAGCCAGGCGATCATCCATGAACGAGTCATCCCAACATGCCTTTTTCAGTTTGGAGCAAAATACGAAGTATATTCAAAAGGCGCTGTTCGATACCCATGACCTCAAAATAAAACATCATCCGTACAAAGATACGCAGGGAGCGCTGATTTACCTTGAATCCCTCGTCGATCCGGCATTGATCGAACGCAATATTCTTGCGCCCATGAGTTTTGCGGAAGGAAAAAGCCTCTCGGAACTGTTTACGACCCTGAGGATGGAACGGAGCAACGACCTTGAAAAAGGCATTCAGGGCTTGATGCAGGGCAGCTGCCTGTATCTTTTGGACGGGGACGATGAATTTTATGTGCTTACGACGCCGGCCAAATACGAGCGGAGCATTACCGAACCGGAAAACGAAGCGATCGTTCGCGGCCCGCATAACGGCTTTATCGAAAATTTAACCGTCAATCTGCATCTCATCCGTCAGCATATCGGCACTCCCGACCTCACGGTACGGTATCACACCGTCGGCAACACCGTGCCGAGAAAGGTTGCGATGCTGTACGTTCAAAACCTGTGCGATAACGAGCTGGTCCAAAAAGTGGAACGACGATTATCGGAGATTTCGCTCGACACGGTGATGTCTACGGGGTTCATCCAGGAATTGATGGAGGACAATCCGTTTTCGATCTTCCCGCAGCATGTGAATACGGAGCGGCCCGATCATACGAGCGCCTATCTTGTCGACGGACATATCGCGTTGATTTTGGAGGGCGATCCGACGGCTTTGATCGTGCCCGCTTGCTTTTTTACTTTCTATCAAACGCCCGACGACTACAACAACCGGTGGATGATCGCGTCTTTTATCCGTTTCATCCGCCTCATCAGCTTTATTACGGCGTTCCAGCTGCCGGCGATCTACATTGCGACGGTTTCTTTCCATTCCAACGTTTTGCCGATCCAATTGTTTTTTACGGTGCAAGGTTCGCTGACGCGCGTTCCTTATCCGCCGATCGTTGAAGCGATGATTCTCGAGCTTATATTCGAGCTTTTAAGGGAGGCCGGACTGCGGCTTCCAAGCCGCGTCGGCCAAACGATCGGTATCGTTGGAGGTTTGGTGATCGGAGACGCGATCGTCAAGGCCGGATTGGTTTCGTATACGATGACGATCGTCGTCGCATTGACGGCCATCTCTTCCTTCCTTATTCCGTCCAACGAAATGAGCTCGTCGCTAAGGATTTTAAGATTCCCGCTCATGATCGCGGCCGCCTTGTTCGGATATATCGGCATCGCTTTTGGATTGACGTTGTTGTTTGTTCACCTGTGCAAGCTCGAATCATTCGGCAAGCCGTATTTTTATCCGATTGCTCCTCTAAAATTTCAGGGGTTAAAGGATACATTCTCGAGGTTTCCGGTCTGGAACATCCGCAAAAAGGCGCAAGGCAACGACAATTGACTTTTAGGAAAAGACGCAGGAAAGGGGGGACAATATGGCTCAGACCGAAAAAAAGATATCGGCCAGGCAGCTGTTCCTGTTTATCATACAGGCCCAAATCGGAGTCGGGGTTCTTTCCATTCCATATAAACTCAATGAGACCGCCAGAGGCGGGGCGGGCATTTCCGTTCTCATTACGGGAGCCATCACGCAGCTTATCATCCTGATGTTGTGGTTGCTGCTGCGCAAATTTCCGGGCCTAAATTTGTTCCAAATCTGCCTGCGCCTCGGGGGCCGCGTATTCGGCAAACTGCTCATTGCAGGATATATCGGATATTTCGTGCTGCTCGGCGCCAACATTATGCTCAGCGCGGTCGGCGTGCTGCAGAGATGGATGATGAATGCAACGCCGACGTGGGTATTGCTTGCGTTGTTTTCTGTCACGACGTATTACTTGGCGAAGGAAAAGCTGACGGTGATGGCCCGTTTTTATACCTTGTCGTCCGCCTTGTTTATCCCGCTGATCATCTTCGTAAGTTACGGATTGACCCAAGCCCGCCTGGAATATATGTTTCCGCTAATGGAAGCGGGCATTTGGAACATTTTGAAGGCGACGAAGGACACGACGATCTCCATGTACGGATTCGAGGTGATTCTGGTCATATTTCCGTTTATCGATGCTTCGGACAAGAAGAAGCTGATGATCATAAGCATGTCGAATTTGTTCGTCACGTTGTTTTATGTTTTCGTGGTTTGCACCTGTCTCATGGTGTTCAGCTCGGAGCAGCTTCGCTTGATTCCCGAACCCGTGCTTTATCTGGTCAAGTCGCTGAATTTTTACATCGTCGACCGGGCGGACGTCTTGTTCCTTCCCATCTGGTCGATTACCCTCGTCTGCTCGATCACGAGTTATGCGTATGCCGCTTCCGTGGGGCTTGCGCAATTGTTCAAACGAAAAAGCCATGGAGTGTTTACGCCCTACGTTAACGCCGTGATATTTTTCATTACGCTGCTTCCCGTAACGCCGTTAGCCATACGCCGGTTGGACGTTTCCGCGGAATATGCGGCGTATCTGTTTATATTCATTCTTCCGTTTGCCATGGTCATCGGATCGAAATTGTTCAAAAAGAAGGTGGAACGATCTGCATGAAACGTTCAGTCGCCGTGCTTGGAGCGGTCCTGTCGACGGCCATGTTGGCGGGATGCTGGGACCGGGAGTATTTGAAAGATTTGAATCTTGCATACAGCGTCGGTTTTGATCTGACGAAAGACAAAAAGATAAAAGAAACGGTTGAGCTCATTATCCCGCCCGAATCGGAGCAATCCAGCACGAAAAACGAAATCCACATCGCAGTCGGACCAACGACCCGCGGCTCGAGCAACGAGCTTCGGGCACGGGTAAGAGGGAACATGCGGGTGCTCAAAAACGGCGTTCAAGTCATCGGCAAAGACTTGGCGCTAAATGGCTTGAAACCTCCCATGGATGTGAACTTCCGGGATCCCGACAATCCGAGCTCGAACGTAAGACTGATCATCACAGACGGGGAAGCGTCGGACATCATCGGCCAAAAAGAGGTCGGGGAACTGAAAATCGGGGAATTCCTGGTCCAAAAGATCGAAAGCCTGGAGAAAATGAGCCTTTTTTATCCGCCCGAAACGATGGATACGGTTTTCAAGGCTTTGAAGGATCCGGGCCAGGACTTTGCGCTGCCGTACATCGGGTTGGAAGGGAAAGAGATCGTTGCCAAAGGCGTCGCATTGTTTCATGATCAATATTTCACCGGGGAGTTGAATACCGAGGATTCGATTATGCTGGTCCTTCTCAAGGGACGTTCCGGAGACAATGCGCGTTTTACCAAAAAGATCGATGACGGACCGCTTCGGGGAAACATCAGTTTCAACGTCGGCAAAAAAAAGGTCAAACGAACATTCAAGGTGATGGTTGGAAAAAACGGGGAGGTTCACGTTCAGCTGAACATCAAGCTCAAGGGGCTGATCGAAGAATATACGGGAAGTCATCCGTTGACCGAGGAATCGATCGTTCGGGTCAATCAAGAGTTGTCCGATATTTTGACGAGGCAAGCGCGGGACGTCGTGCGCAGCTTGCAAAAGGCTAATTGCGATATATTCGGCGTCGGCAGGGAGCTTATCGCATACCATAACCGCATTTGGAGACAAAAGGACTGGAGCAAGGAATATCAAGAGGTGCAATTTCATACGAACGTCCAGGTTTCCATTATAAACACGGGGATCATCCAATAGCCGGATGATCCCCGTGTTTGCAGCTAAATACGCATAAGGCCGTTCCTTGGATTTGACGAATCGATTACGCCCCAGTGATGGTCAGCTCGGAGCGCTTTGAATCCCAAGTGACGGTGAATCCCATCTGCTTCAACAGGGAGGCGGGAATCATCGTCGCTCCGTTCTCCGCGGTGATCGGGCTGGGCAACAGCACTTTTTTGCCATTGATGTCCACTTCGTTATAACCATGGCGGAAGTTAACCGAGGTATCCTTATATTTGAGCGTATACATGCCTCCGTGTTCCGCCGTCGTCGGGGTCTTCAATTCCGCCCCCAGAGCCTTTGCCGTATCCTTTAAGGGCACGTTAATCAAGTTGCCGGACATCGTAGCAGGGAAGGAGGAAGAGAGCAGGCTTCCGTTGACCTTAACGGTGATCGGGATTTGCAGCCGCTTCGGCGCATATTCCATGCCGTCCTGCGAATTTCTGCGGACCCCGACCTCGTTCCATTGATTGGCTCCCCAGCCCCAGACCTGGCCCTGTGCATCGATAGCCAAAGCATGTCTCGATCCGGGGGAAAGGGCAACGATCCCTTTTAAGCCTTTCACTTTGCCTTCCTTGCCGTCAGGTCCTTTGCCGTAAGTCCAAACCTCGCCTTGTTCGGATAGGAGCATCGCAAAACCGCTGCCAGCCACCTGCTTAAACTTGAGGCCGGGATAGAGCTTTATCGGTTTCCCGGAAAGTTTATGCGACGCGGCAGAAGGAGTTAACGACCATTTCCAGGCTGTGCCTGATGGATCGATCCCGTACATATCGGAGTAGAAATGCCCCGTGACCTGCTTTAGGGCAGGGAGGCCTGAAACGCGAACAGGCGGGAGTACGTTCAATCGGTTATCTTGCCGTTCCGCCCGAATCACCCATAACGACCCGGCATCGTCGAGTATATATACGGTATCTCCCGCAGCGCTCAAACTGACGTACTTGCCGGTGTGCTTAATCTCTATGGGCTGACCCGTTTTCCCGGTATCAACATCCTTCGTCCAAGCCCAAAGCGATCCGTCCTGCTTCAGGGCAAAGTTGACGGCATGCTGCGTCGCGACCTGGGCAACGCCCGTTAGCAAGGGGAACTGCCGCGGCGGCAGCGTCTCGGTCGAATTTCTTAGATGGGATCCCCATTCCCAGACGGTTCCGTCATCTTTGACGGCAAGCTGATACCCGGAACCGCTGGTCGCGATCGAGCGGATCCCGGTGAGACCGACTAGCCGGACCGGAGCATTGACGCTTCCGACCGCGCTTGTGCCGGGCAGCCCCAATTCGCCGTATAAATTGCGGCCCCATGTCCAGACCGACCCGTCCGCACGCAATCCGACGGAATAATAGGTACCTGCCAATACCTGCGTAAAGGCGGTTTCTGCTGCCGGTTTTACGGAAGAAGAAGCTACCGGACCGGAAGAAACATTGGCAGCAGCATGAGCAGATACGCTAACGCCGCGATGATTTTCGTCTGCCGCCAGGCTTGTGCTGGCACCCGATGCCAATATGATTGCAGCGATGGCCAGAACGGCCGGCCGGCGAAGCGACGTTACGGGCTTTGCGCGGTTCATATACGACCCTCCTTGTTTTTTAAGCCGAACCGAACTAGTCCATACGGATGGCGATCCGTTCCTCATTCGGCAGCCAGTTGACGGCGGCGCCCAGCTTTTCGCTGATCAGGCGAAGCGGGAGGTATACCGTTCCGTCCACGGTAAACGGTTTGTTATCGAACCGGATCGGGGTGTCGTTCAGCGTGATGCTGCCCGTTTTTACGTTTACCGCGATTGAAATGGCAGGTTTTCCGGCTTCATTGCGCGTAACCTTTGCCGTCTTGCTTTTTTCGTCGTAGGAGACTTCGGCCCCCATTTTTTCGAACACGGAACGAAGCGGCACGAAATTTTGCTCATTGCGCGTGATGACGCCGCTGCCCAATGGCACGTTTTCCCCGTTCAAGGAAACGGAGATCGGTTTTTGCACGGGTACGGGCGTGTTATGCATGAACTCATAATCGCCATGGCCGAGTTCCGCCGCTTTATTGACGCCCCATCCCCAAAGGGTGCCGTCTTTTTTCTGCATGATGATGTGGCGATCGCCGTTTTTGACCGAAACCACGTCCGAGGCGAGCAGCTTAAAGGAGGCGTTGGACGGTACCTGATTCCGCTGGATCGAAGTCTCGTACACCTTGCCGTCGCCCGTGAAGGCCACAATCGAATTTTCTACGATATACGCCTCTTTCACGTTTTTTACGCCGGTCAACAGGACCGGTTTGGCATGGTCGGTATATACCGGGCCGTCCGAATATCCGGTTACGGTTGCACCCCAGAACCAAAGCCGGGATTGGCTGTCGATGGCGAGCGAGGACTGCTGGTTCTGCCAGATGCTTTTGATGTGGCTTAAAGACTGGATTTTCGTCGCGCTCAGCGTGCTGGGAAGAGGGCCGGTGCCTTTTAAGGTTTTCGGCCAGGTCCAAACGGTGCCGTCTTTTTTCAGCGCGATCGTGTCTTCGAGTTGAACGACGTTATCGAGATTTTTGACGGGGGTGAAGTTTTGGGCGGAATCCGAGTTCGTCCAGACCGTCCCGTCAGATTTCAAGAAAACGCGGCGTCCTTCACCGGTTTTGTCGTTGCTGCGGTAAAAGCTTTCGACGTCCGTCACATGGTCGATGCCTTTGACGGGTTCGAAATGCGTCAGATCCCAGCCCTCATTCGTTTTTACCGAGCTGAAAACGTTCCCGTCCGCATCGATGGCGAGCATTGGCCCGTAACCCTCGATTTTCGCAACGTTGCTGATCCCGCTGACAGGTTTGACGGTCACCGCTTTGCTCAGCACTTTAGTCTCCCAGAGCCATACCGTGTGATCTTGTTTCTCGACCATTTTGTTGCCGAGCATGGACGTTACGCCGCTGAGTTCCGGGACTTGGGTCGGCACGGGCTGCTGAGGGCCCCAAATCCAGAACGTCCCGTCCGTTTTGACAAGGGAATCCGTTCCGTACGATGCGATGGTCGAAGCGGTATTCGTATTTGCTGCCGCTGCGGACGCCTGGGCCGAAACCGTTAGGCCGAGTGCCAGCGACAAAAGTGTAATCGTTTTTTTCATGTTTGAAATTCTCCTTTCAGGATGTGACCATAAAATGATGCAGATTGCCGCGAAAGAATGAGATCGGTCGAAGCTTGGATCGGAAGATTCCAAATATTAGACGTGCGTCATGATAAAATGTTACATTTTTGACCGCAAAAAAACACCCCTGGATGTATTCCGCCAATTTTGTCGCAAGTACCCGAACGTTTTTTTATTTGAGAACATTCACCCTGGGTTCGCGGCGCACATCACGCATAATGTTGTCACATTTTCCAAGCCAAAGTTTCGATGAGAAAACAGGCCGGTCTGTGATACAATGAGTTGGTCCAATTTTAATAGAGAAGTTTCACATGCATGGGAGAAGGAGTCGGCTACATGGAAAAAAACACGCCTTTTATTGCCGTTGAGGGACCGATCGGGGCGGGCAAAACGACGTTGGCTGCGATGCTTGGAGAGCATTTCGCGCTTCCGGTCGTGAAGGAAATCGTCGAAGAAAACCCGTTTATCGATAAATTTTATCAAAATATGGACGATTGGAGCTTTCAGCTCGAAATGTTCTTTTTGTGCAACCGGTACAAGCAGCTGAAAGAAACGGTCCAAGAGTACGTCATGTCGGGAAAACCGGTGGTTTCGGATTATCATATTTTTAAGAACCTGATCTTCAGCCAGCGAACGTTAACCGGCGCGGAACGGGACAAATACGAGCAAATCTATCATATTTTGACGGATGATTTGCCTAAACCCAACATCATGATCTACATCAAAGCAAGTTTGGAAACCCTGCTGCACCGGATCGCCAAGAGGGGGCGGCCGTTCGAGCAGGACATGGATCCGGGATATCTCCAGCAGTTGATCGAGGATTACGAAGCGGCGATGTCGTCGCTTGCGGACCGCGAACCTTCAACGATCATCATCACCATCGACGCCAACCGGGTCGACTTCGTCCAAAACAAAAACCAATTCGAGGAAATTGCCTCTCAGTTAAAGGAGAACTTGTCATGAATCCATACCAAATCCCGGAAAACGCGATCATCACGGTAGCGGGAACGGTCGGCGTGGGCAAATCCACGCTTACGAAAGCGTTGGCGGCGCAGCTCGGCTTTAACACCTCCATGGAAAAAGTCGATCATAACCCTTATTTGGAAAAGTTCTATCACGATTTCGAACGATGGAGCTTCCATTTGCAGATCTATTTTTTGGCCGAGCGTTTTAAGGAACAAAAAAGAATGTTCGAAATAGGAGGAGGGTTCGTCCAGGACCGCTCCATTTATGAGGATACCGGCATTTTTGCCAAAATGCACGCCGATCAAGGAACGATGTCGAAAATCGACTACGAAACATACACCAGCCTATTTGAGGCGATGGTGATGACCCCGTATTTCCCGCATCCCGATGTCCTCATCTACCTTGAAGGCAGCTTGCCGTCCATCCTGGCCCGGATTAAGGAGCGGGGACGCGAGATGGAGATTCAGACCGACGTATCCTATTGGGAACACATGCACCAAAGATACTCGGATTGGATCCGTGAATTTCAGGCTTGCCCGGTGCTTCGCTTGAACATCGACGAATACGACGTGCATGATCCTGAGTCGATGTCAGGCATATTGAAACAGGTGGGAGCCATCATTCGTCATTCCTAATGAAAAAGCGGTCGGGCTCATTCCGACATGACGAACGGCGGGGTTGACGTGGCTTTTGACGCTGCCGGCGTTCAGGCCACCTTTGAATCGGGCATTTACGCAGTAAGACCCGGAGGAGAGTTCAAAATCATCAGCCTTTGGGAAAAACCCGTCAACTTCAACCCAAGCGTCATCGTCAAAACGGAAGCCAAAATCAGCGGCTCTTATGCTTATAACAACTTGTTCCCCGAAGTCATCCAACTGTTGGCAAGCGGCCGGATCGACGGACATGCCGTGATTACGAGCACGATTGCGCTGGACGATATCGTGGAACAAGGCTTCGAACAGCTGACGAAAGACCGCAAGCAGTGTAAAATTCTCGTTGTCCTGAACAAGTAAACATCATAGCTGCGAAGATGCCGGGAACGGACCACAGGTCTGTTTTCGGCATTTTTTTGTTCCGCTTCATGGGGAAGAATCGATGATTATGATCTTTTTCAAGGGCTGTGTCATTTTTGATAGGAAGCTTCGAATCCCCGCCGGACCAAGGGGTTAATCGGATTCAAGAAACACATATATCCTCATTTCGCGTTATGGATTATAATCATGGTCTGTGGAAAAAGAAGGATAGGGAGGGAGGATCACGCAATTAGAAAACGCTTCCACTGATATCATAAACCTATAATAGTCAGAGAGGTATGGCATGAAGAGAAAGGATGTATTTTTCCGGCTGCTGCAATATATGGGCAAGTATAAACTGCTCTATGCCGGGTTAATCACGACCATGCTGGCGGGAATTGCCTTAGAGCTGTCCGTTGCATGGTTTTTGTCCCTCATCACGAACGCGGCGGTGAAATTCGATATTGGCATCTGGCCGATGCTCATCGCGATCGGGGCGGCCATACTGGTTGGCTCCAGCTTGATCTCATTTTTCGATACATACTTGAAACAAAAAGCATCAGTAAAAGTCAGAAACGACATCCGCTTGGACACGATGGACCATGCCTTGCGGCTGCATCAGGCCTATAATGACCAGATCCATACGGGCGATTTACTTGCCAGGTTCACGAGCGACAATCAGGCGGTCGGCGATGCGGCGGGAAACATCATCATGGGATTGATCAAAAATCCGCTCCTTGCATTGTGCGCATTTATCTACCTGCTCAATATTCATTGGCCGCTTGCATTGATCACGATTTGCGTCGGTCCGGCGATGATCCTGACGGGAAAAATGTTCGGCGAATCGATGCGCATCAAAGGAGGACGCCTTCAGGAGGCGATGGGGCGCGGAACCTCGTACTTGCAGGATGTGTTGGGCGCCGGCATGCTGTACAAAATTTTTGGCCTTGAAAAAAAGATATCCAAGCAGTATAGGCAATTCAGCTCGGAAATCGCGGAAATCGAGCAAAGCCAAGGCAAAACCCAGGGCGCTGCCGGAGCCGTATCGCAGGGGATTGCGATCTTGACCTTTATGACGGCTATCCTGCTTGCCGGGTATTTCGTCGCCAAAGGCAGCCTGGAGGTCGGCGCGATGCTTGCTTTTGTCCAGCTGATGAATTACCTGATTAACCCGTTTGCTCTGCTGCCGACGTTATGGTCCAGCATGCAGCAGGCATTGGCAGGAGCGGAAAGGATTTTTAAGGTGATCGACGCCCCCAAGGAATACGCCGAGCTGCCGGCGGCAAGCCGGGCAAAAACGGCATTCAGCGAGCTTGTTGTGTCCTCTGTCGGATTTTCGTACAAGGAATCGGAGGGCGAATTGGCGCTGCGCAATATCGGGTTCCGCGTGTATGCGGGACAGACGGTGGCCGTCGTCGGCGGCAGCGGCGGAGGCAAGTCTACCTTGTTCAAACTGCTTCTCGGGTTGTATCCTCCCGGATCGGGCAGCATTAGAATCGACGGGAAAGCGCTCGGGGACATCGGCCTCCGGGAATACAGGGATTATTTTTCGCTCGTGCCGCAGGAATCCATTCTGTTCACGGGGACGATCCGGGACAATATTTTGGATGGAAACCCCAATGCGAGCGAGGAGCAAATAATCGCAGCCGCCAAACAGGCCAACGCCTACGATTTCATCATGAAGCTGCCGGAAGGATTCGCTACGGAGATCGGGGAACGGGGCTCGCGGCTCTCCGGCGGACAAAAGCAGCGGATTGCGATCGCCAGGGCGATCTTGCGGGATGCGCCGATCCTGCTCCTCGATGAAGCGACGGCCGCATTGGACAACGAATCCGAAAGACTGGTTCAGGATGCGCTTTCGAAGCTGATGGTCGGCAGAACGACGCTGGTCATTGCCCACCGCTTGTCCACCGTGCAGCATGCGGACCTGATTCTGGTCATGGAAAACGGCGAAATCGTGGAAAACGGGACACATCGCTCCCTGCTGGCGGCAGGCGGAAGATACCAGGAGCTTTATCAAGCGCAGTTGAAGAATGAGGAACATTCGAGGTTGGTGGAAAGTTGATGTTATTATTGAAAAGCTTCCGCTGCGTAAGCGAGTTATTCGTCCATTCCCTGGGTGTGCATTTGACATATAGATAAGGCATACACACATACAGATTACACCTATGGGAAGGTGACGGAATTGAACGAACCGCATATGCGAAGGAGCAGATGCCCGAGTGCCCAAAATAGGCCCAAATGCGTAAAGAAAAAACGATCGGTTAACAAACGCACATTAAAATGTCCGGTATCGATGCCAAGCGGTCCATTAAGGCGAAAAAAACAAATTCAAAGGTTCACCCGAATTGCGGAACGGGTTGCGACGCAAGTCGCGCTGCAAAAGGTCGAAGCCTTGCTGAACGCCGTGACGGCCGGAGATCGCGGCATTCAAGGGGCGCAAGTTCCGCAAAGCGTCCAAGGAGTTCCCGGGCCGCAAGAGGAAAGAGAGTATGGGCGATCGGAAGAACTCCGGGAAATTCAAGGACATGCAGGAGCTCCAGGACCTTCCGGACTGCCGGGAGATCGGGGGCTCCGCGGACGCCTAGGGTTTCCGGGGCCGGTGGGATCTTCGGGACAGGCAGGGGAACAGGGTAGCCCCGGACAACAAGGTCCGCCCGGACAGCAGGGGCCGGCCGGATTGCCGGGAGCCGCAGGGCCGCCGGGGGAGCGGGGCCCAGTGGGGCTTCAGGGTGCTCCGGGCGCACAAGGAATCCCCGGTCCGGAGGGGCCACAAGGCCCCCAAGGGCCCCCTGGAACCGTTCCGGAAGTTACCGTTACTCCTGCGTTAAACCGCTATTTTTATGTTCCGGAAAGCGACCTGGATTTAACGATGTCTGCAACGATACCAGCCGGCGATTTCGCAAACGATGCGGGAGAAGCGGTGACGGTATTCTCGGGCATTGGGCCGAACAGTTTCAACAACTTGTATATCAACGGCATCCTTCAGCCGGGGAACTTTTACGATGCAGAACCGTCAAGCTTATTTTTCCCGCCCCAGAATTCCATGATTTATGCCGGCACGCCCATCGTTTTAGAGACCGTAGAGCTGACGGTTCATGTGAAAGTCTAGCAATTTTTGGTAGATTGCCCTCGCATCTCCCGATCCTTCTGCATTGATTATAGAAGAGGACCAAGCTATCTGCTTTTGCCGTATTTCTCCCCCATTATCATAGAACTTCGTCTCTGATGATTGCGTGTTCCTCAAGAAAGAAGGTAGGTGAGAAACATGCCAATCGTGACGCCATATCAAAACAGCAGAAGATTCGTTTCCACAATCGGTGCCGGTACGGGGACGGGAGCGACGTTTGCCATCGCGGCTACGGCTTTCACCAACGATGCCGGAGCTGCCGCCACGGCTTTCCCGGGTGCTTTCAACTATTACAACCTCTACGTCAACGGGGTCATGCAAACGTCCGATACTTCAACCGTGACGACGACAGCGATTACCATTCCCGGAGGGGATGTCCTGGATCCCGGAACTCCGATTATCGTCCAGTTCGTCGTATCCTGAACCTTTTGACCGCACTACAACATCGATGCATTTTCTCGGCTTCTGCCCAACATGCTTTTCACCCTTGAGACCTGCTCCTGCTTTTGGGGCGGGTCTTTTTTTCATTAAAGGGCCCCCCGGGCGGAACAAAAAATTTTAATCGTTCCAGACCCCTATGACATATGGTACAATTTTCAAAAGGCAAGGGTATTTGGACCAAGCGGGATCTTTTGCCGATCGTGGTCATCGTTTGCGGAATGGAACCTATTCGGAAATGCAACGTAGGTATATGGAAAGATGAGGTAAGACGCAATGCAGGACCGGTGTCTAGGGTACATAACAAAATGGAAGAGAATGGTTCGCAATCACGAAAACCTTCCGCCAAACGGAACAAGCAACTTAAAAATATATTGCCTTTAACAACGCAAAATCACATGGGATAGCCTGAAGGTGTTTTCCCGCGTTTGGCGAGGTAGCAAAAGGAGGTAGACGTTGGATCGAATGAAGTACATAAAATTTTTCGGGCTTGTCGCAGGGCTCGTGGTCCTGAACATTCTCGTGCTCTCTCCCGGATTTTTGGGCATTTCGATCGGGGGAAGCGCTCTTTCGACGGCATTCGGGATTACGTTGCTGGTTGCAAGCGCCATCATCCTATTTTATGGATGTTATATGCTGCTGTTCAAGCCTCCGGCCGTCATTCCCGTCAAAGAGATCAGCACGCATGAAGACTATGTGGAGGCGCTCAATCGCTACCGCAACGTCAAATCGCTTCAGGAATTCGTTACGCTGGCCCTCGAGCAATTGGATCGCATCTTGAAAAAAAGAGCCACGCTGATGAATATCATCAACCAGCGGTTTGACGAAGGGGAATTGAGCCACAAAAAGTTTTCGTCCGTCGCCTACGAGGTCGAAAAGCTGTTCTACCTGAACGTCAAAAGCATTTTAAACAGGCTCAGCGTGTTTGACGAGTCGGAATACCTGAGCGTCATGAACCAGCGGCAGTCCAAATTCTCGCGCGAAATTCTTGAGGAAAAAACGAAGGTGTACAACGAGTACCTGTCTTTCATGAAAAGCTCTTTGAGCACGAACGAGGAAATTTTGCTGAAGCTCGATAAGCTCATCATCGAAATCTCCCGCCTGGACAGCTTTGAACCCGGCGACATCGACAACATGCCATGCATGCAGGAAATCGACTCGTTAATCAAGCAGACCAAATTATATAAACAGTGAGAGGTGCAATGAATGGCAAGAAGAGGCAAGTTTTTTCTTATTTCCGGTATCATCCTGGTCATCGTTTTTGTGCTGGTTTACGTCGGGGTCAACATGACTTCCAATCTCGGCAAAACCAAACTGCAGGTTTCGGCCGAAGATGCGGCCAAGCGGTTAAACAAGCTTTACTCCAATGTCGCGGTCAAAACCGACACGCCGGTCAAAGGGCAAATCGACCTGAACCCGATCGATATCGGGGATTCGCTTCCGGACATCTCCAAGTTTCCGATCACCGTTAAAAACACGACGGCGGACAACTTCGTCGAAATTTTCTCTTCGATCGAAAAATCGGGCACGGGCGTTGACGGCTGGTTGACCGAAGCGGCTACCGAATTCAACAAAGCCAAAATCATGGTAAACGGGAAACCGGCTTCCGTCAAAATTCGCAACATCGCGTCGGGCACGGCCGTCGATTACATCAGGTCCAAAAAATACGTTCCGGACGCGTTTACCCCTTCCAACGAACTATGGGGAGAAATGGTCAAGGCCAGCGGCATCAAAACGCAGCTCGTCTCCAAACGGCTTGTCGGCAACGTCCCGGGCATCGTTTTATCGAAAGCCAAACATGACGCCCTGGTCGAAAAATACGGAGCCGTCAACGTCAAGACCGTGACCGAAGCGATCGCAAACAACGAGTTTTCGATGGGATATACCGATCCGTTCGCCAGTTCGACGGGGTTGAACTTCCTGCTAACCGCGCTTTATACGTTCGACAACAAAAATCTTTTGGGAGAAAAGGCGGTCCAAGGCTTCGAGAACTTCCAGGCCAACGTGCCGTTTACCGCCTCGACGACGATCCAAATGCGCGACGCGGCCAAATCGGGCATGCTGGATGGCTTCGTTTTGGAAAACCAGACGTTTGCGAATGCCTCCGACCTGAAAGGCGGATACGTGTTCACGCCGTTCGGCGTAAGACATGACAGCCCGTTGTACGCCATTGGCGACGTGTCTCCAAACAAGCTGAATATCATTAAGAAGTTCGCCGAATTCGTCACGCAGGAAAAATATCAAAAAGAAGCGGAGAAGAAAGGCTTCAACGGACTCGAAGATTACAAATCCGAGCTTCCCGTGGTCAGCGGCGACGTCCTGATCGCAGCCCAAAAGCTGTGGAAGGAAAAGAAAAACGGCAACAAGCCGATTGCGGCCGTGTTCGTCACCGACGTTTCCGGCAGCATGGCGGGCGAACCTTTGAACCGTTTGAAAGAATCGCTTTTGAAGGGCCAGAAATATTTGGGGAAAGACAACAGCATCGGCCTCGTGTCCTATTCCAGCGACGTCACCATCAATTTGCCGATCGGCAAATACAATACGAATCAGCAGTCGATGTTCGTCGGCGCGGTCCAAGGCCTGCAGGCGAACGGCGGCACGGCAACCTTTGACGGAATCGTCGTCGCGATCAAAATGCTGCAGGATTATTTGGCGGAAAATCCGTCGAGCAAACCGCTCATATTTGTCCTGAGCGACGGGGAAACGAATGAAGGCCATACGCTGAAAGACGTTAAAGGATTGATCGAAGCCTATAAAATCCCGATCTACACGATCGGATACAACGCCAACATCAAAGCGCTCCAAAGCATCTCGAGCATCAACGAGGCGGCAAGCATCAATGCGGACACCGACGATGTCGTCTACAAAATCGGAAACCTGTTCAACGTTCAAATGTAACGTCATTTAAAGGAGGATTACGATGTCATTTTCGATGGAAGTCGCAAGCCCGGAAGAAATCAAAGCCGTCATTGAGGAAGAGGTCAAACCCGTTCCGGAGGAAGTCGCCAAGCTGAAGGAATTGGCCGATTCCAACGTCGCGGCGATTATGGACCTGGATCTGGATTCGCTCGAGAAGCGGAAGGAGATTTTGCAATCGATCGATACGTTCGGTTTGAATACGATGAGAATGTCTTCGGACAAAAACACGATGCTTCAAGTTTCGGTAGGGAAACTTTCCCAGACGGGAGACGAAGGCGGGCAAGTCGCCAAAGGCTTGGCCGAACTCCATACGCAGCTGAAGGATTTGGACCCGAGCGCCATCGATTTTGCAAAAACGGGTTTTCTCGGCAAGCTGTTTAACCCGCTCCGCGCCTATTTCTTGAAATTCGAAAAAGCGGACAGCGTCATCGGCGATATCGTGGTTTCGCTCGATAAAGGAAAACAGACCCTCAAAAACGACAATACGACGCTCGAAATCGAGCAGCAGAGCCTGCGGGATTTAACGAAAAAGCTGCAAAAGGAAATTCAGCTCGGCGAAATGATGGATGCTTCCATCGAAGCCCAGATTGAAGCGGCCAAAGCGCGCAATGAAGACCCGGATAAAATCCGTTTCATTACCGAAGAGGTGTTGTTCCCGCTCCGCCAGCGGATCATGGACCTGCAGCAGATGCTGGTCGTGAACCAGCAGGGGATTATGGCGATCGAAGTCGTCATCCGAAACAACAAAGAATTGATCCGCGGGGTAGATCGGGCGAAAACGGTCACGATTTCAGCGCTCAAAATCTCCGTCACCGTTGCCGCAGCGTTATACAACCAGAAAATCGTGCTGAAAAAGATCGAGCTTTTGAACCAAACGACCAATGAGCTGATCGCAAGCACGTCCCGAATGCTTAAAAACCAAGGAGCGGCGATTCAAAAGCAAGCGCTGGAGGCCAGCATTTCGGTTGACACGTTAAAGCAGGCGTTTACGGACGTGTTGTCCGCCTTGGATTCGATCAGCACGTATAAGCAGGAGGCTCTGCCTAAAATGCGCGAAACGATCAATCAATTCCGGGAAATGGCCGATACCGGGGAAAAGCAGATTTCCCGAATGGAGCGGGGCCATAAGCTGGACTTATAATTGAACTGAACTGATCCGACGATAGCGGCTCCATAAAGCGTCTCTAACGCGGTCACCCAAAAAAAAGGATATAAGTCCTCGCCTGGTCGTCCAGGGGAAGGCTTATATCCTTTGCTTTTGCCGCGATTTGCAAGGCGAAAATTTAACCGGTAAATTCCTGCACCCACTCGTTATTGTAAAAAGCGATGCCGATTTTCGTGAAGCTTTTGTTGAGAATATTGGCTTTATGCCCCGGGCTGTTCATCCAGTCATTCATCACTTGCGTGGGAGTGGTCTGTCCCTTGGCGATGTTTTCCCCGGCCGATTGATAGGTAATCCCGTATTCCTTCATCATGTCGAACGGGGAACCGTGCGTCGGGGAGTTATGATCGAAATAATTGTTATTGTACATGTCCTGCGCTTTGGCCATGGCCATTTTGGAAAGCTCATCGTCCATGCTCAAGGAGCCGAGCCCTGCTTTGGATCTCTCTTTGTTCACCAAATCGAGCACCTGCTGCGCGAACTGGGTGGAATCCTTGCCGCTTGCAGGGTTTTGTGCGCCGGTTCCAGCCGTTCCGTTTCCGGCTGTTCCATTTCCGGCAGCGCTTCTTCCGGCTTGTCCGTTGGTGCCGTCGATCGGCTCCTGATCCGCCGGTGCGCCGGCAGGCGGCTGGTTCGTTGGTGCGTTAGTCGGTCCCTGATTGACCGGTGCGCCGGCAGGTCCCCGATTTGCGGGCGTACCTCCGGGGGCTTGGTTTCCCGGGGTGCCTGCCGGAGCTTGAATCAAGTCAAGCAGTTCGGAAGTGATCCCGTCCTGAGTTCCTTTTGCAGACAGTTTCCCGATGCGGTCCGTTGACGTCGACGATGCTTGGGTTTTGATTGAAGCAGGGTCCGTCGAACGGGTATGGGAATGGGTTGTTATTTTGGCCGGTTGCGGGGCGGCCTGTTTCGTCGAGACGTTGTTGCTTGATGCGCAGCCTGCAACCAAAATGAGCGCAGCTAGCGCGATGTATTTTACCATAATATGACCTCCAGGGCGTCGTGATATACCGCACTTAAGGTTTCCTTCCGGCATCGGAATTATTCCTTGGCAGGCCTGCCTCCTCCGAAAAATAAAAAAACCGCGCTTAGGTAAAAGGAGCCCCGGGAGCCCTATTTTACGAAAGGCGGTCTCGTATTTCGGTTTTCGGTTTAAGGGATTTGCATGAACGATTTATAAACGGTAACCAATTCTTCTTTAGGCAAGCTGCTGCTAATCTGAATGATCAGCGTCTGGTGGGTGCCTAAGAGCTGGTTGTACACGCCCGGACTATAAAATACTTCCTGACCGCCGAGCGCGATTTTCTCCGTTTCCTTCGGAACGGTGGAAATCGTCGATTGGTACGTTTTCAGATTCATCAGATGGATCCATAACGCGTGCTGATCCGAATCGGTGTACTTTAACGAAACCTTATCGTATCCTTTTCCCTCAACGGAAGGATTGGATAACGTATAGTTTTCAAAATGATATTTCGAAGGAATTTGGTTCAATTCCGGCAGCGAAAACGATAATTTGGATTTGAGTTCGTCCAAATTAAGGGGTGGGCCGACGCTTTCCCGGACTTCGGACCATTCCAAACGGGAGAAGTTGTCCCCGTCGCTGTTTTGTTCGACGTACGTATCCGGTTTTTCGGTTTTTGGCGTCACGAGGCTTGGCGGCACATCGCCGTTTTTGATCACGATTCCGATCATGCCGTTGCCCAAATCCACGACGGATTGAACGATCGGCGACAGAGCTTTGGTGACGCCCGAAGGGCTGAAAAACACGGCGCCCGCGATAAACGATGCGGCTACGATGCCGCTAAGCTGCAAACGCCGTCTCTGTTTGCGCTTGCGTTTAACCTGGTCGAGTTGCGCTTGAACCTTCTTCCAGGATGCTCGCTTGCTTTCGTCGGACGTTAAGGAAGATGAAGACACTGCGCGGTCAAAGGCAACATCAAACCACTCTTCAAATTTTTCGCTTTTCATCCTTAATCCCCCACTCTTTAAACAGCATTTTCTTAATATTTTCCCGAGCCCTGAATAGACGTTGCTTGACGACATCTTCACTCAGCTCCAGCATACTTGAAATTTCTTTGTAACTCAGTCCCTGTTTCCACCTGTATTCGATCAACACCCTGTATTCGGGCTTCAATTGTTGAAGGTATTCCATGATCGATTCTTCGATCAGTTTGGTTTCAACGGTGTTTTCGACCGACATGGGAGACTGGGGAACGTCTTCTTTATACATAAAAACACCTTCAACATCCACTTGGTTACGGTAGTTTTTATTTTTTCGCAAATAATTTATCGTCGTATTTTTGGTCACGACCTTGAGCCAGGCTCGAAGTTTGGCTTCGTTTTCGAATACGGGCTTGTTTTTGACCACTTTAATAAAGGCTTCCTGAATGATGTCTTCGGTAGCAGCGTGATCCTTGACAATGTAATATATCATGCCGTATGCAAAATCGTAATACTCGTAATAGATCTCTTCCTGTAAATCCTCACTGATATCGCTGAAGTCCGTCGTCGTGAGGAGCCGAATCATTGTGGACATGGTTATCCCCTTCCCGAAAGCCCGTGTTTCAATTTTGAATCCCGTTTTGCAAATCCATATGATCATCGGCCATCGGAAACATCCGATCGGCAAGATCTGCCGAAAAGCCGGTCCGGTTGCTGGCAAGCCTCCATCGTGGAGGTTTTTCTTCTCTCTATTTTACAATATTTATGAATGCTTAGCCTAATATTTGGCATTGAAATTTTTTGGAAAACAAAAATACAAATATAGGATAATCGTCGTACATGAGCGTTAACGTTTCAAATATATGCGCAATTTCAGGTAAAAAGCCTCACATTCCGTTTTTCGGAGAATCGTTGGTGCAGACGGGACGCTCGGCATTTTACAGCAACGCCCTCGGAGGCTTACGATTTACGTGCAAACCGTTCATGGTGGGGGGAGATCGCGATGGATGAATACAAAAGAAAAACGCCGGAACAAGTTTTGGAAGAAATCCGAAAGGTTCGGCGAGGCGCATTAAAAATCATGATCGGCGCGGTTAGCGGGAGCGGTAAAACCTACCATATGCTGCGAGAAGGCCAACGATTGAAGGAGCGAGGGATCGATGTCGTCCTATGCGCCGTCTCCGCCTTAAACAGGCCGGAAATTGAAAAACAGTTGGAAAGGTTTGAACGGGTACCCAGCATCCATTGGCTGAACCATGGCAAGGAGACCAAGGATTTAAATCTTGAAGGATTGCTGGCGCGAAATCCCGAGGTCGTACTGGTGGACGAACTGGCGCATCGGAACCGCAAAGGGGCGCGGTTTCCGAACCGTTTAAAGGATATCGAATTTTTGCTTGATCATGGCATCGGCGTGATCACGACGTTAAACGCATACGAGATCGAAGGCGTCCATGACCTGGCCCGAAAATGGGCCGGCGTGGAATCCAGGGAGACCGTTCCGATCGGAACGTTGGGGCAGGCGGATGAAATTCGATTGATCGATGTTTCGCCCGAAACGCTGATCGCAAGAATCAAGGAAGGTCAACTGGGGGCAAACGACGATGCCGGTTCGTTGACCCGCAAGGAATTGGCCGTTCTGCGCGAACTGTCATTGCGCCTTGTGGCCGAGGGCGTTCAGGCCGAGCTCGAGGAACACCGCGAGCAAATGGGGCAGCAGGGTCCGTCGGGCGCTTCGGAAAGGATATTGGTGTCGGCGCAGTATCACTCGAACGGTTCGATTTACATCCGCAGGGGGCAACAAATCGCCAAACGTTTAAACGGAGACCTGCTTGTCGTTGTTTTCATGCCTGGAAAACGCAAATTGACGAAGGAAGCGGCAGCTTTCAAACGTTCCTTGCACAAGATGGCGAAAAAAACGGACGCCGCCGTCGAGGAACGGGCGCTGCGTGCATCCAGGCATTTTCCCAAAGCGCTCATTCAGTATGCCCTCGAAAGAAACGTGACGCGAATCGTCCTTGGACATTCAAAGAAAAGCCGTTGGCAGGAATTTTGGCACGGCTCCGTCACGGGCGGCATACTGAAGCACGCGAGGGGGATCGATCTATTTTGGGTGGCCGACCGGACGGCGCATGGAGACTCGCGCATACTTCCTGCCCGCCGTTTTCAGCCGTATCAAAAAGAGCGATTTCATAGACTGAGCAATGAAGCGATGGAACGGAAAGTGAATCGCATCCAACGCGGACGGTTGAAAATTTATATCGGGGCTGCCCCGGGCGTCGGCAAAACGTACACGATGCTGCGTGAAGGCAACGAAAGCCTAAGCAGGGGGACGGATGCCCTCATCGGCTGGCTGGAAACCCATGGAAGGACTGAAACGGCGGACCAAGTCGGATTGTTGGAATCGGTGCCCGCATCTGAAATTACGTATAAAGGCAGGGTGTTGAAGGAAATGGACTTGGACGCCATCCTTGCCCGCAATCCGGAGCTTGCCCTTGTCGACGAGCTGCCGCACACGAACATGCCGGGCAGCCGAAATAAAAAAAGGTACGAGGACGTTCTGATGCTGCTTGAGCATGGCATTTCAGTGATCACGACGATGAACGTGCAGCATTTGGAAAGCCTGAATGATGCGGTGCAGCAGATCACGGGAGTTCGGGTAAGGGAGACCGTTCCGGATTCCATTCTGTCGATGGCCGATGAAGTGGTGCTCATCGACGTCGCTCCCCGGGCGCTGCGCCGGCGGATGAGGGAGGGGAAAATTTACGCAGCGGGCAAGGTTGAACAGGCACTGGACTCCTTTTTCAAAACCGGGAATCTGATCGCCTTAAGGGAGCTTGCCCTGCGAGAAATCGCCGATGACGTGGACGAAAGGCTTGAATCCAGGGAACGAAGCTTTTCCATCCGAGGTCCATGGCGAAAAGAAGAAACGATCTACGTATGCATTTTTCCCGGAACAAACGGGGAGCGGCTCATTCGGCGCGGTTTTAGAATTGCGTATCGTTTGAAGGCGGCACTTTATGTTGACATCATCCGCATGGGTGCCGCTGAAGTCATAACCCCCATGATGGACGGCTGCCGCAAGCTCACGGAGCGTTTGGGAGGAACTTTTGGCGTGTTGGAAGCCGAAGCGTGGCGGGATATTCCCCGGATCACGATGGAAAAAGCATCTGGCCTCCAAGCGACGCAAATCATCGCCGGACAGGACGGATTGCCCGGATCCAAGCAACGCAGGCGCCAAGCCGTCCGGGAGCTGCTCCGTTTGGCCAGGGACATTGACGTGCTTCTGGTAGGAAGCCCGGAGCCTCCGGATTGAATCGACGATTTATCGCAGCAAGCGTTTCCGAAGGCCTCTGAAGCATGGTATATTAAGTAAAGGATGAAATCTATCCTTAGTATGCTAAATATATTTTTCATGGATGAAGAGGAGGCAATCATGGAGACACAACATTCGGCCTATGAAGGCGATTTTCAAGGCGAACGGGCGGTTTGGCTGAAACATGGACCGTACGAAGCGGCGCTGCTCCCGGAGCTTGGGGGCAATCTGATTTTGTTCCGCGACGTCGAAAAGGGATTCAAGTATCTGCGTGAGCCTGAAGAAGGCGAAATGGAAGATTTCAAGGCTAATCCGGGCATTTACGGCATTCCGGTCCTGATTCCGCCAAACCGGTATGACGGCGGTAAATTTGCCTGGGAAGGCAAGGAGTACCGGCTGCCGGTAAACGAAACCGACCGCGGGAACCATCTGCACGGTTATATGCATACGATCCCTTGGAGGGTTGAATACATAAAGGGCGACGAGTACGAAAGCGTGGTGGTCATCTCGCAGAAAGTGGGCGAAGGCCATCTTTACAAGCAGTATCTCCCGTTCGATTTTACGGTGACGCTCCGATATACCTTAAATGCCGAGGGTTTGCACCAGAAGGTGACGATCGTCAACGACGGCAAGGAAAACATGCCGAATTTGCTGGCGTTCCATACGGCGATCAACGCGCCTTTCGTGCCGGGAAGCAAAGCTTCGGATTATACGTTCAAAGTGACGATCGGGGAGCGCCGGGAAATGGACGAGCGGATGCTGCCGACGGGACGCTTCCAGCCGCTTAGCGCCGAGGAAGAGTTAATGAAGACCGAAGGCGTCAGCCCTTATTTTGCCGAGATGGACAACCATTACACGGCTAGCCCGCAAAACGGCCGCAACCGCATGGAGCTGACCGACAACCGGACCGGGGACGTTTTGGTATACGATGTCGGAACTTCTTACAAGCATTGGATGATTTGGAACAACGGCGCCTCCGGCAAGTTTTTCTGTCCGGAACCGCAAACCAATCTGGTTAATGCGCCGAATATTACGGGGTTGCCTGCGGAGGAAATCGGACTTTTCGGACTCCAGCCCGGCGAACGATGGGAAGAAACCAGCTCGTTTTATGCTTTGAAACGTTAAAGCTTAAGCCTGAATACCGCAACGTGGCATAAAAAACCGCCTTTCCGATGACGGAAAGGCGGTCATGCAATCGTTAATATAATAGCGAACGTCACTCGGCCAAATGAAACCCGCAGCTCCGGCAAAATTTATCCGTCGAACCTGCTGCCTCCCGGCATCTGGGGCAATAGGAAGTTTTTTCGGCCTGGACGGCGGACGGTTGGAGCACGATGGTTTGAAACTGCTGCCCGCAAAACGGACAGTAGGACGCGTCGGCCGGCAGCATTTTTCCGCATCCGCATTCCTTCAGGTTTTGGAGCTGCTGGATTTTGCGGTTGAGCTCTTCGATTTCCTGCTCGAGGTTCACGATGGCCTCGCGATATTTTTGGTATTCCGCATTGGGAACGAAGCTGGTTTGATCTTCAAGGGAACGGTAGACGATCCGTCCGATCTCCGTATAGTTTTTTTCGATTTCCTTTTCTTTGGATGCTACCTGAAACTTCAATGTCGTGGATTCCACGGTTTGCTGAGCTTTTTTGCCTGCATCCGATACACCCTGTTTGAGTTTGTTTAAAAAGTTGGACATAACGGGGCTTCTCCTCCTTCATCCGCTTGGCGTATCCATATGGATCGTCATCTCATAGACTCCGGCTTCATATCTTTACCGACCTCTCGCTTATGGATACCTTGGTAGTATAGTTTATGGCTTTGCTTTGGATTATAGAATGCATTCGTATGCCTATGGACTTTCTTATGGCATTATACCCGAGACCCAAGAAATAGGGAAATAAAAAATGGGTGACATCCAAGTTGTCACCAATAGGCTGCTATAATGGGCTCGTAACGTCTGACAGGTGGTGCCTGAACCGCGGATTTTCACTTGCCCGAAAGGGGATGGGGCTGGGCTGTCGGATTGTTTTTTTCGCTAGGCAGGGAAGCAAGGGTGATCGGTCCGAAAAAAATTCGGGCGGGAAATCCGTCAAAGGGCGGAAGATCTTCGAAAACATTATGATGACCAGGAAGAAGGAGAGCTGACCATGGATGAGAATAGGCAGACCGGAACGATGGTGAATAGCTACGATGAAGCCGTAAAATTAATCGAGGAACTTGGGATTTTGCCGCTCGCGTCCTTGATACCGGATTATCCGTCGCTCGAGAGCGTAACGCCGCGAACGAGCTGGCACAGCGACACGGAGCAGGATCCGTGGAAATGGCGGGTTCGTTTTCCCGCGGAAGGAAAAGCAGCCTACGGCAAGTTCATGAAGAAAAAAGCGGTTTTGGTTTCGCCCGACTGGTTTCCGCTCGTGTTTAACGCTTTGCGTTTAGGTCCAAGCGCCGAAGCTTGTTATCGAGACGGATTGCTGTCCCAAGCGGCGTGGGAGCTGTACCGGCTCATCGAAATCGAGCAGGGGATCGATACCCGGGCGCTGCGCGAGCGGGCGTTTATGAAGGCGAAGGAAGACAAAAAAGCTTTCGACCAGGCGGTCGTGGAGCTGCAGGACGCCTTGTTCATCGTCATCTCCGGCGTACAAGCGAAAGTGAATGCCGACGGGGAGAAAAACGGGTGGAACAGCACCGCCTATGAAACGACGGCGCATTGGATGAACCAATGCGGGATCGAAGGAAGCAGGTTATCGCAGGAGGAATCCCGTGCCGAGCTTCTCCGCAGGTTGCAGGTAAGATGCAGCGGCAAAGCGCTGGCGTTTTTCGAAAAAATATTCCGCACATGAGCAAAGCCGGGAATAGCTTCCCGGCTTTGTTTTTGCTGATTAGGCCCAATTGCCGTTGACGAAAATCGGTTCTTCTTTCCCGTCGCGGGTGATGCCGGTAATGTTCATCTCCGGAGAACCCATCATGAAGTCGACGTGCGTGATGCTGGCGTTCATGCCGTGAGCCGCAAGCTCTTCGGCCGACATCGTTTTGCCGCCTTCCAGGTTGAAGGCATAGGAGCTGCCGATCGCGAGGTGGCAGGACGCGTTTTCGTCGAACAAGGTCGACAAAAACAAAATATTGCTTTGCGAAATCGGAGACTGGTACGGCACGAGCGCCACTTCGCCGAGATAATGGGATCCTTCGTCCATATTGATCAGACGCGCAAGCGTATCCTGTCCTTCTTCCGCCGTGAAATCCACGATTCTGCCGTTTTCGAACGTCAGCTTGAAGCGGTCAATGATGTTTCCTCCGTAGCTGAGCGGTTTCGTGCTGCTGACATATCCGTTTACGCCGGTTTTTAACGGAGCAGTAAAGACCTCTTCGGTCGGAATGTTGGCGACGAACGGAGTCCCTTGTTCGTTTTCGCTGCCGGCTTGCGCCCAAATATGTCCTTCGGGAAGTTCGATCGTTAAATCGGTGCCCGGCGCGACAAAATGGAGCTTATGATATTTTTTGCCGTTCAGCTCATCCGATTTGGTTTGAAGCGTATCGATATGTTTCTGCCATGCTGCGACCGGATCTTCCTGGTCGGCACGTACGGCATGGAATATGGCGTCCCACAGCTTTGCGACCGCTTCGTTGCCGGGGAGATCGGGGAACACTTTCACGGCCCAGTCCGAAGAAGGGAAGGCGACGCCTGTCCAGCTCATTTTATCGGCCATCTGGTACTGGCGGTATTTGGCCATGGCTTGGCCGAAGGTTCGCTGGTTGTTCGCGATGCGCTCCGGATCCACGCCTTTCAGCAGATCGGGATTGGAGGAAATGACGGTCAAAAACGCCGCGTTTTGCTCCGCCAGCTCAACCCATTCGCGCGCTTGCGCGGCAGGAGGGAGCAGGAAGGATTCATCCGGCGCCAGGTCGTATCTCAGGCGGGTGACCGCTTCGTCGGTATAATTGACTCTTACGAAATTGGCCCCCGCTTTATAAGCTTTTTTGACTATCAATCGGACAAGCTCGCGTGCCTCGATGTCGGCGCTGACGACCAAGGTCTGGCCGGGCTGCACGTTGGCCCCGATTTTGACCGCTAGTTCGGCATAGTTGTTCAGTTTTTGATCAAACGTTAACATGGCGGAATCCTCCTTAAAGAACACAATCTGTGTTTGGGTTATTTTTCTATTGTAAATCATCCACAGGTCAAATAATACCGAAACTTTACCACCGATGGACGCATCGCATATACGCAAAATGGAGCCTTTCCCGCTTCTGCAGGAAAGACTCCAGCTGGCTCCAAGGTTGACATCGTATGCGTTTGGCATTGATGCGTTTTGGAGACAAGTATTAAAATGCCCAGTTTCCGTTTTTAAATACGGGTTCTTCTTTTCCGTCCGCCGTAATGCCGAAAATGTCCATTTCACCCGAGCCGATCATAAAATCGACATGCGTCACGCTGGTGTTCAGCCCGCGTTCGCTAAGCTGCTCCTGCGTCATGTCTTTGCCGCCTTCGAGACAGAACGCGTACGCGCTGCCGATCGCCAAATGGTTGGAAGCATTTTCGTCGAACAGCGTGTTGAAGTACAAAATGTTGGACTCGGAAATCGGAGACTGATGCGGCACGAGGGCAACCTCGCCCAAATAGTGGGAGCCTTCGTCCATTTCCACCAGGTGCTCGAGCACCTGCTGGCCTTCTTCGGCCTCCACCTTGACGATTCTTCCGTTTTCGAACGTAATGGTGAACTTATCGATGATGTTGCCGCCGTAGCTGAGCGGTTTCGTGCTGCTGACATATCCGTTTACGCCGGTTTTCAGCGGAGCGGTAAACACTTCTTCGGTCGGCATGTTGGCCACGAAGCTGTGTCCCTTTTCGTTGAAGCTTTCTCCGGCAGCCCAAATATGGCCTTCCGGGAGCTCGATCGTCAGGTCGGTGCCCGGTGCTATGTAATGCAGTTTTTTATATTTCTTTTCGTTCAGGATTTTCGATTTTTCATCCAATGTTTTCAGATGTTCGGTCCATGCTTCCACGGGGTTGTCCTGGTCGACGCGAACCGTATGGAAAATGGCATCCCACAGCTTTTGCACGCGTTCTTCCTTCGGCGCGTCCGGGAACACTTTGTCGGCCCATTCCGGCGACGGAACCGCGATCAGGCACCAGCTGAATTTGTCGGCTTGCTGGTAAGCGCGGTATTTGGTCATCGCTTGGCCTCTCGCTTTTTGGTTCGCGGCAATCCGCTCCTGTTTGATGCCCTTGAGCAAATCCGGATTTTCAGCGAGCACGTGCAGGACGGCTGCGCCTCTTTCCGCCAGTTCGGTCATTTCGCCCGCATACCATTTCGGCGCTTCGGAGAATACCTCATCAGCGGCATGCTCGTATTTGAGCCGCGTGATTTTTTCGTCGTTCCAGTTGACGCGGACCTCGCTGGCTCCCGCCTGATATGCTTTTTCGGTGATCATGCGCACGAACTCCGCAGATTCGACCGGCGCATTCACTACGAGAATTTGTCCTTGCTGGACGTTGACGCCGACTCTGACGGCCAGATCGGCATATTTGTTCAAATTTTCTTGAAAGCTGGCCATATTTTGTCCCTCCAATATTGATCGTCTTCTCCCGCGATGCAGTCTGAACACCACTTTTTCGCTCCACCGGCTCAAGACGTCACCGACTCAAGCGATGGTTTTTCTATTGTACTAAATCGGATGACATATTGAAAATATGTTCGCGTTGGATGGAAAGAATACCGGACATGGTATACTATAGATACATGGAAAAGCAAAAAAGGAGAACAGATCTATGGAATACCAAATCATAAAAGCAGACATGGCGCAGGACGAAGAAAAACATTACCTCGGTCATGTGACGTTTACCCTCGCAGGTCACCAGTCGCAATACGAAATTACGCTGTTCAGCAAAAACGGCAAGGATTGGGATTACAGCCTGAACTTTGTGGGAGAGTCCGGGATCGAAGAGGAGTTCCTCAAGGCGGACGAGCTTCTTGAAGAAGATGACGACATGTTCGACGCGTTGGTCGATGCAGCGATGGAATCCATGGCGAAATAAGGAGTCGCTGCCCGCGCTCTTTCAAATTAGTCAAGGAAAGGATGGTTCGGCATGAATTACGATGATAACGTGGTCCGGCGCTTAAAGCGGCTCGAAGGTCAGATTCGCGGAGTGCTCGGCATGATGGAAGAAGGAAAAGACTGCAAGGATGTCGTCGCGCAGTTGTCCGCCGTCCGCAGCGCAACCGACAAAGCGATGGCATATATCGTTGCGACCAATCTGGAGCAGTGCATCCTCGAGGAGCGCGCCAAAGGAAACGACACCGGCGGGCTGGTTAAGGAAGCGGTGGAGCTTTTAATCAAAAGCCGGTAGGAGAGGCGGCCTTACAAAGCAAAAACAAGGAGGGAATCTATGGCTTTCTACATTTTGGCGCTTGTTGTTTTGCTCGTGGATCAAGGCTCAAAATGGTGGGTGCGCACCCATATGTTTGTCGGGGAACAGCGGAATGTCTTTATCCCGTACCTTCATTTTGAATATTATCAAAATAGCGGGGCGGCCTTCAGTTCGTTCCAAGGGTACGGCAAATGGTTTGCGTACCTGGCGATCGTGGTGGTGGGAGCCCTGATCTATTACCGCATTAAGGGAGCCATCCGCGGCATGGTGCTGGAACTGGCGGCCGGTTTTCTCGCCGGGGGAGCGCTTGGCAATGCCCTGGACCGTCTCATGTACGGCAAGGTGACCGATTTTCTCGTGTGGGGGTCCCGTTCGGGCATCATGAACATCGCCGATCTGGCCATCAATGCCGGCGTGGTGTTGTTCATCTTCGGCATGCTGCTGCGCGGCTGGCAGGAGAAACGGAGCTATTCTTTCAAATAACGCAATAAACGAATGGAAGAGGAAGAGACGAATGGAACAGGTCAAAAAATCGCAACTTGCCCAAATCATCAGGGAAAGACGGTCCGTGAAAACCGGGTATAAGGACGATCCCGTACCGCAGGAACTGGTGCTCGAATTGCTCAACGACGCGGTCTATGCGCCGACCCACAAGCTTCGCGAGCCGTGGAGGTTCATCTTCGTGCCGACCGATGCGAAGCCGTTTTTCGCGATCGAAATGGCTCAGCATTACCCGGACGAGATGTTCGAATACCGCGTCAAATATTTTAACGAACCTGCTGCTTATCTGATCGTCGTCATGACGGATGCCGAAAATGAAAAACAGCGGGACGAGGATTACGGGGCCGTCTGTTCGATGATCCAAAATTTCCAGCTGCTGGCCTGGGAGCGCGGGCTCGGGTCCGTCTGGAAAACGAATCCGCACATTTACGATCCGAACGTCAAGGAAGCACTCGGGATACAACCGGACGAAAAAATTGCCGGATTTCTGCATCTCGGATTTTTTCACGAGGCGCCGGAGGGACAACCGAGAACGCCTGCGGAAGAGAAATTCACGGTGTACAAGCCGAGGTTATGAGGTTGGCGGAGCTCCCGTTTCATCGGGAGTTTTTCTGTTTGCCGGTTAGATGCCGAAGCGCTTCGGGCCGCTTGTGGGTACAATAGAATTAGATCATGGATACATAGAGCGGAGGGATTAAACTTGAAATCGAGATATTTGGCAGGAACCTCCCTGGCCGTCATGGGGGCGGGGTTTCTGATCACCTTGTTTTTGCCTCAAAATATAGCGGTTCGCTTATTGCAAGGAGGGTTTGAAGCCGGATTGGTCGGCGGTTTTGCCGACTGGTTTGCGGTCACGGCCTTATTCCGCCATCCGATGGGCATCCCGATTCCCCATACGTCCCTGCTGCTGAAAAACCGCAATAAAATCGTCAATTCGCTGATTTCGGCCCTTGAAACGGAACTGCTGAACAAGGAAAGCATTACGGGACGATTGCGGCAGATGAAGCTGTTTAAAGGGATTTCGTCGGGTCTATTGAAGCTGATCGCCAAAAAGGAAATCCGGCTGAAGGTCATTGATTCACTGACCGAGGCCGTCCGGCAGCTGCCGGTGGACAAAATGACGCCTTCCGCGCAAAAGCTGCTGATCGATTTCGTGGGTAAGCAGGATTTATCGCCGATGCTTGAAGCGGCATCCAAGCAGGCTTTCCGCAGTCAGCTGGATGAAAAGGCATTAAATTTCGTGTTGAATTTTGCCGGACGCTGGGTCAGCCGCCCCGAAAACGAATATATGCTGGGACAGCTGGCGCTAAGCAAGCTGCAGGAAGTCCAGCTGAGCGGGATGAAGGGATTTGCGCTGCAGGCGATGCTGGGATTCATGAGCGAAGAGAAGCTTGGCAACATTCTGAAAAACCTGATTCAGTCCACTTTGCATGAATTGGCGCACGAAAGCAGCCCGGTCCGCCAGCGCATTCTGACGGAGGTGCGGCAGCAGGTGACCGGTTTTGCGGAAAATCCGGAAGTCGCCGAGCGCCTTAAAACATGGATCAACGATAAAATTGCGGCTCCCGGCACCGAGGAATGGATGCTGCGAAAGCTCGAAGAAATCCGGGATCGCGTGCTTGCGGCTTTGGGGCAGGAACGGGAAAACGGAGGACGCAGCATCGTTAAGCTGTATCGTTGGACGGCGAACATGCTCCGGGACAAGGAAGACATGATGGCCCGCTGGGAGCAGGGAACATTATCCCTGATCGTGAAGGCGGTCGAAGCCAACTATTACCGGATCGGTCTGCTCGTGCGCGAAAACCTCGATCAGCTCGACGATCAGTCGCTGGTGAAGATGCTTGAAGAGAAAGTAGGCAGCGATTTGCAGTGGATCCGGGTCAACGGGGCCATTTGCGGCTTTTTGATCGGTCTCGTATTAACGGTCGTTCACATGCTGATTGCCTGACCATGGGAAAAAGCGATAACGGAGAGGAGTATGAATGATGAAAAAAAATCGCTTGGGATCATCGGATTTGTACGTTAGCGAAATCGGACTGGGCTGCATGTCGCTTGGGACGGAGGAAAAACCGGCGGAACGCCTTATCCACGCGGCGCTGGAACGGGGAATCAATTTTTTGGACACGGCGGATTTGTATGATGCGGGCCGGAACGAGGAAATCGTGGGCAAAGCGTTAAAAGGCCGCCGGGGCGACGTCGTGCTCGCGACCAAAGTGGGCAACCGGCGCATTCCCGGCAAGGAAGGCTGGAGCTGGGATCCTTCGAAAGCTTATATCAAAACGGCGGTAAAGGACAGCTTGCGCCGTCTGCAAACCGATTACATCGACCTGTATCAGCTGCACGGCGGCACGTTGGACGACCCGATCGATGAGACGATCGAGGCGTTCGAAGAATTGAAGCAGGAAGGCGTCATTCGTTATTACGGCATTTCCTCGATCCGCCCGAACGTGATCCGCGAATACGTCCAACGTTCGAACATCGTGTCGGTTATGAGCCAGTACAGCATCTTGGACCGCAGACCGGAGGAAGAAGTGCTGCCGCTGCTTGCGGAGCACGGCATCAGCGTCATTGCCCGCGGCCCCGTAGCCTCCGGCGTCCTGGCGGAAACGGGCGAAGGAAAAGCAGGCAAAGGGTATCTGGATTACGGGCCGGAAGAACTGCTGGACATCCGCCGCAAGCTGGAGGCGTTCATTCGTCCGGATCGCACCATGTCGCAGACCGCCATCCGCTATTCGCTTAGCCATCCGGCGGTAGCCGCGGCCATTCCGGGAGCCAGCTCGCTGGACCAGCTCATTCACAATGCGGATGCTGCCGCTGCGCCGGTATTAAGTCCGGAGGAGTTGGAGCAAATTCGCGGGATCAGCCGCGCGAACGTGTATACGGCACATCGGTAAACCGGAGTATGAATAAGAAACCGTTCCTGTTTTCTCTGAGAACAGGAACGGTTTCTTTTGTTGCCGGGAGTCCCAATAGCGCTTATTTTTGCGTAAGCTTGAGGACGCGCAGCAGGTCGGCTTTTTGTTTTGTCAACTCGTCGTAAAACTGTCCGTCCACGATGCGATCGATAAATAACACGCCGTCCAGATGATCGATTTCATGCTGTATGCAGCGGGCGAGATAACCATGACCCTCGATCACAACCGATTCGCCCGTCCGGGTCAGCGTTTTGACTTTGACGTAATCGGCCCGTTTTACGATCCCGGCATACCCGGGGTAAGAGAGGCAGGCCTCCGGACCGGTTTGCTCTCCGCTTGATTCGAGGATCACCGGATTGATCAATTCGACCAGCCCTTCCCCGCAATCCATGACGACCATTCGGCGCAAAACGCCGATTTGCGGAGCGGCCAGGCCGGCGCGTCCGTCTTCTGCGTACAGCGTATCCACCAAATCATCCAGGATCCGCAGCATTTTCGGGGTCAGCTGTTCGACCGGCTTGGCTTTTTTCCGGAGCACCGGATCTCCAAAAGGAAGTATTTCTCTTTCTGCCACTTTGATGAACCTCCCGATGATGAATTAAGCGCCTTGCATGTTCGTAGGCGTATGAACCCATAAATCCCCGGTCGTACACTCCAAAGCCGTGCAGAGCGCATCCAACGTTTCGGCTTTCATTTGTTTGGGCTGTCCGCGCAGCAATGCGCTGATGGAAGGAGGGGAGAGCTCATATCCGGCTTTTTCCTTCAGCAATCTTGCCAATTCGGCGCCCGACCAAATGCCCTTTTGGGCCATAACCTGCCGAAGCATCCACACAAGCATCCATGTCATCCCCTTTCACAAAACGATTTTTTAGGTGCTGCCTAAATAAATGATCTGCCACCTAATTTACCACGAATAAAATCCAACAAGCAACCATCTGAAATCATTTGACGTCAAGGAACAATAGGCTTTTAATGATAATAAATTGTATGATTCGGGAGGCTTGAAGGGTGAAACATATCAATTGGAGAAAACTGGCTTTTACTGTGGGGAAATTGCTGGCCATCATCGTTCTCCTGCTTCTCGGATTATTTTTCAGCGTTCAACTCGCGGTCATCGTGCTTTTATGGTCAGCGGGCTGACGGCTGTAGAAAGTCAACATTAAATTTTTTTGAACGGTGGTAGAATCTTCTTCTCATCTCCATGTATAATAGACATGATCCTAAGGATGAGAGGAAGTGTCAACGAATGAAATTCAGCGAATACAAATATGAGCGTCCGGATATCGAGTCGATCAAGGAACAGTTCGGACAGCTCGTGCAACGGTTCGAATCCGCCGAGCGGCTGGAAGATCAGGAGCAGGTTTTGTCCGAGATCAACCATCTCCGCGGGGAAGTGGATTCGATGGCACAGATCGTAACGGTCCGCCATTCGGTCGATACGAACGATCCGTTTTACAAAGCCGAACAGGACTATATTGACGAAGTCGTGCCAATCTATCAGGAATACATAACCGATTTTTACCGTGCGCTGGTAAATTCCAAGTTCAGGGCGGAGCTTGAGGCCAAATGGGGCACCCAACTGTTCCAGCTCGCCGAGCTGGCCCTCAAAACGTTCAGCCCCGAGATCATCGAAGATCTCCAACTGGAAAACAAGCTGGCCACTGAATATGCGCAGCTGATCGCCTCCGCGAAAATTCCGTTTGAAGGCGAAGAGCGTACGCTGACCCAACTCACTCCGTTCGAACTGTCGACGGACCGCGATGTGCGCCGCCGGGCATCGGAAGCCCGCTACCGGTTCATGGCCGAACATGAGGCGGATTTCGACCGCATCTATGACGAGCTCGTCAAGGTGCGCACGCGTATCGCGCATAAGCTGGGCTACAAAAACTTCGTCGAGCTGGCTTACGTTCGGATGAACCGCACGGATTACAACGCCGAAATGGTCGCCAATTTCCGTAAGCAGGTTCTCGAGCATATCGTTCCGGTGGCGACCCGGCTCAAAGAACGCCAGCGTCAGCGGATCGGCGTGGATCAATTGTACATCTACGACGACGGTTTCAGTTTCAAAACCGGAAATGCCGCGCCTAAAGGAGATCCGGACTGGATTTTGGAACGCGGCGTGAAAATGTATTCCGAGCTGTCGCCTGAAACGAAGGAATTTTTCGACTTTATGGTGGAAAACGGCCTAATGGATCTCGTCAGCAAGAAAGGCAAGCAGGGCGGAGGTTATTGCACGTACATCAGTAAATACGGCGCGCCGTTTATTTTCTCGAACTTCAACGGCACGTCCGGAGACATCGACGTCCTCACGCACGAAGCGGGCCATGCGTTCCAGGTATATTCCAGCCGCCATTTCGAGGTGCCGGAATACCACTGGCCGACGTACGAAGCAGCAGAAATCCACTCCATGAGCATGGAGTTTTTCACTTGGCCTTGGATGAATCTGTTCTTCGAGGAAGACACGGAGAAATACAAATTCGATCATTTGAGCAGCGCGCTTCTGTTTGTTCCTTACGGCGTGTCCGTCGACGAATTCCAGCACTTTGTGTATGAGAATCCGGATGCGACGCCGGCGGAGCGCAAGCAGGCTTGGCGCGAAATCGAGAAGAAATACCTGCCTCACCGCAATTTCGGAGGCAACGATTATCTGGAACGCGGCGGATTCTGGCATAAGCAGGGCCATATTTTCCAATCGCCGTTTTATTACATCGACTACACGCTGGCGCAGCTGTGCGCATTCCAGTTCTGGAAACGCATGAACGAAGACTACAAGGCTGCCTGGGCCGATTACTTGAAGCTCTGCAAAGCGGGCGGAAGCCAATCGTTTACGGGCTTGGTCGAATATGCAGGCTTGAAGTCGCCGTTTGAAGACGGCTGCGTGGCGTCGGTCATCGGAGACATTGAAAACTGGCTCAATCAGGTGGACGATTCCGTTCTTTAATCCGGCCTATAGAGCCTGAATTCAAAATTGGCAACAACCCCAAAACGTCTGCGCTTCATCCGAAGGCAGGCGTTTTTTCGTGCGTTCATAAAAGTCAAAGAAAGTCAAAGACAATTAAAGTCAAATAAAGTCAAATTCTCAAATTCGCCTTCTACCGCTTAAAATCGCCGGATTTCATACAAGATCGACTTTGCCCGAAAGCTGCAAGAAACGTACAATATAACTGTAAGGTTCATCGCCGAATGAACCAAAATATTGCGCAGGTTGGCCGGCAATGAAGGCCGATTTTGCAAATTCATAAACCAAAGGAGGAACACGGTATGTTTGATTTGATTCCTTTCCAACGTAGAAGCGATGTCTTCTTTAACAGCATGATGAAATCTTTTAACGATATATTCGATTCCTTCGGAGTAACTGAATTCGGCACGAAACCATTCCGCGCGGATCTTCGCGAAACCGAAAAGGCGTATTACGTCGACGCGGAACTTCCGGGCTTCGAGAAAGACGATATCCGAATCGAACTGAAGAAGGATGAATTGATCATTTCCGCTAAACGAAACGACATGTTCGAAACGAAAGACGAGGATCAAAAAGTGATCCGCCGCGAGCGTCATTACGGCGAATTCGTCCGCCGGTTCTATCTTGACCGCGCAGACGGCAACGGGGTGCGGGCCAAACTGGAAAACGGCGTGCTCCGCATCGAAATTCCGAAAAAAGCGCAGGATACGGACGGCACGAAACGCATTTCCATTGAATAAGTTTCGAATTGATGAACATGATGGGGCGTATTCCGGGAAAACCGGATACGTCCTTTTTTGCATAGTTGCTTGATGTAGCATATTCTATCTTTTTTTCGAATAAACTTGTCTCACCATAACTTATTTTAGGAAGTAACGGTACGATCATGTCAACGCCGGTGAACGGCGTCTGAATACGGTTTTCGAAGAGAGGGGCGGAGTCGCAGATGATGGCATCCGTATACGCGGGCAGAACGGCGGTCACCGGGATCGGGACAAGCATCCCGCCGTACAAGCTGCAGCAGGATGAAGTTTTTGAGAGAATCGCGGAGTCCTGCCGAGATGATTTGGACATCACGCGATGGGCCCGAAGAATTTTCAGGCAATGCGGCGTCGAAACGCGTTATACGTGCGAACCGGAGTTTTTGGAGCCGGCGGGAAAATGCCGTTATTTGCCTGACCGGCCCGGCATGCCGGTTCCGTCGACGGCGCACCGGATGAATACATATGAACGGGAATCGGTCCCGCTTGCCGTCCACGCGGCCCGGGAAGCGATGGCGGATGCCGGGATCGGCCCGGCAAACGTCACGCATCTGATTACAGTGAGCTGTACGGGACAGTTTCTGCCCGGATTGGATTCCATGCTCGTCCAGGAATTGGGATTGCCTTGGCGGGTGAACCGCATCCCATTCGTGTTTCAAGGCTGCCATGCCGGGCTAAAAGCCGTCCAGCTCGCCAGAACGATCGCCGAAAGCGATGCGGATTACAAGGTGCTGATCGTCTGCGTCGAGCTTTGCACCATCCATTTCCAGCCGCCGACCTCCCGCGAAACGCTGTTCGGGGCGTCCTTTTTCGGAGACGGCGCATCGGCGTGCATCGTCGAAACCGCCGCCGACGGTCAGGAGCACATATTCCGGCTTGGACAAGGGCATGCCGTGCTGGTTCCGGATTCGCGGGAGGAGATGATCTGGAGGGTTGGAGACCGGGGATTCGATCTGTATCTGTCCCCAGACATCCCCAAACGGCTGAAATCTTTCCTCCGCGAAGAGGCAGAAATGCTGCTTGGCAAGCGGAGTTTGCCGTCGCTGTGGGCCATCCATCCCGGAGGGCGGGGCATCATAGACGCCGTGCGGGAGATGTTTGCCTTGGAGGAATCTCAGGTTTCATACAGCCGCAACGTCTTGAAAAATTTCGGGAACCTGTCGTCGGCCACGATTTTGTTTGTCCTGAAAGAAATGAAATCCGAGCTGGCCAGACAGGAGATCGATCGGGCCGATGGCATTTCGCTTGCTTTTGGTCCGGGATTAACGGCGGAGCTGATGGCGTTTACTTATTTATCAAAAGCGGAAGCGGTACAATCGGCGGGGAGTGAAGGCGCATATGTTTAAAGCGCTCGACGGCCGTTCGTCCCAAGAAGAATACATGGACGATTTTGATGCAGGCGGCAAGGAACTGGAGGAAGCGCTCCGCCATCTACGACTGCTTAATCGGATATTCGCAGCCTCTGGACCGGTATTAAGCGGCGTGAAGGAATTATGGAGGCGTTCAGGCTGCCCGAACGACCTTCATGTGATGGATATCGGAGCAGGTTCGGGGGAATTGAACCGCCGAATTCTCCGCTGGGCCGATCGCAACGGCATCCGGATCCGCATGACGTTGGTAGACATGACCGATGAAGCTTGCCGCGAAGCCAGTCGGATATTTACGGACGAACCTCGCGTCCGTGCGATCAGACGAAACGTGTTCGACGTTGACGAGTCGGCGGCCGATATGCTTATATGTTCGCAATTTCTGCACCACTTTCCGGACGAGCGGCTGGCGGAAGTGACGGGACATATGCTGAAATCCGCAAGGCTCGGCATCGTCATCAGCGACATTCACCGCCATTGGCTGGCCTGGTCCGCGGTTTGGCTGGCAGCCCGCATCTTCTCCAAAAACCGTTATATCCGCCATGACGGGCCGCTTTCCGTCGCGAAAGGATTTCAAGCCAAGGATTGGAACAGGTTAAGCGAGGCGATCAAGCAGCATGGAAGCTATGATTTGAAATACCGGTGGAAACCGTTGTTTCGGTATACGGTCGTGATTTTCAAAAAAGGACACGCAGGGAACAAATGTTGAGGGGGGGACGCCGAAATGCCGGACGCGGTGGTAATAGGGGGAGGACTGGCCGGAAGCAGTCTGGCAATCCGTCTCGGCAGCCTCGGATGGAACACCATGTTGTTCGACCGGCTCCGTTTTCCCAGGCATAAAGCCTGCGGAGAATTCCTTTCGCCGGAAACGCTCGAAGTATTCAAGGAACTTGGCGTTTATGAGGCGCTGAAGGCGCTGCAGCCTGGCCGAATCACGAAGGCGCGGATCGTTTTCAGGCATGGGGGCGTCGTCGAAGCCAAGCTGGAGCAACCTGCATGGGGCTTAAGCCGGTATGAAATGGATGCGGTTCTGCTCGAGGCTGCGGAAAAAGCCGGCACACAAGTGTATACCGGAACGTCGGTATCCAGCATCGCCGCCGATTCGGGGGCATTTCGCATCGGCATCCGCTCGGCGGGAGGGACCAACATCCTGTATGCCCGTACCGTTTTTGCCGCTTGGGGAGTACATCCACGAACGGAACTGGCGGCACGACCGGCAAAAAGGCGCGGAAGAACAGCCTATATCGGAATCAAGGCCCATTTCGGCGGAGTAGCCACCGATCAGGCGGTGGAGCTTTATTTTATCAGGCATGGCTATATCGGCATTTCGCCCGTCGAAGGGGGGAAAACGAACGTCGCGGCTCTCCTGCCGCTGGACCGGATCCGGCGTAAAGGCAACTCCGTGCGGGAGCTCCTGCTATCGGCTGCAGCCGATAACAAGCAGCTCGCGGAGCGGCTGGCCGGTGGGACGGTGATCCCGGATTCGGAGGTATCGATTGCCCCTGTCTATTTGTCCTTGGAGCCGGACGTTTGGGGAATCGTCCCCCAGATTGGCGATGCCGGCGCGATGATCCCGCCGTTGTTTGGCGATGGCATGTCCGCCGCGCTGCGATCGGCAGGGAGATGCGCCCATTACGGCGATAAGTACCTCCGGAACGCCATGAGCATGGAAGAGTGGTACCGCGCATATCGACTTGACATGCAAAAGGAATATGCATCGATTTTGAGCTTAGGACGCCGACTGCAGGCGTTGGCCAACATGCCGGTTGTTCCGCGAATTTTCACGGCCTGCGCACGCATGTTCCCTCAGCTGGGCGATGCGGTGGTCAAGTCCACCCGGATGGGTCCGCAAACCCCGCCGGAAAACGGGGATGACGGGCATGGGTGAGTGGTTGTCTCGGTTCGTATATCGCCATTCGGGTGCAATCGCGGCATGCTGGATGGCGATTTTTGTTATATTCGGATCGTTTTCGGCACGGCTCCCTTCCATCGTCCAAGGCCCCGGCTTATACACCAAAGGCAGCTCGTACGAAGTACAGCGGCTCCTTGAGGAAAACGGCGGCATGCCGGAAGATCCGGTGATCGTCGTGTTCCAAAGGCAGCCAACCGTTTCGCATGCCCGATTTTCAGAGATTATCGATGATACCTTGAAGAGACTGGCCGTACTGGACGGAGTTGCATTCGTGCAGTCTCCGCTGAAACATCGCGAGCAGATGGCAAAGGATGCAGCATATGCCCTCATTGGAACGGATGAGCCCCCGGGAGAGCGCAAAAATCTATTGAACCGGATTCGGGACCGACTGCCGCATCTCGAAGGCATCACGATCCAATTGACGGGGAAAACGGTGGTCCAGGAGGATGTCAATCAAGCGAGCATGCATGATTTCAAACGGGCGGAACGTTTCGGGATTCCGCTTGCTTTCCTCATTTTATTGCTTTCGTTCGGCGGTTTCTGGTATGCGCTGCTTCCCGTTCTGATGGGATTGCTTTCCGTTTCAACGGCGATGGGCTTCATAGCGATGCTGGGCACCGCTTTCGATCTCGAGCTGTCCAATTTCATCCTGAACGTCATTCCGATGACCGGGCTGGCGCTATGCCTGGACTTCGCCTTTATTATGACGAACCGTTTCCGGGAAGAGCTGGGGAGGGGCCATCCGGAAAAAGCGTTGCAGGTAACGCTTCGCACTTCGGGAAGAGCGGTTTATGTTTCGAGCGCATGCGTCTTAGGCGGATTGGTTGCCGTCGCTTTCATCCCCATGCCGATGTTCCGGAGCGCATCCCTTAGCGCCATCATCGTCGTGATCCTGTCGGCGGCCGTAAATTTAAGCCTGGTGCCGGCGCTGCTGCGATTCATTACACCGTGGCTGGTACGGAAGCGGGCCGGACAAGCATTCCCGGACGACCGAAGCCGCAGGTTTTGGGCTCTTTGGGCGGAAAGGGTGATGCGTAGACCGGGGAGGGTATTGCTGGCCGGATGCTGCCTCATGATGCTATTGCTTTTTCCCGCATTGCGGATGACCACGGCGGTTCCGGATGCACGTTCCCTCCCTCCCGAAACGGAATCAAGAAAAGCCGATGAAGCGATCCGCACGTATTTTCGGCAGGATGGCGTCTCGGAGGTGCTGCTTGCCATGCAGCCTTCAGGAAGGGGATTTACGCCCGAAGAACGCAAGGAAGCGGCAGCCTGGATCAAGCGGATCCAAAACGACGTTTCGGTTATTGGCATCAAACCATTGCCGGTACCCGTTTTCAAGGCCAATTCCTATTTAGTTTCCCCTGAAAAAGTCAGGGTGTTTTGAGCATAATTAAAAGGAATTCAGCACCTCAAAATGGAAATTGTTATTGACGAGATAACAAAGTTCCACACCCCGAGGGAAGAATTCCTTTGCTATA
>NZ_BAAIYF010000018.1:0-113889 GCF_057546105.1 Paenibacillus sp. YAE3 | reverse complement strand
CAGAGGAGCAAGCTCCTCATCAAGTCCGCTCGACTTGCATGTATTAGGCACGCCGCCAGCGTTCGTCCTGAGCCAGGATCAAACTCTCCAAGAAAGTTTGTGACTCATTTTGAATCTGACGAGAATTTAATTCTCATTGTTTGCTCCGCAAACCATCCAGCCATAGGCTTGGACCGATTTGCTTCGCGATCGGCTTTGCAAGCAAAGCCTGTATCTCACTCGTTGTTCAGTTTTCAAAGATCAAACATTTCGTTTTCGTTAACCACCGCATCTCAGCGGCGACTTTTATAATATATCATGTTGCCCATCATTTCGTCAAGCACTTTTTTTCGATCTTTTTTTCAGCTCGTTTTTGAGCTTGTCGAATCCTCGTTTGTTGTAAACCCGAGGTTTCATGGGGCGAGTTATAATTTAACACATAAAACATTGAGGAGTCAACCTCTAAATATAAAAAAAGCTAAGCAGCTAAGTTCCCTTTATAAGTTTCCCTTTATAAGTCCCCCCAAAACGAACGCTCCATGCATAAATAAAGAGGGAGCATTTACCCCCTCGAACCTTGCGCAATAGAGATGACGCTATTCCGCGGAATAGCGGATTGCCGGGCTGCTGTATCCCGAGGCGTCGGACCATACGACCGATTCCTTCGCCAGCGAACGGTTGACCAGCTTGCGCATGACAAGCGGCAGTTCGTTTTTGACGATGTCCAAATCCGGGTGATGAATCAGTTCCTCGATGCTCCAGGGCTTGGACCGGCTTTTCAAAATCTGCAGCAGAAGCACGGTGCACTCCGCCATTTTCGACATGACGGAAAACTCGCAGGCAAGCAGCACCAGCTCCACGCGTTGCCGGATCGTTTCCTTGCTCTGGGTCAATTCCTCGTACAGCTTGTGGATCGCCGTATTCAGTTCCTTCACTTGCTCCCAAACGGCCCGATCAGGCAGCACTCCGCGTTCGATCAGTTCGATCCTTGCCCAATGCCTTAACGAATCCAGCACGGATTGATAGGCGTCGACCTCGTATCCGGCTTGCAAATACCGCTTGGCTTCAACGTATATGCTTAGGAAGCGGGAGAATTCATACAGCATTTTGCGATCCCGCAGCGGCTGTTCAAACTCCGTATATTCCCTGCGGAGCCGGGCCAGTTTCCCGTCCACGTCCCTCACCAGCTCCCCTTCCATAAAGCAGCGGATCAAGTCCCCTTTTTCGCCCGCAATAAGCCAGCGCTGAAGGGACTCGGAGGAAACATGCAGCGTCTGGCACGGCAGTTCCCCTACAAGCGTATGCTCGACGGCCAATTCCGCCTCCTGTCCTTCATGGACGACGAGGACGATATAGTCGAAGTCATGAAGCAAAGACCCGTCGAATTTTTGCGCTTCCTGACGATATATGATAGTACCGATGGCATCGGCATCAAAAGACTCTCCATAAAAAAAAGACAAATTGGACAAATCCATGTCTCCCTCCATGCATTCCTTGGCGAAAACCAGCCAATTCAGTTATAATATACTTCTACATGATCCACGTCAGTTCCTTCTTTTTTGCATACAACTAAAATGATGATAGGAGCCAATGATCCATGATCTTCAAAACAGCAAAAATCGTTGCTTTCCGTACCTGGGGACTGCTGCTGACGATCATCGGCATGATGCTGATGGTGCTGGGCACGGCAGGGATCGTCTTCTGGGGGCAAGCCGGAAAAATCGTGGCGGCGATTGGTCTCGTCATCGGCCTGATCGCCATGATGGGCAGCCTGGGGATTTATTTTTGGGCCGGCATGCTCTCCACGAGCGTAAAGACGATCGAATGCCCGGAATGTCACAAACCGACGAAAATGCTCGGAAAAACGGACCGCTGCATGTTCTGCCGAACCATCATGACGACCGACATCAATCTGGCAGACATTACGGACGACGAGCTGGAAGAAATGCAAAAACGCCAGGAAACGCAAGCCGGCCCCTCTTCGGCCGTTCATCACCACTAGACGCCGTCTTTGGGCAAAATTTATGAGCGGCAAACAAAAAACCGGCCATCCTCCAAGGATGACCGGTTTTTTACGTCCGGACTACGCCATTTCGTATTTTAAAAAAGTAATCATTCATAAGATGCCTGCGTTAAACCATCAGTCGATATCTACAACAAATATGAGTGCGATTCGCATTAGGATGAAATATCCTTCAATGTATTCCATGCTTCTTCGGTGCCGAAGCTTCGGGTCCACGCGGCGACTCCGGCAAGCTTCAGTTCCTTGGCCAGCTTCACTCTTGCGCCGAGCGACGTTTTATCTTCAATCCATATCTTTTTCAAAACGCCGTCTTCCGTATATTCAACATAGTTCTGCTGCACGTCCTCAAGGTATTTGGGTTTCAGCTTCTTTTCCGCAAGGATTTCCTTTACGGTTTTCATGCCTACCGCCTTCGACGAGACTTTGGTTTTGCCGTCTTTGGCTTCTTCCGACCAGATCCGGGTATACAGCGGCACGGCCAAAACCAATTTTTCGGGCGGCACCTCATCCTCCTCAAGGATTTTGCGCACGGCCGATTCGGTCCACGGCAAGGACGACACCGAACCCGCTTTCGGGCTTGAAGCCCAATGTTCGTCATAGGCCATCAAAATGATAAAATCCGCGGCTTCCCCCAGGGAACGCCTGTCCAAAAAGCGGGACCACATTTCGCTTCCCGATTTCGGGGTAACGTCCACCGATAAAATCAATCCCTCCGCACGAGCCAAAGGCTTCAGCTCGCGGACGAACTGGGATACGTTTTCCCCGTCTTCGGTTTTGACGTTTTCGAAGTCCAAATTGATCCCGTCCAAATGATACGTCTTGGCAAACTCGAGGATTTGACTGATAGCGTTCAACCTTGTTTCATAGGTTGCCATCGCGCTCGCAGTGATCTCGGGATCGAAGCTGTTGCTCAGAAGCCCCCACACTTCCATCCCGCGGGCATGGGCTTTTTGTACGTAGGCAATGTCCGCGTTGCTGCGGACGTTCCCTTCCCCATCGATGATGCTGAACCACGTCGGGCTGACGACGTTGACGCCGGTCATCTGATCGATGACGGCCGGGTCCGGCTTTTTCTGATAAACGGCCTCCCAGGCCAGATTGACCTTTTTGCCCGCCCAGTTGCGTTCGGCTTGGGTAGGCTGCTCCTGAACGGCTTCCACCGTTTTCTTTTCGCCGAGCGTCACCTTGGATTTCGGCACGTAACCGGCATACCCGTTATCCATCTGCACGAAATACCACGATTCCTCGCTCCCCCAAACCCGCAGAGACGTTCCCCCCGCCATGTCCGCCAAGATCGGCTCATGTTTGGACGCCCCCTTCCGAAGCGCCGTTTTGGAACCGGCATCGCCGGCGACTTTGCCCATTTGCACCGTATCCCCGGCTCGCATCAGCAGCACGGCGCCCGTATTCGGATCCTCGTGAACGGTAATCCCGTACAGCTCTTTCAGCGGATGGATCGGCGCATACAACAGGCCATTCTCTTCCTCCGGCGCGAACCGGAGCTGGACCTGCTTGTTATTCAGCCGCGCTTCCTTCTCCCCTGCCTGCAAATGCATCACCTTGGCCGGGGTCGTCAAAATCAGCGACTGCGTTCCTTTTTCGTAACGAATGTTAGGGTCTATGCTCTCCTGCAGCACCGAAAGCGGCAGCTTCAGCTGCTCCCCGGCACCTTCGGCAGGCTGATCGAGCAGCTTGCCTTCAACGAATATGGGCTTGTCCATCCCTCTCCAGTCCGGCTTTTCATGCAGCGGATTCGGGAGAACCTCCGTCACCGTCAAATAGGCTCCTGCCGCAATCAGGCACAGTCCGAGAAAAACAGCAAGCCGCCTCTTAGCCGTGGGACGGCGTTTGCGTCTACTTCTACTCAAAGGCTGATCCTCCATCATCGTATAAGTATCGTTATGCCAAAAAGGCTTGAAAGCTAAAAAAACGTGGGGACCCATGGCAGGAATCCGCACGTTTTGTCGAAAGCAGAAAGCTTGAAACGGATGCTTTACTTATTTTTGCAGCTGCTGCAAATACCGTACAGCTCCATGCGCAACCCTTGAATCTGGAAGCCTGTGCTTTTCTCAGCAGTCTGCTCCACGTCCTCGAGGGACGGGTAGCTGAAGTCTTCGATTTTCCCGCATTTCTGGCAAATCACGTGAAAGTGATCCGAAACGTTCGCATCAAAACGGCTTGAATTATCTCCATAAGTCAGCTCATGAACCATACCGGCTTCGATCAGCATCTTCAAATTATTATAAACAGTAGCTACGCTCATGCTCGGAAATTTAGGCTCCAGGGCACGATAAATTTCATCCGCCGTTGGATGGCTCATGGACTCCATGAGGTAAGCCAATATCGCATGACGCTGGGGCGTAATCCGAACACCATTCGTTTTCAATTGTTCCAATGCATGCTCGACTCGCGTTGACATTCTTACCCACCGCCTTAAGATTAAACAAAATTCTGATATTCTCGAATGCAATGAAAAAGGTTGTTCACCCAACATTCTAAAATATGCCCTATAACATTATTGTACGTTCATCGTTTCAACTTTGTCAACGAAAGGGCCCGCCCTGAAAGAACTTGGAATAAATGTATGCTCCGGCTCAATATTTATTCACGTTCAAATCGCTGTTGCCTTCGATGCGAACCCGATGTTCCCCCAGACCTATTGTGCCCGTAATGTTCTTTTTATCCACCGTAAACGCCGGAAACTGATTGTAGATATCGCCATAACTGATGCTCCCGTCGATTTCGTAGCTTCCCGATTCGGGCAGGGTGACGGTAAGTTCCCCTACCGCGCTGTAAATGTCCCAGTCGCCTTCGACGACGCTGGAACGGGCCTTAATGCCACCGTTAAGCGACTCCGCCTTCAGATCGGAGCGGACTTCGTCCACGTCGATGTTCCCGTTTTTCGTCTGAACGTCGATCGGGCCCAGCGATTTTCGGACGGACAAATTGCCTACCTGGGTCGAAAGCGTTACGGCATCGGAAACGTCCACCGCCTGCATGCTGCCCTGATTCGTGCTCAAGTCGACGGAACCCATGACGTGATACGCGATGCCTTTTCCGTTCAGCGTGCTTCCCTTGACGTTCCCGGTGACGCGGTTCAACCGGAGATCTCCGTTTGCCGTCTCCATCGATATTTGCTTGATCGCATCCACGTGCTGCACAAGGATGCTGCCGTTCATCGTCCGGAGCGACAGATCAAAACGCCGGTCCTGCGGCAGCGTAATCGTCAGATTCATCCGCGGCTGTCTTTTCCCGGACTGGCCGTAGCCTTTCCCTTTGGTCTGGATGGTAATGGTGTTGCCGCCGCCGACCTCAAGCGCCGATTCCCTAGCGATGGCTTCGGCCTCCGGTCCCGTAATCTGGTCGACCCAAATCTCCGCCTGCACCCCGATGTCCGTCACCGGTCCGCGCTGCACGACGATATCGCCGTTGATGTTTTCCACCTTGATGTTTTGCGTCGTTAACGTCACGGGAACGGCAAGCAGGTCTTTTCCGACGCTGCTCCCCTCCTGTTCGCTGTAATCCACGCCGGCCGCGGCCAGATTCAGGCTCACCTTGTTCCAGAGGTGCAAATAGTGTTTTTGTTCCGTCACGATAAACACCGAGGCTGACAGCACGACGGCGATCAGCACCCCGCGCAGGTCCAGCTGAAACCGCCGGCCCGTTCCTTGGGAACGGCGCGAAATCAGCAGCAATGCGATATATTCCAGCCCCCACAGCACCAGCGTGAGCGGCCACCATTTCAAAAGCAGCAGCAAACGCTCGGTGCCTTGGAGCGCATCGCCAAGAAGCAGCACGCCGGTTGCGATCAGCAGCAGGACGGCCGTGAATCTTCCCACGCGCATTCGCCGTATCCGGTTCATGTTTTCTTCCCCCGTTCGCTGGCGCCTAAACATCGCCCTTTTCCCTCTCCCGGCTTTTTGAGCCGCGTTGTTTCCGCAAAAGCCAAATTTCCCGGCCTCCTGCCCACAAGCCAGCGATGATCAGCACCGCCGCCACCGTGATTTTGCCGTAATCCTCCATGTAATACCGGAGCCACCGCGGTTTTTGATAAAAAAGAAACATCAGCGCGCCGCCCGCGACGAGCATGATGCCGAAAAGCGAGCTTCGCTCCACGGCGAACGGATTCCGGTAAGGCGAAACCTGGCGTTCTTCCTGCCCATGCGTCCCCACCCTGTAATAGATGACGTAATCGGCCGATTGCAGGACGTCGTACACATTGTAAAAATAAGTCACCGGGATCACGAGCGCCAGCAAAATGAGCAGCGGGACGTTGATCTGCATGCCGATGGACGAAAAATATAACAACGCCGAAGCGTCCAACAGGAGCGTAAAAATAAAGGCGATGCCTTTGCGGTACAATCCAAGGTAAATATGGCCGAGCCCCGGACAAACGGCCGCGAGGAATCCTGCCGTAAACTTGCGTTTTCGGGAAAACAGGCGGCGGGTCCGGACTGCAGCCTTCTTTTCGCCGCGCATGCGGTTTCTTTTTGCCGTTTCTTCCTTCGATCCGCCGGAATGTTCGACGCTGTGCATCCTCCCGCTCCTTTCACCGTAAAATTCATCGCATACACGCCGTTTCAGGCCAAAAAAAGCCCACCCTCTATACTATATAGATGATACTACCCTATATAACCGGGACAATAACAGGTAAATAATTGGATGAAGTCCCTGAAAAACCAAAAAAACTCCCTGGTTAAGGGAGTTTTTCGGTGCAGTTCAATCGATGGAAACCATGGATACCCCTTCAAGCCTGCGAATGCGGGAAGCGAGCTCCAAAGGATCGAATACCCTTTTGCTGAGCACGTTCAAAGCGATTTCCACCGTGGTCGAAGGCGGCTGAAGCTCGCCGTACGGCACGGTGCTCCGCTCGTTGACGACCGCTTTTTTGACGGTGATTTCCTCTTCCTCCAGCAGGCCGGATATCGCTTCGAGCAGCCCCGGCGCCGAAATCGCGCACACCGAGATCAAATGAAGTTTGCTGCTGCGGATGTAACGCTGCTCCAATTTGTTGAAAACCACCAACGTCAGCAAAATGAGTAGCGTAGCCGCAATGGAGGCAAAATAAAAACCTGCGCCCACGGCGAGCCCGACGGCGGCGATCACCCATACCGACGCGGCTGTGGTTAGGCCCGTAATCGATTTGCCGGTAAACAAAATGGTCCCGGCGCCCAAAAACCCGATCCCCGTAATGACGGCCGAAGCCAATCTCGCGGGGTCGATCCGGATGTTGACCTCATGCACGAATTCGGAAAAACCATAAATGGACAGCATTATGATCAGCGTCGAACCCATACATACGAGGATGTGGGTCCGGAGGCCTGCCGCATGGTTGGAGCGTTCCCTCTCCAAGCCGACAAGCCCGCCTAACAGCATAGACAGAAGCAACCGCAGCAATATATGCACGTTATCTATATACCATGGATCCGCCAAGAGTCTATCTCTCCCTATCTACTCTAATAATGCAAATCCGCGGCCATAAGGCCTTGAATTAAACCGATACGTCTGCCCGCTTGTGAAAGGTCGTCAGTTCCACGCCCGGGGCTACCTCGAACGTCTCGAAAGGAATAAAGCCGTATTTGAGGTATAACGCCACCGCGGGTTCATTTTTGGCGCCGGTGGAGACGATAAACAGCGGAACGTCCGGATGAAGGTCGAAAACATGCCGGATCAGTCTGCCCGCGATGCCTTTGCGGAAATGAGCGGGATGAACCATCATCCGCATCAAGGTCAGCGACCCCGGGGTTTCCTGTTTCGTCGCCACCGCCCCGAGCAGCTCCCCGTCCTCGTCCAAGCAACCGTAAAACGTTTCGCCGCAGGTACGCAGCGTTTCATGCGTGTCGAGCAGCGGAGGAATGTCGTAGAAGCCGATTTTTTCGGCCTCCAGCCGGTAGGCAATATGCTGCAGCCTCCAAATTTGGTCCAGCATGTCGGCATCCTGCAAGGAAAGCTTCGTTATCACGGGAATCCCCCTTTTTTCAGGCTATACGCCGCAAGTCAAAAAAAGACCAACTTATCAGGCAAAAACATCCGCCTAATAAAAAAGGGCCTGTCCGGCGGACAAGCCCCAAGACCCGTTCCTCTTACTGATTAAGCACTTCTTCCAGCAACTTGTTGACGATCGCCGGATTGGCTTTGCCGCGGCTCTCCTTCATGACTTGGCCGACGAGGAAGCCGATCGCTTTTTGCTTGCCCGCCTTGTAATCCTCGACGGATTGCGGGTTCGCGGCCACGACCTGCTCGACGATGGACTTGATCGCGCCTTCGTCGCTGATCTGCACGAGCCCTTTTTCCTCGACGATTTGCTGCGGAAGCTTGCCGCTTTCGAGCATTTCCTTGAAGACAGTTTTGGCGATTTTCGTGCTGATCGTCCCTTTTTCGATTAAGCCGATCATCTCGCCCAACCCTTGGCCCGTGATTTTCACCTCGGAGAATTCCAGGTTGTTGCTGTTGAGATAGCCGAGCAATTCGCCCATAATCCAGTTGGAAACCGATTTGGCATCTTTCGTATATTTCAAGCTGTCTTCGAACAGATCCGCGATCGGCTTCGAGGAGGTGATGACCTCGGCATCGTAGCTAGGCAGACCGTATTCGGAGGTGTAACGCGCTTTGCGGGCGTCCGGCAGCTCCGGAATCGACGCGCGGATGCGCTTTTTCCATTCCTCGTCGATGTATACCTTCACCAGATCAGGGTCCGGGAAATAACGGTAATCATGCGCTTCTTCCTTGCCGCGCATCGTGAAGGTTTTGCCCTGCGCTTCGTCCCAGCGGCGGGTTTCCTGCACGACGGTTCCGCCTTCGTCCAAAATTTCGGCCTGGCGGTATTCCTCGTACTCCAGCCCTCTTTGCACGCCGCGGAAGGAGTTCATGTTTTTCAGCTCGGCACGGGTGCCGAATTCCTTCTGCCCATGGGGGCGGATACTGATGTTGGCGTCGCAGCGCATCGAGCCCTCTTCCATTTTGACGTCGGACACTTCGCAGTACTGCATGATGGCGCGCAGTTTTTCCAAATAAGCGCGGGCTTCTTCCGGCGAAGAAATTTCCGGTTCCGACACGATTTCCACGAGCGGCGTGCCGACGCGGTTAAAGTCCACCAGCGATGCATACCCTCCGTCGATATGCGTCAGCTTGCCCGCGTCTTCCTCCAAATGAAGGCGGGTGATGCCGATCCGCTTCGTTTGTCCGTTCACTTCGATGTCGATCCAGCCGTTTTGCCCGATCGGCTGATCGTATTGGGAAATTTGGTAGGCCTTCGGCGAATCCGGGTAAAAATAGTTTTTCCGGTCGAATTTGCTGACATCGGCAATTTCGCAGTTGAGCGCCATCGCCGCTTTCATCGCGTATTCCACGGCCTGTTTGTTGAGCACCGGCAGCACGCCGGGATGGCCCAGGCAGATCGGGCATGTGTGCGTGTTGGGCGGTGCGCCGAATTCGGTCGAACAGCCGCAAAAGATTTTGGATTCGGTCTTCAGCTCCACGTGGACCTCAAGGCCGATGACGGTTTCGTATTTCGAAGATGACATGGTTTAGATTCCCTCCTTTTGAGCCGATTTCTACAGGTTAGGCCGCTGTTTATGATGTTCGGTGTTTTGCTCGAAGGCTCCCGCCACGCGCAGCACCGTGCTTTCGTCAAACGGTTTGCCGATGATTTGCAGGCCGACCGGCAGCCCTTCGGAGAAACCGCAAGGAACGCTGATCGCCGGCACGCCGGCAAGGCTCACCGGAATGGTCAAAATATCGTTCAAATACATCGTCAGCGGATCGCCCACCTGAGCGCCGAGCTTAAACGCCGGCGTCGGAGCCGTCGGCCCGATGATGACGTCATATTGTTCGAACACCTGATCGAAATCGCGTTTGATCAGCGTGCGCGCCTTTTGCGCCTTCAGGTAAAACGCATCGTAATAACCGGAGCTCAGCGCGTAGGTGCCCAGCATGATCCGGCGTTTGACTTCGGGACCGAAACCTTGGCTGCGGGATTCGAGGTACAAATCCAGCAGGTTGCCGGATTGTCCGGCACGGACGCCGTAACGAACGCCGTCGAAGCGGGCCAGGTTGGAAGAAGCTTCGGAAGATGCAAGCAAATAATAAGCGGCGACCGCATATTCGGTATGCGGAAGGGAAACCTCCTCGATGACCGCGCCCATGCCTTCAAGCACTTTCAAGGCGGCTTCGACGCGTTCCTTCACGCCGGTGTCGATGCCTTCGCCCATATATTCCTTCGGAACGGCAACGCGCAAACCTTTCACGTCCCCCGTCAGGGCGCTCAAGTAATCCGGAATGTCGACGTTGGCCGAAGTCGAATCCATGTTGTCGTAGCCGGCAATCGCCTGCAGGACGTAGGCCGCATCTTCGACGTTTTTCGTGACCGGGCCGATCTGATCGAGCGAAGAAGCAAAAGCGACCAGGCCGAAACGGGACACGAGCCCGTATGTCGGCTTCAGGCCGACGACGCCGCAATAGGACGCCGGCTGGCGGATCGAGCCGCCCGTATCCGAACCAAGCGTAAAATACGCCTCGCCCGCCGCGACCGATGCCGCGGAGCCGCCGCTGGAACCGCCCGGAACGCGCTCGAGGTCCCACGGGTTGCGCACCGGATGGAAACTCGAGTTTTCGTTGGAGCCGCCCATCGCGAACTCGTCCATGTTCAATTTCCCGATCGTAACCGCATCGGCGTCCTTCAGCTTGCGCACGACCGTCGCGTCGTACACCGGATTGAAGTTCGACAGGAATTGGCTTGCGCAGGTGGTGCGGATGCCTTCCGTCACGATGTTGTCCTTGATGCCGGCCGGCAGGCCGAACAGAAGTCCGCGTTCCTCTCCGGACGCCAATTTGTCGTCGAGGCGGCGGGCCGTATTTTTCGCGCCCTCTTCATTTAGGGTCAAATACGCTCCGATCCGTTCATCGCGTTCGGAAATGGCACGAAACGTCTCTTCCACCAGTTCCAGCACAGAAAGCTCCTTGTTGTGAAGCTTGCTATGTATATCCTTCAAATTTTGATTTAACAGGCTCAAGTTGCCTCTTCCTCCTTTCGTAATGAAACGTTCTATTCAAGCACGGCCGGAACTTTGAACTGTCCGTCTTCCTCTTCCGGCGCGTTCAGCATGACCTTTTCGATCGGCAGGCTTTCGCGTCTCACGTCCTCGCGCATCACGTTGCTGACAGGCAGTACGTGGGTCGTCGGTTCGACGCCGTCCGTATCCAGCTCGTTCAATTTTTCGGCATATTGTAAAATAGCGTTCAGCTGTTCCGTGAACTTTTGCTCTTCGTCCGCGCTCAAATTGAGGCGGGCAAGCTTGGCCACGTGCTGAACGTCCTGATTGGTGATGCTCATAAATCGGATTCCTCCTTATTCCTTCTTATATTAAAGGATTAAAGCCTCGGGATAACGTTTCTAATTATATTGTAGAACCTGCGACAATTCAATGCGGAGCTTGGCCCTTCCGGAAAAACCGGGCGCTCCCGCCGGATTCCCCGGCAGGCCTCCGCTCCGGTCCGCTCAGCCTTTGCAGGCTCTCTGCCAAGCTCTTCAAACCCGTACAGCAAACGTGCTTTTCCAATACTTAGGGATAAAAAACATGGGGTATATCATAAGGAACAGATTCGGAATCCACCATGCGGGATCGAATTCGCAGCGGATCGCCCAATAGGAAATGGCCATCATCCCGGAGCAAAACGTCAATACGAGCGAAATCAAGGCCGCCGATTTCCAGGCCGGCGACGGCTTGGGGTACAAATACAGCGCCGTCAATCCGGTTGCCGATACCAGCATGTCGAGCGGGAAAAACGACCAGTTCCAAGCGATCAAAATCGGGTTCCTGTAATCGGAATATGCCCATTCGGGAGGGATGAGGCCCAGTGCCGTCGCGCCGAAATATAGAATGAACGAAATATCCGTCAACAGAAAAAACCATTTCAAAACGCGCATGGAGGGCTCTTTTTGATGGAAAACGTTCAATGGATCAGATCCCCTTTCCCCGTTCGTCCGCCAGCCCGGAAATGCCCGCGGCAAGCTCCGTTTGGATTTTTTTCTCCGAAATGTCCGCAGGCTCTCCCGACGAGCGGGCCCCATGGGCTCGATCTCCCAAATTCAACCCGATGACGCCCAGGATGATTAAGGCAATCGAAACGGCTTTGACCAGCGTCATCGATTCTTGGAAATACATGTACCCGATAACGGCAATCGCTGCGGTGCCGACTCCGGACCATATGGCATAGGCGACGCTGACAGGTACCTGCTTTAGGGCCAGGTTCAAGCTGGAAAAGGCTAATATGTACAGCACGATCATCAGTATGGACGGCACGATTTTGGTAAAACCGTTGGACATCTTCATCGAGACGGTTCCCCCGACCTCCAGCGCAATCGCAAAAATCAAATAAACCCATGACATGCCTTGATCACATCCCTTCCGAAGATTGAGCTATATCGCTTTTTCCGTCCCCTTGCGAAACAATGCCGAATAACAGCATATCGACCATCGCATCAACGGCGCCGACGAGGGACACCTTCGCGTTTACGAGGAAATCCGGGTCAAAAACGGCAAACGACGCGCCGCGCATGCACTGAACGACCGACGGAATGTCCACGGGACGCAGTTCCCCCGACGCGATGCCTTCCTGAAGCAGCGTTTCCACGGTGCCCCATTCCTCTCCCAACAAGCGATCGACCTTGACCCATTCCTGCGGGGCGTGGCGGCGCATCTCTTCAAGCACCCGCGCATCCGCAAGCCGCAGTCCGCTGGGCATGATCGACAATATGGCTTTTAATTTCCGCGCGGCGCTCCAATCCGGACGCCCGTAGATGTCGCGCTGGGTTTGCAGCACTTCGTGGATCGCTTCGTCCACAATCGCGCCGATCAGTTCTTCCTTGGATGCGAAATGCTCATAAATGGTTCGTTTGCTGATGCCAAGCTCGGATGCGAGATCCCCCATCGTAAATTTGAAGCCTTTGCGATTCAGCAGCGTAAGCGCGGCCTGCTGCAATTTCTCTTTCATGAACATCCTCCCGCATTCATTTTCGGTAACGATAAAACTATTTTATTATTTTTAGTACCAAAAAAAGTATACCGCGTTTAGCAATAAAAAACAAAGATCGGCAACGTTATTTCAATAGCGAAACGTTATTTCCATGATCGATATGTTATTCGTAACCGCTATCCGGACATTTAGTCGGGTGCCCGCCGGACCGCCAGGATCAATGCTTCAAAAAAGCTTGGCGGCGGCTTCTACGCTCCCCATATACACAAAAAAGAGCCGGCATGTAGCCGACTCTTCTAAATCCAGGCCCGCAAATTCACTTGCTTGATGAATTCCGCCTGCGAAAGCACCTCTGGCGCCGATTCCTCTTCTTCTTCCTGTTCGAGTTCGCCGTTCATGATTTGATGGAACAGCTTCTCGTTATATGTCGCAAGGGCGTAATCGATCAGCGCTTCCCGCGTGGTCATCTCCACTTCATGCTGAATGAGCAGCTCTTCCGGCTGCACATCACCCGATGGCACGAAAAAGTTCCGGTTAATCTTAGGTACCCGGATGACGTAATCAAACGCATTGTCCGGATTCCGGTCATAAGCGATCAGATAACCGTATTCCCCAATAGGAAGGTTCTGCTCAAAGGCGTCCGCGACGATCACAATCTTTTCCCCAAGTTGCAGCATCGTCTACCTCCTAGATGTCTATCATTGTTTGTATAGTCTACTAAAAAAAAGTAGGTCTGTCTACACGTAAGCCTGTCGGAAAACGAGGCAAAAGGCTTAATTTTGAAAAAAGCAGGTCCGTGAATGCGAATCCGTCCGAAAATAACCATGGCGGGACGCTTCGCAACCCCAAAAAAGACAACGCGGCCATGCTTCATGCTTCTTAAGCCCGGGTTACCGGAAGTCCCCCTCTTGAACAAGCGCATGAAAATATGAACCTCCGATAGAATAGATTATATAGAATGCAAAAAAAGAACGCAAACCGGGATATATTCCACAGCTTGCGTGCTTCGCGAATGTAAAGGTAACATTAAATTAACATCATTGTATCAGGGGCGTTACCGTTTGTCCAGCCATTTTTTCCCGATTTCTGTCGAGAAAACGCCTTTCGGATCCATTCAGGACACGTAAGGATTGTGGGCGCGTTCATATCCGATCGTCGTTTTGGGACCGTGGCCCGGATAAACCTTCACTTCATCCTTAAAAGAAAAAAGCTTGTTTTGGATGGAGTCGAGCAGATCGCGTTCGCGTCCCCCGTACAGATCCGTTCTTCCGACGCCAAGCTTGAAAAGCACGTCCCCCGAAAACAGGTCGTCCCCGCACAAAAAGCTGACGCTTCCCGGCGAATGCCCAGGCGTATGGTACACCGTGAAAGTGTGGCCGATCAACTCCAGCTTCTGCCCTTCGTCCAAGCCATACTCGGCAGGGCCGGTCGAAAGCGGCGGCGACACCTGCGGCCAGTTCAGCGATCCGTTCAGCTTCGGATTTTCAAGCCAATCCGCCTCCAGATCATGCAGGTATACCGGACAGTTTTTTAATTTCCGGATTTCATCCACGCCTCCCATGTGGTCGAAATGCGCGTGGGTCAGCAAAATCGCTTCGATCGTAAGCGGCTCGATTTTTTTGATGAGGGCGCCGGGATTCATCCCCGGATCAATGATGACCGCGCGCCCGGGATCTTCGCCGGTCAGCAAATAGGCATTGGTTTGCAGCGGGCCGAGGCAAAAGGTTTGAATGTTCAGCATATCCGTCTTTAGAACCCCGAAATCAGTTCACGCAGTTCTTTGATGACGGACGCATGATGATCGGTTCCTTCCCCGTAAGCTGCAATGAGCTCTTTCCGGCACTCGGCCATTTTTTCCTGGTAATCCGGCGCTTCCCGGTCCGGGTTCTGCTGCTTGAACCGAACCATGATTTGCTGCACGTGCGCGGGGCGCGGTCCCCATTTGCCAAGGACATGCCCTTCCGCATTCGTAAAGATGACGACCGGAACGCTCCGTCCGCCCATCGTAAGAAACTGGTCCATCACGTCGAAGTTTTCTTCGAGAATAAGCACTTCGGTCGGAATGCCGGCCGTTTCAAGGGCACGGAACACGACAGGCACGTTGCGCACCACGTCTCCGCACCAGTCCGCCGCCAAAATAAGGACGCGAAGGTCGTCGCGCGATTTCAGGTTTTCAAAAAACTCGCGGTCGCCGTCGTTGTCCCAGGCAAACGCGTCGTACCCCCGTTTAAATTCCTCCTGGTTTTTCTGCATGCCGTCGATAAACTGCTGCGGGGAGAGCCCCGTATTCAGCTTGTCCGCCAAATGGACTGCCATTTATTTCGTCCCCTTTCTGGATTTGGATTTGACCATTTTGATAACAAAATACACGATCAGCAGCGCCAGCGCAACGAGCAAGATCGGCGTCACGTACGGGCCCGCCTTCTCGTCCACGTGCTCCCACTGATCCCCGAGGATATACCCGAGGTAAACGAACAGCACCGACCACGGAATGATCGCAAGCGTCGTCAGCAAAATGAAACGCCATACGTTCATCTTGGAAATCCCCGCCGGGATGGAGATGGCATGACGGACCACCGGAATGAAGCGCGCCGTAAAAATGACGCCCGTTCCGTATTTGTTGAACCACTGCTCCGCAGCATCGATATGCTTTTTATGAATAAAAATATATTTCCCGTATTTCTCGAGCACGGGCCTGCCGCCGTAACGTCCGATCCAGTACACGAACAGCTGCGCGATGACGCCGCCGACGATGCCGAACAGCACGGCTCCGATAAAGCTGATGTGGCCCGAGGATACCAAAAAGCCGCCGTAAGCAAGCACGATCTCGCTTGGAATGACTTCAATCATTAAGCCCAGCATGATGCCGAAATAACCCAGACTTTGAATCCAATGAAACAATTGACTGACGATATCCGATATAAAATGCACCCTGGCCCCTCTTTCTATATGTACTTTTAAGTCCCTATCCCAAATCTATTCTAGCATAGGAGCGGACATGACTTCTACATGAGCCCATTTGCGGCAGGAAGGTGTCTTCCCAGCCGTCCGCGGCATATGGTGGGGAATAAAGGAGGTAGGTCAAATGCCGCCGATTTCCCAGAAAAAAGACGCTCCGCTGCCTTCGGCCCGCGGCATCCGCAGAGCCTGCAGCAAGGAGCTGTACCGCACGGTCAAGCGGCTGAAGGTGTACGTCCCGGATGACGCCCTCCGCGAAGGCGAAACGCTTTATTACCGCAAGGTCATCGGCAACCTGATCTGGATTCACGAAAACCGCAGCAACCGGAAGCTGCTGTGCGATTGGTGGGACGAAGCGGTCCGCGCCGAGCTTGCCGCCCTATGGAAGGTAAACGAAGAGCATCTCGGAAAAGCTTTCCGCGAAGCTTTTGGCGGCTGAAGGAAATGGTGTACGTCGTCCTAGAAAAGGGCACTGGGGGCGTAAGTTCGGTAGCCCGAGGGCCTCTTCCCGCGGACGGGTTCATTCCGGCGCAGGAAGGGAATGCCCCAGGCTCGCCAGCTCGCGGCCCCACTGCTCGGCTTCGCGGGTGAGGCGGAACTCCCGGTCGTTCCGGACCCGAACCTGGTCCGGGTCCGCGGCGCGGCGCGCGTAATCGCCGTAAAGCTCGAGCCCGGCGTCCAGGACCCGCCGGGCTTCCGCCACGCTGCCGGACATCCATTTGCGCTGCGCCAGCTTGAACAGCCCCTCAAGACTTTTCGTCTGCTCCGCCGCATTGTATTTGTCGCGGCGGAACCCCGCCTCAGCCCACGAGGCGGCGGCGTAGGCATCTCCCCGCTGGACGGCGTTGTCCGCCAGCGCAAACAGCAGGCCGGGATGCCCCGGGGAATAGGACAGGCTCCGCTTGAGCACCGCCTCGGCTTCCCGGGGCGGCAGCCTGCGCGCCAGCTCGATCGCCGTCCCGGCATCGGCCGGATTCCACTGCAGCGAGGAGCGCAATAGCGCGGCGGACTTGGCCGGAGCCGCTGCCGCCAGCGCCTGCCGATGCAGCCGGTGGGCCATTTCTCCGCGGAAAGCAAGCCATATGCCGGCGCCGGTGACGCCAAGCCAAAGCAGCAGGAGCACCGCCGATCCGTATGCCCGGTGCCTATAACCGGATGCGATCGGATCGGCCCGGCGCACCAAACGGCCTGCCGCCGCTACAGGCCTGACCAAAACCGCATGACCCTGATCCTCCCCGAGCTTAGCGCCAGCTTGGATTTCCTCCGCTTTACAGGAAAGCCCCCATGCCGCAAGCAGAAATATCAGCAGCCAAACGAGGCCGAAGCTGAAATCGAGGTCGACGGCCCCGTGCAGGACAAACACGCCGTAAACCGGCAGCAGCTCGCGGCGGCGGCGGATAAGCAGCAGGCCTATGGCGCCGAGCAGCAATAATAAGACGGACGTGCCGAGAACGCCGGTGTTCAGCAGCATGTCGAGGTAACCGCTGTGCACCTGGCTGCCGACGTACGGATTGGACTGGACGGCGCGGTACGACAGCCGCCACGTCTCCCCGCCCTGCCCGAACCAGGGGGCTTGCATGAACAGCCCCCACGCATCGCGGTAGATCGCGCCGCGTGCCGTAGCCGTCCCGAAGTTTCGGACGATGCGCTCCTGCGCCGTCAGAAACACCGCGGCCATCCCCGCGGCCGCGACAAGGCCGCCTGCCGCCCAGGCCAGGCGGCGCCGGGAAGCCGCCCCTCTGCGCGCGAGGCGGCAAAGCCCCAGGCCGGCAAGCAGGCTGCCAGCTGGCGGTACAGCAGGGCCGCGCCGGCGAAGGGCGCGGCCGCAAGCAGCAGCGGCGCGAAGCTGCGCCGCCGCTGCAGGGCGAGGCCGGCGGCTGCGGCAACGCCGGCCGTGAGCCACGCGCCGCGCGACTCGCTGAGGAGCAGCGCGGCGGCGTACGGCAGCAGCGGGAGCGCAGCCCGCAGCAGCCGGATCTCCCCTGCTCCGGGTTCCCGCCGGAGCAGGGCGGCGATCGCAAAGAGCCGCTCCAGCAGGAAAGCGGCCATCAACAGGCCGAACGTGTTCGGGTATTCGACCAGGCCGGCAAGCCTGGCCCCGCTGGCGCTGATCCCGGCGTTCGAGGTGAACACGACCGCATGCGGCAGCGGAAGGATGCCGTAAACCGCCAGCAGCGCCGAACCGCACAGCAGCGCCCCAGCCGCGTGCCAGGCCGACGCGAGCACCCTTTCCCCTCCCTCGGAGCGGGCGATCCGAACCGCCGAAACGGCAAAAAGACCGTAAAACCCCCATCGCAGCAGCTGGTTTGCCGTTCCGTGAACGGACAAGGGCCCCAGCAGCCAGTGAAGGGCATATACGGTCATCAATATAAACGGACTCAGGATCAGCAGCCTTTCCGCAGCGGAAACGGCTGCGGGCGCGATCCGCTTTTCGTTTTCGGATACCGCCAAACGGCGCAATAAAGCCGCAACGCTGCCAAAAAACGGCAGCAGGCCGTACAGCATCCAGGCCGGATACAGATCGGACGTAAAATAAAAGCCGGATTTCAGACAAGACATGAGCAGCACCGCGATCAGCGCGGCCCCCATGATTCCCAGCACAGAGCGTCTCACGCTCCCGCCCCCCATCGCCTTTTCTTCCTGCCCGAAACGTTCAAAACCTTACTTCCCGTCGGGTTTTCCCGGCAGCAAATCCGCGCACGCTTTTTCCAAATAAGGTTCGGCGTGAAGGAAATCGCGGAAAGCCGTGTACTCGCGCCAAAGCTGCTCCCGGTTGCCGCCTTGGCTTTTTACCGCCCGGATCAAAATGTTTTTCGGCGTATGCTCCAAATCGATGAATTCGAGCAGCTGCGTTTTGTAGCCGAGAATATCAAGCAGCTTGGCCCGGATCCCGTCCGTTGCCAGCGCGGAAAAACGTTCCTTCAGGATGCCGTGCGAAAGCAGCGGCTCCATGACCGGGCTTTCGATCTGATTGAACAGCTCGTGCTGGCAGCACGGAACCGAAAGGATCACCGAAGCGTTCCAGCGGACCGCCTTCTCCAATGCCGCATCGGTTGCGGTATCGCAGGCATGCAGTGTCACCACCATGTCGACCTGTTCCAGCTCGTCGTAGTCGGCGATGTCCCCGACCAAAAACCGCAGATTGCTGTAATTCAGCCTGTCCGCCAGTCGGTTGCAATGTTCGATGACGTCGGCTTTGAGATCCAGCCCGACGACGTTCAGCGGCCGCCGTTCCTGGATGGACAGGTAATGGTAGAGCGCAAAGGTCAAGTAGGACTTGCCGCAGCCAAAGTCGACGATCGTCAGCGGGCGTCCCTCGGGCAGCGCCGGGAGCACGTCCTCCACCATCTCCAGGAAACGGTTGATCTGTTTGAACTTATCGTATTTTCGGGCCAAAACCTTCCCTTGTTCATTCATTATACCCAGTTCGACCAGGAACGAAATCGGATGCCCTTCCTCCAGCACGTATTTTTTCTTGCGGTTATGCGCCAAATCGGCGGAGGTTTTGGTCGGGGATTTGGTAAGGATCGATACTTTGTATTTTTTGCTGATCAAGATCTGGTAGTCCGCATCCGGCGTGCAGATCATTCCTTGCCGGAACGTCTGCTCGAACAGGCGCATGATCGCCTCCTCCGCTTCTTCCGCGGGGACGTTCTGGTGAACGACCTTGTTCGGATGCACGTAAGCGAATTGATAATGTATTTTTTTCTTCAGCTCCACCGGCTTGATCTGCACCTTGGTAAAGGTTGCGCCTTCCCGCTTGCGCAGCTGGCTCAGCGTTGCCGTGATCAATGTCGTTTCTTCCGTGATGTCATGGATGAGTTTGCGTAAAGATTCCAAGAGGGTACATCTCACTTTCTCGTATTTTCCAAACGCGGCTTGTTTGCTTTGCGCTGCAGTTCTTCCGAGCCTTCCTGCACTTCCTCCCGCGGAAGCCCGCCCGCTTCAAGTTCTTCGTCGCTTTTCGTTAACAGTCTTTGATAGAAGGCAAGGCCTTCCTCTTCGGTGATTTCCTGCTGATCGAGCAGCCTGTAAAGGGTGTTCTCCGCCTCGTCGTACCGCCCCCGCTCCTCTTCATAGCGGAGCAGCAGCCGATCCGTTTTGGCCGGAATCCTGTAGCCTTTGATCCCTTCCTTCAGCTCGGCCACGCGCTCTGGCAGCTTCAGCATCGTATGGTCTGCTCCGTGCAGGTCGGCATAGAGATACAGATGCAGCGATTTCATAAGGCGGATCAGCCCCTCGTCCTTTTGCTCCATATCCAAGTATACCCCGCCTTCTTCCTGAAGCAGCCTGGCGATCGTTTGCAGCTTGTCGGCTTCGATCCCGCCCCCCAGTCGAAACATCTCTATGATATCCTCAACGGACAGGGAATTCAAAAGCTTCGAGTTCAGGCGGAAATTTTTGCTCAGCAGGTCGTCGATTTCCCATAGAGCCTCGGTGTATTTTTTCTGTTGTTTGAGCCCGAATACTTTGCCGACCATTTCAACCATATCCTCTACCATTTGCAGCAAATAGTCTTTCCTGAACATGACGCTCCTCAACCCTTTCCAAAATGATTAAGCGATAGGCAAGATCACGAAGCCTCCCTTTTCTTGCCTTCTGGTGCAAGTTGAACCTTGATGCCCGGGAAGACCGCGTTTTTTGCCACGAGGATCTTTCTTTTTAATGATTGTATGCTATTCGGCATGCCAAAGCCAGCGGCCCGCCCGAAAAACGCCCGGATAAACCGGATTCAAGCCGCTGCCTTCATGGCGCAAAAAGCCGGAGCCCTTTGTTCTTAGGGCTCCGGCTTTGATTTATGGCATGAAGCTGTAATGGGATGAAATTTTCAGCGCATGAACGAGGGCCTCGGGCACTCAGCTTTCCTTCAAGAAGCTCCGGACGATGCCGGCCAGCTCCTCCGGCGTTTCCATCATGCTCATATGGCCTGCGCCCTTGATCGTTGCTTTCGTGATGTTCGGGCGGTCCGAGGAGAACACTTTTTCCGGAGGGGCAATGCCGTCATGTTCTCCCGCCACCAGCAGGACCGGCAGCGCCGAAGCGGAAATGACGTCGCGGCGGTCCGGCCGCTCGCGCATGGCCAATGCCGCGCCTGCGGCGCCTTGCGGCGGCGTGAGATAGCCGATTTCCTTCGCTTTTTGGATCAGCTCGGGCCGGGACTTCGCCGTGCCTGGCGCAAACAATCCCGGAATCAGGCCGTCGATAAACGCGGTCATTCCTTCCGTCTGGATGGTGCTTACGGCTTTCAGCCGCTTTTCCTTGCCCGCTTCGTCATCCGCGTATCCCGTGGAATGGATGAGGCCGAAGCCGTTTAACCGCGAGGCGTACCGCTGGGCGAAGGAAAGCGTAACGTATCCGCCCATGGAATGCCCCAGCATCGTCGCCTTCTCCACGTTCAGCTCGTCGAGAAGCTTCAGGACGTCGTCCGCCATTTGCTCGATCGAATACGCTCCCAGCGGGGCATCCGACGAGCCGTGTCCGCGCAAATCGGGCACGATGCAGCGAAGGCTGCCGGATAAGAGCGGCACGAGCGGCTCCCAGTATGCGGAGCTGCCGCAGAAGCCGTGGAGCAGCACGACAGCCTCTCCCTCTCCCTGATCGGCATAACAAAGCGTATATCCGTCGCAAACTACTTTATCCATCGTGAAACCCTTCTTTCGTGAGGATTTTTTGCATCCGCTTTTTCGGTTCCAATCCCATCATGCAGCCATATTCCGGACCGGACTCCCATAGATTTAAATGAATGGCCAACCATAGGCCCGGTTGGCGCCCGCATCGGCCGCCAGTCCGAACGCTTCCGCCGCGGCGGAGGCAATCTGGCCGGCCATCGCCATCACATGATGCAGCGAGGTCATCTGCAGCGTGGCATAAGGCTTGGGACCGATCGCATTCACGACCGCGGCGACGCTGTAATTTCCGACGGGCGGAAGCGAGAGTCCCACCGATCTTGCGGGTAACAGCGGCTCGTCCGCAACCACGAAGCTTCCGACGGACTGCGGCTGTCCCAAGCATGCATCGATCGCGACCACGACATGGCTTTCCGGGATTTCCGCCAAGCGGGCTACCAGGCTGGAGGCATCGCACGGGGACGCCAACGTTCCGATGACATGGGGGAAACCGCAGGCGGAAAGCGCGCTTCCCGTCAGCGGGCCGAGCGCATCGCCGGTGGACCGGTCCGTGCCGATGCACAAAAAGGTCACGGCGGAGGGCTCATGGCGGCTGCGGATGTCCGCCAAAAAAGCGCGAAGCCCGTTGGCATCCGTTTTTTGGCTGTTCCCGCCCTTATCCCGGCCGGAGCGGAAGTCTTGATTCGACAAGGCCTAGTGCCTCCCTTGCAGGTTGATCAACATATTCCTTTTGATTTTACTGCAAAATAGCCGGCAAGAAAAATCATTTTCCTGTGTCGGGCGGCAAGACATGCTACAATGGGTACAACCCGCGATTCCCCGAAGGCAGGGACTTAGCTTCGCAGCCCGTTCTCGCACTTCGAAGAGGCAAGGGAAATGATAAACGGCTGCAACTGAAGAAAAGAAACTGGAAAGGATGAACCTCCCCCATGGATTTATCGCAAAAAACGGCTGAAAATATCGAGTACATGATCGAACAGATCAAAACCAAGCTTCGAATGGCCAGCGGCGCCGCCATGAGCTCCACCGCCTTTTCGGTGGATCAATACGAAGACATCCGCGATGTCTACGAGCTTGTCATGACCAAATCGAACCTCAGCATTTCCGAAGTGGAAGCCTTGGTGTCGGAGCTTGGCCGCTTACGCAGCAAATAAGTTTTCCCCGGAATACGAAAGCCCCCTGTCGATCCTTATCGTTCCAACGTGTACGAAGGAAGGCCGCAGGGGGCTTTTCTACGAGCCGGCTCATTTCAGGGAAGATCCACGAGCACGAATTCCGCGTCCCCGTCGCTGCTCGTCCCTTTGATGTGAAGGTCGCAGTTGTTGCGGATCCGGGCGGCATCCCCGGGTTCAAGCTGGAAAGTGCCGTCATTGCAGCCGATTTCCAGGTGGCCGGAAATGAGGAACAAATAAGTCCGTCTTTCCTCCTGCTGATCGAACACGATTTCTTGGCCCGTTTCCAAGATCGGAATGTAAAGGGAAATATCCGAATGTATCCGGATCCCCTCTTGCCCTTCCGTCCTTCCGGTTACCGCGGGCGCCAGCTTGTTCAAACGTTCCTCCCTGGTGAGCGGGAGGGACATCCATGACGGCCTGTGCCCCGGTTCCGACGGCAAAAACCACATTTGCATAAACCTGACAGGTTCGTCTTCGGACGGATTCATCTCCGCATGTTCGATTCCGGTGCCTGCGCTCATCACCTGGACCGTGCCGGCCGGAAGGCGCTGAGCGTTGCCTAGGCTGTCGTTATGTTCAAGCGTGCCGGAGATGACGTAACTGACGATTTCCAAATCATGATGAGGATGTTTCTTAAAGCCTTGCAACGGACTTAAACAATTATCGTTATGCGCCAGCAGGCAGCCGAAATGCGAATTGCTCGGATCATCGTAGTCGGCAAAAGAAAAGCTGAATTCGCTGTGGATCCACCCTTTCTCCGAAGTATGACGCTCCGCCGAAGTCACTACTTTAATCATTTTACATCCACCTCCATGAATGTCTTTCTCAAAAAAGGTTGGTCTTGATTACGTAATTCTTACCCCTAACCTTCACCGCTCAATCACATTCAAAAACAAAAAAATCCCTCCTGCAATCCGGAAGGGATTTCATGCGGATTCCTATTCTCTTTGGGATGCCAGGCGCGAAAAAAACGAATCCAGTGCCGGGTGGCACCTTGCGCAGGCTTCCTTAGGCGTTATACCGATTGCAGCCGGAATACGGCATCGGCATGCCCGACCTTTTTGCCTTCGTCATTATAGATGTCATGCGTAAAAGACTCGCGCAATTCCCGGATGAGCGAGTGGTTGCCGTAGCCGATTTGTTCCAGGATGGACTCGACGATCCAGCCCCATTCTTCTTCCGACCCGTCCAATACCTTAAAGGCGATGCCGAGGCGTTCCTTCTTCAGGCCGAAGCAGTACACGCCCTTGAAGCCGCCCTTGGCGACGATATTTCCGTCCTGCAAGACGAGGGAATCGACGCGGCCGCGGCCGCCCACCATCTCCGGATGTTGGTTCATCGCCCGGACAATGGTTTTCACCGCTTCCCTGACGGCTTCATCCGCAATGAGGTCCGGGCAAGCAAGCTTCACGTAGGCCGCGGCCATCGCCGAAAGCGGCAGAGCAAAAACGGGAAAACCGCAGCCGTCCGTACCGAGTTCGATGCGATCCGCGGGAATGCCGCACATCATCGCCACGGTCCCGATGATTTCCTGCTGTACGGGATGCCCCGGGTCCGCATACCCTTCCAGCGGGTATCCTTTCATTTTGCAGTAGGCAAGCACGCCGAGATGTTTGCCGGAACAATTATGGTACAAGCGGCGTTTGCCGCCCTGCCGGCGCAGCACCTCTTCCTTGCTTTCTTCGTTCCAGGGATAACTTGCCGCGCAAACGAGCTCCGACTCCGTCAGTCCCGTTTTCTTCATGATGCTTTCGAGCACGTCCACATGCTCAGGCTGCGCCATGTGCGATGCGGTCATGATGGCGATCTCCTTGTCGTCCAGCCCGTAATGGGCTGCAATGCCTCCGCGGATCGCAACGATCGCCTGAAGGGGCTTCGCGGCCGAACGCGTGAAGGTTACGAAATCCGGATCTCCCGCGTAAGCCGAGGTTTTCCCGCGATCGTCGACGACGCATATATGTCCATGATGCGAGCATTCCATGATGCCCGCGCGATATTCCTTGATCAATACCGGTTCCATCAAACCATCTCTCCTTTAGCTAATCGCTTATCCATCATACAACTTATTCCGAAGAGTTTGAAGACTGCCGCAATATAGTTCATTATTTTCTTTCGCTGCGCATTTCATGATTTTTGTTTCAGGCCCCATAAGACCGTTTAAATACGAAATAAGCAAGGACAAACCCTATCATGGCCGATCTCAAGCCATCATCATAAAACAAGGAGTGATTTCGATGAATAAGACGGAAACGGATTGCCAAGTACAAAGCGGCGGCACCTCTACCTTCCTCAAAGGGGCGCTGGTCGGCGGGTTGCTCGGCGCGGCCGCGGCATTGCTGTTCGCCCCTAAATCGGGCCGCGAGCTGCGGGGCGATTTGTCCGGAACGATCAGCACCATGACGGATAAATCGAAGGAACTCGCGTCCACCTTGGGCGAAAAAGCGTCCGATGTCGCCAAATCGGTCTCTTCCAAAACGACGGAGCTGGCCAAATCGGTGAACGAAGGCAAAAACAGCATCATGGAAAGCGTGAAACAGGCTTCGGCCGATCTGGCGGAGGACGCCAAAAACGCTTCCGATAAAGTCAAAGCGGCGGCGGAGGATGCCTCCCAAACAGCCGCGGGCAAAATGGAATAACAGCCTCCTGCTGCCGAATGAACGATTCGTCCGCAAGCCAGCCGAAGCGGCTGGCTTTTTCCGCGACCCAAGCGACATTGAAGGCGCCCGCGCGCCGGAAGAAAGCAGGGATGAACATGAACAAAACAAGCCCGTATCGCGTCGATGAACATCCTTTCGAGCTGAGGCATGAGGTCAAAAGGCTCAACCGGCGGCTGGACCAAATCGCCGATTCGCTCGAAAAGGCCGAAATCAAGGACATTCTTGAAAATTATACGAATCCGAAAAAAAGAATCATCACCAATTTCACTTCGGGCATCGCCCGCGGGCTCGGGCTCTCCATCGGCACGTTCGTCATTTTGGGGGTTCTCGGGTACATTCTCAGCCTGTTCGTCAAAATGCCCGTCATCGGCGAATATATCGCCAACCTGCTGCACTATATCAACCAATATAAACGTTGAACCGGCGCAGGTTCAGCGTTTTTTAACCGGAAAGCGGCGCCCGGAATTCCTTCCGGGGCCGCTTTTTCGTGACGCGGCCGGTGTCCGAAGTTCCGTGTCGGATGCCGTCATATTTTGGATTTTCGCCCTTTGACCCTCAGCAAATCCCCGGTCCAGCCTTTGCTGTGCATCCACCAGTACATGCCCAGCGTAAACAGAAGCGTGCCGAACATGACGGACACAAACCCCCAGGGGGTTTTGATCGCCGGCAGGTTATCGAAGTTCATGCCCCATATCGCCCCGACCACGGTCGCCGGCGTGAAGATCGAGGTGACGATCGTGAGGGTCTTCATGATCTCGTTGCCGCGAAACGCGGACACGGCGTCGTCGATGGCAATGAGGGTATCGATTTCGTCCTCGTAATGCCGGAAGGCCCTACCCATCCGTTCCATCCGATGGAGCAGCCGCAGGAAGGGTTTGCTTGACTCCAGCCTATCCAGATACCCCTCCCTGGCAGCCGCGATCAACTCGTCAAAGGGGGTGAACAAATTGCTCCAGAACAACAGCTCGAACCGGGAGTTCAAAATTTTATCCATCAGATGGCGCTGATTGTCCATCTCCATCGCGCGTTCGATGGCGCGCAAATTCATCTCGAAGCGGTCGAGCCCTTGATGGAAATAATGAAGCAGCGTCCTCGCCAACACGAACATGCCGTCGACGGCGTTCGGGCACTGCTGCAGCATCGACGTTCTTTCTTTGGCCGCCATCATCTCCCTGGTGTTCGGATCCAGATTGATCGTGACCAGCATCTGATCGTTCACGAAAAAATGAAGCCTGTCCACCGGGCCGGCGCCCGTGACCTCGCTTTTGATGGAGTATGGCAGCGTACCGAAAATGACGGCTTCCGCGCCATCGGGAAACCGGACCGAAATATAATTTTCGCTGACCTTCGGAATGACGCGCAGCCACTCGTCGATCGCCGGGGATTCCTCCCGAAGCCTCTGAAGCCATTCATGGGACGAGTCTTCCATGGCCACATCGTACCATCGCCATCCGCCGGCAAAATGGAGCAAGCGGTGCTGTGCCGCATTGGAACCGTTGTTCTTCATAGGCTAAGCGCCCCTTTCGTTAAACTGCGAATAGCAAGGCGTCATCCGCCTTTCGGATATGCAAAAGGACACGCAAGTTCTCGATGGAGAAATCCATTGCGTGTCCTATCTATAACCTTCCCGCCATGAGCGCAACCGCAAAAAAGCTTGTCCGTCATAACGAAGAATTCGACATGATTTCTTTCAGTTTTTCGGTGGCCCGCTTCTGGATGCGCGAAACGCTCATCTGCGAAACGCCCAGCTTCTGGGCGATCGAGCGCTGGGATTCTCCGTCCTGGAAAGCCATCAGCAGTACCCGCTGCTCTTGTTCCTTCAGCTGGCTCAACGCTTGCTGCAAATCCATCCGCTTTTCGACCGTATCGTAGTCGTCCGCTTCGGAGCTGATCAGTTCCCCGAGCGTCGCCCCCGTTTCTTCCTGGGACAAAGGGGAATCCAAGGACACATAATGATAGCATTCCCGTCCGGCTAGGACTTCGACGGTTTCTTCCACCGACAGATCCAGGAACTCCGCGATTTCATCCACGCTTGGCGAACGTTCGAGTTTTACCGTCAGCTCATCGATGGCCTGCTGGACCAGCGCGCCCTTCTCCTTGATCCGCCGCGGCACCTGTATGTACCAAGATTTGTCGCGAAGGAAATTTTTCATGTGGCCGATCATGCTTTTCATCGCGTACGGCTCAAACGGAACTCCAAGTTCGATGTCGTATTGCTGCAGCAGGCGAATGAGCGACATTTGGCCGACTTGGTACAAATCTTCATACAAATCGGGGCGGTTTCGGGCAATTTTGCCTGCTGCGATTTTTACCATAGGCTCGTATTTTTGGATTAGAACGGTAGCGATTTCGTTGTCTTTGGTCTGCTGGTACTGCCAAATCAAACCGACGGCCTCGCTCATGGACTCAGGGGGAGTCACTTTATCGTTCATACCTTTTCCTCGCTTCTCGTCAGACGTTTGGTCATCACGACCTTGGTTCCGCGCCCGGCCGCATTTTCGATGCTGACCTCGTCCATGAGCGCTTCCATCAGGTAGAAACCAAGCCCGCCGATTTCTACGTCCAGCAGCTCCTTGTCGTGAAGCGTCGCACTGCCGCTCGTAGAAGTCCGTTCAAAGCTTTCCCCTTCGTCCCGTACCGTAATGGACAACATGTCCTCAAAAACCTCAAACGCCACTTCCACGATGCCGTCCTGCTTGCCGTAGGCATAAAGCACCGAGTTGTTGCACGCCTCCGACACCGCTACCTTCATGTCCTCGATATCCTCGTAAGTGAAACCCATCTTCGAGGCGATCCCGTATAAATTCAGTCTGACGATATCGACGTATTCCGCTCTGGCCGGCAGACTGATCACGACTCTTTGAACTTCAGCATTCATTCTTTTCTTCGATCCTTTCCTATTGGGAATTCTCATTAGGGGCGAAAAACTTGGCGATGCCCGTCATGTCGAACAGCTTCTGGATTTGCGGAGGAACCTGCTCTACCTGGAAGCGGGCTTCCATGCCGTGTCTGGCTTTCAAAATGGAGAGCAGAATTCCGATCCCGGTGCTGTCGATATACTTCAAATCCTTCAGGTTGACGATCAGATCGATCCCCGCGTCCGATACCAACGGCTCCATGACGAGCCTGAAATCAGGGGCTACCGACAAATCCAGCTCTCCGGCCAAATATACGGTGCAAGAATTTCCGTTTTTTTCTGTCGTTGCTTTGAATTTATCGTTTTTATTTGCATTCATAGACATTCTCTCCCGAAAATTGATTTCATTTCGTCATATCCATCGCATGTGCATCCCAGGTCCATACGACCCGATATTTACAAATAACCCGAACCCGCCTGCTTGAATCACTTCCGGTTCATGAAGGCAGCGAAAGCGGGTAACGATTTAATATTTCCTTCAGCCTGCTCATCTGCACAGGTTTGCTGATGTAGTCGTCCATTCCCGCTTCCAGGCAGCGCTCGCGGATGCCCTCCATCACGTTGGCCGTCATCGCGACGATCACCGGCGTCCGGTTTGCAGGTTTCTGCCGCAGGCGGATTCGTTTGGCCGCCTCGAGCCCGTCCATCACCGGCATTTGCAGATCCATGAAAATGTAATGGTAACCGGGGCTTGCCAGCGACTTCTCCACGGCCTGCCGCCCGTCCTCGGCTACTTCGGCTTTCAGCCCGAATTTGCCGAGCATGCTGACCATCAGCTTCCGGTTGACCGGATGATCGTCCACGACCAGAATGTCCGGCGGCGCGCTGCCGTCCCGTTTCACCTGCAGCCGAAGTTCGTCGCAGCATCCGTCCAAGCATTCGTCATACTCCGGCTCCTTGACGACGATGTTGAAAATAAAGGTCGTTCCCTGAACCTCGGACGGCTCGACCCGGATGTCGCCGCCCATCATCTCGACGAGCGATTTGCAGATGGCCAGCCCAAGGCCGGTGCCGCCGTATTTGCGCGTCATGGAGGAATCGAGCTGGGAAAACGGCTTAAACAACCGGTCGATTTTGTCCTCCGAGATGCCGATGCCCGTATCCCTGACGGCAAATTCGATATCGAGGCTCCCGGCCGTCCGCTCCTTCAAAGACACGATTAAATACACGCCGCCCTCGTGAGTGAATTTCACCGCATTGGCGATCAAATTGATGAGCACCTGGCGCAACCGGGCCATGTCGCCGTAAATCGCCGGGGGAATCCGGTCGTCAAGAAAATAGACGAGCTCGAGCCCCTTTTTGCCCGCTTCGACGGAAAACAGGCTGAAAACCTCTTGAATGCAGACGCCCAGGTCAAAGGGATGCTCTTCAAGCTCCATTTTGCCGGACTCCATCTTCGTGAAATCCAGGATGTCGTTGATGACCGTCACGAGGGCATCCGCGCTGCTGCGGATAATCTCGGCATATTCCTGCTGCTCTTCGTTCAGTTCGGTTTCCATCAGCAGATCGACCATGCCGATCACCCCGTTCATCGGAGTGCGGATTTCATGGCTCATCATCGCCAAAAATTCGGTTTTCGCCTTGGCCGCGATTTCCGCGGCTTCTTTGGCCTTCACCAGTTCCTGGTTGATTTTCTCCAGCTCCTGGGTTTTCTGCTGCAGCAGCATCGACTGGGTTTTATGTTTTTTTCCCGTTAAATACATTTCGACGAAACCTTCGATTTTCGATTTCAGGATCTGCGGAATGAAAGGTTTGACCATATAATCGATGGCTCCGGCGGAATACCCCGCGAATAAATGCTCCGCTTCCTTGCTGTTCGCCGAAATGAAGATGATGGGAATGTCTTTCGTCTTATCCCTTTTTTTGATCAGCTTCGCCGTTTCGATCCCGTCCAGCCCCGGCATTTGCACATCGAGCACGATGACGGCAAACTCGTCCTTCAGCAGGCAGCGCAGCGCCTCTTCTCCGGACGTCGCCTTGACGAGGTTGTACCGTTCGCTCTCCAGCACGGCCTCCAGGGCCAGCAAATTTTCGGGATGGTCGTCCACGAGCAATATATGAATCGGTTCTTGAACCCCCATAGAATCCTCCCCAATAACCTATTTCATCTTCCGGTATATTTTCTCCACGCGGTCCATCGGTTCGTAATACTGGCTGTATTCCGTAAATTGGATCGACTCCTTCGAGCCGAGGACCAAAATGCCGGAGCGGCTCAGACTTTCGTAAAACAGCCCATGTACCCGGTCCCGGAGCGTATCGTTAAAATAAATCATGACATTCCGGCAAAAAATGACGTTAAATTCGTTGAAGGAACGGTCCGTGGCCAGGTTATGTTCGGCGAAAATGATGTTTTTTTGCAAAAACGGCTTAAAAATGACCGAGTTGTATTTCGCCGTGTAATATTCCGAAAACGAGCGGGTTCCCCCGGCCTCGATGTAGTTTTTCGTGTACTGTTTCATTTTTTCGATCCCGAATATCCCCTGCTTGGCAATCGCCAGCGAGCGGTCGTTCATGTCCGTCGCATAAATCCTCGATTTGTCGTACAGCCCTTCCTCATGCAGCAAAATCGCCATGGAGTAAACTTCCTCGCCCGTCGAGCAGCCCGCGTGCCAGATACGGATATACGGATAGGTGCGGAGCAGCGGCACGATTTTCTCGCGGAAAAGCCTAAACACCTCCGGGTCCCTGAACATCTCCGTCACCGGGATCGACAACGTCTGGACCATCCGCTCAAAACACGTACGCTCATGAAGCACCCGTTCCTGAAGCGCGGAAATGCTTTTCAGGCCTTCCGAATGGATAAAATGCCATATTCGCCGTCGCAGGGATGGCAGCGCGTAGTTGCGGAAGTCATAACCGTAAAGCCGGTGAACCCCTTCAAGCAGAAGCTCAAGTTCGATATCCTCGCGCTCCCTGTTGCCGCCTGCCGTCAAACGTTCTTCAAAATCTTCCGAAATGCAAATATCCATTCAAGTTCCTCCTGATTTCCCGTATAACACTTTCCATTACCCGCATATCCGGCCTACGAATACAGCCATACCCGCATGAGCGAAAGAAGCTGTTCGGTTTGGATCGGTTTTTTGACGTAATCCGAGGCTCCGGCTTCGATGCATTTCGAGCGGTCCTCCTTCATGGCTTTCGCCGTCAAAGCGATGATCGGCAGCTTTTGGAACTCCGGCTGCTGGCGGATTCGGCGCATCGCCTCGTAGCCGTCCATTTCCGGCATCATCATGTCCATCAGCACCAAATCGAAATGCTCGCCGCTGTTTAATATTTCGATCGCATCCCGCCCGTTTTCGGCAAAGGTGACGTCCATATCATAGCTTTCCAGCACGCTGGACAGCGCAAACACGTTCCGGATGTCGTCGTCGACGAGCAGAATCCGCTTGCCTTCGAACAAAACCTCCTTATTGTGCAGCCTTTGCAAAATTTTGCGTTTGTCTTCCGGCAAATTCGCTTCGACCCGGTGCAGGAACAACGTCGTTTCGTCCAGCAGCCGCTCGGGCGATTTCACGTCCTTGATAATGATGGACTCGGCGTATTTCCGGAGCCTCATTTCCTCCTTGCTGTCCAGGTCCTTGCCCGTGTAAATGATGATCGGCAGGTCCTCCAGCTCTTCGTCCTGCTGAATTTGATCCAGCAGCTCGAAGCCCGTCATATCGCTTAACATCAAATCCAGCACCATGCTGTCGTACCGTTTGTTCCGCAGCTCCCTCAGCGCCTCTTCGCCCGTCGACACCGCCGTAATGACGACATCGTCGTGGTCGATCAGCTCGATGATCGAATTCCGCTGCGTTTCGTCGTCCTCTACGATCAGCAAATGTTTGACCGAATTTTCGGTATACGATTCGATATGCGAAAATGCCCTTTCGAGCGCCGCCTTGGAAGACGGCTTCTTCAGATAGGCGATGGCCCCCATTTTCAGTCCCTGCTTCACTTCGTCCACGACCGAAACGATATGCACCGGGATGTGCCGCGTAGCCGAATGGCTCTTCAGCTCGCCGAGAATGGACCAGCCGTCCATGACCGGGAGCTGGATATCGAGGATGATGGCATCCGGCAAATAAGACTGGGCCATCTGCAGGCCGATATCGCCCTGCTCCGCGACAAGGCCCTTAAAGCCGCGGCCCCGGGCCATTTCCAGCAAGATGCCGGCAAATTTCGGATCGTCCTCGATGATCAGCAGCACCTTGTCGTTGTCCTCGATCCGGTCCCGGTCGTCGGCAATCGCCGCCAAAGCCGGAATTTGGTCCTTGGCTTTGCGGTCCGGCTCTCCGGCCGGCGCGGTTTCCCCGGAGACCAGCAGCTCGCCGGCAGCCGCAGCCTCGCTGCGGGCCGACTGGAGCGCCGCTTCGTCCGCTTCGATCGGCAGAAACAAAGTAAAGCAGCTTCCCTTGCCTTCCGTGGACTGCACCTCTATGCCGCCTCCGAGCAGCTTGGCCAGTTCGCGGCTGATCGAAAGCCCGAGGCCCGTTCCCCCGTATTTGCGGCTTGTCGTACCGTCCACTTGCTGGAACGCTTCAAAGATAAGCTCCGTTTTGTCTTTAGGAATGCCGATGCCCGTATCCTTGACCGACAAAGCGATGTAGCTGCGGCTCCCGTCCAGATAGGAGGGCAGTTCAGCCTCTTCCGCCCGCTGAACGCTGAAGGTGACGGAACCGCGGTTCGTGAATTTAAACGCATTGGACATCAGGTTGCGGATGATTTGCTTGACCCGGTAACCATCCGTCACGATCGATACTGGCAAATCCGGGTCCACGTCGAATCGGAGCGCCACCTGCTTTTGCGTCGCGACCGGCATGAAGTTCTGATGCACGAAACCTTTCCATTCCTGAACCGCCACTTTTTCCCGATTGATCTCCATCTTGCCTGCATCCACTTTGGACAGATCCAAAATCTCGTCGATCATCTTCAGGAGATCGGCCCCCGACATATAAATCGTGCGGGCGTATTCCGTCTGCTTGTCGCTCAAGTTGCCTTCCTTGTTTTCGGCCAGGAGCTGGGACAAGATCAGAAGGCTGTTCAGCGGCGTCCGCAGCTCATGCGACATATTGGCCAAAAACTCCGATTTGTACTTGCTCGTGACCGCCAGCTGCATCGCCTGCCGTTCCAGCTTCGCCTTCGCTTCCTCGACCTCGATGTTTTTTTCCTCAAGCTGCTGCATCTGCTCTTCGAGCGCCCGCGTCTTGGCGATGAGCTCCGTATTGAAGTGCTCCAGTTCCTCCTGCTGCCGCTGCAGCAGATCCTCGGATTTTTTGAGCGCTTCGGTTTGCTCTTCCAGGTTCTCGTTCGTGCGTCTCAGCTCTTCCTGCTGCGTTTGCAGCTCTTCCGATTGGCACTGCAGCTCCTCGGTAAGCGCCTGCGATTCCCGCAGCAGCTCCTCGACGCGCAATCTCCGGTTGATATTGTTGATCACGATGCCCAAATGGTCGGCGAGCTGGGAAAAAAGCTTGCTTTGCAGCTCCGAAAACGGCTCGAACGAAGCCACTTCGATCGCTCCCAGCAGCTCGTCCTCGAACAGGATCGGCTGGATCATCAAATGTGCCGGCTTGCCCTGGCCCAAGGCCGACGTCACGGATAAATAGTTGTCCGGAACCGTGGTCGCGATCGGCTTGCGGTCCAGCGCGCTTTGTCCGATCAGCCCCTCGCCTACCCCGACCTTCCCCTTCGTGGCCAATTCGCCTTCGCGGGCATACGTGCCGTTCAGAACAAGCCAGTCCGGCTCTCTTTCTTCATCATGGATATAGATGGCCCCGTACATCGCTCCCAGGACGGGCGTAAATTCGCTGATAAAGGCCTGGGACACCTGCTCCCTGGAATTGATGCCCCGCAAGAGCTCCGTAATCCGGCTCACGTTGGAATTCAGCCAGTTCAAATCTTTTTGGGCCTGCAGGTAGCTCTTTTCCAGCTGTTGTTTTTCCTCGAGATCCTCCGCCATCTCTTTGAACACGCGGGCTACCTCCCCGATTTCATCCTTGGAGGTCACTTTGATCCGGCGGATGGTCCGGATCCGTCCCTTGCCGAAGCTGTCGATCATCATGGAGACCACGTTCAGTCCCCTGGTAATGCTCGGAATTACCCATAAAATGACGGCAAATCCAATCAGCAAACCGGCCGTCATCAAAACGGCCGTGATTTGAATCGATCGGCCGTAATTCGTTTTCGCTTCCGTTATGTCGCGATCCACCTGCATGTCCTGGAACGCCGCAAGCTCGTTGGCGCTTTTCAGCGCTTCTTCCTGCAAGGCAAGACCGCTTGTGTTGCGGTACGCGTTGGCTGCCTCCCACATTCCTTGCGAAACAAGAGACATTTGCTTCTCCTCGTATCGCTTGAAGCCTTCCCAAGCGCTTCTCACCCGGGTCAGCATTTGCTGCTCTTCCGGGGACTCGCTGCTCGCGATAAGCTTTTGCAAACTTTCGTTGCCGCTGTCTATCATGGCGTTGATCTCGTTTTTGGTTTCTTCGAGCGAGGCGGTCCGGTTCAACATCACGTTGACGAGCACCCGCGAAATATTGTTCACTTCGCTCCGCACGCTGCTGGAATATCTGACCTTCAAATACCGCTGCTCATAGATCTCGTCCAGCTGCTTGTTCATATCGTTTAAACGGTTGTAGCCAATCGTCGTCATCACGGCCATAAGGACCATCATGACGCCGAAACCGATAATCAGCTTGGCTTTCAGCTTCATTCCGCGTTTTCCCCCTCTTTTAACGATATCCACACGAGGCACTTGTCGTCTTCCCGCTCCTGCGTGCCGTGGTCTTCAAAAAAAGCCTCGAACATCCGGGACTCGTCCCACCGATGCGAATGGCTCAGGCGGTCGATCAGGAAATCCATCTTCTCTTCATGTTCCCCGTCCACCACCTCCAGCAGACCGTCGGTATACAAGGCGATATGCCCGTCGCCTTCGTAATGAAGCGTTTGCGGTTCAATCTCCATCTTCTCGAACAGCCCTACCGGACAGCATGCCTTGTCAAGCTGAACGACTCCCCCTTCATTCGGGAAAAACAGCGCCGGCGGATGCCCCGCGTTGACGTAATCGATCCTTTTCACGACCGTGTCCACGACGAGATAGATCGCCGTAAAATAGTACTGCACGAGCTGATTTTCGATATGGAGCTGGTTGAACCGGCGGTTCAGCTCCTGGATGACCTTTTCCGGCTCCACATATGTCGTTACGGTATCCTTCAGCACCGACGCGATAAACATCGTAAACAGCGACGAGGAGATGCCGTGGCCCATCATGTCCAGCAGAAGGACGCCGTACCGTCCCCCGCCAAGCGGATACCAAGCGTACAAATCCCCGGCAAGCTCGGCGGAAGGCTGGTAGATCGCGTGCACCTCGAAGGCGCTGTCCTCGATCGGGGGGCTCAGCACGGCATTTTGCACCAGCGCGGCCAACCGCAATTCGTCCTTGATCCGCTGATCCCGCTCCTTATGCCAATCGTTTTCCTTTTTAAGCCGCAAGGCCAGCCGGATTCTGGCCATCAGCTCCACCTTGTTGATCGGCTTCGTCACATAGTCCACCGCTCCGGCATCCAGCGCTTCAGCCAATTTTTTCGAGTCGCCCACGGCCGTGACCATAATGATCGGAATGTCCTTAAGATGATCGTGCCGCTGAATGATCCGGCAGGCTTCGATCCCGTCGATTTCCGGCATCATCATGTCCAGCAGGATGAGGTCGATGTTGGCCTGATGGCCCGCTGCCTGCCTGCCGGAGCCGCTTTCTCCGCGGCCCTCGATGCCCAGCATCTCGAACATGCCGTGGGCCGAGGAGGCCGATGCCGTTTCGCGGTAGTTCTCTTTTTTCAAAATTTCACGGATAATAATGATATTTGTCGGATTATCGTCAACGATTAATATTCTCATAACATTCTCCTTAACACGCCCGAATAGGTTTGGGTTATGAAGTCTCCTGCTACCATACTAACATAATCTAAAAGATAACTTTTTGGCCAACGCCCGGAAAATTCAAAATTTTCCATATAGCGGGCCAGGCTCCAAAAACACAGATAAGGAATGGGACAAAAGACCCCATTCCTTATCTATATTCTGGATACCCTATCCGAAACTTGTGTCAAACGTTATACGGTTTTGGCAATGACCAAGACCTTTCCGAGGTCCAGCTCCTTCTCGTAAAACTGGGCCTCCGCCTCCGTGAAACCAAGCGACGTGATCTTGGCGCGGAGCTCGTCGCCCCTGAGCCGGAACAGATTGGCAAGAGCATCAAACATGCCTTCTTCCTTAATGCCGATCTCGTTCGCATTTGCCGCATCGGCAATCCGTTCCGTCCGGTCGCCGTCATGGGCCAAAACGAAGATGTCGTCGCTCATGTAGCCGCTGTTTCGAAGGCGGCGCACTTCCTCCACGGCTTGAACGCCGTTTTCCACGACTTTTGCATACGATCTTGCATGGGTTGATGAATTCATGTTCCTCACTCTCCTTAAGCGTTTTTTTCGTCCGCTCATGTTCCTATTAACCATGAAGGGCGGCGGTGAAACCTTTTATTTTTCGAAAATTGGGTTGGCCGGTGTCGCAGTCCTTCCATTGGTCATTCATGGCGGAATTTCTGCCAGACGGAAACGGCAAGATCTCCCCATTTCATCCAGCCCGCATCCTTTTTCTTTTTCCCGCGGGTTCCATAAGCCGACGCATAGGCCTCGATCATGCGTTCCTCCGAGTCGGCCGGAGCGGCTCTCAGGGGAGAAGGCCGTTTGATGCGGACTCTTTCGGTTCCGAGCTTGAATTTGTGCATGAAGGCGGCCGACGCCTGTTTGGCGGCAAGCGTAATTTCGCTGAGCGCCTCGCCCAAATGCTTGACCGATTCCATGACGGGGTCGATCTGCTGCATTTTGTGCCGAACGTCCCTCGTAATATCGTTGGCTTCCCTTACGACCTGTTTCACTTCGTACCCCAGTTCGTCCACCGTTTTTTGGATTTCCTGCAGCGTTTGCGTCGTTTTCTCCAACGATTCCTTGGCGGCGAGAAGGGTTTTGATCAAATAAACGACCAGCGCCACAAACGCGGCGGCAATGACGGCAACGCTTACTCCGACGAGCATAGCAAAACCTCGCTTTCCCAGTAGATTGCACCGCTATCCCGTTAGCTCCGGCATAAACCGCCAACGAGACAACATGCGCTAAGGCGGCTCACCACGCGGCCGAATGTGCTGATATGCGTTAGTTACCCTGCCGGAGGATGCCCGAAACAAAGCCTTTTGCTGCACAAAAAAACGCCAAGCATCGTTTTCGGACGCCCGGCGTTTCTTCTATATTCGCATCATGTTATTTGAGCAGGAGCGACGGCAAAGAAAGCCAGTCCAGCTTAAACGTCAGCTTGGCGCCGTCCTGCAGGAATTCGATGTGGTCCACCGTCAGCATGTCCGGCAAATGGTCCTTCAAATGGACCGTGATCGTCCCCAGATTAAGCCATGAAGCGGGAATCCGCAAGGATTTGACGCTCGTGGATTCATGCTGCAGATCCAGGCTGCTGCCGCTGGCTTCCATATGGAATTTCAGCTCAGCCCCGAACGGAATCAGATTCTCGTATTTGCCGTTAATATCCGCCGTCACTTCCTGGCCGCTGAAATGAAACTCCGCACCGGTAACGGTGATCTGCTGCGGGATATCCCCCAAATGTTTCAGCAGCTCTTTTTTGGCCAGCTCGTTCAGCTCGCTGCCGTTAAGCGTTATTTCGGGCTTGCGCGTTTTCAGCATTTCCACGGCCTTGGCTTTGACGTCTATGTCTTGATAGCTCAGGTCCAGTTTCTGATCGGGAGAAATATACCAGATGATGAGGCCGCACGCGATGACGGCAAGCAAAAGCAACGTAACGATCATCCGAAGCAGTACTTTCATATTCCGACTCCTTTCCGGTTCAAGGCGGTCCTTCCCGCCTCTCTATTCTCCCATTATACTGGATTCGCCTATCAATCTCGAATCGGAGGGCTGAAGCGCCGCCGTCCCTGCGATCAGGCCAGACCTGTCCGGCCGGCCACTTCAAGCCAGCGTCTGGCGATGAGATCATGGCCTGCCGCCGACGGGTGGACGCCGTCATACAGCCAGTATGCCGGTTCGGCCCTTTTCGCGGCTTCGTCGAAAGCGTCCTGCAGCGGCACAAAAACCGCTCCGAATTCCTCCGCGAGCTCACGGACGACCGTTTGGTATTTGCCGACGAGCTTCTGCCACTCCTCCCATTTGGCTTCCGTTGCGACTCCCTTAAGAACAAACGGCTCGCACAAAATGAGACGGGTATCCGGCAGCACTTCCTTCGTTTCTTCCAGCAGATGCCTGTATGCCCTTTCAAAACGGTCCGTCACGCCGCTCGGCTCCTCCGACATCGTCCGCCATGCATCGTTAACCCCGATCAAAATGCTGATCACGTCGGGATTCAGGCTGAAGGCATCTTCGTTCCAGCGCGCATACAGATCGGAGACCCGGTTGCCGCTGATGCCCCGGTTGACGAATACCGGATTTTTATCCGCATGGTCGTTTGCCAGTCTGGAGGCGATCAGAAAAACGTAGCTTTGCCCGATAAAGTACTTTTGATAAAGCCCTCTGTCCCGGTTTGCGTCCGTAATCGAATCCCCTTGGAATAAAATAACCGCGTTTTCCTTCGAAATCATTGGCACCATTCCACGCTTTCCTGATTGATTTTTTTCAAGATTGCTATAAAATAATATACCTGAACTTTTGGTATTTTTGATAGATGACCGCCAATTTTGTTGGTTCAATTTGCCAAAGGCGGGTTATTTCTACGATAGGATGCGAATCCACATTATTGAAGGAGGAAAACAAAGATGAAAAAAATGATTGCGTTTGCGGCAGCTTTCGGCCTGATGGCCTCCATGGGCACGGCGGCGTTTGCCGATGCGGACAACTCCGCGGCGGAACAGGCGGCGTCCCCGGTTACCGGCACGTCGACGACGGTCGTTCAGCCTACCAAGCTGTTCGATGAGCCGCTGATCCAGCCGGGCGATCTTTCGAAGGAAAACAACGAACCGATCGTCATTTCCAAAATCACTCCTTTTTTTGCAGATCCTAACGGCCGCATTTTGAATTTCCTGTCTCCTCAGGTCGTGTACAGCACCGGAAAGCATGTCACCGACGTCAACGGCGACGGCCAGTGGGTCGAAATTTATACCTGGCTCGGCACAGCCTGGCTGCATATTCCCGAAGCGGTATAATTTCTGATACATAATAGGAACATGCAGCGCAAAAAGACCGGAGGCGAACCTCCGGTCTTTTTGCATGGCCATGATGATTGACATGACGCCAAAGAAGTTATCTGATGATGCTGCCTCCGTAAAGGAAGCGCTGCTTCCATGAATTGCTGAAATCCGTTACGACGACGCCGCCCGCTTTTTGGGAATAGGTGTGCAGAAGCTTGCCCTCCCCCAGATACACCGCCACGTGCGTAATCCGCTCATGGTCTTTGTCGGCGCCGACGCCCTCCAAAGCCGCAGACCCGATATCATTCACAAAAAAGACCAGGTCCCCGCGTTTGAGACCGTCAATATCGTATACCGCTTGGCTGTTTTGTTTCACCCAGGCTCCCTGCTGGCGGGAGTCCACCGGCAGGACGATGCCGGCGCCTTCCTTGAAAATTTGGCGGGTAAACGCCGAACAGTCGAAGGTATTCGTTTGGTTGCGGTCCGATCCGAATTCGTAAGGGGTCCCCAAATATTTCATTCCCGTTTGGATCACCCGTTCAATGGCCTCGCCGGCCTCCGAGGCGATCGGCGGCGTTGCCTGCGGAGCGCCGGATCCACTGCCGGAAGGGGCCGCTGATCCCGAACCCGAACCCGGGGAGGCTTTGCCAGGTACCGTTATGTATCGTTCGTCAGAGCTGGTATAGCCCACTTTGCCTGACAGTGTTTTTACTTTATAGAAATAAGCGGTGCTGCTTTCGAGAATGGTGACCTTATCCCCGTTTTTCAAATATCCGATGACCTGGCCCGACGAGGAAGGTTTGTCCCGCAACCGGACGCTCGCCTGAATGACGCCGGTTTGCGTGACCGCGCTCTTTTGCGCCGAAACCGAAGCGGCATCGGCTTTGGAGCCCGGCAGCAGCGCCGTACCGGGAATCACCGCGGAAACCAGCAGGCAGCCGATCAGGCATTTCTTGATGTTGAACATGTCAATCCTCCTTATGCTGACTGAAAATGGGCGTTCTTGTCCCCATTATAGTCATGCGGAAGGATGTGCTACATGCTTCTTTTCTCACAAATTTTCCATTCGTGTTTTAGACATTCACAGGACTAAAGACCCAAAATCCTATTCCCGTTGAATAACAAAACGCCGGCAACCCGGCGCCCGCATAACCTTCTATTTTTTGACGGCACCATGCCGCCCCGGTTCCAACACATCCAAATCCTTCGGCTCCACGTGGACATGGACGTTCATGATATTATGCATATCCGTCAGCCGGTCCTCGATTTCGTCGCTGATCCGGTGCCCTTCGATGATGCTCAAATGAGGGTCCACTTCGATCACCACATCCACCAGCACATGGTTGCCGTGTACCCTGGCTTTGACGTCCTTGATGCCTTCCACGCCCGGCGTGCGGCTGATGGCGCTGCGCAGATCCTTCAGCTCCGCCTGGTCGAAGCCGTCGGTCAACCGGTAGGTTGAGTCCCTGAAAATATCCCAAGCGGTTTTGCAGATCAACAAGCCGACCGCGATCGCCGCAACCATGTCGAGCCAAGGCAGCCCGAATTGGGCCCCGACGATGCCGACCGCCGCTCCGATGCTGACGAGGGCATCCGACAAATTGTCCTTGGCCGCTGCCATAAGCGCCTGGTTGTTAATTTGCCTCGCCAATCTCCGGTTGTACAGATACACGCCGTACATGCATACCGCGCACACCACGGCAATTCCGGCGGCCCATAGATCGGGCTGCGTCCCCTTGCCGGCAAACAAGGATCGTACGGCATCGACCAACACCTGGATCCCGACCGTCGCCATAATAAAGGAAGCGATCAGCGCCGCGACCGTTTCGGCCCGAAAATGCCCGTAAGCATGGTCGGAATCGGGCGGCTTCCGGGATATCCGCAGTCCGATCAGCACGGCCAGGGAGGCCACGATATCCGTCACGTTGTTAAAACCGTCGGCAAGCAGCGCGCTGGACGCAAACCAATAACCGCTCGCGAGTTTGAAGGAGGACAGGAGCAAGTAAGCCGCGATGCTGATCCAGGCTCCCCGCTCCCCTTTCCGTATATCGTCATAGATATTCACCAATTTCGAAGCCACCTTTACATGGGGTCCAAAAAGTCTTTTCCTATCCTATCAAATACCACCCGAGTGGGTCTAGAGAAACATAGTTGCAGCCGGTAAAGAGGTTTTATGCGCTACATCTCTTGTGGGGATCCGCAAAAACGGATAGAATTAGGTACGATAAACCTTAGGGAGGGCCTGCCCATGTCCGAAAGCAAAGAGCAGAAGAAGGTCAGCCTGGCTGACGCCATCCGCGCCAAGCTGGAACAGAAAAAACAGCAGAACCAATCGTTTAAGCCCGGCGGATTTCAAGGAAATTCCCCGCAGGCGATGAAAAGCCAAAACAATAAAAAGCCGAACAACCAACGCCGCCGCACCGGAGGCTCTTGAGCCATGGCGGAAAACTCCCCCACAAAGCGAACCCGTTGCAATTGTTTTTTTTCGAAGGGCTTTGCGGGGACCCCGAAGTATAGAATTTCTATGAACGAAAAAAAAGCTGCTCCCCGCCGGACAGCCCCTGTTTGAAAACAGAGGACCGCCCGGGCGGGTTAGCAGCTTTTTTCGATATGTCATCGCCGCCGGCCTACAGGCCGTTCGGATACATTTTTTCGCGGAGCGCCTTGATCTCTTCGCTTTCCAGATATTCGTCATAGGTCATGACCTTATCGATGATGCCGTTCGGCGTAATCTCGATAATCCGGTTGGCGATCGTCTGAATGAACTGATGGTCATGCGACGTGAACAGGATCGTTCCGTCGAAATCGATCAGCCCGTTATTCAGCGCAGTGATCGATTCGAGATCCAAGTGGTTGGTCGGTTCATCCAGCAGCAGGACGTTGGCGCCGTTCAGCATCATTTTGGCAAGCATGCAGCGCACCTTCTCGCCCCCGGAAAGCACGCTCGCTTTCTTCAGGGCTTCTTCCCCGGAGAACAGCATCCGGCCAAGGAAGCCGCGCAGGAAGGTTTCGTCCTGGTCTTTGGAATACTGGCGCAGCCATTCGACCAGGTTCAGATCGACCCCGTCGAAATATTCGGAGTTGTCTTTCGGGAAATACGCCTGGGAAGTCGTAACCCCCCAAGAGAATTCGCCGGAATCCGGTTCCGTGCGGCCCATCAACACCTCAAACAGCATCGATTTCGGCAGCCCGTTCGGACCGACGAACGCGATCTTGTCGCCTTTGTTGACGACGAAGCTCAGATCGTCCAGCACCTTCTCGCCTTCCACCGTTTTGGTCAGGCGGTCGACCGTCAGCAGCTGCTTGCCGGCTTCGCGCTCCGGTTTGAAGTTGATGAAAGGATATTTGCGGTTGGACGGACGAATGTCGTCCAGCGTAATTTTCTCCAGCTGCTTCTTCCGGGAAGTCGCCTGCTTCGACTTGGAGGCGTTGGCGGAGAAGCGTTGGATGAACGCCTGCAGTTCCTTGATCTTTTCTTCCTTTTTCTTGTTGGATTCGCGCTGCATTTGGAGCGCCAGCTGGCTGGATTCGTACCAGAAGTCGTAGTTGCCGACATACAGCTGGATTTTGCCGAAATCGATATCCGCAATATGCGTACATACCTTGTTCAGGAAGTGACGGTCGTGGGATACGACGATGACGGTGCCTTCATAATCCATCAGGAAGTTCTCAAGCCACTGGATGGATTCGAGGTCCAAGTGGTTCGTAGGTTCGTCCAGCAGCAGGTTGTTCGGGCGGCCGAACAAAGCCTGGGCCAAGAGCACGCGCACCTTCTCGTTGCCGCTCAGCTCTTCCATTTTTTTGTCGTGCAGCTCGCGCGTAATGCCGAGACCGATCAGCAACGCGGCCGCGTCGGCTTCCGCATCCCAACCGTTCAGTTCGGCGAATTCGCCTTCAAGCTCGCCCGCGCGCAGGCCGTCTTCTTCGGAGAAGTCCGGCTTGGCGTACAAGGCATCCTTTTCCTTCATGATCTCATAGAGGCGGCTATGGCCCATAATGACCGTTTCAAGAACCGGATATTCGTCATATTCAAAGTGGTTCTGCTTCAGCACGGCCAACCGTTCGCCCGGTGTCATATGAACTTCGCCGGAATTCGGCTCGATCTCGCCGGACAAAATTTTGAGGAAGGTCGATTTGCCGGCGCCGTTTGCGCCGATCAAGCCGTAGCAGTTGCCCGCTGTAAATTTTATATTCACATCTTCAAAAAGTGCGCGCTTTCCGTAACGGAGCGTCACGCCGCTTGTACTGATCATTAAGCATTACCATCCCTTTCACTAATAGGCTTCAGCACATTATAGCATAAAATGCCCCCGCAAAGGGGAGTTTTTGCTGCTTAGGCTTTACTCGACCCGCATCGTCTCCCCGCATTTCAGCACCCGGATGCGTTCCTCGGCGATGCCTAGCCGTTTCCGCTCGGCCTCCATCCGCTCCAGCGCCTCCTGCGCCGTATCGTCCGCAAGCCGGAACGTGCCGTAATGCATCGGGATCATCGTTTTCGCCCCGACATCTAGAAAAGCTTGCACCGCCTGCTCCGGATTGACGTGCTGCGTCGCCATGAACCACTCGGGTTCATACGCCCCGATCGGGATCATCGCCGCATCGATCTTGAAGCGGCTTCCGATCTCTCGGAATCCGGGAAAATATCCGCTGTCGCCGGCAAAGTACAGGGTCCGCTTCGGCGGGTCCGGATCGCGGTCCGCTGCAGACCGTGCTTCCGCGGCAGGCTCGAGCACGTATCCGCCCCAATGCGAGGTATTCGTGTCGAAAGGCGTCCGCCGCGTCCAGTGCTGGGCGGGCACGAATGTGATCTTCGCGCCGCCGACGGCCGTCTGCTCCCACCAGTCCAGCTCCATGGCGTTCCGGAAGCCTTTGCGGACCATTTTGGCGCGCAGCCCGGCCGGAACGATCAAGGTCGTACCCTCACGATACAGCTTCCGTATGGAAGCCAGGTGCAAATGGTCATAATGGGAATGCGAGATCAGGATAACGTCCACCGGAGGCATGTCGCCGATGGCGATTCCCGGATCCAGGGTCCTGCGGTCCAGTCCCATCCGGTTGGCCCAGACCGGATCCGTCAGCAGATTCAAGCCCTCGTATTGAATGAGGAACGTCGAATGCCCGATCCAAGTGATCGTAGGTTCGCGGCGGTTTCCCTGAAGATACTCGATGTCGGGAGGCACGCTGGGTACCCGGAAGGCGAGATCCTTTTTCTTCCCTCTCCGTTCCTTTCGCCACTGTCTGAACTCCTGCACGGAATGGTCCGTACGGACATCATCCATATTTTTATAGCGAATTTTTGGCAAATGTTCTCCCTCCTTCTCCTCCAGGCTCATCCCTTCCATTTTACCCTGAACATGGCGCCATTTTCCAGCCAAGGCGGTTGACCGAAGCTGCCGCTCTCCTGAAAATTTTGGGTCGTAACCTGCGGCAAAAGGTTTTTGTTTATCGCGAAGTAAGGTACACTTATTCATGAGGCGAAATATTTGATATGGCCGTTACCTTGAAGGAGGTTTGTATCCCATGAAAATAAAATTCATCGAACCGACGCCGAGTCCGAACTCCATGAAACTTCACCTGGATGAAAGCCTGGAGCCCGGAATCCGCAAAACATATACGCTCGAAAACGAAAGATCGGCCCCGGCTTGGATCCGGGAAATGCTGCATATCGAAGGCGTAAAAAGCGTGTTCCACACCTTGGATTTCGTGGCGCTCGAACGCAAAGGCAATGCCGACTGGTCTGCCATTCTCGGGGAGGTGCAGGAACGCTTCGGGCAGGAAGGCGTGCAAAACGCCGCGCTCGAGGACGAAGCGGGAGCCGGCGAGCATTTTGGCGAAGCCGAGGTGCTGGTCCAGTTCTTCCGCGGCATTCCGATGCAGATTCGCGTCAAATCCGGCATGGAGGAAGAACGTCTGGCGCTTTCCCAGCGATTCACCGATGCGGTGATGGAGGTCGCCGCGACGACCATGATCAAGGAACGCAAGCTGAAGGATTACGGCGTCCGTTACGGGGAGCTGAAGGACATCGCCAAAGAGGTTGAGCAGGAACTGGAAGCGGCATTCCCCGAAGAGCGCCTGAAGCAGGTCGTCGCCCAAGCGATCGCCCATGGGGCCAGCAGCGAGGAATTCGAAGAGCAGCGGCGCGAATTGACCGACGAAGAGCTCAAGGAAGCGATGAACAGCTCGGACTGGCGCGTCCGTTATGCGGCGCTGGACGGCATGACGCCGACGGAAAAGCATCTTCCGTTGCTCCGTCAGGCTCTCCACGACGAGAAAATGCAGACGCGGCGCCTTGCGGTCGTTTATCTTGGCGACATCCGCACGCCCGAAGCGATGGAGCTGCTGTACGAAGCGCTGAAGGACAGCTCGCCTACCGTGCGCCGCACGGCCGGGGATACGCTCTCCGATATCGGCGATCCGGCTGCGACGCCCGCCATGCAGGCTCTGCTTAAGGACACGAGCAAAATCGTCCGCTGGCGGGCCGCCCGATTCCTGTACGAGGTCGGAACGGAGGACGCCAGAGACGCGCTGAAGGAAGCCGTCGACGATCCCGAGTTCGAGGTCAGCCTGCAGGCGCGGATGGCGCTGGAGCGGATCGAATCCGGCGAACAGGCCGCCGGCACCGTGTGGCAGCAAATGGCCAAACGCAACCGTTCCTGACCGGGTCCGCCGATTTATTGCTGCATTACCATATATATCTATTGTCATACGCTTCGCATTGCTTTACTATAGAAAAGCAATTGAAGACGTAAAGATAACCTCATCCTGCAAAGGTGAGGTAGAGGTTGCGAAAGCGATGAGTAGCTGCAGGGAGGCGCAAGGAACCGCCGACGATCTGCCGTGAAGGGCGCTTTCGCCGAAGTGTGGCGGTCCGTTCCGATCGACGGCCATGCTGGGGCTGTACCCGAAAGGGACAGAACTGTCGCGGCTGAATCGGCATCGCTTAAGAATGCCGTTTGGCCGTGTTGAGCTATCTTTCATGGATGCACGGATGCGGAAGCCAGAGGACAAGCATACAGCCCGCAGGTCATTCCATGCCCTGCGGGCTTTTTGGGCTGGTTTATCCCCTTCCATGATCATAACGAAATCATACAGAAGGGAAGTTTTACACTCATGAGCAGCAAACAACCTGCGAATTCCCTAAGGCAAAGCTTGAAAGCCCGCCACATGACGATGATCGCCCTCGGCGGTTCGATCGGCACCGGACTTTTTCTTGCCAGCGGGAGCGCGATATCTTCGGCCGGTCCCGGCGGAGCCATCCTGGCTTATGCCGCGATCGGACTTATGGTTTATTTTTTGATGACAAGCCTTGGGGAACTGGCGACCTACATGCCCGACTCCGGCTCGTTCAGCACGTACGGCAGCCGTTTCGTCAGTCCCGCTTTCGGTTTTGCGGTCGGCTGGAACTTTTGGTATAACTGGGCGGTCACGATTGCGGCCGAACTTTCCGCAGCCACCGTCATTATTAAATACTGGTTCCCGAATTCCCCGTCGCTTCTTTGGAGCTTTTTGTTCCTGGCGCTTATGTTCGCCCTCAACGCGTTATCCGCGAAGGGTTACGGCGAATCGGAATATTGGTTTGCGATTATCAAGGTTGCCACGGTCATCCTGTTTCTGGTGCTCGGCGTCATGATGATCTTCGGCATTTTCGGCGGCAAACCCGTCGGCTTCAGCAATTTCAATCTGGGCGGCAGCCCGTTCCATGGCGGATTTTTCGCCTTTATCGGCGTGTTCATGGCCGCAGGCTTCTCGTTCCAGGGCACCGAACTGATCGGGGTCGCGGCGGGAGAAAGCGAAGACCCGCGGCGCAACGTGCCGCGGGCCATCCGCCAAGTCTTTTGGCGCATTCTGCTGTTTTATATTTTGGCGATTGTGGTCATCGGATTTTTGATCCCTTACACGAACCCGAACCTGCTGAAAACCGACTTGAACAACATCGGCGTCAGTCCGTTCACGCTGGTATTCGAAAAAGCCGGGCTCGCCTTCGCCGCTTCCGTCATGAACGCGGTCATCCTGAGCTCCGTGCTTTCCGCAGGCAACTCCGGCATGTACTCTTCGACCCGCGTGTTGTACGCGATGGCCAAAGACGGGCTCGCGCCGAAAATATTCGGCAAGCTGAGCAGCCGCGGCGTTCCGATCAATGCGCTGATCATGACCGGACTGATCGGCATGCTGGCTTTCCTGGCCTCCCTGTTCGGGGACGGCGTCGTGTACAACTGGCTGCTGAACGCCTCAGGCATGTGCGGATTCATTAACTGGCTCGGCATCGCCGTATGCCATTACCGGTTCCGCCGCGCCTTCATCGCGCAGGGGCATTCTCTCGACGAGCTGCCTTACCGCGCCAAATGGTTCCCGTTCGGCCCGATATTTGCCTTTTTCCTGTGCATCGTCGCCATTGCCGGCCAAAATACGGGCGCCTTCACCGGTTCGAAAATCGACTGGTACGGTTTGTTGGTATCCTACGTCAGCGTCCCTTTGTTTATCGTTATTTGGCTCGGATACAAATGGGTCAAAGGCAGCAAATTGATTCCGCTGAAGGAATGCGATTTGACGATGCACGAACGGGCGAACCGATAATGAAACAAGAAAGATCCCTTCCGCTTCTGCTGCATGCAGTCCGGGAGGGATCTTTTTTTAACGTATGCTATTTCCAGGTCACGTATACCCGCAAGTCCTCCGTTTCGTCCAGCTCGCTTTCCACGTATGAGATGGAATTGACGCCAAGCCGGTACAGATCCTGCAGATCATCCACCAAAGCCTCCTTGCTTCCGTGATAACGGAACAACAGCGAGCGTCCCCCCTGCTTGATCACGGCCTGCGCTTTGGACCTCAGTTGGGCGCTGGAGCTGACGATCTGCGACGGATCGTAAAGCTGGTATTCCAGGTCCCGCTCCAGCTTCTTGTAGAAGCCTTTGCGGCTGTCGTTCTGCCTGATCAGCTGCTTGAGCGTATCCCGGTACGGCGTATTCGCGGCCGGATAACTTTTCGTCCAGGCGTGGTCCTTTTTCATCTGCGCGTCGGTGCGAAGATAATATCCGAATCCGATCTCTCCCTTCCTGTCCGGCGCCGGGTCGTCCCAAGTCGTGTCGAGATGGTACCATTTCCCGTCCAGCAAGACGAGGTTCCACGCATGAAGCTGGCTCATCCCCGTATTCCGCGGCGTGGCCGTCCCCTCTACGATCCGGTTCGTGATGCCCGCATCCTTCAGCATCTTATAAGCTAGCAGGGAGTATCCCTGGCAAACCGTGCTGCCAGAGCTCAGTCCGTCGTAAGCCGTATATTTCTGCAGCGTTTCGTCGTATTTCAAATGAAGCACGATCCAGTCATGGATCGCCTTGATTTTCTCGTGGTCGTTCATCCCCGGCTTGATAATATCGCCCAAAATGCTCCGGACCTGCCGGGAGACATATGCCGTTTGGGCCGCCGTTTCCCGGTAGCTCAATTGAACGCTCACGTTCGCCGACTTCGAGCTGCCGCTGTAAGAATAACCGTAACTTTCGATGGTATAGTTCATATACGGATCGCTTTCAAGCGCCTCTTCGAGCGCCTGTTTCAGCTGCCCCTTGAGCTGATTCGTTTTCCCTTGGTAAACAAATTGAATTTGCCCGAGCCGTTGATTCATCGCGCGCAGCAGCGTGTTTTGCAGCTCCTGGTCGGTTTTGACCACGCTGGCGCCTGATGTCGTCGAGGATGCATAAACCATCTCCCAATCGATACAAAGGGGTATTACCGCTGCGATGAGCGTGCCGGTCAGCAGCATTTTGGCCGCCGATCCCCGCTTCCATCTCATACAGTCCCCTCCCTTCTCTACAATAGGCATATTTGTCCGGGTAACAACGAGCCGCTTTTTAGCCCTCCGAATTGACTCTATTCCTATGATGGAACATATATGACTGCGTATTGGGCTGATCTTTTGCCCGCATCAGGTTATCCGTCATTCACGGATTCGGCTTAAACGCTGCCTGCACGAAGGCCCTTGCGCTTTCGGCGATCCGGTTCGCGTCTCCCGCCGCCAAGGCGTCTTTCGGCAGCAGCGAGCTTCCGATGCCGACCGCGCTGGCGCCTGCCTCATAATATTCCGCGATATTTTGGAGCGACACCCCGCCGGTCACGATCAACGGAATATGGTTCAACGGAGCGCGGATTTCGCGCAAATATCCGAGACCCAGGCTGGCCATCGGAAATAGCTTTACGGCCTCGGCCCCCGCGTAAAAGGCGGTAACGATTTCGGTCGGGGTCATCGCTCCCGGCCAAATGTCGATCCCCTGCTCGAGCGCATACCGGATGACGTTCAAATCCACGTTGGGAGAGATCAAAAATTCCGCTCCGGCCGATACCGCTTCCTTGGCCATCTTCACGTTCAGCACCGTCCCCGCCCCAATGCGAGCTTGGCCGTTATATAACGAGCGCCAATCGTGGATGATATCCAGCGCCCCTTCCGTATTCATCGTCACTTCCATCAGCTTTACCCCGCCGGCGGCGAGGCCGGCCCCCGCCGCCCTTGCCTCGTCCCGCGTAATTCCCCTGACGATGGCCACCAGCCGGGAAGATAAAAGCTCGTTAAGTAATTTCATGTCGTGCTTGCCCCCTATCCTCTTCTCTATTAAACATAATTCGCAGGCTTGAGGCGGTTTCCCTTCTGTAGGCGAGAAAATCCAAAAGACGTCAACGGTCGGAAAATCGCAACATTTATCGGCCGTTTGTAGCGGAAATCTCCGGCAAATTCCGGTATAATAGAAATGTTGAGGATTTTGCAAAAATCCGGGTTGTATGTTGTTCAGCTTGATCCATATCGATGAATGGAGCGAATGTCCGTGACTTACGTGGATACTTCCAATATATCGGCCGAAGTGTTCGTGACCGTGTTGCTGTTTCTGATCATCATTGCGCCTCTTTTCAGCTTGGCGATCCTCCGGTTTTTCCAGGGGAAGAAAAAAGCCGGGCTGCTGCTGATCGCGGCCGGCGTGGCGGTTTACCTTGTTTTTCAGATCGTCATGAAATTTTTATTTTGAATGCGCTCGCTTTTTGAACGTTTGGCCGCGGACGTTATTCCGGTCCGGTCGAACGAAATATGGCTTTAAGAAAAAGGGACTCGCGCTGGTTTTCGAACCAAACGCGACTCCCTTTTTTTTATTGCGGGATCCTTTGTGCCGTTCATCTAAAAAGACCTTTCACCCATAGACTGCTCTACGGATGAAAGGTCTGATGTTGCCGAACGTTACGCCTGCCCGTTCAAAGCCTTTTCGAACTGCAGTTTGTTCATGCCGAGAATGCGGTGCTCGCCGATGACGGTAACCGGAACGGCACGCATGCCCATGTCCCATACCTGCTGGGCGAATTCATCGCTTTGCTCGATGTTGCGTTCTTCGTATTCCACGCCTTTTTCCGCCAAATAGCTTTTCACCTGACGGCAGTGCGGGCAGTTAGTGCTGGTATATACGATTGCTTTTTCCATGGAAATGTCACCTCGTCGTCAAATCTGAATATAAAAATCCATCACGTACTGAATATTTCAAGCCATTAAAGAACGGCGGTATGATGCTCCAGGCTTTCGATGTATTTTTCGCAATCCATCGCTGCCATGCAGCCGCTGCCGGCTGCCGTGATCGCTTGTCTGTAGCGGGTATCCTGCACGTCGCCGCAGGCGAATACGCCCGGAATGTTCGTTTCGGAAGTACCCGGCTGCACCACGATATATCCGTTGGCATCGGTCGTGATTTGTCCGCCAAGGAAGCCCGTGTTCGGATGGTGGCCGATCGCGACGAATACGCCGCTTGCTTCGATCAATTCTTCTTCGCCGGTGTCGTTATTGCGCACTTTCAAGCCTTGCACGCCGCGCTCGTCGGCGACAACCTCGATCGGGGTGCGGTTGAGCGCCCATTCCACTTTCTCGTTGCTGCGCACGCGGTCCTGCATGATTTTCGAGCCGCGCAGCTCGTTGCGACGGTGAACCAGCGTCACTTTCGATGCGAAACGCGTCAAGAAACCTGCTTCCTCCAGCGCCGAATCGCCGCCGCCGACAACCACGATTTCTTTGCCGCGGAAGAAGAAGCCGTCGCAGGTTGCGCAAGTGCTGACGCCGCGTCCGACGTTTTCCTGCTCGCCCGGAATGCCCAAATATTTGGCCGTCGCGCCGGTCGAAATGATCAGCGTTTCGGTTTCGATTTGGCCGATGCCTTCCACGTCAAGTTTGAACGGGCGTCCGCCCAGCTCCACGCCGTTGACCCATCCCGTGCGGAATTCCGCGCCGAAACGTTCGGCTTGCTTGCGCATGTTATCCATCAATTCGGGTCCCATGATGCCGTCGGGAAAACCCGGGAAGTTCTCGACTTCGGTCGTCGTCGTGAGCTGGCCGCCAGGCTGCGGTCCTTCGATGATGAGCGGGTTCAGGTTGGCGCGCGCCAAATAGATGGCTGCGGTCAAACCTGCAGGTCCTGTACCGATAATTACGGATTTATACATAAAGATTCCCTCCAAGCTTGCAGTGCCCGGAAAGTAGTCCGCTTCACAGCGGGACGTTACCAGGATCACTTGTAGTGTACTAATTAAAATGATTATTATTTGATAATTATTATCATATAAATGGACACGAATGTCAATAGAACTAGTATACATGGGTTCAAACCGATTGTTAACCTTTATTTAAAGGGAAAACTCCCGGCCAGACGGCCCGGGAGCTCATTATGCGGGAATTTCCGACATTTATCTCAACAAACGCAGCGCGTTCAAAATGACCAGAATCGTGCTCCCTTCATGCCCGACCACGCCGAGCGGAAGCGCAATGCCCGTCACGAAATTTCCGGCCATCAGCAGCACGATGACGGAGATGGCAAATACCATGTTTTGCTTGACGATCCGGCGCGCGCGGCGGGCAAGCTTGATCGTCCCGGCAATTTCCTCGATGTTGTCGTTCATGAGGACGACGTCGGCCACCTCCAGCGCCGTGCCGCTGCCGCTCATGCCCATCCCCATGCCGACGGTCGCTGTGGCCAGCGCCGGCGCATCGTTGACGCCGTCGCCGACCATCACGACATGGCCGTGTTCCTCGCGCAGCTGTTTCACGTATTTCACCTTTTCTTCCGGAAGCAGGTCGGAATAAATCAGGTCGACGCCGATTTGCCGGCCGATCACCTGCGCCGTTTCGCCGCGGTCGCCGGTCAGCATCGCGACCTTCACGCCGATCGCCTGAAGCTTGCGGACCGCGGCGATGGCCTGAGGACGCACCACGTCCTGCAAAGCGACAAGTCCGGCTACCCGCTCTCCGTCCATAACGACCGACACGGTTTTGCCTTCGCCGCCCAGGATGCTCCGCTGCCGTTTCCAACGCTCCGCTTCCGCGCGGTCGTCCAAACGATCCAGCACGTCGGTTTTGCCGATCCGCCAGGTTTTGCCCGCCACGATGCCCTCCATCCCCCAGCCCGTCACCGAAGTGACCGACTCGGCCGGGAGCGTCTCGACGCCCTCGATTTCGGCTTGGCGAACGATCGCTTTGGCGAGCGGATGCTCGGACAGCTGTTCCACCGATGCGATGGCGGCCAGCAGGTCCAGGCGGTCATACCCTTCCGCTGCAATCAAGTCCGTGACCTGAGGCTCTCCGGCCGTCAGCGTGCCGGTTTTATCGAAGGCAACGACGGAGGTCAGCGCCATGTTTTCCATGTGCGCTCCGCCTTTGAACAGGATGCCGCGGCGGGCCCGGTTGGAGATCGCCGACAGCAGGGCCGGCATAATCGAAGCGACAAGCGCGCAAGGCGAGGCGACGACCAGGAAAACCATGGCTTTATAGAAAGACATCCCGAAACTCCAGCCAAGGACGAACGGCGCCCCAAAAATGATGACAAGCGTGGCCGCCACGACGATCCGTGCGTAAATGCCTTCAAAACGCTGCATGAACCGTTCCGATTGCGGAACCTCGTTTTCTGCTTCTTCCACCAGACGGATGATTTTTGCGAAGACGGTCGCATCCGAGGTTTGCGTCACTTCAATATACAGCACGCCCTCCCCGTTCAGCGTTCCGGCAAACACCTCGTCGCCTTCGGCTTTGTCGACGGGCACCGATTCGCCGGTGATGGAGGCCTGGTTGACGGCCGAGCTCCCTTTCTGAATGATGCCATCCGCAGGAATGAGCTCGCCGGGTTTCACCAAAATCAGGTCGCTCACCTTCAGCTCATCGATCGAAACCAGGGCCATCCTGCCGTCTTCGATCCGAAGCGCCATCTCGGGTTTGAGCGCCATCAAGGAAGAGATATCCTTCCGGCTCCGTTCCATCGTGTAACTTTCCAGCGCGCCGCTTAAGGCGAATATAAAGATCAGCATCGCGCCTTCGTTCCAGTAGCCGATGCTTGCGGCACCCATCGCCGCCGCGACCATCAGCAGGTTCACGTCAAGCTCCCGCTCCTTGATCAGCGTTTCGACGCCTTCCTTCGCTTTCAGCCACCCCCCGGCCGCATAGGACAGGATATATAAGAGCACCGAAATTCCGGCGGAAACATGGCCGAACGCCCATCCGCCAATCATAAGCAATCCGCTGAGTATGGCCGCCTGCATTTCCTTGTTCAGCAGCATGCTCCGAAGATCGATGCGTCTTCTGCGGTGCGGGTTCGGCGCATTGGCGCTGCCGGATGAAGGAAGCTCTTTTATGGCTTTGGCCGCGATTTTTTGTACATTTTCCATCGTAATCACCTTCCTGTTTGAGAATGAAAAACATTATTACTGCCCTTAAAACAGCACATGCTGCTCCAGACCAGCCGGAGCAGCATGTTTTCATGAAGGACGGGGACCGTCCCATTGAGAATGATAATCATTTTTGCACTAATACAATTGTTTTTCCTGCATACAACTTTATACTTGCATTATATGCCGGACCGGCAAAAAAGTAAACCCATATTCTGGCCCATTGTTCACGAAAAGACAAAAAAACTGCATACGGGAATGCCGTTTTAGGCAATCACCTTATGCAGTATCGAATTCATCATCCCTTAACCCGAATGGTGCTTCTGGGAGCTTGGGGATCTTCCCGCCCTCTGCTGTATTTCCCACTGCGCCGCAGCCAGACGGAAAGCGGGAACCTGCTCCGCCGGAACGCCGATCTCCGCGAACCCGGCGCGGTAAACCGCCGGCAAATCGGCCGTGTTTCGCAGCCCTGTCGCGCGCAGCAGGAGGCGCGGCTTTATTTTTCGAATCGTTCCCGAAAGCGCGGCGATGTGTTCGACGACATCATCAGGCCATGGCGTTTCCGGATCGCCGATCCCGCCGCAATCCAATACTAGCAGGTTCGCGCTTCTAGCAAGGTCGGCCGCCGCGCTGCAGGACGTATCCGCCTTCATTAAGGCACCGATGCTGAAAGAGACGGCACGGCGTTGATGGCACAACGTCTCTTCGGCCACCCGCTCGATCAATTCATGGGTTTGGTTCCATGCCTCCGGGTCGGATGTATGGGGAACGAGAATTTCGATCCGATGCTCCATTCCCTGCCGGTGGCAAGCCAGCGCGGCTCTGAATAACGCTTCCAGCTGGATGTCCCTCAAATCGGAAAGGGCTTCCTTTTCTCTCGGATGTCCCTTCATAATATCGAGCCCGGAAATCAACGCGACGCATAAAACCCTCTCGTCCAAGTGATGCAGCACCGTTTCCATATGCCCTTTCCACCGGTACAGCAGACGTTCCCTCCAGGCGATGCTCGGGTGCGGCCGCCCGCTGAGACCGGCATATTGCATGATCCACTCTTCGTAAATCTCCTTCAAATGGCCGCGCGCAAGCCAATCATCCTCCCGCAGCAGCGTCAAACCAGCGGTCCCGGACAACGCTTCGGCCTGTTCCGGCGGATACGTCCAATCTTCGGCAAAAATGCCCATGCCGCGCGCATCGTCGCACCATCCGAGCAAAAGCTCCGGCGCCCCCAGATCGCCCTGATCTCCTGAAAAAGGCTCGGCTTCGCGCAAAAGGCTCCCGATCGAATACGGGTCGGCGGCGCGGATCGCCTCCTCTTTCGTCATGGACTCGATTCGGACCAATTCTACAAGCGACGCAATCTCCGGCAAGGAGCATGCCCGCGCCTGCCCTTCATCCTGAAGGGACATGCCGTCATTTTGCCTGTCAACAGGATAAATCGCTTCCATAAAAGAAGACATCGAGCAGGAGCCGTTTTGGCAGCAGTTATTCTGACACCGACCATTCCTCATGTTTGGCAGTCCACCCTCTTTTCCCGGATAAATGAGCCCGTTTGCAGTGAGCCCTACCTTACACCATATTAGCGGGGGGCGCGAAATATACGGCATTTGGGCAGGCGTTCTGTCGTTTTTTCACTTGACATCAGGAGTGAATGTTAAGTATGCTTTACGTAAAGTAAACTTTACATTCAGATGGGCGGGAATCGATTGAAAACGCGAATTCGGGAAAATAGGACAGCACGGAACATGACACAGGAGGAACTCGCCGCCCGCCTGAACGTATCCAGGCAAACGGTCATTTCGTTAGAGAACAACAAGTATAAGCCTTCTCTGGTGCTGGCTCATAAGCTGGCTCAAATTTTCGGATGCAGGATGGAGGATTTATTCATTTTCGAAGGAGATGAAAATATTGACTGATCAGCTTCAAAACGCGATGATCGGATGCGCCGGACTTCTGGCGGGGGTGGCGGCATCTCTGATTCTGCAGCTGATATATCGGCGGCACGGAATGAGAAAGCGATTGTTTGACGAACGTCAACAATGGATTACGAATCAAGCCAAAGCGGCGGGCTGGAACGTCACCACCTTCTTATTGATTGTCGCCTGGGCGCTGATTATCGTTTTTGACGGCATTTCAACACCCTTTTTTTTGATGACCGGCGTCTTTGTCCTGCATAATGTCGTGTATATTTTTTCCAGCGTGTACCATGCCAACCGCAACGGATGACAGGGTTCCGACACCAACCGGCCCAAAATGGCCCAATAAAAAACCGCTCGAAAAATCGAGCGGTTGCCTCCTTATGAACCTCTATATTATGATTGCTGACTGGCGGCGATAGCCTGCTCCAGATCGTATAAAATATCGTCGATCGCTTCGGTGCCGATGGACAGGCGCAGCATTTCCGGATTGACGCCGGCCGCAATCTGCTCCTCTTCGGACAACTGCTGATGCGTCGTGCTTGCCGGATGGATGATCAGCGACTTGGAATCGCCCACGTTGGCGAGGTGGGAGAACAGTTTGACGTTTTCGATCACTTTGCGTCCGGCCTCTTTGCCGCCTTTGATGCCAAACGTCAAAATCGCGCCTTGGCCTTTCGGCAGGTATTTTTTCGCGAGTTCGTACGAAGGATGGCTTGGAAGACCAGCGTAGCTTACCCACTCCACCGCGTCGTGGTTTTCCAGGAACTGCGCCACCTTCAGGGCATTTTGGCTGTGTCGCTCCATACGCAAATGCAGCGTTTCAAGCCCTTGCAGCAGCATCCAGGAGTTGAACGGCGAAATCGTCGCGCCCATGTCGCGAAGCAGCTGCACGCGCGCTTTGATGATGTATGCCAGCGGTCCGACGGCTTGCGTATAAACGACGCCGTGGTAGCTTGGATCCGGTTCGGTCAGGCCCGGGAATTTGCCGCTTTGCGCCCAGTCGAATTTGCCGCCGTCGACGATGACGCCGCCGATGGACGTGCCGTGGCCGCCGATGAATTTCGTCGCCGAGTGGACGACCACATCCGCGCCGTGTTCGATCGGACGAAGCAAATACGGGCTTGGGAAGGTATTGTCGATAATGAGCGGAATGCCGTTTTCATGGGCGATTTGGGCCACGGCTTCGATGTCCAGCACATCCCCTTTCGGATTGCCGATCGACTCCGCGTACAGCGCTTTGGTCTTATCCGTGATCGCGGCGCGGAAGTTTTCCGGATTGCTTGCGTCGACGAAATGCACCTTGATGCCGAGCTTCGCCAGCGTGGTCGAAAACAGGTTGTACGTCCCGCCGTACAGCGTGGAGGAAGACACGATTTCGTCTCCCGCTCCTGCGATGTTCAATACGGAAAAGGTAATGGCCGCCTGTCCCGAAGAGGTCGCAAGCGCCCCCACTCCGCCTTCCAGCGCAGCCACCCGCTGCTCGAACACGTCGGTCGTCGGGTTCATCAGACGCGTGTAAATGTTTCCGAATTCCTTGAGCGCGAACAGATTCGCCGCATGCTCGCTGTCGCGGAATCCGTAGGACGTCGTTTGGTACAGGGGCACGGCCCGGGAAAGCGTCGTTGGATCGATCTCTTGCCCTGCATGTACGGCTAAGGTTTCAAAAGATAATGGACGTTCGTTGGACATGGTAAAATCCTCCCTTTTCTCGCATCAATCAATCGCCATTAGCGTCAATTTTTTGTTATATTTTCTCATACTCCCCAGCGTTTGAAAAGGTAAAAAATGATAATTCCTATTAAATTAATGAGAATTATTTCATTTATGGCCCAAAACGGCCAAAAGACCGGGATTTTCGCGATCGGTTTCATGGGCTGCATGCAAAAAAAAACAGCCGCTTAGGCGGCTGTTCTAAAAAAGAACCCTGAGAATATTAGAGAGAGTTGCCGATATCGAATCATGCCATATGAAGCTTTATGCATAATTCTATCGTTTGATTAGTAAGGGCTTATTTTAAATAAGCTTACCTTTCAATAGTGCAAAAAAATAATAGCGCTTTTGCCCTGACTTTGTCAAGTCCCGCCCCGCGAATATCGGCAAAAAAGCAATATTTCCCTGCGAGCGCAACGAATCGGCCCGATTCCCGTATTACTGATATATTGACGTCCGGTCATGAAAAGGCTACCATGATGACAACTATACAAGCCGGTCCGAAAACCTATAAAACCATTATTCCGTTATATGCAGGAGGGTGATGAGCTTGCATTCTTCATCTAAAGAATTGGCAGACCGATATTGTGAACTTATGGACAGGTTACCTCGTCTCATCGATTACACGGGGATTGTCCGGCAGATGAAGTTGAGCACCACCGAAGCGTTTATTCTGCAATATCTGCACAATAACGGCAGCCAGCGCGGTACGGATATCGTGAAAGTGACGGGCCTGACGACCAGCGCAATCACGCAGATTTGCGACAAGCTTGTGCATGAAGGGCTGATCGAACGGAACCGCTCCGAAACTGACCGGCGCTATGTCAACATTACGATAACGGAAAAAGGAATGCAGGTGCTGAAGCAGCTTACGGACTTAAGCGCCGAGCGAATCGTTGAAACGGTGGAACGCTTTACGAACGAAGAGACCCACGAACTGCTTGTCGCGATCCGCCAGCTGGGCGAACTGATCGAATACCAGCGGGGAGACGCCGTGAAAGCTGCCAGGGGAAACGAATAAGGCGTTCCAACGGGCAGCCGGGTGCACGCAAACAGATGTAAAAAAGAAACACCATTGGATCGATGAGGGCAAGCTGCCCCGGCCAATGGTGTTTTTGGGTTTTACAGGATCCGGCTGCCGAATAAGGAGCCGATCAGTTCCACGGCCAGCTTCGAGGTCTGGTTGTTCCGATCCAGCAGCGGATTCACCTCCACGAAGTCGGCCGAAGTGACCGCCCCCGACTCGCTGAGCAGCTCGAGCAGCAAATGAGCCTCGCGGTAGCTGAGTCCGCCGCGGACGGGCGTCCCCGTTCCCGGCGCTTCGATCGGGTCGACGCTGTCGATGTCGAAGCTGAGATGCACGCCGTCGGTCCCCTGGCCCGCAATCCGGAGCGCTTCCCGAACCACCTGCTCGATGCCGAGCCGGTCGATTTCATGCATCGTGAAACAGGTCAGGCCGCAGGAACGGATAAGCGCCTTCTCGTCCCGGTCCAAATCGCGCGCGCCGATGATGACGCAATGCTCCGCTTTTAAGGAGGCGGCGCCTTCGGCGATTTGCTTCAGTTTCAAATGCGTAAGCCCCAATCCTGCCGCTAGCGAGATGCCGTGCATGTTCCCCGACGGGCTCGTCGATTCGGTATTCAGATCGGAATGCGCATCGACCCAAATGACGCCCATGTTGCCGTAATGCCGGGTTAATCCCGCCAAAGAGCCGATGGCAATGCTGTGGTCGCCGCCCAGAACAAGCGGAATGCGGCCGTCTGCCACCGCTTCGGAGACCGCTTCGCCAAGCCGGGTGCATACGGCCAAAACCTCCTGAACATGTTTCATTTTGGTCCCGGCAGGCGAGCGGATGCCCTCCGGCAGGCGGATGGACCGATCCGCCTCGACATCGTAACCGAGACCCGCCAGTTTTTTGGCGAGTCCGAATTTCATGATGCTGTCCGGGCCGTGTTCGCTGCCGGGCCGGCCTGCGCCGAGCCCGAACGGCACCCGGATGATGGAAATGGATTGCTCAGGCATATGGGTTCAAGCCCTCCCTTGATTGGCAAATACCTCCCCGATCCGGCTCAACGCGAAGTCGAGTTCTTCCTCGGCAATGACCAGAGGCGGCGCCAGCCGGATGGTCGTCTCATGCGTTTCCTTGCACAGCACGCCGATCCGGGCCAAAGCTTCGCAATACGGTCTGGCAGGCACCGACAGCTGCATGCCGATCAGCAGGCCTCGCCCGCGGACCGAAACGATATCGGGATGCGAGATCGATGTAAGCTTTTTCATAAACATGCGCCCAAGCGCCTCCGAGCGCTCCGCCAGCTTTTCCTCCTCCAATACGTCCAGCGCCGCAAGCGCGACCGCGCACGCAAGCGGATTTCCCCCGAAGGTCGAACCGTGCGAGCCGGGCTCGAACACGTTCATGATCTCCCCGTCGGCCGCGACCGCGGAAACCGGCAGGATACCCCCTCCAAGCGCTTTGCCCAGAATATAGACGTCGGGAACCACGTCCTCCCAATCGCAGGCAAAGGTTTTGCCCGTCCGGCCGAGTCCCGTCTGGATCTCGTCGGCGATAAAAAGGACGTTCCGTTTACGGCAAAGTTCATACGCCTCGGACAAAAAGCCTTCCGGAGGAAGGATGATCCCCCCCTCGCCCTGTATCGGCTCGACCAAAAACGCGGCCGTATCCGGCGTAATCGCGGCCCGGAGCGCTTCCAAATCGCCGTAAGGGATGCTTTTGAACCCGGGCGTGAAGGGGCCGAAATCGCGTTTGTACGCCGCTTCCGTCGAAAAGGAGGTGACGGTGATCGTCCGGCCGTGAAAATTGCCGTCGCAGACGATGATTTCCGCGCGGTTCTCCGGAACGCCCTTTACCCTGTACGCCCAGCGCCTCGCCAGCTTGAGGGCGGTTTCCACCGCTTCCGCGCCGGTGTTCATCGCGAGGATTTTTTCTTTTCGGGTGACTTCCGCCAGCCTCCGCACGAATGCCGCCAGCGCGTCGCTATGAAACGCCCTTGAAGTCAGCGTGACTTTATCCGCCTGCTCCTTAAGCGCCTGTATGATTTTAGGGTGGCGGTGTCCATGGTTCAGCGCGGAATACGCGCTCAGCAGATCCAGATAACGGCGGCCGGCCGCGTCCTCTACCCATACTCCTTCCGCCTTGGTTATCACGATCGGCAGCGGAAGATAGTTGCTTGCGCTGTGACTATCCATCATTTGCAGTACCTGCTCCGTTGTTGCCATAGCTGCACATCCCATCATGTGATCTTTTCGCCTTGCTTACGTTCCTATCTTATTGGCGGAAAGCCGGTTTCATGATTCGTGAATTTCAGAACGCAAGCGTAAACGGCTTCGCCGTCTTTGGCGGGAGGAGTTTTACATATAGCGATGGAACAGGGTGGGACAAGGTGGAAAGATGATGGGGAACAGCAAAAAAAGCACCGCCTTCCCCCGCTTGCTTGCAGGTAGAAGACCGGTGCTTTTTCGGTCATGCCCGTCCGCCATAGGGCGGAACGTTATTTTTTGGATTCGAGCGTCTCCAAATATTCGGAAATCTCGGCCGGCGTTTTGGCGTATTTGCTGTGCAAATGGGCCAGCTTTTCGCCGTTTTTATATACGAGAAGGCTCGGAATGCCGCGCACTTCGTTTTGGCTCGTAATCTCCTCGAACTGCTCCACGTCCATGGCGTAAAACTCTTTGTCCGCGTGTTTCGCCATGATGTCAGGCAGGAATTTGTCAAGCGTCTTGCAATCCGGACACCAGGTCGCATCGTATTTGATGACGGTCAGTTTGTCGCGGTTGATCAATTCTTCGTATTGCTGCTGCGTTTGAATTCGTTCCATGTTCTGTAATCCCCTTTACCCAGCGTCTTTTGCGGCTTCATCCGAGAAGCTTCCGTTCGGGAGCTGTCCATGAGTTTCGTCACAGCCCGAACCGTTCTCTTATTTTAGCCTTTTATGGCCGGGTTTGCAAAAGGGCTACATCGCATGCATGTCGTGCCCGGGGGACGGCGTCTCCCATCCGGAGGGGCTGTGCCCGAGCCAGGCGGCGACGCATAACACGACGACCGGGATGACGATATAGATCATCCAGAACGAGTAGCGCACAGGCGTTCCGGGAGCGGGACTTATGGCAGACGTATGGACCGGCTTGACGGCGGCCGCCGCGGGTTGTCCCTCGCGATGCTTGCGGTCCTGAATCAGGTAAATGACCAGAGCCGTGACGGCGATGTACATCGCATCCGTAATGAACAGCATGGCGTCCCACTGGCGCACCGGGATCATTTCCCCCAGCATCGCCCCGTGAACGCCGCCCATGATGCCCCCGCCGATGCCTTCCACGACGGCAAGCAGTCCGAGCGGCCTGCCGATCATGAACCCGATCGCAAAGCAAAAGACGATCGAAATTCCCGTCGACAGCACCAGATTCGGGGCAAACACCATGCCGAGAATGACGCCGATCGTCAAGTTGGACATCAGTCCGGTCGTCATCGCGACGACGGTGCCGGTCATATTTCCGAGCAAATGGCGGTTCATCTGGACGTACATGATGCATAACACCGTATAAATGAAGACAATCAGCATACTCATGTTCAACAGCATACGCATGGCTCCTTTCGCCCTGATGCAGCAGCGGAAGCCGCAGACAGCGCCCCGTATGGGCGCATGCTCCCATCCGCCGCTCCTTCCGCTCGTAAGAAGCTTATTCAGCCGCCGTTATCTTTATGCTGATAACCCGCGTTAGCGGCCAAAGGGAACAGGCCCACTGAAAACGGGCCTTCTGCGCAATGCCTTTTTCGTCCCCCGGACACCTGGATGCCATGGTTTAAGGCTTCCGCCCGTGCATGCGCCAATACTGGCGCTTTCCTTCGTCGCGAACCGTCACGCCCAATTTCGAAAGCTCCCGGCGCAAGTCCTCCGCGTCCTCTTTTTCGTCTTTGCCGATCGCTTTCTCCCGCGCCGCAAAAAGCGCGTTCGCGCTTGGCGAAAGGTCGGGGCAACCGGGCACCCATCTCGAATATTCGCCTTCGAAAGGGTCTTGCTCCCGCCAATCGTAGCCATGCCGGGTAAACGCCTCGGCCAGCTTCTTCCGCTTCGTCTCCGGTTTTTCCCGGTACAGCACTTGGCCGTCCGTCCCCAGCAGAACGAGCTGCTTGTTGTCCACAAATACGGCGGCCACTTCCCCGTGCTTAAAAGACCGCTCCTTGCCGCGGATGCGCAGGTTGACCTCTTGATCGGAAAGGCGAATCTGCAGCGTTTCCCTCATGGCTACAACCGAGATCCATCCTCCGACCAGGGCTCCGAGCGCAGCCGTGGCAAACGACACCCAGCCCCCTTGAAGGGAAGATACCAATTTGAGCGGGCCCTCGAAAGGGACCCACGGCAATTTTAACGCCCAATGGGCAAGCTTCGGAAGAAACCACCCGACTGCCGCACCCGCCACCGGGAAAAACGTCCAAATAACCGTTTTATCGGTCCGGGTCAGCCCTAATTCCGTAAATTCCATCACGTTATGCAATGACATTTCCCCCTTTTCGGAACACGCTGTTCACCGCTTCCTTCCATATGGTTTCATAGTCCAGCTCGATTCCCATCATCATGTAGCTCGTCATATTATCGATGGCAAGCGCCAGCAAATAGGCTTTGGCTTCCACGTTTTCCTGCGGAATCGCCCCGAGATCGGCCCCATGCTGCAGCAGCCCGCGAAAGCCGTCCAAAAACGCCTGCTGCATCCGGGCGACGCGCTCGCCGTAAGGAGTGCCGCGGCCGGCCGTGAGCATGAACTCGTGAAGCAGCCGCATCGCTGCATGCAAATTCCCGTCATCCTCCGGAAACATGCGAAGACCTCCCTGGTAGAGCTTCTCCGCAAAATTCCGTTCATTGAAATCGGACACGGAAAAATACGCCTCAAAACGGTAGTCGCTGAACATAAATTCGAACACTTTTTCGACCAGTTCTTCTTTCGATGCGAAGTGGTAGTAGATCGACGGTTTCGTCATGCCGACCTCGGCCGCGATCATGGCGAGGCTTGTTTTTTCGATGCCGTGCTTCGCAAACAGCAGGGTCGCCGCCTCGATCAGCTGCTGCGAGGTCACTTCCCTTTTTTTCATGATGAACCTCCTTTTTTACCTACCGATAGGTAAAATTTTATCCGCGCCTAAAGATGGCGTCAATAGTCTGTTTTAAGAAAACAGCTATTGGCCAAAAGCGGCGAATGATGGCATGAATCCTCCGAACGGCTCTTGGGCCGCACGAAAAAAAAAGGAGCCCCGGACGCGCCGCAGCTCCTCTCCTTCATGAATCAAGGGTAAATCTTCTCCCCGTTTTCCAGCATGCGGATGAATTCCTCTACTTTTCTTGCGCGGGTTTCGGGTTTCTTCGCGTTATGGATGCGAAACGCAATCGCGTACTTGTTTTGGCTGTTTAACGTGTCGTAAAACGCCTTGGCCTGCGGATGTTCGGCGAAGGCGGCCTCCAGCTCCGCCGGCAGCCCGCCGCGGCTTTGCGGCTTGTAGGCCGAATCCCAGCGTCCGCTGGCTTTGGCCGCTTCGATCGCCTGAAGTCCGGCCGGCTTCATCCGGCCCTCCGCGATCAGCCGCTCCGCCTTCTCCCGGTTGATCTCGGACCAGAGGCTGTCCTTTCCTCTCGGCCCGAAGCGCTGAACCCAGCTGCGCTCGTCGAGCGCCTCCTTGCGGCTGTCGATCCATCCGTAGCAGAGCGCGCTTTCCAACGCCTCGGCGTAGCTGACGGTGGCTAGCCCCGCGTTTTTTTTGGCGATTTGCAGCCTGACTCCGCGCGACTCAAGATGATTCGCATCAAGCCAAGCTTCCCATTCCTGCTGGTTTGCGCACAGCAGCAGCGGCCATTCCGCTTGTCCTCCGGATTGAGCCATCAGGATGCTCCTTTCTGCGTAGACGCGTTTTCACTTCTGAAATACGATGCTGTAAAAGGCTTCGGTCCATGGCCGCGTGCTTAATACCTGAAAACCGGTCTCCTTCAAGATGCGGGCCATATCGGCCGAGGAAACGCGATGGGCTTGCGGCGGCCCGCTCCCGGTATCGGCGACCTCCCACTCGATGCACAGCGCTTTGCCTCCGGGCTTCAGCACGCGCCGGATCTCGCTCAGCCCTTGCGCAAGCGGCTCCACTTCATGCAGCACCATCGAACAGATGACGGCGTCAACCTGCTCGTCATCGAGCGGGATTTGTTCGGCTTCGCCCTGGATGATTTCGATGTTGCCATCGAATTCGCTTTCCTCCAATCGGCTCAGCAGATAGTCCAGCATCTCGGATTGCGCGTCCAGCGCATACACGGTGCCGCTCGTTTTTTCCGCCGCCGGGAACGTAAAGTAACCTGCGCCGGCGCCGACGTCCAAAATATCCTCGCCGCCTTTCAGTTCAAGCAGGGCAAGAAGCTCTTCGGGCGGCAGCTTTTTGCGCCGTTCGGGATTGTCCAGTCTTGCGATCAGCGTCGGGTCGAATCGTTTGTCATGCATGGGTCGTCCTCCTTGTCATGTTCGGGTGAGTCCATTCTAGCATTTCCCATCAATTGGATTCAATGAACGGAAATGCCATCCGCACGGTCGTTCCCCGCCCAGGCTCGGACTCCACCTGAATCTGCCCCTTGTGCGCAATCACGATCGCATGGGCGATGCTCATGCCCAGTCCGGCGCCGTCGGTCGTCTCATCCGTGCTCGTCCCCCGGTAATAGCGTTCGAACAGGTTGCGCTTCGTTTCCTCGTCCATCCCTTTGCCGTTATCCTCCACCGTGATCCATGCCTGCCCGCCGTCCTTTCCGGTCCTGACCGTAATCTCCGTTCCCTCCGGGTTATGCTTGACGGCATTGGTGAGGATATTGTCCAGCATCCGCCGGAACCATTTCGGATTCGCCAGGATCGCCAAAGCGCCGTCCCATTCCTCGAAGGAAAACGTAGCGGTATCCACCGTGGCGTCATTGACGTAACGGAGCACCGAACGGCGGACGAATTCGTTGAGCTCGATCGGCTGCAGCGGAATTTGGATCGCTTTGTTTTTCAGCTGGAACGTCAGGGAAAAGTCCTGAAGCAGCTCCAGCATAAAATCCCCTTTTTCCCGGATCATGCGGCCCATCTCTTTCAGCTCGGCTTCATTCCAGGCGAACTGCCCGCTTTCGAGCAAATGGCCGTACCCTTGGATGGTCGACAGCGGCGTCCGCAGGTCATGGGATATGCCGGTCATCCATTCTTCCCGCGTCTGCTCGAGCATTTTCCGTTCCCGCTGGGAAGCGTCGAGTTTGGTGGCCATGTCGTAAAACCCGGCGATCACCTCTTTGTAGAGCCTGTACCGCATGCGGATTTTGCCGTTTTTGCGGAATACTTTTTTGCGCTCCTTTTCGGTCAGCGCTTCGCTGTAGCGCCCTTGGCTCATGCGCTCGAACCAGCCCGCAAACAGCATCAGCGGCTGTCCGTAGCGGTAGCCGTGCCAAATGGAAATGCCGAACGTCAGCACAAGCACCGCCGCCCCGATCGCCACGAGCACGAGGATCACGTCATGGAAAAACGTCTGCTTCACGAATTCCTTCTCGGGCTTGCCTTGATGGAGCAACCAGGTATAACCGGAGTTTTCGTCGAAATATACCGATAAATCCACCGGATATTTGCCCGGTTCCACCCGCATGGACACAAGCTCCAGCGCGCCGTATTTGCTTTTCTTCGCCTCGGCCTGTCCGACCGATTGCAGAATTTGCCCGGAAGGGCTCACGACCTGCAAATAATCCTTATCCCCCGTCAGCTCCGCCTTGACCTGGCTCTCCGCTTCCGGACGGATGCGCCCGCCGCTGCCGAACTGCCGGAACCACTGCTCCAAACGCTGCGCGCCTGCATCCTTCGAGCCCATCAGATACAGGACGGAATGCATCCCGTCAGCCTCGCTCTCGAGCAACGTCTCCACCCGGTAGGGACCGAGACGCCGCGTTTCCTGGATGTGCAGCAGCTCCGCCGCTCCGTAGGAGGTTTTTAAATCCTCACCTGCATTCACGTCATAAATCACGTTTCCCGATTCATTCACGACCTGCAGCCAGTAGCCGCGTTCCTTCAGCAAACCTTGCCAGCGCTTATTCATGCTGACATGGTCATTTTCAATAAAGGTTTCGGTCGTGATGCCGTCGAGCGCGCTGGTCGAAAACGTCCGCTTCAAATCCTGGTTCACGAGGTAGCTGATCAAGGTCAAAAGCAAAACCGCCAAGGTGAGGAGAATCATCACCCACAGCAGCAAAACCTGGTACGTAAAATGCAGCGTCAAACGGGTCCGGATCCGCTTCATGCGTCCACCTTCATCAGCTTGTAGCCGAGGCCGCGAACCGTGACCAAAAGCTTGGGATCGCCGGGATCTTCCTCGATCCGCTCGCGGATTTTGCGGATATGTACCATGACGGTGTTGTCGTCCCCCAGCCCGTCAATGCCCCATACTTCCTCATACAGCTGCGATTTGGAAAAAACGATGCCGGGATGCTTGCATAAAAACAGCAGCAGCTGATACGCCTGAGCCGGGCACGGCATTTCCTTGCCGCCGACGATCAGCGTTCCTGCATATTCGTCCAGAACGAACCGCCCGAAATCGTACCTGCCGCGGGATTCCTCCGGCACGGCTTTCGCGGGGGCGGCGGCCACCGTTCTGCGGAGCCTTGCCTTAACGCGGGCGGCGATTTCCAGCGGATTAAAAGGCTTGGTGACGTAATCGTCCCCGCCGGTGGCAAAACCGGTAAGCACGTCCAAATCCGAGGTCCGGGCCGTCAAATAAATGATATGCGCGTCGGACAGCCGCCGGATTTGCGGACACAGCTCGAACCCGGTCTGATCCGGCAGCATGACGTCCAGCAGGATAATATCGAAGGAATGGCGGGCAGCCAGCTCCAGTGCTTCCTGTCCGTTATAGGCCGCATAAATGTGGCGGAAGCCTTCTTTCCGCAGCACCATCTCGATGAGCTGAACGATCGATTTTTCATCGTCAACGAGCAAAATTTTGGCGTTATACATCGAAAAAACCACCTCAAACAGCATTGTATCAGACCGTTCTTAATTCCAGCTAAACAAAAAAAACGAAGGCTTTAGCCAGCGTTAAGGTTTCCTTTAGCTTCGCTTTAATGGGGGTTGGTATTGTGGTCGTGAGGTGATAACGTTGACGACACGCAAAAGGGTTCGTCTGATCGACGGCTTGCGGGGATTCAGCCTGCTGGGCATCCTGCTTGCCAACATGCTTATTTTTCAATACGGAATGTTCGGAAAAGACATCTTGCATCTATTCCACGTTCCGGCCGCCGACGCGGCCGCGCACAACATTCTCCTGGTGCTGGTCGAAGGCAGCTTTATGCCGATCTTCGCCTTTGTGTTCGGGTTCGGCATGATCAAGATGAAGGAAAGCTTAAACGCCAAAAACCGCAAGGCAGGCTGGCCGTTGGCGCGGCGTTTTGCGATGCTGATCGCCTTGGGCCTTCTCCACAGCACGTTTTTGTGGGACGGGGACATCCTGCTGTTTTACGGCGCGATCGGCCTCCTGCTGCTGGTCTTTATGAACCGAAAACCGAAGACGCTGATGGTGTGGAGCATCATATTCCTGACGGTGACGGGGCTGATCGGACTGGCGCCCGAAGATAAAGCCGACAAAGAAATGCAGGCGATGAACCACCGGATCGAAAATTACGTTCAATCGACGGTTACGCTGTACGCCGAAGGTTCCTATGCGGAAATCAAACATGACCGGAATACGGCCAATCCGCTCGGCAACGACCGCGCGTTTGCCCTGGTTATGGTCCTGTTTTCCCCGCTGATGACAGCGCCGATGTTCCTGATGGGGATGTATTCCGCCAAAAAGGGATGGTTTGCCGACCCTGACGAAAACAAAGGCATGTACCGGAGAGGGATGCTGATTTTTATACCGCTCGGACTCGCGATGAAATCCTTCCATCTATTATTCCCGGAAATGATCGGTTCGGGCACCGGGGAAATGCTAGGCGGGTTCGCGCTCTCGATCGGATATATCATGGGCTTTTCCTTATGGTACGCGAAGTCGGCCCCCTCCCCTTTAATGGAGCGGTTTGAAGCCGTCGGCAGGCTTTCCTTGACCAACTACCTGATGCAAACGGTCATCTGCACGACGCTGTTTTACGGCTACGGGCTCGGCTGGTTCGGCAAGGTCGGCGTCATCGCCGGCTGCGGGCTGGGGCTCATCATTTACGGCGTGCAGCTGTTCGCCAGCGGATGGTACCTGACACGGTTCAAATCCGGGCCGGTGGAGCGGGTGCTGAGAATGTGGACGTATTTTTCGTTGGACGGAAAAGCCAAGCGCAAAAAGGCCAAAACGATGGCCGTGGAAGCCTAAAAGCACGTACAGAGAGAGAAATGGCCGCTGCTTGAGACGAGGTAGATCGAAGCGTGCAGCGGCATAAACGGGCAATCGGCGCGGAACGTTCAGTCTTCGGACTCCTGGCGCTGCTCCTGGCATTCAAAGCATTCCAGCGTTTGGTCCTCCTGCACCGTTCCGTTCAAAAAGCCGTTCTCGCAATAAATCGCTTTGCCGCAGCCGCGGCAGTTGCCGATGAATTCCTGCATGGTTCATGCCTCCGCTCATTAGGGATTAGAAAAAGGTTAGAAATCGCGCTGCATGGCTCCATGTTACCATCGAACCGCATGCGGGGGCAGCAAAAAAACGGGCGCTCTCCTTCCCAGGAGAACGCCCGTTTTTTCTTCATGCATACTGTTCATGCCAGCCTTGCTTTTCAGGCGTGCGTCAGCTTCTTCTGACGCGTCCGAAAAACAGCGAAACGATAAACAAAATGAGGAAAATGAAGAACAAAACCTTCGCGACGCCGACGGCCGCCGACACGATGCCGAAGAAACCGAAAATCCCGGCGACAATGGCTATGATCAAAAATAGAAATGCCCATCCTAACATATCAATCACCCTTTTCTATCAAAGTTTGGTGCGATACTTACTTGTAACCGCTCTGCGGCCGATTGAACCGGAAAAAGGATCATAATCATGTTCCGAATTTTGTCATATGCTTTTTGTAAACGCATTTACAAGCCCTGTCGTAAAACGGTTTTGACATCCGCCGCCATGGCTGCATCAAAGTCCGTAACGGCGTCGTGGCGAAGGTCAGATAAGCCGCCATCGGATGCCGGATAATGCTTTCAATAGGATTCATGAGGTAAAAAATTATTCACATGAAAAAATAAGCCTACTCCCGGATCATGCCAAGCGGAATAGGCTTATTTAAGGTTTGCAACCGGCAGGCGGCATGTCCGCCTTACATCGATTGCCCCGCGTCCACCGTAATGATTTGCCCCGTCAGCGCTTCCTGCTCCAGCGCGGCGCAGATCATATGGGCGATGTCCTCGGGAGATGCGGTTTCCCCCAGCAGCAGGCCGCCCGCCAGCTGCTCCATTTGCCGCTCGCGGCCTTCCCACCATCTCGTCAGCACGGCGCCGGGAGCGACGGCGTTCACGCGGATGTGCGGCGCAAGCGCCTTGGCGAGGGAACGGGTCAAACCGTGCACGGCCGCTTTGGAAACTGCATAGGGAAGCGACGACCCCGTCCCCGTAATGCCCGCGATGCTGCCGACGTTGACGATGGCCCCTTTCCCCTGCTTTTTCATGTAAGGAGCGGCTGCCCGCGCGCAGTAAAACATGCCCTTCACGTTGATCCCGAACAGTTCGTCCCACGCCTCATCGCTGACGCTTTCCAGGTCGTCCATCGCAATATGGCGGGTCACGCTGGCGTTGTTGACGAGCAGGTCGATGGTTCCCCACCGCTGCGCAACGGTTTCTGCCATCGCCTTCACCTCCGGCTCGCGGGAGACATCCGCCCGAATGGCAAAAGCCTGCCCTCCCCGGCTCTGAATGATGCGCACCGTCTCCTCCGCTTCTTGTGCCGACCGCGAATAATTGACGGCCACGGACGCCCCTCGTTCAGCCAACAAAAGGGACACCGCCCTCCCGATGCCCGTGCCGCCGCCGGTAACCAAAGCTTTCTTACCTCGTAAGTCCATTTGCAACCCTCTCCTTTCATTTCATTGGTTTGCGCCTTTGAGCGCATGGGGCTTCCACGCTTCCGCAATCGCGACCTCTATAACGTCATGCTTCCGGAGCAAGCTGGGCCACTCCGTTGCCAAACGACCAGTTTTCCTGCGTGTTTTCCGTCACAATGATCATCACATCCTGCGGGCGAACCCCCGCATTCGTCTCCAGCAGCTCTGTCATGCGGGCATACAGCGCTTGTTTTTTGCGCAGCGGGCGCCCTTCCTTCATCGTGATTTGAACGAACATTTGCTGCTCCGATCTGGAGATGTTCATGTATCCCGTATCGTATAGCAATTCGCCCGGCGGGTGCGGGGTAATGACCTGAAAATAATCGTCCTCCGGCACGTCGATCGTTTCGACCATGGCCTGGTGGATCGAGCGGCTGATCACGGACAGTTCTTCCTTGGATTTCCCGTGATGCAAATCTATGCGTACAAACGGCATGCTCTAACGCCTCCTTGATGATGTATTGCCGGCAAAATCATTGTATCCGATCCCGTTCTATCTGTATAATTGAATTATATGAACTCATAATTCAAAAATATTGAATAAAAATGGAGGAACCATGGATCTTAAAGCCGTCAAAACCTTTCATCGGATCGTAGCGCTCGGAGGCTTCAACCGTGCGGCGGAGGAACTCAATTATGCCCAGTCCACCGTGACGATGCAGATCCAAAAGCTTGAAGCCGAGCTCGGCGCGCGGCTGATCGAACGGGGCAAAACGTTTGAGCTGACCGAAGCGGGCCGCCTCTTTCTCGAACAAAGCGCGCCCATCGTTCGGGACATCGACCAGCTCCAAGACACGATAACGGGGCTCGCCCTCGGGGAAACCGGCAACGTACGGCTCGGCGTGGTCGAACCGATCGCCAGCTACCGGCTGCCGGACATTCTGGCCGGGTTTCTGCGGGACTACCCCAAAATTTGCGTGTCCGTGACGATCGCCAATTCTCAGACGTTATGCCGGCAGCTTCACCGCGGCGAATTGGATCTGGCCTTATCCTCCCCGCCGCCGTTCGGGACGGATCTGCATTTTGAGCCGGTACTCACGGAGCGGTTCGTCGTCCTGCTCCCGGAAGATCATCCGCTGACGAACAAACGCGAGATCGCCATTTCCGATTTGCGGAAACACCGTCTGCTCATCACCTCGGCCGACTGCCCGTACCGCCGCAAGCTCGAAACGCTCATGCAGGAGTCGGGCGGGCATCCCCCGGATACGGTCGAGATCGGCAGCATGTCGGCCTTGAAATATTACGTCAAAAGCGGCATCGGATGCGCCCTCGTCCCCTGGTCCGTATTATGTCCCCAGCCTGACGGAACGGCGGTCCGGCCGCTGCAGGAAGACCGGATCGATCTGACCTGCGGCATCATATGCAAGGCGGCCGAGTACCCGCCGCGCCTCGCTGCGGGCAAGCTGTACGGCTGGCTGAAAGAGGGGCTGGCACGGAGCGCGGCCTCCTCCGCCGTCGGCACGCAGCCGTAAATAACGTCGACCGATGCACTTGCACGGAAAAACCCGGGGCGCAAGCCCCGGGTTTTCGGCATGTTCGTATAATTTGGCCCGATCTCTTCTTCCCCTAATTCAACCGCACTTCGACCGGATCGGAATTGATTCGGCTGCCGACCGCCCGGATCACGAACTCGTAGGTTTCCGATGCCTTGATGTTTCCGACCGAAAAGCTGTAGTCGGTTTTGCCCGCTTCGGCTTTCACGTACGCGTTCCAATACGGTTTGATTTTGCCGTTTTTCTCGTAAATGCGGAAACCTCGAACGGGCTCGCTGCTCGAAGACGGCGCTTTCCATGATAGGACGGCTTTGCCGCCGCTGTATTGCACCGCCGCGTTTTGTACCTTGGCCGGCTTCGTATCCGTCCGCTTGATGCCGTATTGATCGTACAGCTTCACGCCGTTGTCGCCCGGCTTTTCGTCTTTTTTGGCCGCGGTGTAAGCTTTCATTTTCAGCACGTCGCCGGAAACGGACACGTCCGTGAACATCTTTTTGTTCGGCTGGGCGTCGATCGCCGCGAAATAATCGTTATACCCCGGATATTTCGAATAGAACTTATCCCCGAGCGCGTTGGACATCAGGTACACCGTCCCTTTCGGGTTGACGGCATTGCCCTCTGCATCGTACGTGATTTGGCTGGTCGGGACCACCTTGTCATCAAGCATTTGGTACGATCTCATGTACATATGGTCATGCGCTTCGAACACCATGTCGATGCCCATTTCGTCAAAGGCGGGAACAAGCACCTTTTTATAAAACTGGACCCGGTCGTCCTCCCACTCCCCGGCATTGTCGCCCGCAGAATACGGCCCTTTGTGGAAGGCGACGAATTTCCATTTGGCGTCGCTTTTGGCGACGACGTATTTCATCCATTCGACCTGATCGGCAAACTGCGGATCCTGCTCCTTGATGTCTTTGCCGTTGCTCGCAAGCTCCCCGGCATATTGGGAGTTGAACACCAGGAACAGCGCGTCGCCGTACTCAAAGGAGTACACCGAACCGTCATGCGTATTTGCGACCACCTGCTTCGGCAGATTGAAGTGATGATAGAAGTTCGAGTTCGGCGTCGTCTCGTCGCCGTCGTAATCCTGCACCTCGTGGCCGCCAAGCACCGGAACGATCGGCACGTTCAGCAGCTGGTCCTGCGCAACCCCCAGCATCCACTGCCACTGCTCCTCGAGGTCGCCGTTATCGACCAAATCTCCCGCATTGATGAGGAATTTCGGGTTGCCGATCGTTTGCACGGCTTTCTTGAACGTATCCGCCCACGGCTCGAAATCCGTTTTGCTGGAAGCCTGCGAATCGGAACCGACGATGAAGTGGAACGGCTGGGCTCCCGCCGCGTCCGTCGTAAAGCTGCCCACCGCGCTCCAGCTGTCCGCTGCGCCGCTGCCGACGCGGTATTTGTACGCCGTTCCCGGCACCAGCCCGGCCGCCGTCGCTTTATGGCTGTAAAATTTCTTTTTCTTGTTCGCGGTCCGGTCCGCTTTGGTGACATAGGTTTGAACTTCCTCGGTCGTCCCTTGGAACGTCAACGCCTCCTGTTCCGGGAAGGCGCCTCCCGCAGCCTTTGAAGCCTCGACAACCTGCACGACGGACGGCGTCGTCACATCGGTATACCAGGCAAAGGAACGGCTGGTTTTGGCGTCCCCGGTCAAAGTCATGTTGATCAGCTTCGGCACGACCGCCGTGCCTTGCGTATTTTGGATCGTAAAGCTCCACGACAGATCCTGGGACAACGGAACCTGGTCATCCCTGCCCCTTACCAATTCCTTCGGCACTTTGACCGTATAGGTTTGACCGTAAGCAAAGGCCGGGTGTTTAATGTTCAACGTATTGCCGTTGACGACCTCCGCGGTTACGGATCCGAGCGGGTTATTGTTTTTGTCCGTGATGCTGACGCCAGAACCCGCGTTCAAGGAAATCGCCTTGTTGAACGTGACCGTTACCGGAGCGGATGGAAGCACGCTGCTTTCGCCCGGTTTCGGCGATTGGCTCAGGACGGTCGTCGGCGTTTCTCCCGGTCCGTTTCCTTGCGTTTTTCCCGTCACGCGAATGTCCTTGATCAGGCTGGAGCCCGTGCTGCCGATGCCTTGGCTGCCTTTGGTGTTCGTATTCGAGCTGACGACCCAGCGGATATACAGCAGGTCCCGGTCATTGGCTGCTGCCGGCAGGGCGGCCTCCTTCAGCTTGCAAGCGTCATTGGCGCAGTTGAAGCTGGACAGCGACATTTTCAGCGCCGTGCCGGGCACATCCGTCCAGTTCTGGTTGTCGCTGCTGATCTGCACCTTAAAATCGCGCGGCCCCGTCCCCGACGAGGTTTGCTGCGAGGACACCGCGATTTGCTCGTAGCCTTTGGTGGAAAGGGTGGCGAGCCAGTATTTTTTGCCGCTGCCGTTATCCCACCCCTGATAGCTGATCGAATGCTGGCCGGCGTCGTAATCCTCGAAATAACCGCCGACGTTGCGGAAGCTCGAAGAGCCCTGATTTACGCCGCCCGTTGCCGGGAACACGCCTCCGGTCCCGGAATTCGCAAACGTCCACTCGGCCAGCACGGCCTGCTCCTGCGGCGGAGTTGCGCCCAACGTTTTCACGTTTACCGCAGCGCTCGGGCCCGATTCGTTCCCTGCCGCATCGAAGGCCGTCACGGTGTACTTGTATGCCGTGTTTGCCGCAAGCCCGGAATCGGTATAGGATACGCCGTTCGTGCTGCCTGCTTTGGTGCCGTCCCGATAAACGTTGTAGCCCGTGACGGCGACGTTGTCCGTCGATGCGGACCAGGTCAGTTTCACGCTGCCGGACGTCACTTCGCCGGCCGCCAAGCTTCCCGGAACGCCGGGAGCTTCCTGGTCGGAACCGGGAGTCGTTTCTTTCGGTTCTCCTGTCACCGTAATCGAGATCAACTGGCTCGAACCCCGGTCCCCGATGGTCGAGCCGCTCGTGCTGGTATCCGTGACGACGACCCAGCGGATATACAGCTGCGCCTGGTCATAGGCCGCCGGCGGCAGCGGGATCTCGTTCAATACGGAAGGCGTATCCGGACTCAGGACCAGATCGGGCACATTCGTTCCGCTTCCCGTTATATTCGTCCAGTTTTCCCGGTCCGTGCTGAACTGCACCCTGAAATCGCGCGGGCCGGTCGTCCCTCTCCCTTGCTGCACGGAAGAAATCGCAATATTGTGATAACCCTTGGTCGACAGGGAAGCAAGCCAATATTTTTCCTTCCCTGCTTCCGGATGCCATCCCTGATAACGGATGGCTTTGAGATCATTGTCCCAATCGTAATACAGCCTTGGCGGGACAGGCTGAAGATTCGAGGCTTGTTGGTGCACCCCGCCCGTTGCCGGGAACACGCCCAAATCCGTCGGATTGGAGGCGAATTTCCATTCCGCCAGCGGAACCGGAGCCGCTTTGCCGTCGGCATGCGATGTTCCCTGTATCGGCAATGCCAGCACGAACACGGCTAACAGCAGTGATAAAACCTTTTGACACCTTTTCCACGAAAATAACGTACCCATGCGCATCCCCTTTCCCTATCCACCTCAAAAATTAAATCGCTTTAACTTTTGAACGTCATCCTAGCGGGAGACAGCCGGCCGGCCATTCCCTGATAAATATACGGTTAGGGCAATGCAATCAGAACTCCAAAATGGAATGCGGAGAAAGCGGCCGGTTATCCGCGCCATGTTTTTGCCTTCCGCCGCCGATCTGTACCGGTACAGATCCGAATTAATTGTATTGTAGCAGAGGGGCCGAACGCTTAGAATAAAAAACGTCGACGTCCGGAGGAATAAGACGCCCGCTTTTCTTGCGGATATTCCTACCGCCGCGCGTTATACTCAGGGGGTTGCTTACATGAACATGACTCAACAACAAAAAGCCGTTTTGGCGGTGATCATCAACGCCGTCATCGTTGGTTTTTCGCCCATATTCGTCAAACATTCGCTTGGTTTTGCCGATCCGCTCGACGGGCTGGCCCATCGCTTCACGATTTCGTTCGTCGCCGCCTCCTTGTTGGCCTTTCCTGGCTGGGCCCGATTGAAGGCGATGAAAAAAACGTTCCTTACCGTCGTTCCGCTGGCGCTGCTTAATCCGTCGCTGTTTTTCGCCCTGCAGGCTTTCGGGTTGCAGCATGCTTCGTCGGCGGTGGCCGGCATCGTGCAGGCGACGGTTCCGATATTCACGATGATCCTGGCCGCGATTTTCCTCAAGGAACGCACCGGATCGGTTGAGCGGCTCTGCACGCTGCTGTCGGTAGCCGGCGTCATTCTCGTTTTTGCGGTGCCCGGCGTCGGCTCTTCTTCCGCCAGCCTGCTCGGCGTCACGCTCATCCTGCTGTCGGCGTTGTCCCAGGCCGGATATACGACGCTGGCGCGCAAACTGACGCGGACGATGCGCCCGAAAGACCTGACCTACATGATGATCCTTTTCGGTTTTGTCGTGTTTAACGCGATCGCCATGATCAAACATGGCGTCGAAGGAACGGTCTCGTCCTATTTCGTGCCGCTAAAGGAAACCGGGTTTATCGTCGACATGGTTTATTTGGGCGTGTTGTCCTTCCTTGTCACGTCCTTTCTGTCCAACTACGCGCTGTCGGTTCTCGAAGCCTCCACCGTCAGCGTGTTTGCGGGCTTGTCGACCGTCGTCACCATCGCCGGCGGGGTGCTGCTGCTGAACGAGCAGCTCGGCTGGTACCACTGGGTAGGAGCGGCCATGATCGTCGCCGGGGTGACGGGCGTCAATCTGGCGAAAAAAAGAAAGCGCACGAATGGCAAAATGAAAGAGCATGCGGAGGCATGCTGAAAACCGCTTTGGCCCTGGTCGACAGACCCGGGCCCTTTTTTTGCGACAAAACGTATATAACCTACGATTCTCCCCCCTATCCCCCATGATCTTACGCCAAGATTGAATGTCAATTCCGAATCTGCAGCATCAAGATCATGTTGTGTAAAACCAATGTAAAATCATAGGAAAAAATATCTAAATTTTGTATAGATATTCTATTAAACCGGTGGTAGAATCTTCTTAATATTTTTCCGACTATTTCAAGGGGGTTTTATTTTTGTATTGATAGAAAGGAGGATCATTTAAGAGATTTGGACAACCATCCCCCTTAAGTAGCGAGAGAATAGCATGCTTGATTTTATATCCATGGAGGGATTTGTTTGAAGAAAGGCTTATTTTCCCGAAAGCTTCCGATCATCACCCTGGTTCTCGGAATGACCGTTGGCGCCGTTCCCGGAGTCTCCCTTGCCTCATCCTCTTCAAGCTTCAAGATTTCGAATCAAGAGCTACAATCCGTCCTTGAGTCGTCGCAACCTGCCTACGTCTCGCCGCAAATCAATACCCATTCTTCCAAAAAAGTCCGGGTTATCGTGCAGCTTAACGGTCAACCGGCTGCCGTCGGCAAATATGCGACCAGACAAGGCATCAGTTCTCTCGCAAAATCCGCATCCGAAGCGGCCGTACAGAGCCAGCAGGACCAATTTTTGGACGAAGTCTCCGATCAAGGCATCGACATGGAAATCAATTATCAATACGATACGGTCCTGAACGGATTCGAGGTCAGCGTGCCGGCCAACGAAATTCCCGAGCTGGCGAAAATTCCCGGCGTAAAATCCATTCAGGAAAACAGCATCTGGTATCCGATTCCGATTGAAGAATCGTCGGCCAATAGCGACGTCCGCTACGACATCAACCCGTTGAAACAAATCGGCGCCACGGAAGCGTGGGCGGAAGGCTATACCGGCAAAGGGCTGAAGATCGGCGTGATCGATACCGGCGTGGACTATACCCACCCTGATATTGCGCCGGTGTACAAAGGCGGATACGACTCCTTCTATCAGGATGACGACCCTTACGAAGAGGTTCCGCTTACCGTCGACGAAGACGTTCAGTACCATACCGGTTATGCGGGAACCTATCACGGGACGCACGTAGCCGGAACCATTATCGGGCAATACGCAAACCAAACAAGCGACGTCGCCCAAAAAGGGGTCGCATACGGTGCAGAGCTGTACGCCTATAAGGTGCTCGGACGAAACCTCGACGATCCAAGCAAATCTTCAGGAAGCTCCGCTCAGGTCATCGACGGCATTGAACGCGCCGTAAAAGACGGCATGGACGTCATCAACCTGTCGCTCGGTTCCGATTCCGAGAAAGACGTCAACTCGCCGGACGCCATCGCCATCAACAATGCCGTTCTGTCCGGCGTCGTTGCGGTTATCGCCAACGGCAACGCCGGCCCAGGCTACTTCACGATGGGCTCGCCCGCCACTTCGCAGCTTGGCATCGCCGTTGGCGCCGTCACGAGCGAAAGTAAGCATTACGAAGGAAAAGCGACGCCGAGCCTTGCCGATTCCGTAACAAGCGTTACCTATTCAACCTACGGCGATCTTCAGATGATGGGCTGGGAAACCGCTCATGAAAACTTCGCCGATATTATTGGCCCGGACGCCCAGGATGTCGTCTACGTTGGTCTCGGCGATGAAAACGATTATGTCGGACTCGATGTCACGAACAAAGTCGTCCTCGCTTCAAGAGGGAGTCTCGCCTTCGTTGATAAAATCACGAACGCCAAAAAACACGGCGCAAAAGCCATCGTTATATTTAACGGCATTAACAAAGGAACTGCCGCCGATTTAAGTGAAAGCATTCCGGGACGGGACGGCTTTGCCGACGTATCCGTCGGGGACAGCTTTGACTTTATCCCGGCGTTCGACATGAAAGGATCCGAAGGCCGTGCCCTGGCAAGAGCTTTGCAAGAGAATCCGGGCTTCAAGCTTCAATTTGAGTTCGATCCGGACTTCCCGGTCGAAACCATTCCGGGCGACGAGCTAGCCGACTTCACCTCCTGGGGCCCGAATGCGGACAGCAAGCTGAGCATTAAACCGGACGTTACAGCACCCGGGGTGAATATCCTGTCCACCTGGCCGGCTTACGGCAAAGGAAAACCGGATGTTTCCTACGACAAAGCCTATAACCGTATCAGCGGCACCAGCATGGCGACGCCGCATGTAGCGGGTTTGGCCCTGCTGATCAAGGAAGCCCATCCATCCTGGAATCCGTTCGATATTCGCGCCGCATTGGCGAACACCGCCGATATTTTGCCTGATTATGACGTATATCAGCAAGGCGCAGGACGGGTGAACGTCATCAACGCGATTCATACGAACGCCCTGCTTCAAGCGGTAGAGCCGATCACGATTCTCGACAAAAACTATAATCCTAAAAACATTATTAACTACAACTCTTCGGCGAGCTTTGGCGTCGTCGCTCCGGGTTCGCCGGATCAGGTGAAAAGCCTGCAGCTGAAAAACACGGGCGGTCAGGCATTGACTTATGCAGCTTCCGTAGAGCTGAATGACAAGAATGCCGGCATCACGGCTACCCTTGACCGCAACGAGGTAAGTGCTGCCGCGAACAGCACCACGCCGTTCCAGTTAACCTTGAACGTCGGTTCGTCTACGGCGCCAAACCATTATTATGAAGGACGGATCGTGCTTTCCAGTCCGGGGCAACCCGAGCTGCATTTACCGTTCGTGGTTTATGTCGGCTCCGAGCAACCGGCGAATACCTTCGGGGTGCAAGAGCTGAATGTGACGAACTCGATCATTTATCCGAACCGTCCGTCGCAAGCTTCAACGGATTTGTCCTTCCGTTTGACCGCCGAGGACGCAAACTATTATGAAATCGACATCGTCAATCTGGATGACGAAACCATCGGGTTCCTGGATATTCAATCCACCGATGACGCCAATGCATTTTTCAAACCGCAAACCTACACGTTAAAAAATATTACGAACGCCTACCATCCTTACGATGCAAACGGCAGTCCCGTGCTTGACAAAAACAATGAACCTGTCACGGCATACCTGAAAGACGGAATTTATAAAATCAATGTCATTGCAGCAAAATTGACCGCTTCCGGCGGAGTCGCCACTAGACCTGACGGTTCGAATGTCATTTATTCCGGCGTCACGTCCTTCCGCGTGGACAGCTCCGTTGAGAACAATAATGGCGGCGGATCTGGCGGCGGATCCGGCGGCGGATCGTCAAGTTCGCCATCTGCGCCTTCCGCACCTTCGACATCTCAGCCGACCGTCAGCGGTTCGGTGAATGCCGTCGTTGAACAAGGCCAAAAGCAAGTGAACGTGGCTCCTATAACCAAATCGGAAAACGGCGTGACAACGGCTACGGTAACCGACAACGACCTGAAATCCGCCATTGCTTCCGCAGCGAACAGCGCATCCGCGATTATCCTTAACGTGTCCGGCTCCAATGCCGTGGTTGCTTTCACCGCGGACCAAGTGAAGCAACTAAGCGCTCTTTCTTCCGACAGCACCGTTGTCGTGAATGCATCCGGATCGGCCGTCTCGATCCCGGTATCCGTACTGAGCAAAGCTCCAGCAGGTTCCGGATTCGATTTGTCCATCAAACCAACGGATGATCAAAAGTCCAAATTCGAAGCGACGATCCCGGGTGCCAAAGTGATCGGCTCTCCTGTTTCATTCGATGCTTTCTGGGTGGCGGGAACCGTTCGCGTTCCGGTGCAAGTGCCCGACCAAACATTTATTAAAAGGGCGTTTACCGTTCCGGGCAGCATAGAACCGAACACGGCCGGCGTATTGTTCGAGGAAGACGGAAAGATTACTCCGGTAGCATCCGTCTTCAAAGCCCAAAAAGACGGCTCGACGATCGTTACCGTCAGCCGCCCCGGATTTTCGACCTATGCGGCATTAAGCCGTACAGTGAAATTCAACGATATCGCGGCTTCGTTTGCGGCATCCGATATTACCGCGCTTGCGAATAAATTGATCATTGATGGCAAATCCGAAGGCATTTTTGCGCCGAAAAGCAATCTGACCCGCGCCGAGTTTACGGCCCTGCTCGTACGCTCGCTCGGTCTTCGGTCCAATGCCGCCTCCGGGTTCTCGGACGTCAAATCATCCGACTGGTATGCAAGCGATGTTGCTGCAGCTTATCAAGCCGGATTGATTCAAGGGATCGGCAATAACAAGTTTGCTCCGGGCGCCAACGTTACCCGCCAAGAAATGGCCGTCATCTTGGACAGAGCCTTGAAGCTGACCGGCGTGGAAGCGAAAGCATCGAACCCATCCTTTAACGCGTATGGAGATGATGCAAAAGTAGCCCCTTATGCCAAAGATGCCGTGAAGTCGCTTACCGCTGCAGGAATCGTTAGCGGCGAAGCGGGCAACTTCAATCCGAAGGCCGCCACGACGCGCGAAACAGTTGCTGCCGCACTGCATCAGCTGTTGATTAAGACCAACCTGATCGATTAAGAAATACGTCTCATATAACAACACCCCCATGTCGGGGCCTCTGCAGTCGCAAAACTGCCCGGCCCTGACTATGGGGGTGTTTTTTCCTGTCAATTGCCGCTCCAATCGCTCCGCAGCGTAAACAGCTCCTTAAGCGCTTCGGTCGACAGCTCGGTGATCCAGCTTTCCGTGCTGGAGATGACGTTGTCGCTAAGCTGCTGCTTGCTTTCGAGCATTTCGTCGATGCGTTCCTCGAGCGTCCCGATGGAGATAAACTTGTGCACCTGCACGTCTTTCGTTTGCCCCATCCGGTAGGCGCGGTCGGTGGCCTGATTCTCCACGGCGGGATTCCACCAGCGGTCGAAGTGAAACACATGATTGGCCGCGGTCAGGTTCAGACCGACGCCCCCTGCCTTGATGGACAATATGAACACGTTCGGCTGCGCTTCGGACGGCAGCGTGCGGGACTGGAATTGCTCGATCATCCGGTCGCGGGCGGTTTTCGAGGTGCCGCCGTGCAAATACAGCACCGGCTCCTGCAGCTCTTGGCCCAGAACGCGCTGCAGCATCTCGCCCATGCCGATATATTGGGTGAAGATCAGGCAGCGTTCCCCGTCTTCGCGCAGTTCCTTCACCATTTCCAGCAGCCGTTCGAGTTTCGCCGAACGGCCGATCAGCGTTGGCGTATCGATTTCGTCGCCGTCCTCGTCGGCATTTTTCCAGGATTCCCCCGTCAGCAGCACCGGATGATCGCATATCTGTTTCAGTTGGGTAAGCGCCGAAAGAATCGCTCCTTTCCGGGCCATGCCTTCAAGCTTCTGCACCCGGTTCATCAGGTCGTTGACGGTCTGGTCGTACAGGGCCCCCTGCTCGGCGGTCAGATGAATATAGGTTTTCATCTCGTTTTTGTCCGGCAGGGCAAGCTGGATGGCCGGGTCCTTCTTTTTGCGCCGCAGCATAAACGGCTTGACCAGCTTCTGCAATTGGGCCGTCCGCTGCTCGTCCCGCTCCTTTTCGATCGGCTGGATGAACCGGACGTTAAAAGCCTTCAGGCTGCCCAAATATCCCGGATTCATGAAATCGTAAAGCGACCAAAGCTCGGATAGGCGGTTTTCGATCGGCGTCCCCGTAAGCGCGATCCGATGCCGGGCAGGAAAACTGCGGACGGCGGCGGATTGTTTGGTCTGGGCGTTTTTGATGTTCTGGGCCTCGTCGAGGCAAAGCGACTCCCACGTCATTTCCTGGAGCAGCTCCTGATCGAGCGTCGCCGTCGCATAAGAGGTCAGAACGACGTCCGCCTGCCGGACGGCCTCGCGAAAGCCCCGCTCGTCGGCACGCCGGCTTCCATAATGCAGCATCACCTTCAAGGAAGGGGCAAATCGGCCGATTTCCTTTTGCCAATTCCCCAAGACCGACGTCGGACAGATCAGCAGCGACGGATTTCTGCCGCCCGGATCCGCGGCGGTCTCCTGCAAATGGAGCAAATACGTAATGAACTGCACCGTTTTTCCGAGACCCATGTCATCCGCAAGGCAAGCGCCCAGACCGAATTTCCGCAAAAACGCGAGCCAGGAATACCCGTCGTACTGATAGGAACGCAGCTCGGCTTTCAGCCCCTCGGGAATAGGGGGCTTCGGCCATCCGGACTGCTGCCCGAGCTGGCCGAACAGCCGCTCGAGATGGTCGTTCAGCTCGACCTCCAGCTCCACGCGGGACAAAGCTTCCTCTTCCGGTTCGCCTGTCTCCCCGTCGGTTTTCCGATTCTCGTCCCTTCTTTGCAGATGCAGCTGAAGCACGTCCTGCAAAGACATGCCTTGCCTGCGATCGATCCCCTGCATCATTTGACCGATCTGCTTGACCAAGACAGGATCCAGCATGATCCATTCTCCCCGGAACCGGACGAGCCGTTCGTTGCGTTCGACCAGCTCCTGAAACTCGCCTTCCGTCAGCTGGGTTTCGCCGATCGCGATCCGCCAGTCGAATTGAATGATCGAACCCAGGCCAAACAACGAGCTGCCTCCTTGGGCAGCCTCCTCTCCTTCGCCCGAACGGACTTTGGCGCGGAGCTTCGGTTTGCGGCGGCTGGCGGCCTCCCACCAGGCGGGCAGCAGCACCTGCCATCCGGCTTCGAGGAGGCGACGGCTGTCGACCGTCAAAAACCGCCAGGCCGCCGCATCGTTGAGCGGGCTAGCGAACAGGTCGCCCTGCGCGCCTTGCGCCAATCCGGGCAGAACGGCCCGCAAGTTCTGCGCCCAACCTGCGGCACGGTCCCGGACATGGCCCGCCCATGCCGCCGGCCATTCGCCGGTTATGCCGCCGTCGGTACGAAGGCGAACCGGAACAAGCATGGACAGGTCCTGCTTGTCCTGCAGCACCAGCCGAAGGCGCCATGCGAGATGCTGCTCATCGGGCTCCAGCAATTGCAGCAGCGGCCGAAACGGCGACGTATCGGCCTTCCACCCGATGGAAACGAGCCACGTTTCCTCGTCGAGCCCCTCCATCGCGCCGCTCCGCGCAAACAGCATCGGGTACTCCCGCCGCAAATCGGCGGCGGCGGTCTCCGTCCCGAAATGCTGCTGAAACGCCGCGGCCGAAAACGCAGCCCGCAGTCCCTCGGCAAATTCCCCGCTGCTGCGGCCGATGTCCTGGCGGGCCGAGGCGCTCAAATAAGCCTCGTCCCACGTCCACCCGAGCCTTCCCGCCAAAACAGCGGCCAGGCTCGGGTGGAAGCGCCGCTCCCGCAGAAGCTTATAGAGCGGCGGTGCAAGCCGGAGCAAAAGCTCCGCTTGCTCATCCCATTCCCATGCGACATGCTCCAGCAGCTTCAATTCCCCGAAAAAAGGGATGACCTGCTCGGCGGGCAAAACCACCAGCTCTGCGTCCTTCACGTTGCGGAGTTCTAAATCCGTGCCATAGAAAGACGCTTCATGCCAGGCAAACAAACGCTGTTTCAATTGAAGCCCGGGCACGTACCGGCGGGCTGGGTTCGTCCCGAAAATCAGCGCATCCCCGTGCGCGCTCAAGCGAAGGTGCACCGTGATGGTTTCCGCGTACGTCAAATAAGAACTCATGATATCAGGTTTCCTTTCCGAAGCTCCTCCTGCAAGGCCCGCAGCCGCCCATGGCGGTCGACGAAGGCATCCAGGAACTGTTCCCACCGCTCTTCCCGCTTCATTTTTTTGTACAGCTTGCCGAGACGCTTGAGCAGCTTGACCGCGTCCTTGTAGCCCGACCGGTTTTTCAGCAAAATATAACGTTCGACCGCCTGATGGTAAAAAGGAAGCAGCAGTTCGGGCGCCTCCTTCTCCAGCGGTTGCAGGACGCTGACGCGGAGCTCCAGCGGTTCGGTTCCCGCGCTCAGCTGCATGTCCATCCACGGCTGCCACTTGCCGTAATCCAGCAGCGCTTCCTCGTACATCTCTTTGGATTGGGGAAGCATTCCGGCCAATGTCTGCCACATTCGTTCCTCCGATTCCGGAGCATGCCGAACGGCCATGCCCCAATAGCGCATGTAATCGGAAGCCTGCTCTTTCCGGTGGCCGCTAAGCAGCGGTCCGATCACTACAAGCCAATCCGACAGCCGCGTCCATTCCCCTGCTTCGGCGATTTCTCCCAAAAACGAAAATAAAAATCCGTGCGGGACGATAAAAGCTTTGCTTGCGCCATGCAGCCACGTCCATGCTTGCCGGTCCTCTCCCATAAGAAAATACACCCGGCTGTGCGCCAGCATCCAGGAAAGACGGGACAAACCGTCTCCCAAATCCTCTTCGGCGATTTTCAGCTTTTCGAGCTCTTCCCGGTACATCCGGTCGTCCCCGAGATGCGGCCGAAGCCACTTCAGCCACAGCCGGTCGTAGGCCTCGAATAAATACTGATGGCTTTTGGCTTCCGTCAGCATCTGTCTGCGCATATACGTCAGCGTTTTCGTCACCCGCGGCCACAGCTCCGGTTCCGTCGCAAGCGGGATGCCCCATTCAAAAATCTCCCGCATCGCCTTCAGCAAATCATCCGCAGCCACCTGCACGTGGTAGCCCAAGTGGCCGGCGGCCGGCAGCGATGAATGTGCTGGCTTCACCAGTTTGATGAGCATAAACAAATGCGCATGAAGATCGTACAGCTGCTCCATCCCGGGCGAAAGCGGCGGTTTCATCGACTCGATGGCGGCTATCGCGCTTCGGGCGTACCCGGCATTCGGGCTCCCGAATTCCAGCGGTGTAATGCATTGTTTGAACAAAACATGCCACTCGGCGATGCTGATTTCGGGAATTCGCAGCGCCCTTTCCTTGAGCGACGCGCTACCTCCGCGCGTTCCCGTCCGCGCCGGAGCTTCGCCCTCTTCCGGCAGCGCCACGTAAGGCTTCTGCAGCCTAAGCGTAGCATGGGCATTGACGATCGCATGGACGGAACGCCCTTGCCGGCTTGCGTAATCCAGAAGCACGGCGATGATATGCTTGCACCCGCTCCCCTCCGGACAAGAACAGCGGCTGGCGGATAAAGCCTCCGTTTGGACAACAACCTCCAAAGGTTCGCTGCCCCCGACAACGGCTGCGATTCCCCCGGCCCCTTCGGGACGGGTCTCGCGGACAAAACCCTGCTTATAATATTGAAAGCCCCGTTTGATCGTAACGTCGCTGAACTGCTCGCCGACGTCCGCAATGAGCTTCTGCCATTCCATATCGTTGATCATATGATTCGTATTCATTTGGACTATCGTCTCCTAGCGGAGTTTTAATAGATGTGCATCTACTCTATCATATCCGATTCCGCCTTAAAACCGTAAGCCTTCGCATGCCGCTCTCATAAAAAAGAGAACCCTTTGCACGCCTTGTGGACGGCAGGGTTCTCATACGGAAATGCAAATTCAAAAGTGCCGCGGCCTTTCTTGCTTCGAAATTCCAAGCGCCTCACGGATGGCTTGCGAATCTTCGAACGAGCCCAAACGTGCCGAGAGGCCAGAATCAGGGCCCGTTCCTTATATTACCGCGAATGCTTCAAAAACCATTCATAAAGTTCGGGATTGTCGTAGGTTTTTGTCCATGAATCATGGTTGGCTTCCGGATACACGGTCAGTTTCGGGCTGCCGCCGGCATTTTGAACCGCCTGGACCATGTTCTCCGATTCCGATAACGGCACCACGTCGTCTTTCGCCCCGTGGAAAGCCCAAATCGGCATGTCCGTCAGCCGGAACGCATCCATCCAGCTGCCGCCGCCGCAAATCGGAGCGGCTGCCGCAAACCGTTCCGGAAGATCCGCGGACAGCAGCCAAGTGCCGTAACCGCCCATGCTTAACCCCGTTAAATATACGCGGGAGGCATCCGTGTTGTAAGCAGCCATCACTTCGTCCAGCGCGGCGATGACGGCATCCTTTTCCCGCGCCCAATCGGAATTTTCCGGGCATTGGGGGGAGATGGCGATAAACGGAAAGGACGGATCCTGTTCCGCAATGTGAGGAATGCCGTGGACTTTGACCTTCTCGATGTCGCTGCCGCGTTCTCCGGCGCCATGAAGAAACAGGATGACGGGCCACTTTCGGTCCGCGTTCGGATCATACTCTTGCGGTACATGCAGCAAATAGTTCAAGGTGACCTTCTTTGTGATTTCTTTTTCCATGTTGCAGGCTTGTTGGCTCACTTTGGTTCCCCGCTTTCAATGCCAAAATTCGGACCCCTTGTCGGGTCCGGGCAAACTCAAATCTGTCTCTTCTAAATAATGATACGCCAATCTCCGGCCGATCTCCTGCTTTTACCGTCTTATGGCGGAAACGTCAAATGTTACGCTTCGGCCGCAGCCGCCGCTGAACTCGAACAGCAAAAAGGACCCTCCCGAAAGAGGACCCTTTTCCCATCGTTATTTCAATTTAAATACGCGAACCTCTTTTTCCAGATCGTCCGCCATGCCCTGCAGCATCGCGGCCGAACCTGCGATTTCCTGCATCGAGGCCATCTGCTCCTCGGACGAAGCGGCCACGCTTTGCGAATGACCCGAGGCGTTTTTCCCGATCCGGGCCAGCTCTTCAAGCGATGCGGCCACCTGCTCGCTGCCCGCGGACATTTCCTGGGCGGAAGCGGACACCTCGTGCACCTGCTCGGTGACGTTCTGCAGGGAAACGACGATCCCGCCAAACGCCTCTCCTGCTTTTTGCACCGACTGCGAGCCCTGCTCGACCTGACCGATGCTCGCATTCATGGCCGCGGAAGCCCGGCTGATATACGCGCTAATCTCGCTCAACATGCCGGAAATCTGCTCGGAAGACGATCCCGACAGCTCGGCGAGCTTCCGGACTTCCTGGGCGACGACCGCAAAGCCCTTGCCGTGTTCGCCGACTCTGGCTGCCTCGATCGAGGCGTTCAGCGCAAGCAGATTCGTCTGGCCGGCAATGTTCGAAATGATGGAGACGATCTCTTCGATTTCAAGGGAGCGCTGTTCCAATTCCTTCAGAATGGTCATCGTGTCCGCCACGGACGTTTTAATGCTTTGCATCTCGTCAACCGACTGCCGCACGACATGGTTGCCTGCCTCGGCGTTTTGCGCGACCTCCTGGGCATGCTCGGACAGGCGCGAGGAGTATTCCGCAATGCGCTGAATGCCGACCGCCATCTCTTCCATCGCAATCTGGCTTTCGAGCGCGGACTGCATTTGCGTTTCGGAGCCCTGGGCAACCTCTTGAATCGCGCGGGTGATTTCCTCCGTCGCTTTGGAGGTCTGTTCCGCGCTTGCGGACAGCGCTTTGGACGACTGCGTGACCTTTTCGGACGTCTGCTGCACGTTTTCGATCAAATGGCGGATATTGCCGATCATCGTATTGAAATTGGCCGCCAGCACGCCGACTTCGTCTTTGCTCTTAACGTTGGCCACGACGGTTAAGTCGCCTTCCGCCGCCTGAATGCTGAGCTTGGACAGCTGGGAGATCGGGCGCAGTATTGCCCTAACCATAAAGATCACGATTACGATGAACACAGCGGCAAGCGCCGTACCGATTACCGTCGTTTGGATCGTCCGGTCGCGCTCCATTTTCGCAATCACGTCATAATCGAAGTCGACGCCGAAGACGGCGACTCTCTTCCCGCTGGCATCTTTAATTTCGCTGATGATGCTGACCCATTCGCCCAACTCGTCCGTATAAACGTCCGAAATCGCAAAGCCTTTTTTGTTCATTTCATCCAGGGTCTCTTTGAATTCCCCTTTGGCTTCATAGACGCTACCGGGCCGGAGTCCCTTTTGATACATTTCGCTGTTGCCCAGAATAAGCGTCATTTTGCCGGTGTCTCCCGCTGCTTCCACGTCCGGCATATAAATGTAGCTGTTCGTCACTTTTTCGTTGTTTTTCATGCTGTCCAGCTGCTTCTGCATCAGCAGGATGTGCTCGTCCTTCATCAACTCGTCGGAACCGAGAAGCGTTTTGGCTTTTTCAATGTACGGAATTTCCTCGGCGATCACGTTTTTCAACGTCCACTGAATATTGTTCAGGCCGGTCATTTGCTCGTCGCGGAGTCGAAAATTGTTTAATGTCGAAAGAATGCTTTCCATAAGAAAAAATAGTACCGACAGGACAATGATCGATTTGAACACGAGACTGCTTCTTCTTTTCATGTACACAACCCCACCTAATGTTTGAAGTTTCATTGCCGTCTTTCAGGGCGCGCCATTCTGTTCTCGATCGTCTCTACACAAAATTGCGTCGTCTGAGCAACCAGCACTGTGATGATTGTTATATCGTCATTTTGGTGGGCATATATGAAGGGCAATTTTTCCCAAATGGGCAAAAAGATCTAATTTTTTTTATTTATTTTCCTCTGCTGCGAAAACGGAAGGTCTTAACGCTGCCGTAATGCGGCAAAATCTCGTCCGTTTCGACAAAATTGCCAGAAGTGTACTTTCCCAGCGCCTTTCTCCAAAAATGCTGGGTATGAAGATTGCATTCCCCCTCCGTCGTAAACAGCATCCATTGACCGGCAAAACGGTCGAACATGGCTGCCGCCGCCCGTTCTCCCACTCCCTGATTGCGAAACGGCCTCAGGATAAAAAATTCATTGAGCATGAATTCGCTGTCGTCCACCAGATAGGGAGGCGTGGCGACGAGCCCGAACCCGGCCGGCAAGCCGTCCGCACGGATCAGAAACGGAAACAGGACGTGCTCCTTTTGCCACCAAATATCAAAAAGCGGCTGCTGCGACTGCAGCGTTCGGTATTCATCGGTATCTTCAAAAACGCCGAACGCATTCGGCAGCTCCTGCCGGATTTCGGCCAAATCATGCAAGTATAGCGGATATAGATTATAAATGATTCCTTTGTTTTCCGGAGCGCATAACTCCACGGTCACGTTCATCGCGGCCCCTCCTTTATGAAGCCCATTTTACGGGCGAAGGACGAAAAAAAATAGACCGAGAACACTGCAATTCGTTTTCGGCACAAAAAGACCCGCGGACAAGTCGGCGGGCCGTGACGTTACATTTTGGAATATACGATTTTTTTCACCGTGTCGTAGGCCAATCCGTATTCGGATGACAGCCGTTCAATGGATTCCCCTCCGGAGAACCGGGACTTCATTTCGGCGTTTCTCCTCCGCAAGGCTTCCCTGCTTCCGCTCCGTTCTCCCCACGCGGTGCGCGAATGTTTCAAGGTCGGGACGTACACCCAGCCGCCTTGGACATATTGCTGCAGTTCTTCCAGCAACCGTCGGGGAAAAACCGATTCGGCATTGATATATTTCACGTTGCCTCTGCTCCTTTTATATCCAAATTCGATATAAGCAGCAAAGTCCCTATGACCTACGGCTTCTAAGCCTAATGCAAAAAAATGGGCGGTTTTGAACCGATGACGCTCCGCTGCAAATCACCGCCGCCGTATCCTGCCATACGAACTTTGCGCGGAGCCTTCCCTGAAACTGTTCGCAAATGCCATGCTGTTTCCCTCCGGTTTCCCGATTTGATTTCAATATACTACATGATTCGAAAGGGAGCCAGTTTTTCAAACCGCCAAGCAGATGCCGCAGAACAGAAAAAACCGCCTCCATCGCTGGAAGCGGCCGTGAATACGGTGCATTCTTAACTCTTGTTCATTCGGGAGAAATCCGCTCAGAACCAAGGCTCTGGCGGAATGAATCCGTCCGCGCTTCCGCTGCAGCGCATGCATGTGCAGGGATTCATGTTCGGCCTCCCGCGGCCCTGTTCTTACTTCGTTTTAGTTGTTATCCCCTTAGAAAGAAGCCGTTGGTCCGTTGTGCGCCGGAGGCGTGTTATTCAGATAATAAACGGTGCTGCTGGAGTAGCCCCAAACCATCCACAGGATCAAGTATACCGGCGCCAGGAAAATGGCGAACAGCACATAAGCCCCGTTTTTGCCGAAGGCGTTAAGCAGCTTGACCTGCCAGATGATCGCAAACACGACGTTCGCAATCGGCACCAGCAGGATCAAAACCCACCAAGCGCTTTGCTTGATCAGCTTCAATTGCAAGATGCTGTTTAAAATCGGAATGAACGCAAACCAGGCGATGTCGTCCCTTCCGGCCTTTTTCGCGAGCTGAAAGAATGCACCGCAAACGGCAAAATAAATTACCAAATAAATCAAGACCATAAAAGCTGCCATGTACTAAAAATACCCCCTAAATAAATATATAAAATTTCCAAGTTCAGGATTTGCCGAAATCCTTAGTTAAAAATGCACCTCTCCTAATTCGCGATTCATTTTGAAAATCCTTCTAAAAAATCCTCAATTTCGACATAAAAATACTTCCCGGGACTGATGTCTTTTTCTGCCTAACCTTTAATACCATATTTGCAGGCGCCGCTTTTATGCCCCAAAATTTGCGGAAACGTCAAAAAGACCCCCGGCGGTTTTGCCGCAGAGGGTCTTTTTCCTTATTTTTTTGAATCGCAAAACGATTATTTCGAAGCTGCGGCCGCAGCCTGCCGCTCAAACCACTTCACGAAATTGTTGATGACGGATTCGATGAAAATAACGGTCGCTTCGTCTTTGAGGTTTCCGTTATCGTCCATTTTCTCGTGCACGACGCCCACATACACTTCGTTGCCCGGGAGCAAAGGCGAGTTGACGCCCGGCGAAAACAAAATATCACGCAAATGCTGCTGCGCGCGAACCGTGCCGAGCAGCCCCATCGAAGCGCCCATGATGAAGGATGGTTTGCCGTTCAGAGCGCGGTCGCCGCGGGAAAGCCAGTCGATGACGTTTTTCAGCACGCCCGGGATGGAGTAGTTGTATTCCGGGGTTACCCACAGAACCGCGTCGGCAGCGGCCACTTTTTGTCTCAGTTCTTGAACGGGAGCAGGCGGATCGTTTTCGATATCCTGGTCATAAAAAGGAATGTCGCGGAGGTTCAAAATTTCAACGTCCATTTGTTCCTTGAATGTGTTTTTTACATACTCTGCAAGCTTACGGTTGTACGAGTCCTTGCGGATGCTGCCTACGAGCGCGATCACTTTCATGCTTCATTCCTCCAATTTGTGTGTCGTTAGTATGCTTCACAAGCCCGGGCCGCTATACCCGCCGCACGTTGTTGCGCACAATTCCGAGCAGCCGCCTGAGCTCCGAGGTTTCCTCTTCCGTCAACCCTTTGCTTAATATCTCCCGCGCCGCGATATGGATGGATTCGAGCGTTTGGCCAAGCTCCCTGCCTTGGTCCGTCAGGTAGACTTCAACCGATCTCCGGTCCTGGGAACCGCCGCTCCTGCGAATAAATCCTTTGTTTTCAAGACTGGCAATCATCCGGGCGATCCCGGATTTGTCCTTCCCAAGCTGTTCGGCGATTTGGTTCTGGGACAGCCCTTCCTCCTCCCGAAGAAGCGCAAGGACCAGATACTGTTCCGGCGCCAGCCGGTAAGGTGCCAGCTGTTTTTTTAAATATTGGGAGATTTCCAAATCCACGGTATGAATCAAAACCCCGATGTTGTCGAACACGTGGGAACCCACCGAATCACCTCATTAGTTGATATAGCAACAGTTGACTAATCAATTATCCTATGATTGGCCGGTCTTGTCAAATTCATCACGCAAAAATCCCCCTGCTACATTGTTCGCTCGCAAGGGGATTTTCATTCCGAGAGGGTTCGTCTAAGGTAAGGCCGTCTGCAGATGGTCCGTTAACCGGACGTATGGTGAACGATCGCCTGAATCATGGCGTCCCAATCGTCGGGGTGAAGCTCATGCCCGGCACCGGTAAGCGTCAGCAGCTTCGCATTCGGGATCGTTTCGGATAAATGCACCCCGTGGGCATACGGAATGATCGGATCGTCCGTGCCATGGATGACGAGCGCAGGCGCATCGATTTCCTGCGTTCTTTGCAGGTACGTTTCCCCGCCGGTCACAAATGCATGGTTCGACATGCTTGCCGGGTTGACGGCGCGTTTCACTTCCAATTCCGATAAAAACGCTATTTTTTGTTCGTCGAGCACTCGGCCGGGACCGCTGAGCACCCTCCATCTTGCCAGGGAAAAAGCGGCGGCCGCTTGCGCGTCGGACCAATCGACGTTTCCTTGCTCGGCGAAAAACCGCTCCACCTTCTCCTCCATCGGAGGCAGCCCCGGCGCGAAATTGGATGTCGCCAGCAGCGTCACGCTAAGCACCCGCTCCCGATGCCGCAGCGCAATGATTTGCGTCAGCAGGCCGCCCATCGACATGCCGACGATGTGGGCTTTTTCGATGCCGTACGCATCCAGGACTCCCATCGCATCGTCTGCCAGATCCTCGAACGTATACCCGGGATTTCCCGGCTCATAGGTCACCGAGCGGCCCGTGTCCCGGTTGTCGTAGCGGATGACGAACCTCCCTTGATCCGCGATGTTTCGGCAAAACGCATCCTCCCACCAAATCATCGATACGGTAGCTCCCATAATCAACAGCACGGCAGGGTCTTTCGGGTTTCCGAAGCTTTCCGTGCAAATGTCGACGCCGCGCGTCTGTATTAATCGTTCCGTCATTTCATATTCCTCCGTTTCCGTATTTGAACGAAATAAAAAACACAGGCTTTCGCCTGTGTCGGTTTGCAGTCATCGGAAAACGGAATGAAACACGGGATCCGGGCACTTCCAAAGGCATAAACAAACATTGCCTGTTCATGCGCAAGAAGCACGCTCGGTATAGAGGACGTTAAACGCTCGGTTCCTCATTCCTTATACCCATAATAAACAGGATATTCGTTATAACCCATCCTTGCCCGTCGAAATAGATCCGGTCGTCCAAGACCCGGCCTTTCGCATGTTGATCCTTTTCCGATGACTGCGCCAAAAAGCACAGACTTCAAGCAGATACTTATTCGCTTAAAGTGAAACCGGAAAAAAAATCAACACACGTATCCCTCCGTTCGTTTGAATTGCCTTTATCCTAACATAATCGTGGATGAAATACAATCATTTCCTGAAAATCCGTTTCCCTAGCTGCCGTTGCCGCTGATCAACACTTCGATATCGAGCTTGTTCAGCGCATCGATCCATTCCCGGGAGCAGCCGGGGTCCGTAACGATCATCGAAAATTGCTCGATCGGGGCAATTTGCGCAAAGGTCGTCACCCCGAATTTGGAATGATCCGCCACCAAAATGGCCTCTTCGGTCCGCTGCATCATTTTGCGCGACAACAACGCTTCTTCCAAGTTGTATTCGGTGATGCCGTCCGCCAGCGAAATGCCGCCGGCCGATATGAAGGCTTTATTCACTTTAAATTGATCCAGCAGCTGGTGGGCAATGGCCCCCGTCGACGCTTGGCAGCCCATGTTCACCTCGCCGCCGGCAAAAATGACTTTCCCTTGGAACCCGTCCAGCGCACAGGTCAATATCGTGACCGAGCTCGTAATGACGGTGACGTCGGCCCGGTCCTTCAGCTCCCGCATGATTTCGATCGTCGTCGTTCCGTTGTCGAGCAGAACGGTCTCCCCTTCTCCCACCAAAGAAGCCGCAAGCTTTCCGATCGCGCGTTTTTCGCTGCTGTGCATCTGGGATCTTTTAAGATACGTCGGTTCGATCCGTTCCGAACGGGTTTGAACCGCTCCCCCGTACACTTTCCGCAGCCGTCCTTCCTTTTCCAGCCGGTCCAGGTCGCGCCGGATCGTTTCGGTGGAAACGTTGAATATGCCGGCAAGCGCATGCACCTGAACTTTGCCTTTTGCGCCAAGCTCGGCAAGAATGGTTTCGCGCCGCTCCTCATAGGTTAGGGACATATCCGTTCCTCCTTACCAGAGCAATCCCAATTGCTTTTATGTGTTTTGATGTTGTTTTCCTCAGTTTATTCGGTCCGCTCGAACGTTGTCAAACGACAAAAGAACCTTGGTCTGCAAGAGCGGGGAAAAGTTCCACGGTTTTCCGAACCACGAACTCCCCTATTTTTATGGAAAATGCCGTACAATGAAAAAAAGAATTGACAACATTTTACGCGAGGCATACAATCAACACGAAAACAACAGATTTACGCATAAAACAACAACAATACAATGCGTATTTTTTACAAGGAGGAAACAAATCGATGAGCCGCCAATTATCCTTCCGGCCGGACGGAACCTTTACGATCGTTCAATTCACGGATCTTCATTGGAAAAACGGGGAACCCGAGGATCACCGCACCCGTGCCCTCATGGAGCTGACGTTGGACGCTGAAAAGCCGGATCTCGTCGTCTTTACCGGCGATGTCATCTATACCGGCCCCGTTTCTCCCGGATATACCGAATGCGAAAACCCGGAGCAGGCTTTCCGGGAAGCCGTCAGCGCCGTGGAAGAGCGGGGCATCCCGTGGGCCGTCGTTTTCGGCAATCATGACACCGAACAACGCATTACCCGGGAAGAGCTGATTCGGCTTGCCATGCAGCATAAGCATTCCGTCGCGGAGGCCGGTCCGAAAGAGATTGCCGGCGAAGGCAACTATACCGTCGAACTGCTGGATGCGCACGGAAAACCGGCGGCTAACCTTTATTTCCTCGATTCCGGCGATGTTTCCCCCCTGCCGCACGTTCCTTACTACAATTGGGTGAGACGGGACCAGATCAACTGGCTGGTACAGGAATCCCGGCGGCTGAATCCTGAGGCAAAGGCAGGCAAAGTGCCCGCGCTCGCCTTCTTCCACATCCCGGTTCCGGAATACCAGGAAGTGTGGGACACGCAGACGTGTTACGGGCATAAATACGAGCCGGTCTGCTGCGCTCCCGTCAATTCGGGATTGTTTACGGCTTTTCTTGAAATGGGCGACGTCATCGGAACGTTTTGCGGCCATGACCACGTCAACGATTATAACGGCACGCTGCATGGCATTCGCCTTTGTTACGGACGGGCGAGCGGATACAACACCTACGGCAGGGAAGGTTTCCCGCGCGGCGCGCGCGTGATCCGCCTGACGGCCGGAGAATCGGATTTTGCCACGTGGCTCCGCCTCGACGACGGATCGGTCGTCGCCGAGCAGCCGGTCCACCATCCGGATCAGGAACAAATTAAAGCATAAGGGGTCTTATCATCCATGGTATTTTCGATTTTGCTCGTTCTCGCTTCCGGCATGGCCCATGCCGTGTGGAGCATGTTTACGAAACGGAGCCTGAACAAAGGCGTTTTCCTTTGGTCGATCATGATGATCCCCTCCGTCATTTTGCTCCCGGTTTTGGTCGCCGAGCTGTGGCGGAATCCGCTGACTTGGGGCGGTTACGGCCTGCTGCTGCTATCCGTTGCACTGCAAGCCCTGTATTCCTGGCTGTTATCCAAAACCTACGAGCTTGGCGATTTGTCCCAAATCTATCCGATTATGCGGGGCACAAGCACGCTGCTGATTCCGATCATCGGCGTCCTTTTTCTCCATGAATCGCTTTCGGTGTACGGTTGGATCGGTATCGTCTGCATGCTCGGCGGCTTTTTCCTGCTCAGCGGACTCGGCGGCAAACGCGCCGAAGCCCGGCCGCACGGCTTAAAACCTTTTGCCCTCGCGCTGTGCGTCGGCTTGTGTACGACCAGCTACGTGTTCGTGGATAAATTGAACCTGGAGAACCTGTCCCCGCTGGCTTTGTCCGAAGCGACCAATATCGGCTTCGTCCTGGGGCTCACGCCGCTCGTCCTGGCCTCCCGCCAGCTCCGGCAGGAATGGCGCAAGAACCGTTCCACGATTTTGCTCGGCGCTATTCTGAACCCCGGCTCGTACCTGCTTTTCCTATTTGCGATGCAGCAGGCGCCGATGGCGCATATCAGTCCGCTGCGGGAGATCGGCACCGTCTTCGCGACCTTCCTCGGCATCCTGATTTTGAAGGAGCAGCAAGGACTAAAACGGATTGCCACGTCGATCGTCGTTTTTTGCGGCATTTTGCTGGTGGGCATGCTTGGGTGAACAAGAACAACCGCTTCCCGTCACGGGAGGCGGTTTATGCGTTTCATGGCCGAACATCGTTTCGCTATGGGCACATGGTACTATGGAACCGTCTTAAGGATACATAGTATGATAAGCTTATTGCTTGTCGCCTGATGTCAGCTAACACGGAATTGGATATACCGGATATTCAGGTTTAATGGGCGAAGCTTAAACGTCATGGGTTGGGGAAAGATGATGCATTTGAATGATCGGAATCTTTCAAGCTGACGTTTAACGCAGGAATGGGGGAGAGAACACTGGACACTAAAGAAATGCTTCAACAAGAGCAAGACTTCGGGTTTGCGCGGGTGTATTCGGTTGAACTCATGTATAAGGAGCAGCCGAAGCTCGATCGGGACCTGCTTTATGCCAACATGGAACGGCATACCGGGAAATTGGACCGCCCGGAATCGGAAAAACAGGCGGGGCTGGCCGTATGGGAGGCCAATGAAACAGCCGAGAAGGAACACCTTCACTTTTTCCATTTGAACTACATGGTTCCCTATGCGGAAGGAGAAATGCCCGCCCAAACGAGCCTGATGGAGATCGAAAGCCGTCCGGCTGCCGATTACGCCGCGGCGGTCCAGCAGGCCTGGCATTGGCATGAAGCGGAACCAACGGTGCAGGAATGCAAGCACTCGCTGCTGCTCGTCGACATGATGGCATCCGGCTTGGAGCCGAAATCCCGGCTTGAGCTGTTTACCGGAGCGCTGCGGGCGGTGCTCGAAACCGCTCCATGCGACGCGGTCTATTTCCGGGCAAGCGATAAGCTGGTCGAACCCCGTGCGTATCTGGCCTCCATTGAAGAGGGGGAAGGCTTGTACGGTGCGATGAACGTCCGTTTTTACAACGTGGAAGGTTCGGGAAGCGGGCGGCATGAAGCCTTGATGGATACCGTCGGGCTGGCGGCGCTCGGCATACCGGACGTGCAGTGCCATTTTTACGACCTGAACCCCGATGAAGTCGCCGGGATTTTGATGAACATCGGCTATTACCTGTTTAACCAGGGAGACGTCATCAGCGACGGGGAAACAATCGGGTTCACCGAGGACATGCGCTGGCGCTGCGAGCACCAATACGCGCTGGCCGCCCCGCACCGCGTCGTCATTGACCTGAATCCGGGCGAGCCGCATTACGCGGGAAGGCAAGGCGCGGCACCAACCGAATAAGGAACCGCGCGGCAAACGATACACGAAAAACCAGTCCCCCATCCGTTCGGGATGGAGACTGGTTTTTGCTGTTCCTCTCGGCGAAGCATCCTGCTGCCGCTTTGCGTTTTTTGATGCGCAGCATTTTTTTCGCACCTTGATTCGGGCATCGATCGGCTTAATACTTCGTCGTCGGTTCCTTGACTTTATCGAAGACGATAATGCCGTCGTATTGCTCCTTCGGCACAAACCTCATCGCCATCGGTTCGATGATTTCGGACGTCATGCCGTCCTCCGCGGCATAGATGGGCTTGAACATCCAGGCATTGTTTTTGTTCGGCGTTTGGTGCTTGGATAGATCGGCGAAGGCGATCTTATACCCGCTTCCCATCATCAGCTGCTCCAAGCTTCCCTTCGGCATCGGCTTGATCTGGAAAATCTTCTGCGTCGTAATCGTGCTGGCCCTGCCGCTGTTCATGTACAGGCCGATGACGTATTCCTTGTCCTTCAGCTTTTTGTGAAGCAGCTCTCCCATGCTCGTAAAGCTGTTGATCCATTCCCCCTGCTCTTTGACGCTCATTTTCGACGTGTTTTTCGCAAGATGGTCGTTATGCGCCCACAAAATCACTTTTTTCCCGGGGTACATCACTTTCGTTAACCACTCGACGTTGTCAGCCATGATCCGGTCCCTGAATTCGTAGCTTTCTTTCGTGTCGTACAATCCCATTTCGATGAACTTGATGCGGTCTTCCAGCGTTTTGACGGCGACGTCGACGATTCGCGGATTTTTCGGATAGGCGGCCGCAAGCTGTGTTTTGTTCTCTTTGATGAACTGGATCAATGCCTTGTATTGGGGTTCGTACTGATCCTTTACCTTTTGAATTTCCTGCTTGGCTTTCGGGTTGTTGCCGTTATCGAGGTTATATTCGTTTATGACTTTATAATAATCGGTCATCGCCTGCAGCTCGAATTGGAAATAATCCCGGCCCCGCTGCGGATCCACCTCGGCAATCCATTCCGCGATCCACTGCGTCAAATAGGCGGACGTGAACTGCATGTCGTAACCGGCAAGGTACAGCGGTTTGCCCTTGCTGCGCTGCTGTTTGATGTAATCGAACAACGCCAGCGTTTCTTTGGAATGCCAGACCGGAAAAATCGAGCGCTCCATCATTTCTTTGGACGAAAGCGTCCCTGCGTTTTCATAGGTCATAAAAGAATCGCCAAGCCCCGACTCAAAGGCAATGACGTCAAAACCGAGCTCTTCGTGCAAATATTTGATCAGCCTCGTTTTCATGCTGCTGTATTCCGCGACCCGGTGAAAGTTCTCGCCCAGGCTGACGACGGTTTTATCCTTTAATATCGGCTTTAGAAAAGCCAAATCTTTATAGTCCTCCGAGGTCAGGGATTTGATCTCCCGAATGTTCGCCTTCGTTCCCGCACCATGACCAGCGGCCGCGGACGTGCCAACCGGCGAAAGCGCCACGGCAATGGCCAGCCCCGCTGCGACCATGCCCGTCAATCGCTTGAATGTTTTCATTGTTTTTCCTCCCTTACAATGTTTTCGTTCACTCCATCATCGTAACGGGCGCTTCTAAAGAATTTATAAAGTCGGGTGGTGCGGGCGCTGTATTTTCAAACAAAAGTTACGGGAACGATCACATTGGAAAAACCTTATCGCGTCATAATTCGTATCGCAAATCAAAAATGGCATGGCCTGCTTCCGATCAGCCTTATTCTTCATGGATGCTTCCGAATAATCGATTCATCCTCTTCCATAAACGGCCAAGTCAAATATTCGGCAGGCAGCTTGCTGACCTCGTCGAGGCGGGCCAATTCGTCCGGCGTCAACTCGATGTCGCTGGCCGCAAGATTGTCTTGAAGCTGATCCGGCCGCTTCGCGCCGACGATGACGCTGGTCACCGCAGGCTGATGGAGCACCCAGGCCAAAGCGATCCGGGCAACGGTAGATTCCCGCTCTTTCGCCATTTCCTCCAGCACGTCGATGATGCGATAGGATTTGTCCAGGTCAACCGGCGGAAACATCATTTTGGTATGCCGATCGTCTCCGCTCCCCTGGCGGCTGCGGGAGTATTTGCCCGACAGGAATCCGCCCGCGAGCGGACTCCAGACCAATAGCCCCATGTTCTGATCCTTCAGGACGGGAATGATTTCCCTTTCGATTTCCCGGCCGGCCAGCGAGTAGTACAATTGGCTGCTCTTGAATTCATGAAGGCCAAGCTGCCGGGAAATGCCGCGCGTTTTCATCGTCTCCCACCCCGTCATATTGGAAGCGCCGATGTAGCGCACTTTGCCGCTGCGCACCAAATCGTCCAAGGCCCGCAGCGTATCCTCCCAATCGGTCAACTGGTCCGGATTGTGGATTTGATACAGGTCGATATAATCGGTCCCGAGGCGTTTCAGGCTCTCCTCCACTTGGCGCATGATATGAAGGCGGGATAGGCCGATATCGTTCGGGCCGCTTCCCGTACGTCCCCTCACCTTGGTGGCGATAATCACGTCCTGGCGTTTTTTGCCGAGCGCTTTGCCGAGGATCTCTTCGGATCGTCCGCCGGCATAAATATTCGACGTATCAAAAAAATTGACGCCCGCTTCCAGCGCCTGCCCGACGAGCACGGAAGCCTCCTTTTCGCCGAGCGAGCCGAAGACGCCCCATTGCTCCCCGCCGCCGAATGTCATGGCCCCCAGCCCGATCTCCGAAACCAGAACGCCCGTATTGCCAAGCAAGTTGTATTTCATCTTTATTCCCTCCAAAATTTGTTTTATATTGATGGAGACGGAGGCCAAAATCAAAAGACGCAAAAAAATAAGCGATTCATACAAAAAAAATTTTCCGATGGATAAAGGGGTGAACATATGACCCATCGCATGGAAACCAAAAGCCCGGCCGGCACGGCAGAATCAATCACGCCGGAACTGCTGTGGGAACAATATCACGGCCCGATTTCCGGCTACGTCAAACAAAAAACGAATCGACATCCGGATGCTGAAGATATTGTGCAAACGGTGTTTATGAAAGCCTATCGCCATTTGCCGCAGCTTCAGGACGAAACCAAACTCCGGGCTTGGCTGTTCCAAATTGCGCGCAACGCGATCGCGGACCATTTCCGCAAGGAAAAGCCGACCGACGAATTGCCTGAACATATGCCCGGTTCAGAGTTGGCAGCTCCCGAGGATTATTCGGAAGAAGCCATTGCCGGCATGAAGGGCGTATTTTGTTATTTGCCCGATAAATACCGGGAAGCCGTGGAGTTATCCGAACTGAAGGGAATGTCCCAAAAGGAGCTCAGCGAGCGCCTCGGCCTTTCTTATTCGGGCGCCAAATCCAGAGTCCAACGCGGCAGGGACATGGTCCGGGAATTGATGAACAGCTGCTGCGAGATCCAAACCGACCGTTACGGCAATATCATCGACTATCGCGTCATCCTCCCTCAGCCCGTCGTTTCGGGACGGGTTCGAAAACAGCCGGGCCGTTGCTGCCGGCCGTCATGAACAAACCAGACTCGAGGTTATGCCAAAACACGCCGTTAAACGGCGTATTTTTTTACGTCTCCTTTGGAGGATAATTTCCCCATCATGTCGAATGGAATAAGGATTTGTAAAACAAAATCGAATGCAAAAGAGGGGTTATGAACTTGAACTGGAAAAAGTCATTATTGGTCATGGCTTTAGGCGCCTTCGCGCTCGGCTTAAGCCCGGCCTTCGGGGCCCATGAAGCCTCTGCCGCCGGCGAAGAACAGCTTCAAATCAAAGACATCGCGGGCAAAAACACGTATTTGATGAGCGACGGTTCCATGTGGACGACCGTCACGCAGATTGAAGGAACGCGTGTCCTTCATACCAAAGGAAACATTGAGACCATTTCCGGGGATCTATACGACGGACTGGGAATCACGAAGGACGGGCGCCTGGTGGAATGGGACATGGGGCTGGCCCCCCATCCGGTGGAAGGCGCGGCGGGAGTCAAGCAGGTATCCGGCTCCTACTGGCTGAAGTCGGACGGAACGGTTTGGATCGGCAAAACGAAGCTGAAAAACCTCAGCCGCATCGTGCAAATCGCTTATGGGGAAAAAGATTTCGCGGCGCTGGCCCAAAACGGGGACCTATTATTCGAAGATTCGCGCAAGCAGGATACTTACAAAAAATTCGGTACCGTCGCCGATCCTTCCTCGGTCAAGTCCATGGCGGTGCACGACGACCGCGTCGCCCTGCTGTTCAACAGCGGCGAAGTCGTCCTGTACGAAGGCTCGAATTTTGACGACAACGGAAAAATCATTCCGGTCACCGTCGCGCAGGATGCGGTCCACATCACGTATGTATCTGCCGATCCCACCGACGTGCTTATCGTCACCCGGAAAGACGGATCCGTTTGGTTAACGGGGGAATATTCCAACCGCTGGAAACTTACGCATCAGGTTCAAGGCTTGAGCAATGTCGTAAAAACCGCGGTGGACGCCTATGCGGACAAGCTTTCCGAGGGCATTTACGCCCAACGCAGCGACGGAACATGGGTGTTCAGCAAGGATGACGAAATCAAACCGATCGATGTACCGACGGTCAAGGCGGTCTCCGTCTCGCTTTCCGACCGGGAGCCTTTCGTCGGCGATGCCGTCGAAGTTCATATCCAGGAAACGTATACGAACGGGGCCAAAATCAAAGTCCCGGTGAGCGAAGCCAAGCTCGAGATGGACAAGCCGTACCTGCTCAAGCAGCAGGCCGACGGCAAGCTCAAAACGGCGGGCGTGGGCCAAACGAAACTGACGGTGACATCGGGCGGCGTGTCCGCGAGCGTGACCGTATCCGCCAGTCTCCGCGATTCGTTGAAATTCGCCAAGCAGGTGAACGGCACCGTCTTCCTTCCGGTAAAGACCGTATCCAAAGCCTTGGGCGGAACCGCAACTCCTTCGGGCGACGGATGGAACGTGGCGTTCGGGGATGCTTCCCTGTCATTCAAAGTCGGCAGTTTAGCAGCGGAATTCGGAGGCAAGGACGTCCAGCTTAAAGCCGCTCCGTTTACCGAAAAAGGAGAAACGTACATCCCCGCTTCCTTGTTGGCCGATACGCTGGGAGCGAAGGTAGGCTGGGACTCGAAATGGAAACAGGCGGACATCAGCTTCGGCAGCGCCAAGATGACCGTCGTTTCAACGGAAACCGCGGGCCTGATCAAAAAAGCGATGCAGGGCAGCTTGGCCAAATTCATCGGAAAATCCTACTGGGTGAACGACTTCGAAGGCTGGGAGCGATTCTCGAAGGTGACCGTCGCCGACGTTCTTCCTACCGATACCGGAAGCTTCGTCATCGTCTTCAAAACGCCTGCGGGAAAAACGCTCAAAAGCGATTCCATGAGTTCTTCCGAAGTCATCAAGACGATGACCGATTCCAGTTACTTTTTGAATTACGATCCATACAAAAAATACAAATGGTCCGCCTCCGTCTGGAAGCAGATCAAAGCAGGAAACGTGGCGCTGGGCATGACCAAGGAGCAAGTTCTCCTTTCGTGGGGAGCGCCGATCGCCAAAGATATCCAAAAGGTACAAGGCAGCACCATTGAAACCTGGGGTTATGCAAGCTACGATTTCGTTTCCTTCCTGAACGGCAAGGTAACCCTGATCATTATGTAATCCCAGACTTGGTGCAAAAACTGAATGCTTATGCACGAAAAACCTCCAGGCTTTTTGCCTGGAGGTTTTTTTAGATTTGGCCTGAATGCACCCGAGCAGGACAAGCAGAAAAGATGGATCTCTATTAGCTGAACCCGTGCATGGCAAGTACATACGAAGGATTACTTCAATAGAAACTCCTTATTCTGAAAAATCCTTTGGGAAATATACAAACCGATAACCGAAGCAATCAATAGGATCACGGTACAGCGCAATTCGTCAAAGTTGGGTTGGGGAAAACACCACTGAAACGGATACAGTCCGAAAGTAAAAGCCCCGCGCGTCATATAAAGGAAAATGGAATATACTCCGATGATGATATAACAAACAATCGAGTTTTTGACGATCATCATGAGCAAAAAAGAAAGTGCTGCGAAGTATAGCACCGACAGAACCGGCAAACATATATCGCTAAGTAAAATTAGCTGATGACCGGGAAGCAACCGAATCACAAGAAATACAAACAATATGAAGAAAATAACTACATACAACAAGCTCATTCGTAAAACTCTCATGATTCCGCTATGAGTGGAGCTATAGGGAAGTGCCAGAATCGCTTCCTTCCCTTTCGTCTCCACAAAGTCTTGAAACAGACCGATGATCCAGACGCTTACCAATGGAATCGACAGTACGCCATAATCATGACGGATGTACTTCAGCATGTTTTGGTTATCACTATATCCAGAGTAATGGATTGTTACGTATGCAGCTGATATGAGCATCATGATGAATGGTAAATAAAATAACCCGCCCATATTGCGGATATCCAGACGTAAGGACGGCATTTTTACCTTTGATTCCATATCAAATATCCTTCCTCTAATGTGGGGCTTACAGGAATTGCTTCTCTGCTGGGGGACTCCTTCGCTAATACCCTTAATTCCACATGGTCCTCCGTCGTCGTCGAGCTGATGACATTAACCTTGGACTGCAGGTCGATAGCCTGTTCAGGACGGACTTTCCAAAGCCATACATGACCCGCTGCCTCTTGAGCCAGCTTGCTCAAAGAGTCGAACTGCGTTGCTATGCCTTTTTTGATTACGGCGACAGAAGAGCATGTAGCTTCGATATCTTCCACGATGTGAGTAGACAAGACGATAATACGTCCAGCAGCAACCTCCCTTAATACATTGCGGAATCGGATCCTTTCTTCCGGATCCAGCCCCGCTGTAGGCTCGTCCACAATGATGATTTCCGGGTTACCCAACAGCGCTTGGGCAATGCCCAGTCTCCGCTTCATGCCCCCTGAATAATGGCCTGTCTTTTTATGGGCTTCCGCTGTAAGATTAACCCTTTCCAGCAACGTTTCGATCTGGGCACGGCGCTGTTTTTTGTCGCGAAGCCCTTTCAGGACACCTATATAATCTAAACATTCATATCCTGAAATATTTTTAAACACATTAAAATTTTGCGGGAGATAGCCAAGTATATTTCTAACCCGTTCCGGTTGCTTCCCCCATTGGATATCTTTATACCTCATGCTGCCGGAATCAGGTGCGAGCAGAGTCGCCAGCACTCTCATGAAAGTCGTCTTTCCTGCACCGTTAGGACCCAGCAATCCAAATAACCCATGACCTATTTGCAAGGATACCGATTGCAGCGCTGCCGTCTTGCCAAAATGCTTGGATACATGATCTATCACTAATCGGTCCATGTTGCCCCTCCTAATACGAACGATCCATTAATGTTTTCCAGTCGCTGAAGTCTAATGTTCGGGCATCCGACAGTTGGTAAGCAGCTCTTACCAATCCTTTCAGTCCTTTCTCGCCTTGATGATTATAAAATTGAAGGATATCACGAGCCAAATAAGCCGTGGCCGGCGCTCGATCGCCTTGCCGCTCGATTTCCCGGACCTGATGTGACAGCGTCGTGCCTTTTTTATTCGGACTCTCCATATATTCAAGAATCATGCGGAAAATATACGAATTCTGCTCGTCGTTGATCCGATAACGATTAGACCAGAAAAATGCCTGAAACACCGACTCCATCCTTGCTATATTTTCAACCATATAGGGATTTCTCGTTATTAATTCATTCACAAACAGTTCATCCTCGCCAAGTTGCATATAGTAATTCGGGAAAAAGGAAAATGAAGGCACGACCATGATTTGTTTCGGCATATCCGGCGCCTTGATCCCAAGCAGGCTTGAAAGATGATTTTTGGTCTGCTCTACTTTCTCAATGGCTGAACCCACTTCATCTATACGATCAGGCGGGCCAACAATCTGATAGCCGCCGACGTTTTTGTCCATTAGCATCCCCGACAAAACCGTCGCTCCGGATGATTGCCCGGCAAATGTTCCGTCCGCTTGTTTGGGCAAATTGCTATAGGTACGCTCGTTAGCATGTATGGATATATGGAAAGAGGCTGGTTTGGACAGCGCAATATGATTATATTGCGGTTCATAAAATAAATTGAATTTTTCAGCAACGATCCATGTTCCAGGCACCGGGTACCAAGGAAAGGTGGAACTCATGAAAAAGGAAGTTTCGCTGATGGGATTGTTGGCTCCTGCCGATCCCTTGATGTGGAAAGATACCTCTCCTTCTACCTTCCCTTCAGGCCAATCCACGTACAACCAGTCGCCATCTCTTTTCCAGTGGGCAGGCTTCCCATCAACTTCGGCCTGTTTAACCTCTAAGTTATGATATAAAGTAAAACTTAGGCTTGTAAGGCTTGGGGCGACATGACTTACCCGCATTTGGGCGTTATAATTAATGAGGTTGAGCGTATGCTTTAGATCTAAATCGTAGCGGTCGACTTCGAAAGCAGGAGGACTGAATTCTGTTTTGCTGCGTTCATTGGCCGAATAATATTCCCCATCTTGGCTCAAATACAAGTCCATATAGTTGTTTAATGGCGCTTTGTATGCACTCAGCGGACTTTTCGGCTCAGAAACGAATATAGCAAAGATAATAAGACACCCTGCAATGGCTGCAGCCAACGTTCTTTTTTCTTTTAGTGAAGGCTCTCGTTCTTGCCTAATAAAAACCGAGGCGAATGCCAGAGTAAGACAAACCGCTAGAAATGCGGTTTTTTTCGCTATAAACGAATAGGCTAAATATAGTCCTTCAACCCCGTTATAGGCGCTTCCAAGATCCTGTTCCCCTTGATTTAACCATGACAATACATTTACCGGAATATATTGGCTGATTAGCATATTAAACGGGCTAATGGCAAACCAGATGAGAAGAACAAGCGGGAGCTTCCACCAGGATTGACCCAGCAGTTCCCCTATGGCAAATCCCAAGACTCCACATGAAAATAGGGTCAGCCCCCAGTACAGAAAGATGTATAGGATCACTTTATAAGCAAAATTCAAGTATTCGCTACCGCTGAACCAGATCATAAGCATGACTTCAATCGACGCTATGGCCATCAGAATAAAACAGATCGCGCCCCAGGCCAGCAATTTCGATAGATTTCTAAGTGCGCTGCCCGGTGCCGATGCTAAACACTCGGCCATGCCGGCCTCTTGTTCTCGTCTGGAGATGAGTATGCCAAAGAAAAGACCGAACAGCGCGGAGGCCATGCCAATATACCCTGAGGATTGCAGAAATTGCCCTGCCTGCATCAAATCGCTTAGAAAGTGATAATATCCGATAGGCAAATAAACCGTTAATAAAGCTATTGCAATCCATATCAATAACCCTCTTCGGTATTGTTTAAATTCCATGTTCATCATCGCAAATAAAGTCCGCATTATGAATCACCACTTGGTATGTCGTTATGTAATCAAATCGATCTGACCGAAAATTTTAGTGAAGAGGCTGCCAATGGGATGTTGACAGCCTCTTCACTATAAAAATTAATAATTTTGTATATATCCCCAACCCGTTGGTGCATTTAATTCCGGGCTCAGTTCGACATAGTATAAATCGGTGTCGGGAGTCATACCAATACTGGCGCTTTGGAGTGATGTTGTATTCGTTGTAAAATAAGATATGGAAGGGTCCGGCCAATAGGCTACAACTCTTTTTGCCGCAATTTTCATTCTTCCTCTCTGTACAGTAAGGTAGCCTCCATATTCCCCTTGGTCATTCCCATTAATATAACTACTTGAAGCTGTGGACGCACCGGTTTGTAACGTTGCATCTGCAAACTGATTAGAAGCGGCATGCGCTACTCCTCCCAAGAGGAGAGCACAAAAAGAAGTGGCTGCAATAAACTTTTTTTGAATGTTTTACCATCGTATTCATCCTCCCTGAAATATTTTACATGGTTCAATATTTTAGGAATTTATATATGACAGCTGGCCAGCTTATCATCATCTGAATGAACTCACTATGTACTATGCTCTAATGTCATGCAATCCGATAATAAATTAGCATAAATATACTTTTTATTTCTTTAATTTCATTTATTTAATTATAACACCTAAATATTGGTTATTTCTAGCTTTTTGTATAAAATCATACAAAATGCCCATTATTACAAGTGATAGAGAAACACCTTTTCGACATACACTGAAAAGAGCCTTTGCCGCGGCAACGGCAAAGACTCCAAGGACAAAAAGGCAGTAGAAACCCACGGCGGGCAAAGTTAATCTACTAAGCAAAACACACCGAAGGTGAATTGCGCCCCTACAATATCTAACATATTAGGAGTGCAGTTTTATTTAAAAACTCAACGTTAGGAGTGATTGTGTGTCTACTAAAATTCTTTTCTGAGGTATATAAAAACAGAAATGAAAAAGGAAAGGATGTACATGATAACACCAAATATGATGTATATAACCGGAGCAGATAAAGATGGATCAATACGAAAATATGGCAGTGGCCATTGTTCTATCAGATATCCAACCACTCCTTGTAATCCAATTGCAGCAAAAAGCCCCCCAATTGCACCTCCAATGACAATAGCATCCGATTTTTCCGGGCCAATCATATAGAGGAGCGGATAAGCTATCGCACCGGCAAAGAGAACGATAAAAGTCCCCAAAGAAACTATTTTGAATATATTATCCATTGGCGTATCTGAGATCAGATCATATATATAAAAGATGCCATACGATAACAAAGCTCCGACCATTGCCACAAAAAAATAGAAAAGGTAGTGGCTTTGTACAATATTGTTTCTAGTAACCGGTAGAGTAAGCACGTACTTATCATAACCAGACTTGCTTTCATATTTTATAATTTCAAGTGCAGGCATCGCCGTAAGCAAGATAATTAACATAGCAACAAAACGGTGCATCGAAGCATCTCCAAAATAAAACATGAGTCCAGACACCAATACCGCTATTCCTGCGTAAGCAAAAAAACTTCGATAAACAAGGTAATAATTTGTCAGTAATAGACCTGTCAATTATTTTTCACTCCTTGTTAATAAAACACTCATTTCCTCCATTGAGATGGTTTTAGCTGGAATTTCTTTTGGCAAGGCCTGTTTATCCGATATCAGTACACTGAAATAAGAACCACTGTTCTTTTTCGCTACAACTATATCTTTGTTGAGCAAGGTTAGTTTTTGCTCGTCAATATCTACAATAGCGTAACTTTCAAAAATTTTATCCTTCTCTTCGTTTAATAAAATTTCGCCATCTTTTATGAAGACAACATGACTGGCTATTTTCTCGACATCGCTCATAATATGAGAAGAAAGCAATATCCCCCCATTACTTGTACTCACAAAATTCTTTAATTCATCCAATAATTCTTCCCTTGATGAGGGATCAAGCCCTCCCGTCGCTTCATCTAGAATTAATAATTGTGCATGATGCGACAACGCCACAGCTACGGACAGCTTCATTGACATCCCGCGCGAGAGTTTATTTACTTTCAGATCTGTCGGTAAAGAGAATGCATGAACCAGCCGATAAAAATGGGCTTGATCCCAAGATTTAAACAGTTTTTCAAAAACTTTGTTCAGTTGCTTTATTGTAAGATGAGCCGGTAGATTCATAGCATCAAATACGACTCCGATTTTTTCCTTTAACTTGGCATGCTTATCTATATTTTCTTCGCCGAATATTTTAACCGTACCGCTATCTTTAGCAATTAATCCTAGTATCGCCTTGAATGTTGTCGATTTACCTGCCCCATTATCCCCAATGAAGGCAACAATTGATCCGGACGGCACATTGAACGTGACATCTTTTAAAACAACTTTATGACCAAATGATTTTCTTATGTTTTTAATTTCCAGAATGTGCGGCATCGTTTCACTCCTTTTATGAAGTGGTCTTACCTTGGAATCATCGTCGGAAGTGAGGTTATGCTATTCAAATAAAAAAATGACGAAGAACAGGAAATTCAGCTCAGTAATCATTGAAGCTAATCGTTGCTGTAATGAGCATTCTCTTTATATATGCGTGCTCCAAATCCCCCCCCTTTCTTGGGTGCTGCAAATACGTCCCTGGAACATTATGTAATTTATTACATTATATTTTCAATATTTATACAAAATTACAATAACTTAGTTGAGTAATAGAAGTCAATATGACGGCTGAAATTACGTAATTATTAAGTGCCCCCCTGGAACGGATCGGTTAAAACGTTCCGATGTCAATTCCAAGGGATGCACTGCATACATCGCCTCTTATTCAGTGAATAGGTTCAGCCCAATTTCAGAACAAATGTGTTTGGACCGGCCCTTTCAACCATAAAGCCTTACATATTCCGGGTATGCCCGAAGATGGATGTCCCTGGCTCGTCGCCGGGTTTCTTCCTTCACCTCCGGCATGCCTTCCGCTTCGACGTAATCGGCAAGGACGTCAATGACATCATCAAAAAGCTTTGCCCTAAAATAAAGCTCCATCCGCTCAAACATATCCGCCCCCGCTTCGCGAATGATGCGCTCCTTCCAGATCGGCTTCTCTTTTTCCTGTCGATACAACGGCCATAAAAATACCGAATAGTCCATAGCTGCATCCCCTGTTACCGTCAGGTCATCCCAGTCAATCATCCAGAAGCGATGCTGATCGTTTGACAAAATATTTTGCCAATTCAGGTCATTATGCACGACATCCGCCGCCTGGCGTTGGAAACAAGGCATCTGAAGCGCCATTTCCCTTAATGTCTCAATCTCAGCGCGAAACCAATCCAACGTGCGATCTTCGACAAAATCCAGCAGATGCCTCTCCGCGACAATCCCTTCCAAATCTTCCTCGAACCTTGTAATGTATTCCTCTGCAAATGCTTCGGCATATGTAAGGGCGGCCTGCCCATCCGCGAGCATCGTTTGGAGCTGCTCATCCTGGTGCAATTCCTTTAATGCCCGCAGCACCTTTCCGACGACAGGCAAAGGATCGGAAGCGGAGCTCAGCGGTTTTCCAGCAATGTATTCGAATGCCAAACCATAGCTGAATCCGGGCAAAACCGGTTCCGTCACCTCTTGGACAAGCCGGGGCGCATTGTAATGTTCCGTCAGGTGTTCGCTGATTTTTGCCCATTGTTGAAGATGCGAGGTGCGATCCTCCCGGGCGAATTTGACATGCCTCCATGTTTCCCCATCGGATAACCGGTAGGACTGGTTGACGAATCCTCCGGGGTTCCAAATATATTTCGCCTCGATGGTCGACCCTTTCAGCCCAAGCCGATGCGAATATTCCCTTGCCCATTCCCTAACCCGTTGTTCGGCTAATTGCAGATCCATTGGTTTTTTCCTCCCCTTTTTCCGAATTTATAAAATCATATCCAAATCGGAAGTCATATGGCAACTCTTGGACAAATAGGAAAAATAATAGTATCAAGGTTTAACCATGTGATGAAAGTCTTGCTTCCCGCCTAATCAGCATGGAATCAAGCAAACTTTTACGTTCGGTTTACGCAGGCTTGACGAAGGACAAACACGCATCCCTCATGATAGAAAGGACATCTTGGAGTTCATTTAAATAAAGGGAGACATGATGGCAATGATGAAAAAAACGGCGCTTCTGGGCGCTGCATTCTTTTTGACCGTATCGCCGCTGGGCGCTGCCATGGCCGAGGGCGCGGTTCCCCATAAAAATACGGCGGCTGTCCAGCATCCAGCGAAGCAGGGTGCTTTTACGGGAGCGACCGTCGAGAGAGCAAAAAACGGAGCCCTTACGATTCATTGGAAGACGTCGGCCGACCTTGGCCCGGTCAAAGTGTATTGGAGCACCAAACCCGACGGAGGCTGGAAAGAACTCGCGCGCACCTATTCTTCCTATGGCGGACTGCATACGCCCGACCCGAATCCGGGAAGCCGGGTATATTTTAAAATCAAAGGCGGCAACGGCTCCGAGATCAAAACCGCTGAACGTCTGCTCCCCCTTCAAGGCGCGACCAATTTCCGCGATCTTGGCGGTTACCGAACGACGGACGGCAAAACCGTCAAATGGGGCAAGCTGTTCCGTTCGGACGAGCTGGCCGGCTTGACCAAGGCCGACATTTCTTTTCTTCGGAAAAGCGGGCTGAAAACAATCATCGATTACCGTACCGACGATGAAGTGAAACAAAAACCGGATCCCGCCATCCAAGGCGCTACATATGTCCGGAATCCGGTTTTTGGGCAATCCGGCAGCGGAACCGATATTTTCGCTTATATGGCCGCAGGCGAATTTGACAAAATGGGCAAACCAGGCGACGTGCTGATCGCGGCAAACCGGGACATGGTGGACCACCCTGAAGCTTACGCGAAGCTTTTTGACATGATGCTGGACCCTGCCACGACCGCTTTCGTTCAGCATTGCACCGCCGGCAAAGACCGCACCGGACTCGGCTCGGCGCTTATGCTCCTCGCGCTTGGCGTTCCGAAGGAAACGGTCATGCAGGATTTTCTGCTCAGCAACCAATACCGCGCAGCGTACAACAAAGCAGCCGTCGATGCCATGGTGAAACAGTTCCAACTGAAGGACGACAACGCCATCGGGATCATCCAGGCGCTGATGGACGTTCGCCCGGAATACATGAACGCCGCTTTCGACGAAATGGCCAAAAAATACGGCTCCATCCAAGGCTTCTTGGAAAAGGGAATCGGTCTGAGCGCAGCCGAGCAGGCCAAGCTGAAAAAAATGTATCTCGAATAGGCTGGATTCGTGCCTGAAAGCTAAATTGGCATGAGCGGTTAAAGGACGGTTCTTGCAGCGTTTCGCCGCAGAGGAACCGTCCTATTTCTGTGTTTTTTTAATATTTAAGAATCGTGTAGGCAAGATGAACGCTATATTGGAAATGTAGCTTGGAACAGGATGCTCCCCTTTCTCCTCCATTTGTTTTTGGATCGTATGTTATACTTTTCTTAAAACAACCCTCGAGGAGCGTATTTCTATGGCCGAAGAAATTCATCTCGTCATCGCCAAGAACTTAAAGGACATCCGTGATCGCAAAAAACTAAGCCTGGATAAAGTATCCGAATTAACGGGAGTCAGCAAAACGATGATCGGACAAATCGAAAGAGGGGAATCGAGCCCGACCATCACGACCATTTGGAAAATAGCGACGGGTTTGAAGGTATCTTTTACTTCATTGATCCATGAGCCTCAGCCTGAAACCAAAATCGTCCTCCGGGATGAAATCAACGTATTGTCGGAAGACGACGGAAAATATAGAGTGTACCCCTGCTTTCCTTATCATGAGGATCAGCGGTTTGAGCTTTATTTTATCGAAATCGAACCAGACGGATACCATCACGCCGATCCGCATATTGAAGGCACGGAAGAATACGTCACCGTTTTTGACGGCGAAATGACCATCGAAGTCAACCAATCGAAGTTTACGATCAAACGCGGCGATTCGATCAGATTCAAAGCGAACCGATCCCATTCTTACCGTAATACCGGGGATTCCTTGGTACGGGCAAGCATGACGATATATTATCCTGAAACGCAGTAACCGTGTCACTGATAGTACGCTCTCGCTCAGTCTGGGTAACTGGAGGCAAAGACGGGTGCGGATACAGCTATCGATCATGCGTAAGGAGCAGGAGAAAAGCCTTGGCCTAAAGCCAAGGCCAGGCTGTCGAGAAAGTCTCGACAGCCTTCTTTATGTTCATTTAATTTATAACGACACCGCGTTAATGTTGTATAATATAAATAACTACTTATGAACGGGCGGTGTTTTGGATGCTTAGATCTAACCGGGAAAAACAACAAAGCTATGAATTCGTTTCGATTGAAGAGTTGGTTCCGCAGGATCATTTGCTGCGGAAAGTGGACAAGTATATCGACTTCTCCTTTAT
>NZ_BAAIYF010000017.1:0-126582 GCF_057546105.1 Paenibacillus sp. YAE3 | reverse complement strand
TGTTCTAAAATTCTGCAAGTCTGCCCTTTTCTTCATCCATATAATACCATTTTCGAAAATTACCCCTTAACGACAGTGAATATGCTATCGCTTCTTCTCTGAAACGGAATTATGCAAAACACTCATAGATTATGTGATTCATAAAAATGATGCAAAAAAACGCCTACATCCAGGGTTAATGATACCGGACTTAAGCGGTTTTTACAATGAAGTCGGGGTCTCCCGACGAATCGCCCGCTCATGACAACAAACCCCGCCGATGCGGCGGGGTTGTCTCTGTCGATTGCAACTTAAAACATGAGATCCTTGGCGTATTGTTCTCCTTCAAGCAAATCGTATTCGACCAAGCGGTAATCGTTTAAGAGCGACCGCTGATCGGGGGTGAGCTGCGATATGATTCCCGAAACGCCGATCAGCACGTTTTTATTGAGCCCGGGTATTTCGGATTGCACCTTCTCCAGCAGTTTGTAATACGGAGGCAGCGCCTGTCCGCTCAGCTTGAACAACGTCGGTCCGATAAACGAAGGGCTGATGGTGCCGACGGAGCTTTTTCCGATATCGAAATTGGCCATATACAAAAGCTTCGTCTCATGTTTCAGGCGCGGATTTTGGTCCCAGCCTGCCTGGGCATAAATTCCGGAAGACAATGCCGGCAGATGGTCGCCCCAAAATACGACAATCGTCGGACGTTTGATGTTCTTTAATTCGCCGCTTAAATAGGCAACGGCTTCGTCGGTCAATTTCGTGTCGTGCACGTACGTTTCCATCTCGTCTTTATATTCCGGCTTCACGCCGCCGACCGTAATCGTGTTCTCGCCATTCAGGCCTTTCGTGAACGGAAAATGGTTTTGCATCGTCACGAGATGCAGAAAGGCAGGCTTATCCGACGATTGAAGCTGGCGAACCGCTTCCTGCATGGCATACTTATCCGTGATATAACCGTTCGGCGTAAACCGTTCCGCTTGCTGCAAATCCTTTTCGCTCGTAAAACGGTCAAAGCCAAGAATCGGATACACCCGATTTCGGTTATAAAACGTATCGTCAAACGGGTGAAGGGCTTTGGTTTCGTACCCTTTTTCTTTTAAAATGCTGACGATCGACGGAAGCGAAGACATTTTGACGATCCGCTGCTGATAAGGAATGGAGCCGTCCTTCAGAAAATACATCGACAAACCGGTTAACGCTTCGAATTCGACGTTGGCCGTATTCCCCCCGAATTCGGGAGAAAGCAAATACCCGGAAGGCGTTGCATGCTCATGCTGATGGATGAACTTCAGCGGATCTTCGCTAAAGGTATAGGTAGGCAGCCGGGTAGGGTCAAAAAATGCCTCGTCCATGATATACAGAATGTTCGGCTGCTCCGCGGTCGGCTTCGCCGTTCCGCGATCCGGCAGGTTGCGGTATTTGGCGGCGATTTTTTCGATGGCCTCTTTGCTGTATCCTTCGGGCTTTTCCATCAGTTTCTGATTCAAATTGCCCGTAAAAGCATACACAAACCCGTTTTGCGCGTAATTCACCTTCTGGTTCCAGGGAATATTTTGATAGTGCATGGAGGTTGCAAACGCGCTTTGCCCGCCGACCATTTGAATGAACCCGGCAATCATCAGGACGGATACCGCCACCATGACAAGGCGCAGAGGCAGCTGAACCTTGAGCTTGGGCAGCTTAAACGCCAAATACGCCAGCGCGGCGACGATGACGACCGCCACGATCACGGCTGCGGGAGAGATCATGCCATGCGTGATTTTGGTCATTTCCTTGGCGTTTTTAACCTGCATCAAATCCCATGGAAATAACGGTTCGCCGGTCGTGCTCAGCTTTTTATAATTGGCCACCGCCAAAATGCAGCATACCAAAAAAGCGAATAACGCGCCGGAATACACATTCGGAATGATCGCCGCAAACGTGAGCAGCACAAAAAAGAAAAACAGGCTCCCGGAAATATAAAGCCAATAAGATTGCGAAATCCAGGCCAGAACCCTTCCCAAACTCAGATTCAGGGATGCCGCCTGCATGATGAAATTCAGGACAAAACCGCCAAAGAACAGGGTGAGCAGCGTCGCTCCCAACCGCTTCGAGGGTTTAAACAATGGTTGCACTCGTATCCTCTCCTTACTTGACTCAGGCGGATATTATACTACATATTTCTTAAAAGCAGATTAAAAAAAGAAAAAGACTTGCGCTTCAGATGACTGAAGGTCAGCCTTTACAAAAGGTGCTCCTTACTTTGTGTTTTGATGCATTTCAGCGAATTTGGCGGCTACTTCCGCTTCATCGCTCGGATTTGCTGCCTGGTTTCCGAATCAACGCGCGTCGACTCGATTATTTTTTGCAGCGCTTTGTTGTATGTAAAGTCATCGACCGTGCTGTTCTGCAGATAAGCCATTGTCGGAGCCGGCAGTTTTACGTAACACATCGATAATGCCCAAGCCACGGCCATTCGGACGTAATAAGCTTCGTGGCGGATCCGATCCAGGATGTGCAGCACGCGATCGATGTAGGTTTCGTCGATGTAATAATTGAGCAGCATGACCACGCCAAAACGGATGTCGTATGCTTCTTCGGACCGCAAATAAGGCTGAAGAAAATCCCACACCAGCTCTTTGTTCGTTTTAGTGAATTTCAAGCCGGAGCAAAACGTATCGCATACCGACCAATTGTCGATTTTGGAGACAAACGCGGCGACATGCTTCAGCTTTTCAGCCGGGTCCGCCTTTACATGGCCTATTAAAATGCCCTGCAGCATTACCTCTTCAAAAAATTCGCCTGAAGCATGCTGCAAATAAGACCGCCAGTCCCCGTTTGCAATCCCCTTCGCCAATTTGCGCAGCTCCGGAATACGGACGCCCAGCAAATTGGATATGCCCGGAATGAGGGATGACGCAAATTTTTGGTATTCAGGTTCGGCCAGCTCCAGCAGCTTTGCTCGAACGACCGCCGTTTCCGTTTCCATCATGAACTTCCATCCTTACCTGTATGATATTTCCCATAAATAGATCGAGGCGACGGAACCATACGGCGAATAAAGCCGCCGGTACTCGTCGAACTGCTGTTTGGACAACCCGTCAAGACCGTAGAGCTTCATCATTCCGCGCCGGATCGCCACATCCCCCCAGCTGACGACGTCAGGCCGCTGCATCGCATGGAGCAGCACCATTTCAGCCGTCCACACGCCGATGCCCGGAAGCGCCGTCAAGCGGCGGACAACTTCGGCGTCAGGGAGTTGAACAAGCTCATTCAAGTTAAACTCGCCGTTTCTAATGCTGCTGGCGATGCGATGGATGGATGCCGTTTTTTTCTCCGTCAAACCGCATGCCCTTAACTCCTCCGGAGACTCCATCGCTATAACGGCCGGATCGATTCGCCCGAACCGGCGAAGCATCCTTTCCCAGATGGACTGCGCGGCTTTGACCGAAATCAGCTGGCCGACCACCGCCTGGCTTAAAGCTTGAAACAGATCCGGATTCGCGGGACGCTCCACTCTCCCCATCTTGTCCATCGCCTCGCCAAGTATGGGATCCGCGTTCTTTAGTGCTTCCGTTTCCGTCTTGCCGTATTGAAAAAACGCGGCATGTTGGCTCAACATATGCTTGTTCCCCCTCCCGTCGCGGCTTTTGTTTATTAGGGTTCAAAACCCTTTTGGCTGAGGAACACTTGATCCTTCGGAAAAGTTCCGATGAACCGTTCATAGACGGTCCGGTATGCGCCGGGATCATACCATTCCTTATGCCCGATTTCCCCGTAAAGCCGCTCGATGCCCAGGCTTCTTGTCCGCTTTCCTCCGCTTCCGTCACCCATAAAATAATCGTCGATGCATATCCGGTCGACAAGGGGGCGTAATTGGGACGGAAAAGCATCCGTGCTCGGAAGTACGGGCGCAATCGTGGCTTGGGCCGGCACGCCGGCTTCCTTCAGAAGCTTCAGCGTCCTAAGCCTCGCTTCGATCGGCGGCGTTCCAGGCGTAAAATGGCGTCTGATGTCTTCCCTGTCCGTTTCCACGGTCATGCTGACCCTGACGCGATCCCCCAATCGTAGCAGCAAGTCGATATCGCGTTTCACGAGGGGGCTCCGGGTCTGAACCAGCAAAAAATCCGGCGGCAGCTCCGCCATCGCTTCCAGCAAGGAACGCGTAATCCGTTCCGTCGCCTCCGCCGGTTGGTAGGGGTCGGTGCTCGAGGACATGAAAATCGTGACCGGTCCCCTCTTTTGAGCCCTGGCGAGCTCTTTCCGGAACACGTCCGCAGCGCCATGTTTGACATCCACCCACGTACCCCAAGCCTTTTCACGGAAGGTGGCTACGGGCATTCGCCGGACGTAACAATATGAACAGCCAAATGAGCAGCCCGAATACGGGTTTAACGAATGGCTGTAACCGGAAAGGAAGCCCGTCCCTTTATTCAGCATCGATTTTGGCGTTTTATATTCCAGCGAACAGGTCATGGCTTCTCCCCCCGGGTTCAATTCTCATACCTAAAGTTACCGTTTTATGTCGCATCATGGAAAATGACGCCCAAGCTGTACCTTGTGCCGGCCGTTACGGTGCCAACCCCATGCCGCAGAGAAGCCCGGTAATGTCCCCTTGCTCCTTGAACGGGACGGAAGCTCGTCGGGAAAATGACGCCGGCTCCCCGTTCCAGCTTGATCGCATGCCCACGGCTTTGCGCGCGCGGGCGCTGTTCGACCAAGAGAAACTCGCCGCCTTCATAATCGACATCCTTCCGGTTCAACGTCAGGAGCACCTGAAACGGAAAATATACCTCGCCGTACAAATCCTGATGCAGGCAATTATACCCTCCGGCTTCATATTTCAGAATGAGGGGCGTGGGACGGCGTTGGCCTGCTTCATGGCACTCCTCCAGGAAAGCGGAAAGCGTGCCGGGATACCCCGGCTCCTTGCCCAGCTGCTCGAGCCAGCGGTTGGCGGCAGCCGCCAGCGGCGGATAAAACGCCTCCCGAAGCTGCTGCAGCCGGCTGGGAAGAGGCGACTGAAAATACTTGTATTCCCCGAGCCCAAAACGGTATCTTTTCATATCGATCGTTTTTCTGTACAGCTCTTCGGCAGGGTAGGACGCAATGAAGGCCTCGCATTCCTCCGGGGTCAGGACCGGCCGGAAAACGGCGAATCCATGCTGATCCAAATCCCGGTGGAGCGCGTCCCAGTCCAAAGCCGCAACCCGTTCCGAAACCTCGTTATGCATGATGGGCAACCTCACGAGTCCGGGAATCCGCGAACGCTTTCTCGATGGACAACAGCCGCGATTTCATCTCGAGCCCGCCGCGAAAGCCGGTTAAGGCTCCGTTTTTGCCGATGACGCGATGGCATGGGACCGACATGAGCACCGGATTGGCCCCGATCGCCGAACCCACGGCCCGAACCGCGGCCGGCTTGCCGATCGCTTCCGCGATGTCCGAATAGGAGCGCGTCTCCCCGTAGGGAATGGAGCGCAGCGCCTCCCAAACCGAACGCTGGAACGGGGTGCCGACCAGGTCGCAGGGAATCGTGAAGCGCACCAGCTTGCCTTCGATGTAATCCGCCAATTCGCCAACATAAGGCGACAGCGCCTTATCGTCCCGGATCAGCTTCGCCGGGCGCATATGTTTTCCCACCCATTCTTCCATTTCCTCATACGGCTTGTTAGCCGAACCTACGTAGCAAAGGCCGCGGGAAGTCGCTGCGAGATGCAGCGTCCAGCCTCCGTGTTCCAATACCGACCAATAAACAGGCCCTATCACTTCATTTTTCATCGAATGCGCCTCCTTGGGTCCATATCCCCGTTTCCATCATCCGTTTTCGATATTCGTAGGGGGTCATGCCGAATGTTCGTTTGAAAAGCGAGATGAAATAGGACGGATTCGGAAGCCCGACGCTGCTACCGATCTCGGCTACGGACATGTTGGTTCGGGCGAGCTGCTCGCGCGCCTTATCCAATCGGATGCGTTGCAAATAGGCGACCGGCGTTGCGTTCATGATTTTTTTGAATGTCCGGTGCAAGTGGTACGGGCTCCCATGAAACATCTCCGCCAGCATATTCAGCGTTATCGTGCTGTCGTAATGCCGCTCCATGTACCGGGCGATCGCTTCGACCCACTCGCGGTCCGGCAATCGTTCGCCCGTCGGCTTGCACCGTTTGCACGGCCGGAATTCCTCCCGAATGGCTTCAGCCGCGGTGCGGAAGATCCGAACGTTGGCCCGGTTGGGGACCTTTGACTTGCAGGATGGCCTGCAAAAAATCCCCGTCGATTTGACCGCGTAAAAAAACTTGAAGTCATAGGACGCGTCATTCCCGATGATCGCCTGCCATTTTTCCTCCGTCAGCGCCTCTTCTTTCGCCATGTTCATATTCGTTCACCCCTTCATCCAAAGTATACCCTCTTTTTCGTCCGGACGAAGGAATAACGGAATAGAAAAGCAAGATCGTGATATTCGAGAATCGTTTCGTTTTTTGGGCACCCTTGGCCAGGTTCAGCAAAATTCGATCTCTGAAGCCTTTTTCACAACGGCAAACTCGCGGAACTGCCGGTTATGCAGGTCAATGATTTCTTGCGCTGTTTGGCCTCCTTGGCCCCATGTGCTGTGGGCGTCTTCCACGACGGTTACGTCGTACCCCAGGTCCGCCGCCCCCCTGCTTGTCGCTTTGATGCATATATCGGTCTGGATCCCTGAAATGACAAGGCTGCGGATGCCTTGCTCCTCCAGGATCCGCTGCAGTTCGGTTTCATGGAATGAATTCGGCGTGAACTTCTGGATGACGTCTTCTCCCTCATGGGGCGCGATGGAAGGGTGGATCTCCCAATCCGGAGTCCCCGTTTCGAGCTGCTCGCCCGCCCCTTCGTTATGCTGCACGTAGATGACGGGCACGCCGCAGCTTCGCGCTTTGCTCTGCAAGTCTTGAAGCTTCAACAACAATGCATCCCCGGCATGAACCGGGTCGTTCTCCGGGAACATGCCCCTCTGTACGTCAATCACCAACAACGCTTGCGAATTCATTTTGGTTTTCCTCCCGTGGGATTCCATATTTTTCGTGCTGAAGTTCCAGGTCTTCTATCATTTTAACAGGAACATACGTTCCTTACAATATCAACCTTACGCAATACGTAAGGGAAAGATTCGAATGCATATTCGTCCCTTCCATGGGGAAAATATCCACGAGGTGTTGATCATGGGCGTTTTTCTGAATTTAAGGAAATTTTTCTTCACGCAAGGGAAAAGCTCGGAACAGGTGACCGCCAAACCCGAAAAAAACGAAAAGCCTTCCTTGAACCATATACTGGATCAGTTTAAGGACTGCATCGACTTTCAGCAGCGCACGTATCCCAATTGCCATGTCCATATCGTTTATCTCCCGTTCCTGGTGGGACCGGAGCCGCTAAAGCGGGATATCGTCGATCCCCTTTCCGAAGCCACCGAGGAGGAAGCGGAACAAATCTTTAATCGTTCCCAATACAAGCTGACGGACGACGCCAAGGAATGCGTCAAAGGAATCCTGGACGGCCAAGCCGCCATATTTTTTCGGGACCTGGTCTATCTCGTCGATATTTCCGAGCCCGTAGGCCCATCGATCTCCCAATCCGAGACGGAGACGGTCATTTCCGGCCCCCACGACGGCTTCGTGGAAAATCTGTCCCAGAATCTGGGCGTATTGCGTAAAAAAATCAAAAGCACGCATTTAAAAACCATCAAATTTGAGGTCGGGGAAATCGCCAAAACCGACGTGGTATTGGCCTATGTCGACCGTATTGCGGATCAAGACATGGTGGACGACTTGAAAAAACGGATTCAATCGATCGAATTCGATGCCGTCATGGATTCGAACATGCTGATTCAGCTGATCGACGAAAATCCGAACTCCGTATTCCCGCAGTTCATGACGACGGAGCGCCCGGACGCCATCGCTTCCAAGCTGATCGGCGGCCGCATCGTAGGTTTCGTGGACGGAAGCCCGTCCGCATTCGTGTGTCCTACCAATTTTTTTGATTTCTTCTCTTCGCCGGACGATTATTATCAACGCTGGCTGCTGGGGTCTGCCCTGAGGATTTTGCGGTTCATCGGTTTTCTCATGACGATCAGCTTTACCGCGTTCTACGTTTCCGTGACCACCTATCACTATGAAATGATTCCCCATACGATGCTTCTAAACTTGACGGAGTCGCGCGCAAAGGTTCCTTTCCCGCCGCTTATCGAAGCGCTGCTCATGGAAACGACCATCGAGCTGCTTCGCGAAGCCGGCGCAAGGCTCCCGACGAAAGTCGGCCAAACGATCGGCATCGTAGGCGGTATCGTGATCGGGCAAGCTGCGGTTCAGGCCGGGTTCACAAGCAACATTCTCATTATCTCGGTCGCCACATCCGCCATCGCATCGTTCACCATCCCAAGCTATATCATGAGCGCATCCATCCGCCTGATCCGGTTCGGCCTGATCATCATGGCCGGCGTCTTGGGAAATTTGGGGCTCATGATGTGTATCGGCCTTGTGGTGATCCACTTGTCGGGAGTCACCAACCTGGGAACGTCCTACTTGACGCCGCTGTCTCCGATGAACTTTTCCGATTTGCTGGACACGTTCGTTCGCGGACCTTTTTGGGGCCTTAGAAAGCGCCCTTCCATTTCGGATTCCCAAAACAAATCCACCAACAAAATGCGGAAATAAGGGTGAACAAAGTGAAAGAAAAATTAAACGTTTTCCATATCACCCTGCTCATTTTCATGACCGAAATGAACATCACGCTGTTCAGCCTCCCCCGCTTGATCGTCGAAAATATCGGCACGAACGGATGGATCGGCTATTTGGCGTTGTCCGTCATCGCTTCGTTTAATATTTTTCTGTATTGGCTGGTATACCGCATGGGCCGCGGCGCCTCCGTTTTTCAAATCATGGAGTGTGCGCTGCCCAAAGCGGTCATGTATCCGGTCTATTGGGCGCTGGCCATTTTTTTGGATATTTACGGCTTCCTTCATCGGAAAAAATTTTTTTCTTATATTCCAAATGCTGTCGTTCCAGACGACCAATCCGATGTTTATATTCCTGCTTTTCTGTTTCATGGTCTTCGCCCTTTTGATCAAGAATATTTACAATATCAGCAAAACGGCGACTGTATTTTTCTTCATGACCATATGGACGGTAGGGCTCACCGTGTATCAGTTCCAGGATTGGCAGATCGTCCGGTTTTCGCCGCATCTGTTTCAGCTTGCATCCCAAGGTCATTCATTTCGCAACTGGATGGAAGTGTACACCACTTTTATGGGTTACGAGCTCTGCATGTTTCTGTTTCCCCATGTCACCAAAAAGAGCAAATTGTTTCAAGGCGTGTTCATCGGGCACTGGGTGATTACCATTGCCCAGTTAATCGTCATACTGACTGCGTTCGGCTTTTTCAGCTTTCATCAAATCGAGTCGCTTCTATATCCCATCATCGATTTGCTGGATTTCATCGAAATGCCGTTCATTAACCGGATCGAAAACCTCGTGTTCTCGATGTTCGTGTTCGCCAATTTGATCGTGACGGTCATGTACTGTTTTGCTGCCCTGACCGCGATCAAGCAGACATGTCCGAAAGTAAAGCCGAACCGGCTCGAGTTCGTGATCGTGGCCATGGTGTTTTTTATCGGATACATCCCCAAATACTTGGGGCAATCGGAGCAGCTCTTAAGAAAAGTGCTGTACACAGAAACTTACATTGCTTTTATCGTGCCGGTAGTGCTGATCTGCGTGCTGCTATATCTCAAACTGAAAGGAAAGGTGCCGAACAATGAAAGTTAAGCTCGTTTGCCTTGTCCTTCTCGTGGTGCTGACGGGTTGCACGGACGAGCATATTTTGGAGAAATCCGGATTCATCCGAACGATTGCCTATGACAAGGAGTCTGGTGAGCAAAAAGATTCCATGAGGGTCACGATCAGCATTCCGAAATCGAGCCACCAGGATGCCATCGTATATTCCGTCGTCGCCAAGTCCGACAAAGATGCAAAATCGCATTTTGACCGGCAAAACAACCGGAGGCTGGTCACCGGACAGCTTAGGCAGGTGTTATTCGGGGAAAAACTGGCCAAGGAAGGGATTTGGAAGCACCTCGATTCCTTGCGCAGGGATCCCATGATCGGCTCCAGAATGCACGTCATTATCGCGGAGGAGGACCCTTACCATATCTTGCTTCGCAATGACTACCCGCAGGGACCGACGGCTGGCGAATACATCGATACGCTCATCCGGACGGAAGCCAAAGCAGGCGACATCCCCGATTCCAATCTATATACTTTTTCAAGGGATTATTATGACGAAGGAATCGATCCGGTGACCAACATCATCAGGGAACAAAAGGAAAGCTTGATCATCGACGGCGTCGCCCTTTTTAAAGACGACAAATACGTCGGGAAGGTTGAGCCGAGCGACCGGATGTTTTTCGGGCTTCTTCACCATAACATTCATGCCGGCGATTTATATTTGAATTTGAAAGAAGATCACGATGATGGCGAGCAAGCTTCCCTGCAATTTTTGAGGAGCCGCCGCAAGATTCATGTCATCTCTTCATCCAACCTGTTACAGGGAAAGAGATTGAAAGTAAACATGGACATTAAGGTCGAAGGTTCGCTGCTGGAGTATATCGGGGACCTGGATATGAAAAAACCAGCGGAGCAGCGCAAGCTGGAAGAAGAGATTCGGAAATCCATCCAAACGAAATGCCGTTCCTTGGTCCGCACGCTGCAGGAAAAACAAACCGATCCGCTCGGGATCGGTCAATATGTGCGCAATTCGCTTCCCGTTGGCGTATGGCATCGACTGGATTGGAGGAAAGTGTACGCGGACGCGGATATTTCGGTCCATGTCCATGTCCGCATCAAGGATTACGGAAAGCTGCAGCATTAGAATAATTTTTCGATACATGCCCTTTGACTACCAAAAAAGCAGAGCCTCGGCTCTGCTTTTTCAAGATATACGAAAGTATAAGTTTCGAAGCGATTGCATGATTTTTTCCGAAAGAGCTACTTTCATCAAACGGTTTCGATTTCCCGCTTCTTGCTACAATTACTTCATCTTGCTTAATGCCGGAACCGTCAGCGCCCGGTCTGTTTCCGTTCCCCGCGCATGCGGATTGGGAGTAAAATGCTTCATATGCCGGTGAAGCACCGCCGCAGCTTCCAGAACCTCCGGCCCGGCGACATCCACGGCCGAAATCCGGATCGCCTCGTTCCCGATCTCCACGATCCGAAAACCCGGCTCATCCAAGCAGGCCGACATTTGCACGAATGACCAGTCGTCCCGCTGCACGATCGAATCCATGTGCGTATGGCCGTTGAAATAAATGCCGATGCCTTTTTTGCGGTTCAGGATGTTCCACATGTCGATGCCCGGATGAATCGAGCCCTTTTCCCGCTCCGAACCGGCCGTCGTTCGGTATACCGGGTGATGGCCGAACACAAGCAGCGGCTTTTCCCCGGACGCTTCCACCTTGTCTTCCAGCCATGCCAGCTGTTCGAAATCAAGCCACCCTCCCCAGTCGTTGAAATCCAATTCTTTGGCCGTATCCAGAAAAACCAGCATAGCTTCCTCGGTATCGAGCACGTGATAACGCTGCTGTCCGGTAATCTTCAGCACGTCCTCCCTCGTTTGCCCGTAGAGGTCATGATTGCCGAGCACGTGGACGAATGGTTTATCGGGCCGGCGAAGCATCGCGTACACCTCCTCCAACTCCGACGTTAGTCCAAAGTTGGTCAGGTCTCCAAGCGAGACGTACAAATCCGCATCCAAATTCAAAAACTTATCCAGCACATGCCGATAAAACGCGTCCCGGGCCTCCGCAAGCCCCGGAATCGACCGGTCGATCTCGTGATAGTGCAAATCCCCAAGCAATGCCAATCTCATATGGATCGCTCCCTCCGTTGATCAGGTTCAAGTATTTCTTCCCACTATATTACCGGCCAAGTGTTATGGATCCATTAAGTTCACGCCCATGGTTTGTAAAAGACAACGGAAGCCTCCGCGAAACAAGTCATTAAATCGTAATCGTTACGTATAAATAAACGAACCTATTTTTTTGCATCCGATCCATGGATCCGTCATATTCATAGAATCGAAAGAGGTGGACGCTTATGCAAACGCCCGTCATCCTGCTCAGCGGTTTTCTCGGAAGCGGCAAAACGACCCTGCTGCTGTCCCTCATCCAAGAAAGCAAACGAAGGGGCCTTCGACCGGGCATCCTGATGAACGAACTGGGGAAACGCGACGTCGACGGCACCATCCTGGAAGAGCATGCCGACATACAAGTGGAGAAGCTTTTGGACGGATGCGTATGCTGCAGCCGCAAAAGCGAGCTTCCGGACAGCCTCGCTCTCCTGCTGGATCAGCAGCCGGACGTGATCTATATCGAACTTACCGGGGTCGCCGATCCGGACGAAATCAAGACGGCATTGCACGGCCCGGAATTTAGGAATTGCTTGAAGCTGCATCATACGATTACGCTGCTGGACGCAGAAAACGCCCTTGAATACGCCAGCCGGTTTTCGGCGGATAAACAGCTCGTTCGAACGCTTCGCAAACAGCTGGAAACGGCGGATCTCATTACGGTGAACAAAAGCGACCTGGTATCCCGGGACATGCTCGCCAAAATCGAAAACATGGTCCGAAAGCATAACATGACCGCCAAATTGACGTTTACGACGTACAGCCGGATTCCTCTGCCGGATCTTTTGCAAGGGATATCGCCCAAGAAATCGAATTCGCATGCCCCAACGGTCGCCGGCGCCGTCTCCAAGCCTGTGCAGGTTCACTCGGCGCATCCGGACGGACATCGCCATGGCTCCTCGGAAACCTCCGGATCGTTTTCGCGCGTCGGCACGGTCACGTTGACTTTTCCTCGGCAATACCCCGAGCGCAAGTTGTCCCGGGAGCGTTTGGAATCCTTTTTTCAAAGCTGGGGGGACAGCCTCATGAGAGCCAAAGGGCACGTCGCCTTGGATCAAGGCGGGCCGGTCCGGCTCGTTCAGTATGCGGGAGGCCGCACGTCGTGGGAGGATTCGCGTTATCCCGGTTCTCCCTATCTGGTATGCATCGGCATGGATTTAAACGAAACGCAGTTGAAAGAAACATGGGCCGCATTATTCCGTTAAAACTGACAGGAAGGAGCTTTGATCCATGACCGCACTCTCTCCCATGAAAATCATTCCCTTGCTTCTTCCTGCCGCCCTGCTGATCATCCTTGTCGTCATGTGGCTGCCGGAATATCAAGGACTGCTGAACAACGAATACGTCCATACGTTCAAAACGGGTTTCATCGGCATTTTATTGGAGGCCTTGCCGTTTATATTGGCCGGCGCGCTGTTGTCCTCCCTGCTTCAAGTTTTTGTTCCCGATGAGGTCATTTCCCGCTGGATTCCAAAAAGGGCGATTCCCGGCATCTTGTTCGCGTGCGCGCTCGGGATCGTGTTCCCGGTTTGCGAATGCGGCATGATTCCGCTCGTGCGCCGCTTGATCCAAAAAGGCATGCCCGTCTATGTCGCGATCGTGTTCATTTTGTCGGGGCCGATTCTAAACCCGGTCGTATACGGAGCAACCTTCATTGCTTTCCGCAATCACCCGGAATTGGCCTACGCCCGGATGGGACTGGCCTTCGCGGCAGCGTTTCTGATCGGGCTGATCGTCTATTGTACGATAAAAAAATCGCCCATGCGCTGGTCGGCACAACGCGAAACGGGCGATATGGCGCACTCCCATGCCGTACGGGGAGGCAGATTGACGTCGGTATTCGTGCATACGTCGGAAGAGTTTTTTGAAATGGGAAAATATCTTCTGATCGGCTGTTTGCTCACCGCGGCGTTGCAGACGTTTATGGTCAGGGACAGCCTTGCCGCCATCGGCGGGCAGCCGCTGGGTTCTTATCTGTTCATGATGGGACTGGCTTTTGCGCTTTCCCTCTGCTCGACTTCGGACGCTTTCGTCGCTTCCACCTTTTTGCATACGTTCCCGACGGGCTCCCTCGTTGCGTTTATGGTGTTCGGGCCGATGCTTGACTTTAAAAACGCGATGATGCTGATGGCGCTTTTCAAAACCAAATTTGCGCTGTACCTGTTTTTCCTCATCTTCGCCTGCGTGTTTATCGGCTCCGTTTTGTTATCGCCCTGGTTATAAGCTTCAAAAAAGGAGGTGGTCCCGTGAACGATTCCAAAAGCATCCGCCTGCATTACCTGTTTCGGGCAGCGGTTCTGCTGGCGTTCGCCTATTATATATGGCATTTGACGAACGAAAACGCGCTCTCTTATTACGTTGCCCCCGCGCTTGCGCGCTGGATCAAGCTGTGTCCGATCCCCCTGGGCTTGATGGCGCTTAGCCTGATCATCCAGGCCGTGCTGGGCAAAAGCGCCATGCTTTGCAATTGCGACCACCGGCTGCCGGCTTCGCCTCTTGCAAGCGGCGCTTTATACGGATTGTTCCTGTTCCCGCTCATCCTCGGATTCGTCCTTCCCGACCGGGCCTTGGGGAGCGCCGCCGCCGTAAAAAAGGGCATGTCCTTTTCCTATAGCGCCGTCGAGCCTGAAAAATCCGTTCGCTTCGAATCGAAGGATCCTTATGCCCAAGAATTTACGGAGCTTGCGAAAATTTTGTACGAACTGCCGGTTATCCCCGTTTATCCCGCCATTTTCTCCGAGACGTTCGGCGCCATCGACATGTACAAAAAACAGTTTGAAGGCAAGGAAATCGCCGTATCCGGCTTCGTGTACCGGGATCAAGCGGGCGAGGACACCGGTCCGTTCGCGGTGAGCCGTTTCCTCGTCCAATGCTGCACGGCGGATGCGACTCCCTTGGGCATTCTGGTCGATCCGGTTCGGCAGCAGCACCTCCCGGCAGATACTTGGGTGAAGGTGCAGGGGAAAATCCGCGTGGTTCCGCAGGACGGAAAAGAACTCATCCGGATCGAGGCTTCTTCCATCACGCCGATCGCCCAGCCGGACGCGCCTTATATCTACACCAGCGCCGATTCCGTCGAAACTTGGCACGAGCTGCAAAAGTTTGCGAATAAGGAGAAGTGACTCCGCTATTTCATGGCCTTTCATTCAAGATGGACAAAATAAAAAACGGCTTTCGCCGTTTTTTTAAGCTCTTAGAAGCGCATGCTGGCAAGCCGTCTGCAGATCCCGCCATGCGCGGTTGATTTCCGTGTCCTCCATGCAGGCCGCCAGTCCCAGCAGCGGGAACAGCCGCAGGCCGCAGCCAACCGAAGCTTTGGCCGCCGTGATGCACTCGATGGAGATTCGCTGTTCCATTTCGGGCGTCAGTTTGCCTTTTTGCCCCAGCTCTTCCCAAGATTTGTCCAGCACTCTGTAAAAGGCGTCCTTTTGATGGGCGAATTCCTCTTTCTGCTCCTCCAATTCGCTTAAGACGCGGTCATTGCCCCGCGCTTGCAGGTAGGATTCGGCCGCTTCCAGAAAATGATCCGCGAGCCCCATCGCAACCCCGGCAAACGACGTTTGCGCAAACGGCAAAAACGGATATTTGTACAAAAGCTCGTCCTCATGGGACCGGATCTCGGTGAACGAAAACGTCATTTCGTCCGGAACGAAAGCATCCTCCGCGATCATGCTGTGGCTGCCGGTCGCTTTCAGGCCGAACGTATTCCAATCCTTTTCGATTCGAACCTGGTCGGGACGCATGATCAGGGTAACGATCTCCGGCGCTTCGCCGGAATCCGCCGCCTGCTCCCGCTCAAGCACCGCATTCGCCGTAAAGGTCGTGGCGTACATGGAACCGCTGCAATATTTCCATCTCCCGTTCACGATGTAACCGCCATCCACCTTTCGTGCCGTCCCCGTCGTCGCGCCGCTGCCTGCAATGACGGCATCGGGTCTCGCGTACACGTTCCGGCCGATTTCGTCCGTCATGAACGGCACGAAATAACCGCCGCCCGCTCCGATCGTGACAAGCCAGCCGAAGCTGCCGTCAATGCGGGCGCATTCCTGAAAAATTCGGATCGCTTCCGGAAGCGGTGTCATTTTCCCCTCCAAATCATCCGCCACGAACAAATGAAACAGCTTTTTATCATATATGTACTGAAGCGCTTCCGGCGTCATGCCGCCTTCCTGCTCCATCCGGTACGATTGCTCGCGGATGCGGCTAATCTCCTGCTGTGTAAATCCCATGCTTCCACCACTTTCGTATGAATGATATCTATTCTATTTTACCATGAACTCCAATTTGAAGCTGTTAAAAAAAGACGGGGAGCCCCCGTCCTCAAAAACAGCCGAACTTCTCTTTTTTGGCCTTCGGCCATCGAAACTTCGGAACATGCCGTACCATCGAGTCAAAAACGATCCCCCATTGATGCTCGGATAAAGACGCCACCGGCAGGTCGCCTGTTGCCCCCAGACTCCGTTTGACATGCTTGATTTGGGGGGCCGTAAATAGGCCTCGCAATGCCAAATCGACGGATAATCCCGGGTTTTTCAGCACATGTTCCGCCATTCCCCAAAAGATTGGATAGTCCTTCATCGGCACGATCGGCTTTGCTTTCCTGCTGATCGCCACCAAAGCGGAATCCACCTTGGGAGGCGGAGCGAAACTTTGTCTTGGAATATCTTTCACGTACCGGATGTCAAACCACATTTTCCAAGCGACGTTATACGGATCTTTGGCCGTTTTTGCCGTAAATCTTTTGGCCGCGCCTTTTTCCATCACGATCACGCCTCTTTGGAATCCGCTCGAAGGTTTGCTGAGAAGTTTCTTCAAGATCGGCGTCGTAATGGAGTACGGAATATTCGAAACGACGATAAAGGGTTCCTTGGGCAGCCGCATGTTCAAAATGTCTTCATGAATGACTTTCGTATTTGGATAGGGGAGGGTTTTTCGCTTCAAAATTTCGACGAACCTGCGATCGATTTCCACGGCCAAAACTTTTCCGGCCTTTTGGTTCAACATAGCCGTCAAAGCTCCCTTTCCTGCGCCTAAATCCAATACCGTATCCTGTTTGCCGATCTTGGCTGCATCTACGATATCCTGAATCGTTTTTTTGTGATGCAGCAAATGCTGCCCGGAAAAATTAGGCGTCTCCCCACTGCATATGTTTATCCTGCTTTTATCGTTTTTCGAGATCATTAGGCATCTTCCCTTCTTCATGAAAATCACGGGCTTCCGCCTGCGATTCGAAGTAAAGGGATAACACCCGTCCTTTTTGGACGACGGATCCATTGAAGCCGTCAGCAAATAAGGCCTGCCTCTGGTTTCCAAAAAGAAGGAATGCATGCATAAAAAAAGAAAGGCAGAGCGACCCGCCTTTCTTTGCATTACATATTCAAGAATATGGAATGAAGATTATTAAAAAAGGACAGACTGATCCCGTTTACTCCGTTTCACAAAACAGAGCCTTTGAACGTATTTAATTAACGGTTCAAAGTTGGGATGCGAAGTCTCATGTAATGCGTCATTTTTTAATAATCCTCCTGATTTGTTAAAATTCTTCATTATCGTAACATTTCTTATGAAGTCCGGTCAAACCCGCGGGTTCGTAAAAAACGGTTTAAAAAATAAAATACGGCCGGTCCCCTCCCGATCAAGGGGGAAAGCGGCCGCGTTTCCAACGGAACAACATTCCGGACTTAAGCCAGCAATGCCGTTATTTCTTTAAAATGGTCGGCGAACCCGACAAACACCTGATCGTCGATCACGATCGTCGGGACCGTCTGCATCCCGGTGAGTCTCCGTACTTCCTCGGCATATTCTAGATTGTCTTCGCAGTTATATTCGATAAAATCGATCTGGTGATCCTTAAAATACCGCTTCGCTTGGTGGCAGTCGCTGCACGTGGAAATCGTATAAATTTGGACTGATTTTGCCATTTCCATTCACTCCTTGTCAGGCGTTTGGTGATACCGCAAATCCCGCGGCTTCCCGGATTTTTTCAAGCGTCATGCGGCGGACGAACTTGGCGAATTTTTCTTTTCCCTTGGCATTGGTCTTATAGAAGTCGATCACCTTCATGATCGCAGGGATGATCTGTTCTTCTTTCAGTCCTTCCGCTAACGGCTCGGCGATGGCGGTTTTGATTCCTTTCGGCTCTCCGCCCACATAAATGCTGAACGTGTCCTTCATTTTAACGACCCCGATGTCTTTCAGCAGCGGTTCGCTCGTGCCAAGGGCGCAGCCGGCATAAGCAACCTTGATCGGAACCGGCGCCGCCATTCCGGCGATCGCTTGATGAATGGCTTGGGCCGTCGCCAGCCCGGCGTCTTCGGCCCCTTTGCAAAATTGGCAGGCGATCAAACCCTTGACGACGGCTCCCGCGGGATACACTTGAAGTCCGGCCTGCTGCAGCTGCTCCGTCACCTTTTCTTTTTCCTCCGCCGCTATTTCAACGTAAATCTGCCGGAAAGGCGTGATTTCAATATGCGCTTCGGGGCCTGCAGCCGATGCAATCACCGTAAGCTGCTCCGGCGTAATGACGTTTCCGCCGACTTGGATCGGCGTGGATACGGCGATTTTCGTTTTCCCCGGCGTTTCTTTCGTCTCCATCATATTTGCTGCTCTCCCTTGCTATCCGCTTCGTTTTTATTTTGCTTCCACGACAAAAGGGACCGTCAAAACTTCGCCTTTGTGTTGAAATTGCCCCCAGATTTTATAGATGCCCGGATGCGGGAACATCGTTTTGAATTCGGCCGCCGGTCCCGTCGCTCCTTCATCCACGGGATGGACGTGAAGGTACTGTTCCGCATCGGCCGATAAGATGACCACGTGCCCGGCTGCGCCGAGGTATGGTTCCAGATCGTCGATGCCCTTCTTTGTATTCGCGTCGCGGACCGTGTAGGTTAACACGGTGTCGCTTTGCGCAAGATCGCTGCTGAGCGAAAGCTCAAACTCCCTGCCGTTCACTTCCCGTACCCTTTCGCTGTCCGGCACTAGCTTGCGGTGACCGGCAGGCGCGCCGTCCACCTCTACCCAGTCGCTCAAATTAACGGCAGCGTCGTCCTCCGTAACAAAATCGACGATCCATTTATATTTGCCGCCATCCGGGAAAGTCGTTCTGACCCTGAATATCCCATGGCCTTCATACTCGGGATGGACATGGGCAAAAAACGACAGGTCCTGGTTGACGATGATCAAATGGATCCGTTTTTCATGGCTTACTTTAAAGCGGCTTACCGGATTCCCGTCCCGATCCGTCGTTACGATTTGGATCTCCGTCTCCTCGCTGGCGTTTGGCGCGCCGTTCGGAAACTCCAAGCGCGCCTTATAATGCCCCGCCATGTTTTGGTGATGGCCGTGACCGCCGTGCTGATGGCCATGGGCTCCATGACTTTTATGCGCCCCGTTGCCGTGATGGTCATGCTGCTGATGCCGGCTGTTTTCATGATTCATGGCATGTTGTTCGCTCATCTTCAATCGCTCCTTTGTATTCGGATGGTTTGCATCATGGGAACTCGCTGCGAATCACGATTTATGCTTATCAGTGGCGGATTTTCACCCGCTGCAGCCGGAGCGCGTTCAGCACGACCGACACGGAACTAAGCGCCATCGCCGCACCCGCAATCCAAGGAGCAAGCAGGCCGAGAGCAGCCACCGGAATGCCCAGCGTATTGTACCCGAGTGCCCAGAACAGATTTTGCTTGATGTTGCCCATCGTTTTGCGGCTCATATAAATCGCGTCCGGAATGCTGGACAAATCTCCGCGCATCAGCGTGACGTCCGCGGCTTCCATGGCAACGTCGGTGCCTGTGCCGATCGCCATGCCGATATCCGCCGTCGCAAGCGCCGGAGCGTCATTGATGCCGTCGCCGACCATCGCCACTTTTTTGCCTTGGGCTTGCAGCTTTTTGACCTCTTCGGCTTTTCCTTCCGGAAGGACTTCGGCACGGACGTGATCGATGCCGACTTCCGCCGCGATGGCTTTGGCTGTCCGTTCGTTGTCGCCGGTGATCATGATGACTTCGATCCCCATGTCTTTCAAGCGCTGTACCGCTGCTTTGGATGTTTCCTTAATGGTATCCGCAACCGCGACCAAACCTGCATAGCGGTTGTCGATCGCGGCCAGCATCGCGGTTTTGCCGGATTCCTCCAGGCGGGACATCAACGCGTAAGCATGGGAAGCCTCTACGCCGTGTTTTTCCATCAATCTGCGCGTACCGACCAGCAGTTTTTTGCCTTCGACCTCCGCTTCGATGCCGTACCCCGGAATGGCCGCAAACGATTGCGTATCCGGCAGCTGAATGCCGCGTTCCTGAATTCCTGCGACGATCGCTTCTGCCAATGGATGCTCCGAGTTTTTCTCGGCGGCGCCGACGAGCCGGAGAAATTCCTGTTCGTCGCCTTCGGCCGCAACGTCGGTCAATTCCGGTTTGCCTTTGGTTACCGTACCGGTTTTATCCAGGATAATGGCGTCGATTTTATGCGTTTGCTCCAAATGTTCGCCGCCCTTGAAGAGAATGCCCAGCTCTGCGGCACGTCCCGAACCGGCCATAATCGATGTCGGCGTTGCGAGACCAAGGGCGCAAGGACATGCGATGACCAGGATCGCGATCGCTTTTTCCAGCGCTTCGGCGAAATTGCCGGGCGTCACGAAGAAATACCAGACAAGGAACGCCGCAATGGCGATGCCGACGACGATCGGAACGAAAATGCCGGATATGACGTCCACCACCCGCTGGATCGGCGCTTTCGATCCTTGGGCTTCTTCCACGACCTTAATGATCTGGGCCAGAGCCGTTTCTTTCCCGACCTTGGTGGCTTGAACGCGCAGGACGCCGTTTTTGTTCAGGGTCGCGCCGATGACGGCGTCCCCGGATTTTTTCTCGACAGGCAGGCTTTCGCCCGTCAGCATCGATTCGTCCACGGACGATTCGCCTTCGATGACGTTGCCGTCGACGGGGATTTTTTCGCCCGGACGGACCATTACGATATCGCCTGCGATCACTTCTTCCACCGGGAGAGTCATCTCCTGACCGTCGCGGATGACCCGGGCGGTTTTGGCCTGAAGCCCCATCAGCGATTTGATCGCTTCGGACGTCCGGCCTTTGGCAAGCACCTCGAACAGCTTACCCATGATGACGAGCGTGATCAAAATGGCGCTTGTTTCGTAATACATGTTCGGACCGTGGTGCAGGTTGGCGCCTTTTGCGTACCAGTCGATCGTCAGGTACAAGCTGTAGAAGTAGGCGGCCGATGTTCCCAAAGCAACGAGGACGTCCATGTTGGCACTGCCGTTGCGCAGCGCTTTATACGCCCCGACGTAAAACGGCCATCCGATGTAAAACTGTACCGGCGTCGCCAAAACCAATTGAAACCACGGATTCATGAACAGGTCCGGCAGGTAGATCCAAGAGGTAAACGAAAAGTGCGCAACCATCGCCCACAACAGCGGGATCGACAGAATGGCCGAAACGATCAATTTTCGTTTTTGCTTCCGGACCACCTGGTCCCGGGTATCCGCATGTTCTTCCTCATCGCTTTGCGCGACCGCTTTGTAGCCGAGCTGCTTCACTTTCGACTGCATATCCGCGACCGAAACCTCTGCCGGCGAATATTCTACCGTAGCGGTCTCCAGCGCAAAATTGACGGAAGCGTTCGATACGCCGGGCATCTTGTTCAGCCCTTTCTCGATCCGGTTGGCGCAAGCGGCGCAGGTCATGCCTTCGAGCTTGAACCGGGTGACTTCCTTGACGGTTCCGTAGCCCAGCTTTTTGATCGTCGCTTCGATGGCCTCATCGTTCACCTTATCCGAATCGTAGGTTACGGTTGCCCGTTCCAACGCAAAATTGACGTTGGCGGAGTCTACGCCCTCCATTTTGTTTAAGCCTTTTTCAATCCGGTTGGCGCAGGCTGCGCAGGTCATGCCGGTTATTTGTACGGTTTTCTGTTTTTGCTTTTTAAGAGCTGCTTCCAAAACCATCACTCCCTTACGTGCATCACGTTTAGTGTAACCATTTGAAAATCGTTGATTTACATTCGTTGTCGTTTCCCTTTCTTGACCTTAGTATACCCCACCACCCTATATTGAGTCAATACATTTTTACAATACCCCCCTAGCCTATTTTTGAAACATGTAAAAAGCCGCCTTGCGGCGGCTTGCGCTTTTTTACTTGATTAATTTATTCATCGTCGTCATCAATTCCGTGAGCACATCCTGATCGCCTTCCTGTATCCGCTGAACCACGCAGCTTTTCATGTGATGTTCGAGCAGCAATTTTCCAACGCCGTTCAAAGCGGATTGTACGGAGGCAATTTGGTTCAAAACGTCATCGCAATACGTATCTTTTTCAATCAACCCTTTAATGCCGCGGACCTGGCCTTCAATGCGGTTCAGGCGGCTGATCAAGCTGTTTTTCACCTTATCCGAATGATGGCTTTTCCGCTCCGAATGGTCTCCGGAGCACGCTTCGGCTTTTTCGTTCGTGTTTGGATCCATCATTTCCGGTACCGTATTCATGCATTCGCCTCCTTTACCCTAATAATACTATTATACTCGGCATGCCGCCGGATACAAACCGTTTCATGACGAAATATTGGCCTGCTCTTGCGTGAGAGCTCGTTTTGCTGCAAATAGGGCGGAAATCGCGTGACAAAAAGCAAAGAACCCTGAATCTCGTTTCAGAGTTCTTTGCCGTGACCGCAATAATCCTCCGGTTTACCGCCTGACCTCCCGGATGGCCCGGTTGATCCATAAAATTTCGGCTTTCGGATCCGAATGTCGGATGGCCGCTTTAAAACGGGGAATATCCAAAACATGGACGCTGTATTTCAAAACGAATCTCCGGTCCTCATCCCCATATCGTTCTTCGGATAGAACTTCTCCATCCATATTGATTCTCCGGCACACCTCATGGCGAAGTCGATCCGGCTTTGAAGCCATGACCCAGGCCGTTTTCCGAAAGCCCCACAACATCAAGGCCGATGTTTCGTAAGCCGCGATGCAGGCAAGGGCCGAATACAAGGTTCGTTCCCATCCCATCATCGCTCCTGCCAAGACAAGAACGGCTCCATGGCACAAAACAAACAAGCGCTTCGGGCCGAACGAAGCAGACGATCCGAATATCCTTGGCCGGATCCGGTCGCCTTTCTCCAGTCCAAGCGAATCCAGCAGCCCCCCGGATTTGACCGCAAGCCCGGCGCCGATGCCGAGACAAAACCCGCCCGCAAGCGCAGCAACGACCGGTTCGCCGCTAACCGCGGGGAAGGGCGCAAGCAGAAGCGCAGAACCCGAAAACGCAAGCAATCCGGGCAACACGCGGCGAAGCGCGGACGTTTTTCCCATGAACGCATACACCAGCAAAAGCGGAAGGTTGAACAGCAGCAGCAATACTCCGAAATGTCCTTCGGTTTGGAACGAAACGAGTGCCGAAATGCCCGTCATCCCGCCTGCAATCATGTCATGGGGATGCAAAAACAATTCCAGGCCGACCGATGCGACAATGCCGCCGACGACGGACTGCATCACCGCATTCCTGCGTAAACCGAAACAAAAGGAATTCTTCGAACGCATCATCTTCCCTCCTTCAAGACTGGGAACATCACGATCCGGTGGCATCCGCAAAGCTTAGAGCGCTTCTTCCTTCGGCGCCCGCCTGTCTTTGAATTTGAACCAACGATTCATAAACGCATAGACATGCGGCGATTGCTTGGTGAGAATCGGGCCGAGGATGGCCAAAATCAGGACGTAGATCGCAGAAAACGGCTGCAAAATATCCATCAGTCCACCGTCTTTCCCCAAATTGGCCAAAATGATGGAAAACTCCCCTCTCGATAAAATCGTGAGTCCGATATTCGCGGAGGCTTTCGGCGACAAATTCGCCGTACGGCCCGCAAGCATGCCTGCGCTGAAATTTCCGGCGAACGTAATGACGACGGCAGCCAGCGCAAGCCATACCGCATTTCCTCCCAGCGACATCGGATCGATGGATAAGCCGAAGCTGAAGAAAAAGACGGCTCCGAAAAAGTCGCGGAACGGCATGATCAAATGCTCGATCCGCTTGGCGTGCTCCGTCTCGGCAAGGACCAGACCGACGAGCAGCGCCCCGATCGCTTCCGCGACGTGAATGGTTTCGGAAAAACCGGCAATCAGAAACAACGCCCCGAAAATGACGAGCCCAAACAATTCATTCGAGCGGATGCGCAGCCACTTGTTCAGCAGCGGGACCGCTTTTCTTCCCAAAATGATGATCGTCAGCATAAAGCCAAGCGACACGAGGGCCGATAACAGGACGCCGCCGATCGAGCTGGAATCGCTTAACACAAAACCGGAAAGAATGGAAATGTATACCGCGAGGAAAATATCTTCGAACATCGTAATGCCCAGAATCATTTCCGTTTCCGGGTTGGCCGTCCTTTTCAGGTCGACCAGCACTTTCGCCACGATGGCGCTCGACGAAATCGTCGTAATGCCGGCAATGACAAGCGCTTCCGCCACAGGGAAACCGCCCAGAAATCCAAGCAGCAGCCCGAGCGTAAAGTTGATGCCGATATAAATCGAACCGCCGACCACGATCGACCGCCCCGACTTGACCAACCGTCCGACCGAAAATTCAAGCCCCAGATAAAAGAGCAGGAACAACACGCCGATTCTTCCCATAAAATCGATAAACGGCGCGCTGTCGATAAAGCGGAAATCGAAATGCCACAGTTCCGTCGCATGGGGGCCAACCGCCATGCCGATCAATATATAAAACGGAATGACCGAAAAACGGAGCTTCGCCGAGATCAGTCCTCCAAGCGCGATAAGTCCGAGCGCCAAACCGATTTCAAAGATCAAATGGTCCATCCGATCACCCGCTTCCGTTCATCAGGATTTGTTTGAACCGCTTCTGCTGCTCCCTTTCCCCTACCGCCACGACCGTGGCGTCGGCGCTGAGCACCGCGCCCGGACCGGGATTGACCAGCTTCCCTTTATTCTTATCGATCAGCGCGATCACCGACGCGCCGGAGTTTTGCCGGATATGGAGCTCGCCGATGGTTTTGCCGATGCAGCCGAAATGGGATTCGATCCGGTACCATTCGATCGTCAGATCGTCAAATGCCATTTCCACGCTTTCCAGCTGCTTCGGCTTATACACCATGCCTCCGATTAACGCAGCAAGCTGCCTGGCTTCCTGATCCTCCAGCGTCGCCACGAGCTTGCTCTGATCGTCATCCTCCCGCGAAAAATGGTACAGCTCCCGCCTTCCGTCGTCATGGATCACGATGACGATCCGGTCGCCGCTGGCCGTATCCATCTGATATTTCATCCCGATTCCAGGCAAAATAGATTCACGAATTTCCATCATATCATAGCCTCCTGAACGTTCGATATTTAGTTTGAGAAAATATTCACATAATTCGTAACCGAGCAAAATGTCTAGGATGCGGTTCTTTTTTTCAGCCGGAAAAATTCGTGGCGTAATCAAAGAAACGCATGAAAAACAGGATCATGCTTGCTATTGAGGGTATAGGAAATAAACCGTTCAATGGAAGGCGTGTTAACCCACGTAACTCGAGGTAAATTTGACGGGTAATAGCAGAAGGTATCTTTTGCGAATGGAAATGGTCGGACGAAAAGGCAGACGGGGTCTAGGAAAACGCAGCAGCAAAAGCAGCGGGATCACGAAAACGACCGGCAGTGCCGAGGCCAGCATGATCAATCGTTGCATCAAAGAGGGATTTTTGCGCAGGACGGGTTTCGTTTGCGGATCGACTCGGCCGTGGACCGTCTCGGTCTCGCTGTTGTAAGCAGTGGATACTTCTTCTTCGAAGGAAACGGGAAAGGCGAGCATCTGAATGCAGCCAAGCAGAACGATAAGCAGCATGCGAAGTCTTTTGGTCAGTGCCGGCATCCTATCCCTCCCTCTTGTGAAAATTTCATATATATCGATTTTACCATAAAAGACAGTGCCGTTTCAAACCACGGGAGCAAAAAGTCGCCAGAAATTTTCTAGGGTTTGTCCATCCGCGGCGACAGAAAAAAACCAATGACCCAAACGCGGAGCCATTGGTTGAATTGGTTATCATGTTACGCGACCCATTAGATCGTGACGCTGTTTTGCTCATGGAATTCCTGCCCGTCGCGGACCTCCTGCACGTAGCCGGCGCGAATGACAAAATCTCCAAAATGCTCCCCAGGCTCCCGATTTTCGGCGTATTGGGCCAGGATCGGACGGAGCGAATCGAGGATTTCCTTTTCCCCGATGTTTTCTTTGTACAGCTTGTTTAAACGGTCTCCGGCGAATCCGCCGCCCAGATACATGTTGTATTTGCCGGGAGCTTTGCCGATAAACGCGATTTCGGCCAAAGCCGGGCGGGCACAGCCGTTCGGACAGCCGGTCATGCGGATGACGATCTCTTCTTCGCCAAGTCCCGTTTCCGCAAGGATCTCTTCGATTTTGCCAAGCAGCGTAGGAAAATACCGTTCGGACTCGGACATAGCCAAGCCGCATGTCGGAAGGGCCACGCAAGCCATTGAGTTGCGGCGCAGCGCCGAAAAACGAACGCCGTCCATTAAACGGTACTGCTCGATCAAGGCATCGATTTTTTTCTTGCTTTGCGTTTTGACGTTGGCAATGATCAGGTTTTGGTTCGGCGTAATCCGGAAATCCCCGTTATGAACTTTGGCGATTTCCCGCAGGCCCGTCATCAGCGGGTAGTCTTCTTCGTCCTTCACGCGCCCGTTTTGGATAAACAACGTAAAATGCCAGCTGCCACCGCTGCCTTTCACCCAGCCGTACCGGTCCCCGTTGCTGTCGAAGCGGAACGGTCTGGCCTCTTCCAGCTTCCAGCCGAGGCGCGAAGTCAGCTCATCGATGAACCAGCCGATGCCGCGGTCATCGATCGTATATTTGAACCGGGCATGCTTCCGGACGGACCGGTCGCCATAATCGCGCTGGATCGTCACCGTTTTTTCGGCCACGTCGATCACCTGCTCCGGCGTGCAGAAGCCGATGACCTTGGAAACTTGCGGGTACGTCTTCGGATCGCCGTGCGTCATCCCCATCCCGCCGCCGACGGCGACGTTAAAGCCCGTCAAGCGGCCGTTTTCCACGATCGCGATAAAGCCCAGATCCTGCGAAAAGACGTCCACGTCATTGGAAGGCGGCACGGCGATGCCGATTTTGAATTTCCGCGGCAAATACACGCGTCCGTATATCGGTTCCTGCTCTTCCTCGTTCTGGCTTGAAGCGACCTTCTCACCGTCCAGCCAAATTTCGTGGTACGCCGTTGTTTTCGGATCCAGGTGGCGGCTGATGCGGCAAGCCCAGTCGTAAACTTCGGCATGGATTTCCGATTGGTGCGGATTCGGATTGCACATGACGTTGCGGTTGACGTCGCCGCAGGCGGCAAGCGTCGTCAGCAGCGTTTCGTTCACTTCGCGGATCGTGTTTTTCAAGTTCCATTTAAGGATGCCGTGAAACTGGATCGACTGGCGCGTCGTCAGGCGAATCGAACCGCTGGTATATTGCTGGGCGATGCGGTCCAGCACAAGCCATTGCTCCGGCGTGACCACGCCGCCCGAAGCCCGTACCCGCAGCATGAACTGGTAAGCGGGTTCGAGCTTTTGTTTCTGGCGTTCGTTGCGCAAATCCCGGTCGTCCTGCATATAACTGCCGTGGTGCTTCATCAGGCGGTTGTCATCCTCGGGAATCGATCCGGTAATCGGATCATTTAACGTTTCGGTCAGGCTGCCCCGCAAATAGTTGCTGCGGCGCTTAATATCTTCCACGTCGCTGTGCGGGGCGCTGTTTTTCGACAACAGATTATTTTCAGACATCTATCTCGCATCTCCTCTCACGTCTTGTCGTACTGGCTAGCAGGAGCCAAATCGCGCTCCCTGTCAGTACACATCCCTCTGATAACGTTTCTCCTGCTGCATCCGATGCAAATAGTCCGCTGCCTCCTCCTGGCTCAGGCCGCCCTCTTTCTCCAGGATTGCCGCGAGGGTGGCATGAACGTCATGAGCCATTTTCTTTTCGTCGCCGCAGACATACACGTATGCCCCTTCTTGAAGCCATTCGTAAAGCTCCCGGCTTTTTTCGAGCATGCGGTGCTGCACGTAGACTTTTTGATCGGTGTCCCGCGAGAAAGCCACGTCCATGCGGGTAAGCACCCCGTCTTTCAGCCAGCGCTGCCACTCGATTTGGTACAGGAAATCCGTGGCGAAATGCTGATCTCCATAGAAGAGCCAGGTTTTCCCCTCCGCGCCGGTCTCTTCGCGTTCGCTCAGAAAGGCCCGGAACGGAGCCACGCCCGTGCCCGGCCCGATCATGATGACCGGTGCGCCTGGATCCGCCGGAAGCTTGAAGTTCGGATTATGCTGAATGTAAACCGGCAGCGTATCACCGGGCTGAAGTCTTTCCGCAAGCTGCGTGGAGCATACCCCGTACCGGTCGCGGCCATACGCTTCATATTGAACCGCGCGCACCGTGATATGCACTTCGTCCGGCGTTGCCTTCGGGCTGCTGGAGATGGAGTACAGGCGTGCCGGCAGCTTGCGCAGTACGCTTGTAAAGCTGGCGGCCGGGATGCCCTTCAGCTGGTAATCCTGCACCAAATCAAGCAAATCCCTTTCCTCGATATATCGTTTGAGTTCTTGCTCATGCCCCGGTTCGACCAGCTCCTGAAGTCCCGGATTGGAGGTCAGTTCGGCGAACTGTTTGATCAAAGGTTTCGTCAGCACCGTAATTTCGTAATGCTGCAAAAGCGCTTTCCGCAGCGCAAGCAAATCCCCCTGCTTGTTGACCGTAATGGATTCTTCCGAGTTCCAGCCCATCGCCTCGATCAGATCATCGACTAGCTGGGGATGGTTTTCCGGATAGATGCCGAGACTGTCGCCCGGTTCATATTGGAGCCCGGAACCTTCCAGCGATATTTCCAGGTGCCGGGTTTCGCGGTCGGAGCCGCGTCCGTTCAGGTTGATGTTTTCGAGAATTTCGGCATGGAACGGATTGGTTCTCGAATATTCCGATTCGGTCTCGGTGAGAGCCGTGCCCGCGAGAGACGCGGCGGCGGAAGCCTGGGCGCTTCCCTCGCTCAATTTGCGGACGACGTCATCGATCCACCCGGCGGCCGCTTCATCGAAATCGACGTCGCAATCGACGCGCGGAACGATCCTGGTGCCGCCAAGCTCCTCCAGGCGCTGATCGAAATCTTTTCCCGTTTGGCAAAAAAATTCGTAAGAGGTGTCTCCGAGCGCCAGAACGGAAAACGAGACGCCTTCCAGCTTCGGCGCGCGTTTGCCAAGCAAAAATTCATGGAAGGAAATGGCGTTGTCCGGCGGCTCTCCTTCGCCGTGCGTGCTGACCACGATGAGCAGGTTCTGGACCTTTTTCAAATTAGCGGGTTTAAAATCGCTCATGGATGACAGCGTGACGTTCACTCCCTGCTCGGACAGCTTTTTGGACAATTTTTTGGCAAGTCCGCTGCAATTGCCCGTCTGCGAACCAAAAAGGATGGTTGCTTCCTTGGCGGGGATCGCCGCGCCGGGCGCCCCGGTCTGCGGCTGCGCCGCCAGCGCGATGCCTCCCGTGCCCTGCAGCGCCGTCAAATAACCGCTCAGCCAGCTGGCCTGCGCCCCTGTAAGCGTCGGCAGCAGCTGGTTCAATAGCTTTGTCTGCTCTTCATTAAATGGACTGTTTGATACTTGAAGCTCCAACCCTATCCCACCTCGCGTCGTTATCAATGCTTGAATTAATTCCGAGTAAATCTATCCACTTAATTCATACTTCCTTGAATCTATCACAGGCCGGGCATGAGGTCAACGAAGAATTTTCAGCTTTTTGCCAAAATTTCAGGATCATGGCGCGGAGCGTCTGACAGATGCTTTTCGTGGAAATAATGATACGACGAACGAGAAAACAAAAGGGGTTTATAGCGATGAATCTCAACCATGCCAAGCCGAACGGATCGAATGGCGCTTCGGCTGCCTTCCGCTTCCGCAGCATCGGCTCCGGCGCTTTGTTCGGTCTCGGTTTCGTCGCTTTTATCGACGAAACCGTATTTCATCAGCTGCTGCATTGGCATCATTTTTACGATAAATCGACGACGGGAGTCGGGCTCGTATCGGACGGGCTGTTCCACGCGTTTAGCTGGTTCGCGACGCTGGCCGCCTTTTTTATGCTCTCCGATCTTCGCCGCAAAAACGGGCTGTACGCCAAATCCTGGTGGGGCGGCATGCTCGCGGGCGGAGGCGCTTTCCAATTGTACGACGGCATCATCCAGCATAAGCTGATGGAGATTCACCAGATCCGCTACAACGTGGACGTGCTTCCCTATGACGTGGCTTGGAACGTAATCGCGGCGGCCATGATCGCGGCCGGCATCCTCTTGATCCGGAGCGGCAAACGATCCCGAGCCGCAAGGAACGGCGGAAAACGGCCATGAGCATGGACGGTCCCACGCTGAATCACGGGGCCGCCGGCGTTTGGGCTGCCTGCATTCTGGCGGCGGGGATGGCGGGCCTCGCCATCTTTTATGCCCTGGCCTTTATCCGGTCCCATCGACGGGGAAGGAGATGGCCGCCGTATCGGCTGATCCTCTGGTTGTCCGGCGCTTCCACCGCCATCGTCGGGATCTTCGCATCTTCTCCGGCGCACGCCCATTCCGGCTTCGTTGCCCATATGATCAGCCATCTCCTCTTCGGCATGCTGGCTCCGCTGCTGATGGCGCTGGCGCGGCCCGTCACGCTTTTGCTGCGTGCCCTTGACGTCACCCGTGCGCGGAAGCTTGCAATCTTGCTGAAAATGCCTCCGCTGCGATTCGTCACCCACCCCGCCGTTGCCGGAATTTTGAATATAGGCGGGCTTTGGCTGCTTTACGCGACGGATGTATTCGGCAAAATGCACGCCAACCTGTTTTGCTATTTGGCCGTTCATGGACATCTCTTTATCGCCGGGTATGTATTTTCCTCCGCCATCCTCAGCAACGAACCGAACCCGCATCCAAGCAGCCATGTTTTCAGGGCGTTGATCCTTATCCTGGCGCTGGCCGGGCACAGCATCCTGTCCAAATACGTTTATGCCCATCCCCCAGCAGGCGTTCCCGCGTCCGAAGCCGAAGCTGGCGCCATGCTGATGTATTACGGCGGGGATGCCGTCGAGGCGGTGCTCATCTTTTTCTTTTGCCGGACATGGTACGTTGCCGTGCGGCCCCGGCCCCGTCTTCCGCAGGTCAAAGGTTGAGGCAAACAAAAAGACAGCCGAACTGGTCGGCTGCCTTTTTTCTATTCTGCGCTTCAAACTAGCGGATGACCGAGCAGGCAATGCGCGCGCCGGAATTCCCCGACGGGTCCGTCACGTAGTCGTCCGCTTTTTCGTGAATCATCAAGGTAGTGCCCCCCGGTTTGAACAGCGAGTTCGGCGCGCCCTTTTTCAGCGTTACCGTCTTGCTCTCCAGGTCGGCCACGACGCTTCCGTCTTCATTGACGCGGATGTTCAGCAGGTCGCCCGCATGAAACCCTTGCGGGTTTTTGAAGCCATGCTGCTTGCCTTGCGGATTAAAATGCGCTCCCGCGGTCGTGAAGTCCGGCGGATCGCATTTTCCGTTTTCATGGAAGTGAATTCCGTGCTCCCCCGGGGGCAAGTTTTTCGCTTCGACGTGAATTTGCACCGCATCGGCTTTTTGCGTGATCACCGCCGTGCCCACTTCCGCCCCTTTGGAATCGATGATTTTCGTTTTCACTTGCATTTCTTCCGAGTGGGCCCATGCGGACGGGCTCATCGGCGCAGCCCCGAATACGAGTGTGCTCAGTACGCTCAGGCAGATCGCTTGTTTTTTCATTGTGCCTATTCTTCCTCCTGTAGATGTGTTTCGGTACCTGTTCACAGGTTGTCCTTTTTGCAGGAAAAAGATAACACCGATCCGCTCAAAAAATGGCGCGGACGTTTCCACGATCATCCACCGGCAATTTTACTCGGCAGGTTTGGGCTTGGGAAGAATGCGAAACAGCACGACATACAACGCAACGCTTGCCAGCGTGCAGAAAAAGATGAACCCGAAGACCCCAAGCGGCGGGAGCCAAGTCGAAAGGAAAATCGTCGCCGGAGCGATAAAACGGCCCAAGGAATACTGAAGGTTGGATGCTCCCATGTACCGGCCTCTTGCGTCCGCAGGCGCGTATTTGCTGATGAAGCTTTCCGTAACGGGCGATCGGGACACTTCCCCCACCGTCATGATGACGACAAAAACAAGCAGCAGCCATACGTTCGTGGTAAAACCCATGAGAAACATCCCGAGACCAAACAGCACCGAGGATAAAATGAACACGTTTCGATCGCTCCAATTCTCGAACACTTTGGTGACCGGCACCGCCAACAGCAAGAACAACAAACCGTTAAGCCCGATCATCAAACCGAAAATTCCGGTGCTGTCCAGGGAATGCGACCAGCTCCCGAACGAGAACAGCGGCTGTGCAGGCACGTATTCTTTGACGTACACCGCAAGATACATGTCCAGCTGCATAAAAGCGATGGTGACCATCACCCCCGCAATGATATACACCGCAAAGGGCAAATCCTTGAAAATAAGGCCGTAATTGCGGAACTGCCGTACGATCAGCGAGCCCATATTCCCTTTCTCGTTCGCGAGTTCCGCCGATTTCGGCAGCGTTTCGCGTATCTTCCAATAGATCGTCAAAAAGTACAGGAACGTGACCAGCGTGCAGGTCCACAGCAGTTCGGTGCGATGATGGATGAAAAAGACGGAACCGATCGCCGGGCCAAACACCGCGCCGATGTTCCTGCCGGTCACGAACGTCGCAAACACCATTCGCCGGTCCTTTTCCGGCGTGACGTCCGCAACCATTGCCGAGCTGGCCGGCGTAAAAATCGAACCCCCGAGCCCTACCCCGATATACGCAACATAATCGAGCCAGCGGGAAGGGGATAATGCAAAAATCGCAAACATCACGGATTGAAGGATCGATCCCAAAAGCATCGCGGGGCGCCGGCCCAGCCGATCGGCCAAAAACCCCCCGAAAAGCCCGGCGAACATCCCGACGAGCGGCGGCACCATCATCAGCATGCTGGCGACGGATTTGCCGAAAGCTTCGCTGAAGTAAAGCGCCATGAACGGAAAATACATCCAAAAGAGCATGTTAAACAGGGAATCCCCAATCAGCCTGATCTTCAGGTTGAGGTCCCATTTGAGCCAAAGCATTGGAAATGTCCTCCTGGAATACGATTTGGAGTGAGATGTTGGGAAATAAGGAAGGAGTTTAAATATACCATAAATTCTCAGGATGACAAGAACATTGGATAAAAAAAGTCCGCGAAACCTGATGGGTCAGGCTGCGGACTGCGGTTTCGGACGCCGGAATTAACCGATGTCCGGAATATGGATTTCGACTTCCCTTTTCGTTTGCGAAGACCGCAAAATGCCGTCCAGGATCGCCTGGTTGCGCAAAATCTGCTCGCCCGGGATCGGCGCCGGCCCTCCTTCGCGGAGCGCGCGTACGAAATCTTTGATTTTTTCCTCGAACACGCTTAGTTTATGGTCGATCAGCGGTATGATGCTTTCGGTATGATGGCCTTGGATATCATGGAATATGGATACCGCGCCGACGTTGCCGTCCCATACGCCTCCCCATGGGCCTCTGCTGCCCGGAAGCACCTTCATCCCCGCATCCGTTCCGAGGAACATGGTGGCGCCGAGCGTATCCATGTGCATCGCCCAGGAGGTTTTAAAGTTCAGCACGAGGTCGTTTTCAAACCGGACGATCGCAACGCCGAAGTCTTCGACGTCGAAGCGGGCCGCCTCCGGATGATATTTCGGGTTCGTGCCGAAATAGTTCGACGTGTAAGCCGACACCGTCAGCGGTTTGGGATACCCGAGCGTATTTAAAGCCAGATCGAGCGAATAACAGCCGATATCGGCCATGGCCCCGGCTCCCGCGATCTCCTGGCGGATGAACGTACCGCCCGGCATGCCGCGGCGGCGTCCACCGCCGGTTTCTACATAATAAACTTTGCCGAGCTGGCCCTTCTGCACCAAATCCTTGATCAGTCCCATATTCGGGTCGTAACGCGGCTGAAAACCGATGTTCAGCATATTTCCGGTTTGCTTTGCGACCTGCACCATTTCGACGGCCTGTTCGAGCGTGACCGACATCGGCTTTTCCAGCATGACATGTTTGCCGGCGCGCAGCGAATCGATCGTCGTCTGGTAATGGGCGACGTTCGGCGTGCAAATGCTTACGCCGTCAAGTTCCATTTCCAGCATCTTGCGGTGATCGTCAAAGCCTTTGGCCTGCTGCAAATCCCAGCGCTTGATGAACTCTTCCGCCCGTCCCGGCAAAATGTCGGCCACGCCGACGATTTCCACGTCTTCGATGCGTTTATAAGCGCGGACATGCTCGCCGGCAATGCCGCCGCTTCCGATAATCCCAATCCGATAAATCTTTCCCACGAAAGCCATCCCCCTATATTTTCGCGTGTGTCATCCGATATTCCGTCGGCGTCATCCCGAATCTTTTTTTGAATACCGTATGCAAGTAGCTGCCGCTCGAAAACCCTTCCAGGCCGGCAATGACGTCGATCGGATCCTTCGTTTCCGTCAGCCGTTTGCAGATCGATTTCAGACGAAAGTCCTCCAAAATCTCGCTGAACGAGCGGCCGTCGCCAAGATCCCTGAGGATCCGCTGCAGCTGTCTGCTGCTGATATGCAGCTTGTCGGCAACGTCGTCCAAGACGATCTCCCCCGCCGAATTGGCTTCGATGTATTCCATGGCCAGCTGGTACCGGTAAGCCTTCATGTCCCTTGCCGGCAGCAGCGCCTCCATCGGCTCCGATTCGTAAGCCCTGACCGCGCGCAGCAAAATTTGGATGACGCTGTGTTTGATCGTCGTATACAGCCCGGCATATTTCATATGGGCCGCCTGATAAGCCTCCAGGAAATAAGGCATGGCCCGATGAACGTCCATGACCGGTTTGAGCTGTAATGTTTTAAGCTTTTCCATGCAATCCTGGGCTTCGGAGATTTCCCACGGATCAGCGGCATGGCGGGTGCGTCTGCCCTGGCCCTTTTCTTTTTCCGCCAGGTTGACGATATCGACATGGAGGCAAAGCTCATCCATTGCTTCCTCGGCATCCGCCTCCTGGTAATGCATTACGCCCGGTCCCGTCAAATAAAACATGCCCTCGCGCAGCGTGAACGGCTCCTGTTCCAGGATGACCATCCCTTTGCCGCGCGGAATAAAATGAAACTCGTATTCGGCGTGCTTGTGAAAAGACACCATTTTCCCCGGGGGAAACGTAATGAGGTGAAATCGCAGGACGCGAATCTCATAGTTCCCCCAATACACTTTCAGATCCAGCCGTTCCAGAGCGTCTGCGCGCTCCGTCATCATTTCATACGGAAAGTTGTTCATCATGAAGCACAGTCCTTGATTCCATATATTTTATTTCGGCACCTGAAATTTAAGCTTGAAGATCGGATATACGAATGCCGCGATGCTCGCGCGCCGATTGGTTCGCCGCCTCCATCAGTTTCGTCAATTCAAGGGCATACGCCACGTTCTCGTCGGCCGTCGTGTCGTTCTGGATATGGCCGACCCATTGCTGGAACGCGCTTTCACGCGGCCCCGGCACCGGAAGCTCTACCCAACCGTCGCGGTATTCGCTTTTCTGCGTCGTACGGATGAGAAGCTTTTCCTCAGGCGTGCCGTAGAGCAGCGTGCCGTCCGTGCCGTGAATTTCGATGCAGAACGGAGAGAAGCTGTTCACGAAGCCCGCTTCCACGATCCCGACCGCCCCGGACGGCGTGGACAGCGTCGCTACCGCGTTATCCTCGACTTCTTTGCCCGTAACGTAACCGTATTCCGCTTTTACCTCGACAGGCTCCTGCTGCAGGAACAAACGCGTCAAATACATCGGATGGCAGCCCAGATCGATGAGCGCTCCGCCGTATGTATCTTCCAGCTTGTAAAAATGGTCCGGCAGCCAGCCCGCAGTAGACCCGTTGTGGGACAAACGGACGCGTACCAACGTCACTTTTCCGAGGAGCTCCTGGTCGAGAATTTCGCGGATCGCCAGCGTGTACCCGTCATTCAGACGCGGCAGCGAAACCGTCAGCTTCACGTTATGGCGCTTGACCGCCTCCAAAATCTCGTTTGCTTCATGCAGGGTCGGCGCCAGCACTTTTTCCGTGAAAATATGCTTGCCGGCGGCTGCCGCCTTGAGCATCACGTCGCGGTGCATCCGCGTCGGAGCGTCCACGATCACGCCGTCGATGTCGTCGCGGCCGAGCATTTCGTCGAGGGATTCATGGAAGTCCACGCCTTGCTTGTCTGCGGCTTCCTTGCCCCGCTGCGGGTTTTCGTCCCAAACCGCGACGATTTCCGTGTCAGGATGCTCCTGGGCTTGTTTCGTATAATCCCAAGCATGCACGTGCCAATAGCTAATTTTACCTATTCTGATCATGTTCAGCCACCCCAATGTTTAATTTAAGGACATCATGCCATTAATCTATCACAGGAAATACCGACAATACAGTGTAACATTGCGACAATAAGCTTCAATATTGCGACATTGCGACGCAACGGCCAGGCCGTCCCGACGACAAAAAGCCCACTCTCTCTTTGATAAAAGGGTGAGCTTTTCCTATGAACCTATTTAAAATAGACCGTTTTGCCCGTGCGCGCGGATTCGTAGATCGCTTCCAGCACCTCGGTGACGACCAATGCCTGCTCCGGTTTCACCATCGGTTCGGTATCGTTTAGGATGCTGTCGATCCAAAGCCGGCATTCCCTTGCGGCCTGGCTCTCCGACTTGCCGTCGAAATAAGCGACGCCGCCCGTGTTCAGCTCCGGCAGCTTGGTGTACAAATGGCCCATCTCTTCGCCGTTGATCCGCAGCCCGTCGCGCATGTCCGCGCCCGCTTCGGTCCCGCACAGCGTCGCCTTCGCTTCGCCGACGTCCAGCGTATTCAGCGCCCAGCTCGATTCGAGGATGACGGTGGCCCCGTTTTCCATCGTGATGAATCCGAATGCCGAATCTTCGACGGTAAACTGCTCGGGATCCCACGGACCAAACGCGTTGGCAGCGTCTTTTTTGCTGCCGAGCTTATGGTATACGTTTCCGACGACGCTTTTGACCTTGTAGTTATCCATCAGCCAAAGCGTCAAATCGAGCGCATGCGTCCCGATGTCGATGAGCGGGCCTCCGCCTTGCTCCTCTTCGTTCAGGAACACGCCCCATGTCGGAACGGCGCGTCTGCGGATGGCATGGGCCTTCGCGAAATAGACGTCGCCCAAATCTCCGCGTTCGCAGATTTTTTTGAGAAGCAGCGAATCCGGACGGTAACGGTTGTCATATCCGATCGTCAGCTTTTTGCCCGTGCGTTTGGCCGTTTCCAGCATCGCTCTGGCTTCCTCCGAAGTTTTCGCCATCGGCTTTTCGCACATCACGTGTTTGCCGGCTTCCAGCGCAGCGATGGTAATGAACGAGTGGGACTTGTTCGGCGTGCAGACATGGACCAGGTCGATGCTTTCGTCCTTTAACAGTTCCTTGTAATCCGTATAAATCGCGATGTCTTCCCTGCCGATTTTTTTGGCGGATTCGACCGCCCGCTCTTCGATGATGTCGCAGAACGCCACCAGTTCCACGTTTTTGTTCGCGTTCAAATTCGGTATATGTTTGCCGTTTGCGATGCCGCCGCAGCCGATCACGCCGACGCGGAGCGTTTTTTGTTCCTTAACCGCCATAACCCGAGTCATCTCCTTCTGATTCATAATTTATAATATTTGTCGAAGGTATGAGAGGCTCGCCTTGATGCTTTCAAGCTGAGGCATCTCGAACTCCTCTTGTTCCACCGTGTACCACTGCACGCCGTAACGTTTGCCCGTTTCGACGATCGCCTTGAAATCCATGATGCCGGACCCGATTTCCGTGTTCCGCTTGTCCTGCCGGCTTTTCATGTCCTTGATATGCAGCACCGAGCATCGTTCTTTCAGCGATTCGATCCAATCAACGGAACGGAATCCCGCCGCCTCCGCCCAATACGTATCCAGCTCGAAAAACAAATAGTCGGGATCCGTGTGCCGGGCAAGCAGTTCGATGCCGGTGAGTCCGTCGAACTTCTCGAATTCGACCGCGTGGTTATGGTAGCCGAACCGAAGTCCCTGCTCCTTGCAGCGCTCCCCGATCCGGTTGAAGGCTTCCGCTGTTCGTTTGTAGCTGTCGGCGCTGCTGCGCATCTCCTCGGGAAGGCCCGGGCAAATAATGTAAGGGCTTTCGATCGTCAGCGAGTATTCGATTGTCCGGTCAAGATCGTCCTGCAGGTCGGAAATGCCGATGTGGCTTCCGGCGGCCCGGAGACCGTGAGCATCCAGCGCTTTTTTCAGTTCCGAAGCAGAGGTGCCGAAATAACCCGCGAACTCGACGCCGTCATAACCGATTTCCGCCACTTTGGAAAGCGTTCCCAAAAAATCGGCGCTTGTCAGTTCTTTAATGGAATACAGTTGAAGTGCTATATTTTCCACCGTCTTGCCTCCTCTGTGTCTCAATTCAAGGTAAGGATACCAAAATCGGCAGATTCGTTATACAATGAACCTATTCAAAAATATAAAATTTTTGTCATGGTAAAAACGAGGTGCTGCAGCGATGACCGAACCGTATTTCGAGTCCAACCGTTCCCAAGACGGGTCTGTCCAATATCCTTACGAAAGCATGATCCATTCCAGCCAAAACGGAAGCATCGTCGTGGACCCCCACTGGCATATTTATATCGAAATACTGTACTTCCTTTCCGGCAAAGCCAAGGTGTTCCTGGGCGGGAAAAGCCATCGGCTCGAAACCGGCGATCTGGTTCTGATCCACTCGCACGAAACCCATTCGATTTATTCGACGGAGGAGCCCGTTTCATACATCGTCGTGAAATTCGATCCCGAAATTTTGTACTCGACCTCGCGCACCTTCCTGGAATCGAAATACATCCTCCCTTTTACGCTTGCGGACGCTGGAGGACAGCGGGTGTTTACGGCGGCCGAAATCCACGACACGCCCATTCCCGGCCTGATCCGGGAAATCTATGAGGAATTCACCTCCAAAGGGTTCGGCTTCGAGCTGGCCGTCCGTACGCTGATCTGCCGCGTTTTTCTATGGTTTCTGCGCCGCACGCATCCCCAGCATTGGGGGTGGGAGGTTTCGCGCTCGCTGAATGACAGCGATTACCGGATGCTGCAGCAGGTTTTCGAATACATCGACTACAACTATATGAACGACATCAATGCGCAAACGGCGGCCAAACTATGCAATATGAGCTACAGTTATTTTTCGAGGCGCTTCAAAGCGATCATGGGCAAAACCTTCACCAATTACCTCAGCTACATCCGGATCACCGAAGCCGAAAAACTGCTGCTCACGACCGATATGAGCATGACGGATATTGCGCTTGAGGTCGGCTTTTCCAGCTCCAGCTATTTCATCCAGCAATTCCGTCAGTACAAAAACATCTCCCCCCATCAATTCCGCAAAAAAGGAAAAGCCTGATTCCAAGGAATCAGGCTTTTTGGGTATTCATATGTAACATGAACCTGCGAGCAGCAAGTCCCGCGTCGGCCGAAGAATAAAATGCATTAATTCAATATCGTCTGAATCATCGTCTTCAAACCCTTCAGCATCGTATCATGCGAGAGGGATGGCAAACTCGGCTTGCTTGCGGCCATTTCTTCCGATGCAGGAAAATGGACAAAACCGCCGATCATGGATAGCCGGTTCGTCCGGATATAATCGAGAAGCGCATACATCGTATTGTTGCAAATGAAAGTGCCTGCGGAATACGAAATCGAAGCCGGAATTCCCTGCTCCTTCATCTTCTCCACCATCTCGCGGACCGGCAGCAGGCTGAACAAGCCGTCCGGGCCTTCCGGGTTCACGCGTTCGTCGTATGGACGGTTCCCTTTATTGTCCCCGACGGAGGATTCCTTGGGCACCTCTTTCAGATTGATCGCGATTTGCTCCGGCGTAATGGACGTTCGCCCGGAAGCCAAACCGCAGCAAATGACCGCGTCCGGCCGGATCGCTTCCACGGTTTCCAATAACTTGTCGGCGCATTCGTCAAATACGACCGGCAGCAGCCGGGTATGGATTTCCGCCCCGTCGAACCGTTCCTTCCCAATGTCCTTCAGCAGTTTTTCCGTCGGGTTGATCGAATCGCCACCGAACGGTTCGAACGCCGTCACGAGTATTTTCATGAATATTTCCCCCTGTATGTAAGTTGTTATAAGGCCGAGACCCTTATCCCTTCCCGTTCCAGCGCACACCGCAGGCTGCCGGCAAAAGACAGGGCATGTTCGCCGTCGCCGTGGATGCAGACCGTGTCCGCCTCGATCGGAATGATCCGGCCGCTCGCAGCCGAAACGGCGCCTTCTCTAACCATTTGCAGCACTTGATCTACCGCCCGGTCCGGATCGGCAATCAATGAACCCGGCATGTTTCTCGGCGTTAACGTCCCGTCGTCCCGATAAGTCCGGTCCGCAAAGACCTCCGATGCCGTGCGCAGCCCCATCGCCCTGCCCGCGGCAATCAACGCACTGCCGGCCAGCCCGTACAGGATCAAGGATGAATCCGTTTCGTGCACCGCCCGGGCGATCGCGTCGGCCAGCCGCCGATCGGCTGCGGCCATATTATATAAGGCCCCATGCGCCTTAACATGTTTCAGCGTGCCGCCTTCCTGCTTAACAAATGCTTGGAGCGCGCCAACCTGGTATGTCACCATGTCGTAAACTTCCTCGGCCGACACCTCCATGGGCCGTCTGCCGAATCCCGCCAAGTCGGGCAGCCCCGGGTGAGCGCCGATGGAAACGCCGCTTTGGACGGCCATCCGGACGGTACGCCGCATCACCGACGGATCGCCGGCGTGAAAACCGCAAGCGATGTTGGCGGACGTAATATACTCCATCATTTCGGCATCGTTGCCTAAGGCATAACGCCCGAAGCTTTCTCCCATATCGCAATTCAGGTCCACGCTTAACATCCGAACATTCCCTCCAATCTGACGTCGATCATGGTTTTGAGCCGGCGCAGGCCGCGTTCCCGTTCCAGGTACAATTGTTCCGCTTCGTCAAGGGAAACTTCGCGGAAGCGGATCGCGTCACCCGGGGACAACTGCGCGACTTTAGGCAAATCGGCGGAAACGACCTGCGCGATTTTCGGATAGCCGCCAAGCGTTTGCCTGTCGGCCATGAGGATGATCGGCTGCCCGTCGGCCGGCACCTGCACGGTGCCGTCGGCGACGCCTTCGGACAGATACTCCCGGGGAGTCCGCAGCTCGAGCCGGGGTCCCGACAACCGGTAGCCCATCCGGTCGGACTCCGGCTTGACGCGGTAGGAATCTTCGAAGAATCGCCGAAGATCAGCTGCCCGAAAATCATCGTATTGCCGCCCCCTCGTGACCCGAACGGCTTGATTCCCGCGGATATAACCTGGCCGGGGGGCCGCCGACCACCGCGCCGCCCGAAAAGAACCATGCTCCGCGAAATCGCGGGAACTCGCGGCGGGGCTGCCGAATCGGCCCGAATCTTTGTTATGCAGAACATCTCCCGTCTGCAGCGCCCTTCCGTTCAGGCCGCCGATGCCGGCTCGCAGATGCGTGCTGCGGCTGCCGAGAACTTGAGGCGCATCCACGCCGCCGGCAACCGCAACATAAGCGCGGCACCCGGATACGGGGCGTTTGAACGCCAGCTCGCTTCCCTGACGAAACCATACCGGCCGCCACATCGGAACGGGCGTGCCGCCGGATTCCGGCGATAAATCGGCGCCCGTGATCGAAACAAGCATGCTTTGACGGAAACGCACCAAAAAACCGGACCAAGTAACTTCGAGCGCCGCCTCGCCTTCGGCATTGCCGACAAGCCAGTTGGCGATCCGGTGGGCAAACCCGTCCATCGCCCCGGACCGGCCGAGGCCGTATTTGCCGTAACCTGTCCGCCCTAGATCCTGCACGGTAACGAGTAGCCCCGGTTTCAATACCTCGATGCTCATCTCCGTTCACCTGCCAGTCTGTCGTATTCGGAAACGCCGATCGGCCGAAAACGGATATACTGTCCGCTGTTCAACAAAACCGGCGGGTCCTGCCCGGGCCGAAACAAGGCGAGCGGCGTTCTGCCGATGATTTGCCAGCCGCCGGGCGTGTCCAACGGATAGATGCCGGTCTGGGTTCCGCCGATCCCTACCGACCCGGCAGGAATGGACAACCGGGGCGTCCCTTTCCGCGGTGCGGATATGCTTGCCGGCATGCCGCCCAAGTACGGGAAACCCGGGGCAAAACCGAGCGCATACACCAAATAGTCCCGGCCCGAATGGATGCTGACGACCTCGGCTTCATCCAGCCCGTTCAATTCCGCCACATAGGCCAAATCCGGCCCGTGTTCGCCGCCGTAACAGACCGGAATGTCGATCACGTCCCGCTTCCGCTCCGCAAGAACACCGATCTGGTTCAACCGGTTCTGCACGAGGGATCTGACATGCTCGAATGCCGTTCCTTCTCCCGGGGAGCGGTCTAACCTGAACGGGTCATAATAAACCGCAACCGCCGCAAACGAAGGAATGCATTCCACGAATCCGGGAAACGGATCGGCCTCCAGCAGGGACACCGCCGCTTGAACCTGCCGGTTCACGCCTTCGTCGATCGTTTCGCCGAATTGGATCAGCAGCGCAGTTTCGCCCAGCGGCTCGATCGCCATATTGCCCATGCCTTCCCTCCTCCTTTACATCAACGTTCATGAATCTATTTTAGAGGCAACCCGCGGAAATGCGCAATCATTGCCGAATAAAAACAAAAAAGGCTGCCTGCCGCAGCCCTTTCCCTTGTACGTGCCTGATTTATTTTTTATTTCGCCAAGTCGATAAAACCTTCACCGAACACGTCCCTGACGTCGTGAATGGTGATGAAGGCATCCTTGTCGACGGACTTGACGATTTTTTTCAACGTCGGGACCTCCTGTTTGTTAATGACGACGTACAGCACTTCCTTCGGCTGTTTCGTATAGTAGCCGTATCCGGGAAACACCGTTACGCCGCGCTCCATCACGGTATTGATCTCCTGAGCGATATGGTCGTATTCCTTGGAGATAATCGTGATCGCTTTCCGCGGGTTCAAACCTTCGATGATGAATTCCATCACTTTCGTGCCGACGAACAACATTACGATGGTAAGCATGAGGCTCTGTGCCCCGATGATGAAATAGGACGAAAACGCCACGATCAGGTCAAAAAAGAGCAGCGCGTAGCTGATGTTCCAATCCCAATATTTATGGGCGATCCGCGCCAAAATGACGCTTCCTGCCGTCGTGCCGCCCGCGCGCACGATGAGTCCGATGCCCACGCCCGCAAATACGCCGCCGAAAATGGCGTTAAGAAGCACGTCGTCCGATTGAATCGTCCATCCTTCCGTCAAATGCAGGAACAAGGAGTTGCACACGATGGCGATGATGGTGTATACCGTCGTTTGCTTGTCCAAAAATTTATAGCCGACGATCAGCAAGATCGCGTTTAATATCAAATTCACCAGGCCCGGAGACCATTTGAACAAATAGTAAAGAATGATCGTGATCCCCGTGACGCCGCCTTCGGACAGGTCGTGAGGAATGACGAACAGATTAATGTCGAGCGCAAAAATGAATGAACCGATGATAAGCAAAAAAATGTCCGCGAGTTTTCTATTCATGCAACTGCCTTCCCTTGATCAATATCCGAAATTTTCAAATGTTCAAAACGCAACTCCCCTATTTTATAAGGGACGCCTGAGATACGTCAACAGAAAAAGGCCGGCCTCAGCAAAAAAAAATCCCGCAGCAGGCTGCAGGATGAAAAAAAGTTTCATAAACGGATCGGATCTTGGACATGGCTAGGCATAAAATAAAAAAAATCCGCGAAAAACGCGGATGAATGGGGGCATACCCGATCCTTATTTCGGCGATCGGATGGAAACCGTATTGGTCGTACCGTCCCATTGGACGGAATAACCCGACAGTTCCGAAAAATCTCTCAGCGGAAGCATCAGGGAGTTATCCCTGTACCTTGAGGCGGTTATCTTGACGGTTTTCCCGTTGACCGTCGCTTGACCCGTCAGCGCCTGATGCACGATCGTGCGGCTGCCGATTCGAAGGGTCGCCGTTTTCGTTTGGTTGTTCCAGAGCACCTCCCCGCCTAACAATTCGATGCAAGCCCTGAGCGGAATATAAATCCGGGAATCGTACAGGATCATATCGTTACGCAAATCCGCTTCCTTGTTGTCGATCAACAGCCTCCCCTCAAATTTCTGCTCGCCTAAGCGGTAACCTGAGTTTCGAGCGATCTCCTCAAACGAAAGCTTAGACGATGTTATAATGGCCATGGTGTGGAGCCGTATTTTGGGAAACAGCCAGTGAATATCGTCGTTATACATGCGGATGCATCCCGCGCTGACATACTTTCCGATGGAATTTTTGTTGTTGTTTCCATGGATCGCGTATGTCGTTCCTCGCGTTCCGTTGACGTCCAGCCCGATCCAGCGGTCGCCGAGCGGATTTCTTGGATCTCCTCCCGGAATTTTTTCTTTGTAATACGGACGGTTTTTGATTTTGTTCACGATTTCAAAATGCCCTTCCGGCGTAAGCGATGACGTTTTGCCGGTGGCTACGCGAAATTCCCTGACGAGGGAACCGTTTTGGAAAAATGCCAGTTTATTCGTTTTTTTGTTGACGATGATCAGATCGTTGCCCACGCTTTGTGCGTCCGCTTGCACTGGCGGGGGAATGATCCAACCCAGTATCATGATAAGAATGATTGCTGCGAATGAGCGGTGATAAGTACGCAGAATCCGCAAGCCTCCTTTCATCCGGTGATTAATGCCATTATATGGGAGGTAAAGGGTGTCCTATCACTCTTAGATGGATTTTAATCCGGAATTGTTGCAGCGCGCTCGAAAAAGCTTGTCTATGAAAGTTCAAGTTGAATCTTTCATGAAAATGATAGATTTTCCTTGTCACGGCGCAACGGGAGGAATACAATATATAATTGTCCACTTCAAGAATGGAGGAAAAAAGATGTCACCGATTCGTTCGATTCCGGGACGCCCTTCAAACAAAAAAACGGTTTGGATGGTGGGCCTGTTCATACTCATAGCCGTCATCGGATTGCTTTACGTCAAATGGTGGCCTTATTATCACAAGGCGTTTTCGGCTGCCGACAAGCATTCCATCGGCTCTTCGATCTTAAATATGGAAGGAAACAGCCCATCCTGGGGCTCCGCCTTGCAATACGCACAAGCTTATTTCAAATCCGTATGGAAAGCAGCGGTGCTCGGCATTTTGCTCGGTTCCCTCGTACAGGTGCTGCTGCCTACCGGTTGGCTCTACGAAAAGCTCGGGAAAGCGGGATTCAAAAGCACGCTGATCGCGGGCGTATCCTCCCTGCCCGGCATGATGTGCACCTGCTGCGCCGCACCGATCGCCAGCGGTCTTCGCAAACGCAACGTATCGGTCGGAGCCGCGCTGGCCTTTTGGCTCGGGAATCCGCTGCTTAACCCGGCGACGCTGATTTTTATGGCATTCGTCCTGTCCTGGAAATTCATGCTCATGCGCATCGTGTTCGGAATCCTGCTTACGTTCGGCGTGAGCTATTTTGCCAACCGGTTCGCGGGTGAAGCCAAGGTGCCCGAATCGATGGCGGCCCTGCCCGAAGACAAGGGGGATCAGGATCCGTTCCTAGTCCGCTGGCTCAAAAGCCTCGGCATGATGCTCGTCAGCGTCGTTCCGGCTTATCTGATCGCCGTACTGCTGCTCGGCGCCTTTCAGTCCACGATGTTTCCGGTCTGGGTCGGCGGCGGCATCGCAGCCGTTATCGTGTTTGCGGTCGTCGGCACGCTGTTCGTCATTCCGACGGCGGCGGAAATTCCGATCATCCAATCCTTTCTGGCATTGGGCATGGGTACCGGACCAGCGGCGGCGCTTCTCGTGACCCTGCCGGCCATCAGTCTGCCGTCGGTGCTGATCGCATGGAAGGCTTTTCCGAAAAAAGTGCTGGCCTTCGTCTCCGTGTCGGTCGTAGTTGCCGGCATCGTCAGCGGTTTGATCGGCGCATGGATCCTGTAACCCGCAAACGGCAGCATATCCGAGCCTAAAGTAAAAGGACCTTCGATGGAGGGTCCTTTTGTTTTTGATTCCGATCCACTTCTTGACAACGTTTTCATTAGGATTTATATTGAATTCAAAGTTAATACGATGTGAAGAGACGCGGAGACCACGAAATGCTTTTGTTTTTCAAAAGGTATTTTGTGCGTCTTTTTTTGTTTCTTCCATCGGCATAGATTCTTCAACCAATCCAAATATGAGGTGATTGATCATGGCCATTCATGAACTGAGTTTCAAATCATTTAATCAAAAGGACGACATTCGAGCCTGGATCTACACCCCGATCCGCAAACCGCGCGGAATCGTTCAGCTGGTGCATGGTTTCGGCGAGCATTCCCGCCGGTATCTCCACATGATTTTGAAGCTGAATGAAGAAGGCTTCGTGGTTGCGGCGGACGATCATGTGGGACACGGCAAAACGGCATACGATTCAGGCAACTGGAGCGATTGGGGCGCACACGGCTACATGACGATGGCGGAAGATGAGCACTCGCTCCGTCAACGGGTACAGGAGAAATATCCCGGCCTGCCCTATGTCATGTTTGGCCACAGCATGGGTTCCATGATCGCCAGATGTTATGCCGCCGCTTACGGAGAAGGGATCGACGGTTTGATTCTTTGCGGGACTTCGGGCGTGTTTCCGAATGCGGGCGAACTTGCGAAGATGTTGAAAGAACAGGTGGACCGGGGCAATGGAGAAGAAATCGATCCATCTTATTTGCAAAAGCTTCTGGGCTGGATGACGGAGCGCTGCGAAAATGCCTCCACCCCGAATGACTGGATCTGCGGCGATCCGGACGTCGTTGCCGACCATGCCCATGATCCGTTCAACAACTTTACGACGCCGCCCAATATCCGTTCGTTGTATTATTTTGTGATGATGATGGAAACGATCGTCGGTACGCAGTGGGCGGAAATAGTGCCGGCATCCATTCCCGTTTACAATATCGCCGGGGATCAGGATCCTGTCGGCCAATACGGGGAAGGGGTCTACGCCGTCTCGAACTGGCTCGCGGAAACGGGTCATCGGGTGGAAACCAAGGTATATTCGGGTTATCGCCATGAAATCCACAACTATCGCGACATCCGGGACGACGTCGAAGATGGAATCATCGATTTTATCCATCGCGTGATCGGGAACAAATAGACCCTGCTCCAAAAAGAAGAAGCCTATGGCAATTGCCATGGGCTCTTTCTTTTTGGGACATCTTAAAATTTATCCGGCGGCAGAGGAGCACCGGTTTAGGACACGGTCGAATAGCCGTAGTCTGTTTTCTCTTCCTTACGATCCGGTTCGGCTTGAACCTCCGGCGCGGCGCTTGCATCAAGCTTGGCTTTGCCCATCAGCAGCGAGGCTGCGCATGCCAGGAGCACCGGGAGCAGCGCCCAACCAAAGGTGGCGGCGATCGACGAGGACAACGCCTCCGATATCGAATCCAAAAGCGCAGCCGGAATGCCGGCACGCGTCTGCTCCGACAACAACACGTGCGGATCGTTGACGGAAAGCGCATCCGGAACCCGTGCTCCTCCGCCGAACATCTGTCCCATCTTCGCCGAAAACGCATGGGCCTGGATCATCCCGAACGTCGTGATGCCCAGCGTCATGCCCAAGGAACGGAGAAAATTAAACGTGGAGCTGGCCGATCCCCGCTGGCGGTACGACAAGCCGTGAATGCACGCGTTGCTCAGCACCGAAAATGAAGCGCCGATGCCAAGGCCGATCAGGATCATGTAAAACGTGACTTGAAGCCGGGATGAGTCCGGGCCAAGCGTCGTCAGCAGCGCCGTGCCGGCCGTTAACACCAGCAGCGAGGAGACCATGATCGTACGGTAGGAAATCCGGTTCATCAGGCTGCCGCCCAATGTAGCCGTAATGACCGAAGATACCATCATCGGGAGCAGCACCATGCCGGAGCTGGTGGCCGAACCGCCGAGCACCCCCTGAATGAAGATCGGGATGTACACAGAGGCGGCAATAAACGCCGCGCCGCAAAAAAATCCGGTCAGGATGCCGGACGTATAGATCCGATTTTTGAACAAGCCGAACGTGATGATCGGTTCCTTCGCCTTCGTTTCTACGAACAGGAACGCCGCCGACAGCAGCACGAACCCTCCAAGCAGGCTTAACATCTCGGGCGAACTCCATGCCAGCTGCTTGCCGCCGAGCTCCAGCGCAAACATGAGGCAAACGACGGCTCCCAGGAAGGTGAACGCGCCGGCCCAATCGATCGGCTGCTTGGAATGCTCATGGGATTCCTTGTAGCATAACGCGATCATCAGCAGCGCCGCCAAACCGAGCGGCAAATTAATGTAGAAATTCCACTGCCACGCGATATATTCGGTAATATAAGCTCCGACCAACGGGCCGAAGATGCTGGAGATGCCGAACACGGCCCCGAACAATCCGCCGAGCTTCCCTCTTTTCTCCAGCGGGACGGCATCGTACATGATGGTAAAAGCGATAGGCACAAGCGCCCCGCCGCCAATGCCTTGAACGGCCCGGTACAGCGCCAATTGGGTAATGGACTGGGCCGTGCCGCACAGGGCCGATCCGATCATAAACAATATGATCCCGAACACAAAAAACCTCTTTCGTCCATACATGTCGGACAGCTTCCCGAAAATCGGCATGCCGGCCATTTCCGCCACCATGTAGGCCGACGTGACCCAAACGAACTTATCCATCCCTCCGATTTCGCCCACGATGCTGCCCATCGCCGTCGCCACGATCGAATTGTCCATCGATGCCATGAGAATGCCGAGCAGTAACGCGGCGATGACGACCGGCAGCCTGCTTTTTTCTTGATGCTCCATATTCAGAACCACTCCTTCTTTTCTATTACGGTTTCGTTCTTGGCCTGAATAGAGCATACAAAAAGAAGTATGACAACGGCGTGTCATACTTCCCGATATTTTTCGAGCATATTTTGCAATTGCTCCTTCACCGCTTTTCGGATTTCCGGCGGACTGACGACTTCCGCGCCAACCCCGAAGCTCAGCATGATCGGAATGAGCCAACGCAAGCTGCTGCGATGCTGGTTCGTCAAAATGATGTCCAGGCATCCGTCTTCTCCAAAGCGCTTTTCCGCGCCGACGAAAAAATCGAGCGCCCTCGCCATGGCAGGCGGCGCGATTCGGAGCACGACATCGAATACGTCCGCATCGGCCGGTCCGCTTTTTCGCTCACCGGATTCGATCTTCGGTTCATGGCGGTGATGCTGGAAATGTTCTCCCGTGACAGCCATGGACACGATGCGAGGCAGCTTGAATTCCCGATAGTCGCTTCGCAGCCGGCAATAACCGTACAAGTACCAGGAGTCGTATTTGTACAAAAGATTGACCGGTTCGACGGCCCGTTGGACCCGCTCCCCTTTGGTGCTCACATATTCGAATTTCACCACAAGCTGCCGCCGAATCGCGTCATGAATCATCCGAAGCGTCTCGTTGTATGGGCGCCAGCTGCCGATATCGAGCGACATGCTTGGTTTTTTGGCGTCCTGGTGGACGGTTTGGAGCTTATGGATCGTCTCCTCGGCTTTCTCATCCTCAAATACCGTGGACATGCTGCGCAAAAGAGTCACGAGCGAGTTCACGTCGTAGGAACCGAGCAGGCTTTTGTCCATTTTATATTCTTCCATGATCCCGTAACCGCCGTTCACGCCTTGATAGGAAACCACCGGAATGCCCGCCGCGCAGATGGTTTCGATGTCGCGGTAGATCGTCCGTTGGGACACGTTGTATTTTTCCGCAAGGGCCGAAGCCGACAATATTTCGTGATTAAGCAGCATGTAGATCATGGAAATGAGACGCTCAAGCTTCATGAAAGACCACCTTTTTTGATATGGATATACGATCCCCATGATCAGTCTAGCGTCCCGAGCCGCTTTTGTATAGAACAGAAGCAAAAAACGGTGGTGTCCGACTCCAAACTTCCCTTTAAAGACAGGCGCTCCGAGCAAGAAAATGCTGCTTGCAAAATGGCGGTAAGTTTTTTAGCGTTTGCTTTATTCAAACTAAATCCGCAGAAATGATGAGTACGGTGGATATGAACTAGGTATGTGCGGGTTTTTCTTTTGTGAATTTTTCATATGTTGTTTTTTTAACATATTAAGCGTCGCTATTCGGAATTCGAAGTCCTTCGCGTTCATGTGGTTGATCTAAATCAGGGTTGCCTGCTCCAGCCGGATTTTCAATCGCGTAATCATATGTCTGGAAACATTTTGGTGGGGGGCTATTTTCGTTGGGATCTCGGGAAGCTTTCGTGGAAGATTCTCTGGGGGCAGTTTTGGTGATACCGGCTGCTTCAGTCCGTTCACTTTTTCCTTTTTCTATTTCTTGTCTTTGAAGAAATCGTACTTGATCACAAAATCGAAGAGAGCCATAATTGCAATTGCTCCAAGCGGAATCATGAAGTATGCCCATCGCGGATGATTCGGAATTTCACCAGGGGGTGCTTCAATTAAAAAACCATAAAGAACAAGGCTATAAATGACGACCAGAACCATACCTGTTACGTTTCTATTTTTCATAGCTGCTTTTCACCTCGGACTCACAAAAATTCAAAGTATTGTATTTTTTACCTAAGCATATTATAACATGGCGCAACAACAAGTGGAGAAATTCTCCTGTCACGCCCCGTTTTATTGAAGGATCGTGCCCTTTTGCTCATTCGTTTTCAATTGCGATGCTCAAACAGTTAATTAAAAGCTTTAAGAGGTCCGCTTTGTAAAATCTTATCTACTTCCTCGTATCCAGATGGGAAGGCGAAATTGTAACGTGCAGGAATTGCAAAAACATATCTATCGTTTTGACCCAATTCGGTCGGTTTGATAGCTGCTGCACCAATAAAAAATTCTTCTCGTAGAAGAGAGTCCCACTGACTCAACGTAAATACCATAATGGGTATATCCTGCCTTGGCGTTTGCGCGGTCCATCGAGGATCTCGAATCGAAAGGATTGGACCGGTTTCTGAAGTCTTTTTACTTGCGTTTTTGTCCATTGTGTTGCCTTCCCAATGACTCTTTACAATAGAATAACCTTTCCAGCTTTCGGGTAAAGAAAACTGAAACCCGTATTGTTTATTAGTATACACGATAGAGTCTGAATCCGAGGATGAAGGGTCTCGATCAGGGCTTTGAGTCGGCGTTTTTGTTGGTTGACTTGTGGCTTGCGTTGGTTGGGATTGAAAATGTTCATCATCTATATTCGTGCAACCAACGAATAAAATAATGGTGAAAAGAAATAGAACAAGCAATTTATTCAAAAAGTCACCGTCCTTATTGGCTCATGATTTCTAAAATTACAGACGATAATGAAAGCGTTAAAGTTTGACCACGTTTAAGATTATTTTTATGGTGCATATGTACAACACAAGATTTACTTTTTCCGCATTACTGCACCCGCAACCCGTACGCAACTTGATCGCGGCATATGAGTAAAAACAGGGACACCCGGGAGAGCGGATGTTCCTGTTTTCATGAATGCAGATACCGAAACGTTGATCATCATTGGTAGATGCGCAGTCAATCCCCGGAGATGAAGGAAAGAATGGGATCGACCGTGCGAACAAATCCAATCATTTCATGCCATCGTTTCGCAACCCCCATGCGGCGATCCAGGCGACAGCCGCGACCGCAGTCGTGATGAAAAACGCGTCGGAATAAGCTCCGGCCCCCTCCCCGTACCAAGGATTAAAGGGATGCGCCGCGTCCCGCCGCGCCGATAAAACGGCTCCGATGAGCCCCGCTCCCGTTCCGGCCCCAAGGTAGAGCGAACCTTGGAAGATCCCGACTCCCGCGCCGACCTGATCTTTCGCCACAGCGCTGACGGCTGCGCTATTCGCCGGGGAGTTCAACAGCGCAAAAGCAATTCCCGCCCCTAATACGCCTACCGAAACAAGGACAGGAGATTTTCCTGCAGCATAGGTCGACAAAAAGAATGTTGATATGCCCATCATACTTGCACCGGCAACGATCAACCGTTTCGTCCCTACCCGATCCGACATGCGGCCAATGACCGGAGAAAAGGCCGCGACTGCCGCTCCTCCCGGCAGCAACACCAGCCCTGCCTGGCCGGGGGAAAGCCCGTTCACCTCCACGACCAGCAGCGGAACGAATACAAGCACGGCGAAATAGGCAAACATCGAGCACATTGAAACGATCAGTGCGCATACATAAACTCGGTTCGCAAACAGAACAGGCGGGACGAACGGATCATCCGCGGCATGGATACGCCAGACGAAGCAAATCAAAGCAGCAACCGATCCTGCTAAACTTCCCAACGACGATACTGAAGCAAACCCGGCTGCTTCCCCTTGAGTCACGCCAAAAAGCAGAAGCCCGGCGGTCAGCCCAAGCAGCGCGCCGCCAAGAACATCAAACGGCCGCCGCTTTCCTTGTTGGGCGGCAGGCAGAAGGGACGGCAGCGCATACATCGTGCCGACAATAACAAGCACCGAAAGCAGCAGCGTGCCCCAGAACAATGCCTGCCATCCCCACAGTTCTCCGACGGCGCCTCCAAAAATCGGTCCGCTTGCGGTTCCGATCCCGATGCTGCCTGCAATGATGCCGAAGGCACCGCCCCGTTTGCCAGGCGGCAGCACCTTCGAAACGACGACGACCGAAAGGACGGGAATTGCCGCCATCCCGGCCCCCTGGATCATTCTCCCCGCAACAAGAACGATAAGATTCGGGGCGAGAGCGCAAATCAGGCTCCCGGACGCCAGAATGCCGACCGCAATGATAAATAGCTTTTTCAGATCGAAAAAATCCGACATTCTTCCGTACAAAGGAACCCCGATCGCCAAAATAAGCGCGACGCCGCTGACCACCCAGCTAATCCGGGCTTTTGAAGCTCCCAGTTGTTCGCCGATGACCGCGAGCGCGGGATTTACCATATCCACCGTAATCGCCGCCACAAGAACGGATAATGCCAATGTCATGACGATGAGTGTTATTTTTCCTTGGCTGAGTCGTGAGAAAAGTGCTTCATCTGAATTGTTTTTAACCATTGGATTGCCTCCTAAAAAAGAATTTTGTTTTTTAGGAGGCTGCATCCACTGCTTTCTTCGTCAATCTTTCTCACTCCTTCCTCTTGGCTCGCGATGAACCTGTCGGTTCAAACGAAACTTGCGAATCTTCATTTTCACGCCAAAAAGAAAAAAAAGACACCGAAGTTTCGGTGTCTTTTTTACGTTTTACGTTTTTCGCTCAACATTTCACATGAACCAGCTGCAGCTTGAATTCACGCATCAGGTTAACACGAGAGAGGCAAAAAACGTACAGACACCGTATTCGCAGATTTTATTGCAGCGCAGCTTAAAAATGGGCAGACGTATCCCGTCGAATGCAAATTTCCCGATTTTTTTACGGATAAAACGATCCAAGCTGGTGCGAATACAGATCTCATCGCTTTTTGCCTCCTTTCAACATAATTAAAGTCATTGTATCCGAAAGCGGTTAGGTACACAACCTTTGGAAAACGGTTTGCTGAAGGTCAGATTCCGGTTCATCTATTTTGACTTTCTAATTAGGACGAAAATTCGAGCCCTGCCCGGATCCATTTTTCAATGACCCCTTCTTCCAAAAATGGTGCGATCGGCTTCAGGGCCCCCATACCTTCTTTTTCAAATGCTTGGCGAGCGCACGCTTCCAAAACCTCATCGCTTATGAACGGCGCAACAGGCAGAAGCACTCGGATACCGTGGATTTCAAACGCCTTTTTTGCGTACTCGTCCAGCGTCTTATCGCTCATAAACGGTGCAAGGGGCGTTAACGCTCCGATTCCATCGTTCTCAAACGCTTTTTCCGCAATTTCGTCCATTGCCTCTTCGCTCATAAACGGCGCGATGGGCGTTAATGCTCCGATTCCCTCGTTCCCGAACGCTTTTTTCGCGCATTCATCAACCGCCTCGTCCGTCATAAACGGCGCGATGAACTTTAACGCCTCGATCCCTTCTGTCTCCAACGCTTTTTTGGCAAACTCGTCAATTGCTTCATCGCTCATAAACGGCGCAAGCTCCTTTATTGCTCCGATTCCTTCCGAAGCCGCCGCCTTTCTCGCGCATTCATCGATAAATTCCGTGCTGACGAACGGGGCGATCGCGGACAGATCATGAAGTTTAAACTTATGTTTCATATGGCTGAACACTTCATCGGCTTGTTCCGTTTTCAAGAGGGGCATCACGGCAGAGAAATCTTCGACGGAAATTTCGTTTTCCCGCAAAAATTCGGTCGTTTTGTTCTGGGCAATGTTTTGGACGATGTCCGCCCCCTTTTGATTGTCCAAAATTTGATCGATGCTGACCTCGAATATGTCCGCCAGCTCCGGCAGCTTCGAAATATCCGGCAACGTTTCGCCGCGTTCCCAATTGCTGACGGCCTGATAGCTGATCCCCATCCGGTCCGCCATCTCCATTTGCGTCATCCCTTTTTCTTTTCTCAGCCGGGCGATGTTCCTGCCGATTTTGACCATGTTAAACATGCGCTCACTCCTTTAAGGTTTTTACAACGTTAGTGTACCTGCGAAAAGCGGCTGGATATATAAAGCAGTGCTTGAGTGATCATTTTCGCGGGTTTCCAGCTTCCTTCCGACGGAGCTATAAGAAAAAAAGGAAAACCCGGCTTGACGGACTTTCCCATGGATGCATAACTTGACGCTTCTATTTTTTTCATCGCTCCAACACTTCGCTCAAGCCCTGCTTGAGTCCTTCGACGTCAAGCCCGTCGACCGCAAAAGCCATGCGTACCAGCTCAGGCGAAACGAATTCGTCGTATTTTCCCAAATAGGGTGCTTCATCAGGCCCGAGCAGCAGCAACGGATCCGTGCAGGACGCGCATTCCTGTAGAATCTGCTCCAATAACGTCCGGCTGTCCGCTTGTCCGGCAACGACAAAATAATAAGGCTCCATCGGCACGATTGAACGCAGCGACAGGCGCTCGGCAAGATTGTTTTTGAGCAGCCGTTCCAACGTCCTGAATTGCTTGCTGCCGATCCACGGCAATACGAACAGCGAGTCGCCGCCGGCCGGGATGACGGGCGACTTCAGCAGCCCGCTTTCTTTCGCCAGCCTGCGCGCCCGTTCCAACCGGTTTACGGCCTGCGGCGACAGGTACGAATAAATGGCGGTGTCCGCCAGCACTTCGCGCATTTTCCGCACGACCAGCGTATGAATATCCCCTCCGCCGCCAAGCCACAGCGTATCGACCTTGCCCAGCGCCGCTTTGACATAGACGGCTTTATGCTTCGTATCGACTTCGGTTACTTTCCACAATTTTCCCGCCAATGAAAAACAATACCCCGGCGGCGGCACCGTCGTAATCGAGCCGATTTCCTCCGTGCCGTTGTAGACCGCATGCTCCTCGTCATCCTTGAATACGGCATAAAAACGGAAATTGTTGACGATTTTTTCTCCCGTCAGGCCGATGATCAAACTTTGCTGTTCCGTCCACTGCACATGGTCGGTTTGCAGCAAATAATTCAAAAACGTTTTATACGCAGCGGCCGGAATTTGCTTGAACGATGGCAGCGAAAGCACGTATGCCGCCAGTTCGGCCGGCGTTGCTTCCCCCATGCTTTTCAGGACGCTCATCGTCTGGTGGTATAAAAGCCCGATCGGCATTTTCCGGATGTCCAGCGGCTCCACCCACCGGTCGCGGACATACAGCTCGATCACGGCGATGGCGCGCAGCAGCGTCCAAGGCATTCGGGCCGGCAGCGGCGCGTCTTCGTCTTCCTCTTCCGGGCATACAAACAACATCTCCGATGGCGCGTCGTTCCGGCGGCCGGAGCGCCCCAGCCGCTGCACGAAGCTCGAAGCGCTGTAAGGAGCGCCAAGCTGCACCACGCGCTCGAGTTCGCCGAGGTCGATGCCCAGCTCCAACGTCAGCGTGGCTGCGGCCACGGCCGGACCTGGCCCGTTTTTCAGCGCGGCTTCCGCTTCCTCGCGCAGCATGGCGGAGATGCTGCCGTGATGCACGTGGAAGACGTCCGGCTGATGGCGCTGGGCTGCCACCCTTCGCAGCTCCAGCGTCGTGAGTTCAGCATCCGATCGGCTGTTCGTAAAAATGAGCGCTTTTTTCAAATGGGTGCTGTCGTAGACGAAGTTATAGTAGGCTTTGCGCGCGTTTTGCAAATGCTCTGCCTGCTCCTCGTCCCGGGCGTCCGGAAACGAAAAATGCTCCACGCGCAGCCGAAGCTTGCGTCCGCCAGGCACCGAAACGGCCTCCACCGGCCGGCTCCCGCCTGCCCCAAGCCATGCCTTCGCCGCCTCGTAGTCGCTTAACGTCGCAGACAAACCTACGCGTCTTGGCGAGCAGCCGGTCATTTTTTCGATCCGGGCGATTTGGCTGAGCACCTGAATCCCGCGGTCCGCTCCCATAAAAGCATGAACCTCGTCAATGATGATATACCGAAGATCATGGAACAAGGCGGGGATCGCGTTCGGTCGGTTCATCAGCAATCCTTCCAGCGATTCGGGCGTAATTTGCAGCACTCCCGAAGGATTCCGCATCAGTTTGGTTTTCTCCGTCTGCGACACGTCGCCGTGCCAATGCCATACCGGAATGTTGCCGTCCCTTAGCAGCTCCTTGATCCGTTCAAACTGGTCGTTGATCAGCGCTTTGAGGGGACCTATGTACAAAATCCCGACGGAAGCGGACGGGCGTTCGTGCAGCTCGGTCAAAGCCGGAAAAAAAGCCGCTTCCGTTTTGCCCGACGCCGTCCCGGCGGCGATCAGCATATGATGGTCGGAATTCATGCAGATGTTAAGCGCTTCAACCTGCGCCGGCCGCAGCGTGTCCCATCGTTTCCGGTAGATGAACTCCTGAATGAACGGAGCCAAACGGTAGAAGATATGGCTCGCGCCGCCGCTCATAATTCAAACTCCGCCAAAAAATCGTCCAAATCGTCTTGTTCCCGGCCCGCCGCCGCAGGCGCGGCCATCCGCTCGCCCAGCAGCCGGCTGAACGAGGCATCCGGATTTTGATGCAGCGTATGCAGCAAATCCATGAAGTCGCGCACCACTTCGCGCGGGGTCAGCAGCTCGTCCGCCCCCAGCCGCCCCACGGCCGTTTCCATGAATTGAATCAAATCCGCGTCGGTCAAAACCCGGGCATAACCGAAATGCAGCCCGTGAATTCGCAGCAGCTTTTGCAGCAAAATCAAAATCTCCTCATGCGACAGCATTTCCAGCTTCAAAATCGGCCCGGTGTAGTTCCGGTACCCGTTTCCGGCAAACCTTCCTTCCACCAAGCGCGAACGCAGCGCCTCATAACTGAATAATCCGCGGCGTTCGTCCTCGACGAATTGCGGCGTCCCTCCCAGGAAGATGCCCAAATGCTCGGCTTTGCCCTGCATCGTGTCATTAAACATCGTCAGCAGCTTCTCATAATTGCTTGTCCGGGAAACGCTGTTCGATATTTTATACAGATTGACGCCTTCGTCAATGAACAGCAGCAGCCCTTTGTAGCCGATTTTCGCCACAAATTCCGACCACAGCTTGATATAATCGTACCAGGTATCGTCATCGATGATCACGGCCACGTCGAGTTCTTTTCTCGCCTCGGTTTTGTTCGGGTACTCTCCCCGAAGCCAGCGCAGCGCCGCCTGCTTTTTCTCGTCCTCCCCAAGCTTGTATCCGTTCCAATAAGCCGCAAGCACTTTGGCAAAATCGAAACCGTGCACCAAATTGTGCATGTGTGATGTCACCGCAAAAATCCGCTGCTCCACCTCTTGGGCAAGCGCCGGATCGTCCGCGCGCAAACCGCCGGCCTGCATCGCCTCCTGTTGAATCGCCAAAATCCATTTTTGGAGTATCGCTTCGAGCGCTCCGCCGTCCGGCCGGGTCTTCGTGGACAAGTGGGTCATCAGCTCGCGGTACGTTGCAAGCCCTTGCCCTTTCGTGCCGACGAGTCTGCGCTCCGGAGACAAATCCGCGTCCGCCGTCACGAATTCCCGGTCCAGCGCGTAGTTGCGGATCGTTTGCAGCAAAAAGCTTTTCCCGCTTCCGTAACGCCCGGTAATCAGCTTCATGGCGGCGCCGCCTTCGGCAATGTTGTCCATATCCCGCAGCAGCGCCTCTACTTCCGGCTTCCTTCCCACCGCGATATGCTCCAGCCCGACACGCGGCACGACGCCCGCCGTCAAGGAATTGACGAGCGCGGTCGTCAGCCTTTTTGGTATTTTCAAATCCATCATGTTTCCACCCCTTAAACAATTACGCTTTCTTCAACGCTTCCAGATATCCGTTATATTCTTCCGCAACGTCGTCGCCGTCGATCACGAGATCGCCGATCGTTTCCATCGCGGCTTGGTTTATTTCGTCGATCAGCAGCGCCGGCATCGATCCGTAAGTTTCAGCGATCCGCTCAAGCTCGCTGTATGGCATTCGAGATTTTAATGCATATAGGACCTCCAAATGGGCTGGTCCCAGTTGCTCCGAAAACGAGGTCCATTCCTCGTCCAATAAAGACGTATCCCATGCAAATCGTTGTTGATCCATTGCAGGTCTCTCGGGGACTCGTTCGCTGCTGCTTTCCCGTTCAAAACCTTCCTCTGGCCCGCTATGTTCGGCATGATCATGTTCGGCAAGATCCGTTGGCGGCACGGGAATATTTTCTTCCTCATTCCGTTCATGCGCCGGTTCGTCCCATTCCTCGATCGTCAGCATGCTCCGCACTTCTTCGCTGTCTTTTTGCAGCATGGCCAGTTTCTGCGTATCAATGGATACGGCCGGGACGGAAAGCTTTTTGGCGGCAAATTCCTTGTCCAAAAACCGCCGGATCAACGTCTCCGTTTCGCTTTTTAACGTGACTCCCCGCAAGCGTCCTTTAAAACCCGTCAGCTCCCGCAGCTTGTTTTCGGCGCACCTCACCAGCTGCGTGACGTAGTAGCGTAACGGCGGGCATTTTCGGATCTCAAGGATCCGCATCGGAAATGTCCTTCCGTACGTTTCGGCATCGTACACGCTGCTGCGGAACAAATACCGCTCGATCTTTTTGCCCGTCCCCTTATAAAAGGTGTCCACGAGGCCTTTTCCCGTCGTTTTTTGCAGATAGGAGTGGACCAGCGCGATGACCTGAGGCGTGTATTCCTCCAACAATCCGCGGCCCTCTTCCGCATAAAATTTGCTTCGCCGCGCATCGTAATCCGACAGCGTCAAAATCTGGTCCAACGTCAGTAAAGCGGGATTTTCGCCCATCAACCTTTCCAGTTCCAGGTCAAACAGTTCTCCGGCCCAAGCCTGACCGGACCTTGCGAGAATGTCGATCAGCGGGACGTCCAGCCGATGCACCAGCACGAAGTCGCATACCCACTCGGCCAGATACTGATTCAGCTTCGGATATCGGTTTCCATAGGCATCCCAAAGGTTCATCATCTGCTCATATCCCTGCCGCGGCCGCTCCCATCCGACGCCATGAATCAGCTCGTACAGGCAGACGAAAATATAGGACAGGTCCGTGTAAGGAAAACGTCCGCTGCGGACTTCGCTCCTCCAGTAAAAATACCAGCGCCGCTGCGATTCGTTCATCTGCTCGTACGTCGGCCAGTAGCTCATGAACGGGACAAAAGGCGCCTGCTCCCCCGTCCGCTCCGCCATCGCCTGAGCCTGCTGCACAAAACGTTTTTCCTTCGATAGAGCCGCAACAAAAGGGAGCTTCCCTTCCGCCGGTTGCTCCTTCCTCTCCGGAATGCTCAACTCGCGTATAGGGCCGTTTTCTCCATTCGCAGGCGCGCTCAAGTCGATTTCCGCAAAATCCAAAGGCTTTTGATTTGAATTCATGAAACCATGCATCACCATTTCACAGAATATTTGTTCTCTTTTTTCATTATATATGAAAATGGCTTGGGGTGTAATTTTTTTGCCATTCTGTGTATATTGTGCCGAACCTGTCCCTGGGAATAGATTATCTCCTTCAAGCAGGTGTTGTATCAGGAAAAAGAAAAAAGCGCCTTTCATCGGCGCCAATTTTTCATCATTTTTTATATGGAATGTTTGCATCCATCCGATCACTAGGAGCTTATCCTTCGTTTGTTTTTTCGAATTCGCAGGTATTCTTCTTGATAGGAATCATTAGAAATCTATCGTTACTCCTGAATGATTCGATCCGTATAAACAATGTCATTGCTGCTGTCCCATATACTGCCTTTATTTCACCGGAATCCTAAACTCCAGTTCAGAAATGTACTGCTTCTCCCCGTTCCGGTAAATATATGGCTTGACGGTAACGGATTCCGGGATCGATTCAAACGGTTCGTAGCTGGACGAAAATAAATAATGATCACCTTCTCCGGAGCCGTTTGCACCGAGGTTTTTTTGAAGCCGCCCCTTTTCGTCGGCCAGGTCGTAGGAAATATCGATAAAACCGGACACCTTGTACTGATCCGGAATGGACTCTGCAATTTCCTTGATATCCTGTCCCAGTTCTCCCTTAATCTCCATTTCCAGCCGGGTCGTCACCGGCGAAATTGCCAATTTGGCTACTTTCATATGAATATGATCAAACACCTTCGTCTCATCAGGCGTAAGCACGATGCTGTCGTTCGTTTTTTGGACCGGAACGTTAAACTCGTACGGCACGCTATCATTCAAAAAATGGATCACGAGTTTAAGTTCGAACTGATCCGGGATGTTCAAGCCGGGGGAATCCAGTCCATGCACCAGCAGCGAATTGGGAGCCTTCTCTCCCCCCGAGCCATATCCCATGCTGGTATTGATCAACGTGTCATTGACGTAAAAATCGATGAAGATATGGCCCGCCCCTCTGGATCGGACGATTTCTTCGTACCAACTGTCGGGCGATCCTTGGCTTCCGCCGCCCCCGGCCAATTCTCTCGTCAAGACGAAGTTCAGCCGGCTGCCGTCGTAGACCACTTCAGACAAACGGAGCGTCACCCCGTTATGCGTCACGCTTTGGTTGGCGTCGATGGCATACCCTGCTTCGCTGGCTTTTTGAAGGCCCTTGTCCCCGGCCAGCTTAAATACGCTTTCCAGAAAAGGGATCTGCTTCAAAGCCTGCGCCATAACGGGTGATACAAAACCGGAGCCGATAAGAATCAGGCCCGCAGCCGCCGTTCCGGCACAAATGACGGTGATTCTGCGGAGCAGGCTTTTCCTTTCCCCTGTACCCTGCTTCTCTTGCACGACGTCATCCAATCTCTCGTAAGCTTCATCCATCCGTACTCGAATGGACCGCGGCAATTCCTGTGCCCGATCTTCTTTCAACTGTTTCATCATTTCGTCCAGTCCGTTCAAAGCCGCACCTCCTTTGCTGCAGGTTCCTTCAATCGGCGGGATAACGCCATGCGCGCCCGGTAAAGCCTTGTTTTCACCGCTCCTGCCGACATGTCCAGCATGTCCGCAATTTGCTGAATCGTCATATCCTCAAAATAATATAAAATCACGATCATTCGCTGCGTTTCCTCCAACCGATCGACGGCATCGCGCAAATCCATGCGGAGATCCTCGACTGGAGGAACGTATGCGGCCTGCGGCGGCTCCGCCATCGAGACCGTCTTGCTTTTTTTGCGTAAAAGCGTGTTGCACTCATTGATTAGGATCCGGCAAACCCAAGTATTAAAGAACCGGGGATTTTGCAATGTCGGCAGCGCCCGGTAAGCCTTCAGGGCGGTTTCTTGCATGGCGTCCGCGCAGTCCTCGTCCTGTCTGACAATGGACTTGGCAATGTTGTACATTCGCAGCTCCACCCCCTTCATTATGGATATAAAAGCTTCCTTATCCCCTTTTTGCGCGCGAAGGACCTCGGATTCGTTCACATCTATGTTCAAACGGGGCGTCCCCCTTTCTTATTTTCATTCCGATAATTAGATGCGGCTTCCGATCGATCGGTCACAGCCTGATTCCGATTTTTTATGTTCCAACAAAAAAAGGCACAACCCTTAATAGGATTGTACCTTTCTATAACCACGGACGTCATGCGCCCATCGCCTGTTAGACCATCAATGAAACTCGACGTCGATCTTTTTGCGGGCATCCCCTTGTTTTTTCATGTGGATTTCCAGCACGCCGTTTTTGTAGGAAGCTTTGACGTCGTCGGAGGAAACGTTCGCCGGCAGCGTCACCATGCGGTGAAAACGGCCCACGTAACGTTCCTGGCGGTGCATATGCTCTTCCTTAATTTCGTTCGTCCGGTTGATCGTGCCGCTGATCGACAGCATATTCCGTTCAATGTCGATGTCTACGTCCTCTTTCTTTTCAAGACCCGGGATGTCGCATACGGCAACAACCTCGCTGCCGGTTTCGTACACGTCCACGCTCAAATTGCCGAGGTTTTGGCGCATGTTCCGGAAGGCCGGGAAATCCGCATTCAAAAAATGGTCCATCTCCCGTCTCATTTGATCGAGATGGCGGAAGGGCTCGTAAGGAACTAAAGGCATTTTTGCTGCATCCTCCTTCTTCATAGTCAAGCTTATTTTTACCGGAGAAGGAGAAATTATGCTCTAGATGGAACCCTATTTTCGGAATAAGTATATTCCAAAGCCCAGGGTATCCCGCCCCCACTGCAAATAGGTTCTCCTCCATGACCGGATTCGTTCCAGCATGGCATCCCGGTCGGGATCATCCGGGTGTTCATGGCAATAATTTTCGATCGATGAGGAATAGAGCCATTCGTATTCATCCCAATCATTTTCGTCCGCCACATAGGACCAAAGCGGAATCAATCCCAATTCCTCGGCAACCTTGACATTGTCTGCATGGCTTTTCAAATCCGTTTCCGATGCTCCACCCAGCGCCTGCAGATATTCCGCACTTGGACGCTGTTTCCAGTATCCCTCACCGATGAAGATGTACCCGTCTTTTTTCACAAGACGTTTCATGTGTTGCAGAGTGGATTCCAGTCCGCCCAAGGCATGCGTAGAACCAATGCAAACGGCTAATTTAAATTCCTCTTGTTCAAAATTTCCGACGGCTGCACCGGCGTCACCGATAATAAACTCTATGCTGCCATCAGGTATTCTGCTGCTCGCTTTCTTTTTTGCTTCGTCAATAGCTCCACCGTATAATTCAATAGCGACCCCTGAAATTTTGTAATTTTCCACCAGACGGATTAGCAGTTCACACTTCCCTGCCCCAATGTCCAGCACCTTATCTTGTGGATTCAGAGGTATCATTCGTATGACGTTCATCATCTTCGTTTCGTTGACTGGGTTACTAAATGCATGGTTTCTGTGGGCAATATTTGAAAATCGGTTTCGATCCAACGAGGGCATTCTCCTTTTACAATTGAATGTGGAATCCGTGATTTGTTCCTATGATTAAATGATAATAATAAATGGTATGAATGCAACTCGTTTTCTTAATGACGCTGGGCACGCCTCCGCATTGAAGGGAACCGGGATATTATCGTTATAAACATCCTAGCTGAAATTCAAATCCATACCGTACTGTCTTAATTTCAACTTACCCGCTACAGCTTGAGAAGCAAAATTATTCCAAGCCGTGCTGTATAAAGCCATCCGCCCCTCACTTTGGATCTCGGCCGCCCAGGCTGCCGCTGCCTCCATCCCGTAGGATCTGCCGCGAAAATCCGGAGCGGTGTGCAGACTCGCTTCAGCAGCAATCGATGAGCTTCTGGCGCTGCTGCACAAAGATACGACAGATTGATTTTGTACGACCGCGAAAGCAGGCCGTCCAAGGATCACATCATCGACGAAATCAGAAAAATACGGTTCTAAAAGTTCGATATTCCTCTGCGTGATTTTTATGGCTTGCGTTGAACGCCCTCTCATGTCAGGGAATACGTAAGCCGGTCCCAGGTAGACATGTTCCACGGGGCCGTCCTTACTTAAAATACGTATAATATCAGCTATATTAACCCGATTTGGAGCGTGCAACCACGGCGCTTTTTCGACAAACCGTTCCAGTTCGTTTGTAACGTCTTCATCCACTGTTTCATGGTACCTTACAACAAGACCTTGCTTGGTGATCCCCATGAAAAAACGGGGTGCGCTCTTCGCGCTTGGTTCGTTTATCGTGGTCATGCGGCCATCCTCATTGTGGTTAAAAAGGACGTTGGCCTGGACTTCCATAAGTTCATGGTCTGACTGCAGAAATCGATGATTCAACTCGGTACCCCTTTTTTGAGGGGAAAACGCTGGTTTTTGGGCTAGTAGGCGCGATCCCCTGCGATAAATTTTGCCCCAATCCTTGTGTTCTTCATCAGACCACCCCTATCAAAATGTAGAAACTTTCAATTAAAAATTCGCCGGAACGCATCGTCCAGAAATTTCCTCAACAGTATATATTTGAACTTCCTTGATGTCAACAGATGAAATCGTTGCGCGCGAACCACCGTTCCGACCAGAATCCCTCCGCAGGCGTTCGGAACGCCGGACAGCCCGCCGTCATTTTCTATATAGGAATGCTAGCCGCCTCAGGTTTAAACCGATGAACAACGCCGCAAACAAAAGCAGCACTCCAACATCCACCGCGATTTCGCCAAACCCGAGACCTTTGTACATCACGCTTTTCAGCGCATCGGCCGCGTAATAAAGCGGCATGATCCTGGCAACGGCTTGAACCCACGAGGCCATTCCGTCCAGCGGAAAGATGCCTGCAAAGAAAACCTGCGGAATGATGACGATCGGAATGAACTGCACCATCTGGAACTCCGAAGCCGCGAAAGCCGAGAGCAAGATGCCAAGCGAAAGCGCCACGAATGCCAGAAGCAGATTGACCAGCAGCACGTACCAGATGGAACCTGCCAGAGGGATGCCAAGCACCAGCGTACCGAACAAAACGACGATGACCGTTTGCAGAAACGCAAACATGCCATATCCCGCCAAATAACCGGCGATAACCTCACCCGGGCGCACCGGGGTGGCCATCAGGCGTTCCAAAGTTCCCGACGTGCGTTCCCGCAGCAGTCCGATACCCGCAATGAGAAACACAAAAAAGAAGACAAAAAATCCGATCAGGATGGGACTGAGCGTATCAAAATAGTTCGTATCCGCGCCGCCATAAACATATTCCGTCGTCATGGCTACATGCGGCGCCGCAGCCTTTCCTTTCTGCAAAGCGGCTTCGGCAAGCGAGACGGCCGCCTGACTGATTTTCATCCGGATCGCTTTGGAAACGGACGGATCGGTATTTTTCAAAATCAGGTGGATCGCCCGATCCTTCATCACCATCACGGCGTCCAGCTTATCTTTTTCCAACGTATCCTTATCGGTGTGATCATAAGAAATCACGGCCATGCCCTGATTTTTCATCGATTCGACGATTTGCGCATCCACGTTGACCGCGCCGATTTTTACGTCGGAGCCGCCCCCGGTATGCTGAAACAAATAATTCACCAAAGACAATACGAGCAACGGGGCCAAAAACAGCAGCGCGAGCGTTCGTTTATCCCGGAGCAGCTGCTCGCAGATTCTTCGGACAAGCGCCCGGATTCTCATGGACGGGCACCCCCTGCCAACAGAAACACGTCTTCCAAGCCGGCGGCGTTGTACTGCCGTTTAAGCTGCTCCGGCGTGCCTTCCGTCAAAATGCTGCCATTTCGCACCATCGCCAGCCGATCGCATTTTTCCGCTTCGTCCATGACATGCGTCGTCACGACGATCGTCTTCCGTTCGGAGGATCTCAGCCGAGTCAGCTCCTGCCAAATCGATTGTCTCAGTTCAGGATCGATCCCTACGGTCGGTTCATCCAGGATCAGGACCGAAGGGTCATGAACCAGGGCAATCGCCAGCGACAACCTGCGTTTCATCCCGCCGGAATAGGCCGATACTTTTTTGCCGAGCTCTTGGGACAGGTTCACGAGATCGGCCGCATAGCTTATCCGCTGCTTTTGCTCCGCTTTGCCCATCTTGAACATCGAAGCAAAAAACTTCAGGTTCTCTTCGCCCGTCAGTTCGCCGTACAGCGCATCCGATTGAGCCATATAGCCGATATGCTGAAGCATGGTAAGGTTGGGCATCTTCGTCCCGAGAATATTCACCGCCCCTTCGTCCGGCACATCCATGCCGACCATCATTTTGATCAGCGTCGTTTTTCCGGCCCCCGAAGGCCCGATCAGACCATAAATTTGCCCTTGCTCCATGTTCAAGTTCACTTCGGACAGGACGGTCTTTTTTCCGAAGCTTTTGCTGACCTGGCGTACACTTATAGTGGTTTCCATGGGGAAAAACCTCCCTCAGATAATGAACATCGCGTTGATTATCTTGCACGCCTTTATTATAATCAGGGCATACCGAACCCTCAATAAACAGAAATACGGAATGTGACCCTTAAACGGCAGGTTCGCTAAAAGTGTTCATTATAAAGGAGGGAATCGATTTGAACGAATCGACGGACCGGCGGGTCGTCCGCACGAAAGCGGTCATTCGCGACGCCCTGACGGCACTCATCGAGGAGAAAGGATTCGAAGCGTTAACCGTTAAAGACATCACGGCCCGGGCGAACATCAACCGCGGGACGTTTTATCTCCACTACCGCGACAAATACGACCTGCTGGAACAAAGCGAACAGGAACTGATTGAAGGCATGGTCGCGATCATTCGAACGATCCGCCCGTTTAATCTGGATGAGCTGCTTGCAAAGGATGAACCCGTCCCCCAAATCGTCGAATTGATCGAATACATGAACGGCCAGGCCGATTTTTTAAAGACGATCCTGGGGCCTAAAGGGGACCCGGCCTTCCATTCGCTAGTAAGGTCCATGATGTCGAAATATCTGTTCGAAAAAAACATCGTCCCCCTCATCAAAAAGGAAAACGCCCTCGTGCCGACGGAATATCTCGTGGCGTACATCAGTTCCGCGCATTTGGGCATCATCCAGGAATGGCTCGCGCAAGGGAGAAAGGAATCGCCGCGCGAATTGGCGCTCATCATGACGAAGCTTTCGATGAAAGGCCCGTTATATGCCGCAGGGGTCTTTCAGGCAATGAAAAAGGCCACGGACGGCACATAGGAGGCGTTGCTTTTGGAAAAGCAAAAATTAATCCGCAAGTTTGACAAGCAATCGGCGATGTACGAACAAAACACGCGGAAGCGGATGTTGGGCGAATGGCGGAAAAAGCTGCTGCAGGGCGTTTCGGGGAACGTGCTGGAAATCGCCGTCGGGGCCGGAGCCAATTTTCCATTTTACGATATGGATCATATGCGGCTGACGGCCGTCGATTTCAGTCCGATGATGCTGCAAAGGGCGCGCCGGATTGCGGAAGAGCTGCACATCGAAGTCGATTTGGCGGAAAGCGACATAGAAACCCTCGACTTTCCTCCGGATTCTTTTGACTGCATCGTCTCGACCCTGTCGTTATGCGGTTACGATGATCCTGCCAAGGTTCTGGGGAAAATGAGGAAATGGTGCAAACCTGACGGCAGGATTTATTTGATGGAACACGGGCTTGGAAACAATCCCTTCTTAAAATCGGCGCAGCGGCTGGTGAACCCCGTTGCCCGCCGCATGTCCGGGTGCCACTGGAACCGGGATATCGAACGGTTGGTGCTGGATTCGGGGCTCCGGGTCGAACGCATGGAGCGACATTGGGGCGGCATCATTCATTTGATATGGGCAAGAGCGTAAGCATCCAAAACAGCAAAAGCCGTCCATGATCCAATGGATCTGCTGGACGGCCCGGGGTCCTGCTTGAAATGGACCAGAATTAATGATGTTCCAAGAGTAATCAGATCATGCGCTCCAACGTCCCCATAAACCAATTCCGGAACGCTTCCTGGTCAATCCCCGTCGCTGCCTGAAGGTTCGGCTCGCCATGGACTTCCATCGTCATGCCGATGGCCGGCCCTTCGGTCACGACTTTTACGCATTTCGGCTCGACCTTGAATATTTCCGGGTTCGTGATGTAGGTAATGGCGCACATGTCATGCATCATGACCCCATGTTCCATATCGCCGTCCCGGTAATGACCGAAGGTAGCGGCGAACATTTCGGCCGATTTGTTGCTGTGTTTTGCCAGTTCGGTGCCTCCGATCAACGCTTTTTGGGTAACGTCCAAACCGATCATGACCAGGTCCAGTCCCGATTCGAATACGATTTTGGCGGCGTGCGGATCGGCCCAAATGTTGAATTCGGCCGCGCTGGTCACGTTCCCGCCGCATAGCGATCCGCCCATGAATACGATGCGTTCGATTTTGTTTTTTACCTGAGGGTACATCAGCAGCAGGACGGCCACGTTGGTCAAAGGCCCGATCGACACCAGCGTCATTTTTTCGTCCGAAGCTTCAAGCAAGGAGCGCATCGCTTCGACGGCATGCTCAGGCACGACCTGCTGCGTGCTTTCGGGAAAATCGTACCCGTCCATGCCGGACTCCCCGTGCACGTCGGTGCTGACCGGGGCGATGACGAGCGGCGTTTCCATGCCGCGGGCCACCGGTATCTGTTTTCCAAAAAAATCAAGGATCTTCAGCGTGTTTGCCGTCGTTTTGCCGATATCCACGTTTCCGTGCAGCGTGGTGATTAATCGGATATCCAATTCGTTTCGATAAAAGGCCACTCCGAGCGCCGCCGCATCGTCGATGCCCGGATCGGTGCTTAGGATCACAGGAATTTTTGCCATTTTGTTTCCCCCTAGAATTCGATGATTTCTCAATTGCATTCGATCTGGAACCTGTCCACACGGACGTGTTCAAGGTTAGCTCATATGTACGCAAAGGTCAACCGGGAATACGCTTACAAAGATAATGGTGAAAAAGGAGGAAAACCTCCCTGCGGGCGCTCTCCTCCTCCAAACCTTTATGCTGCGTTTATTCCTTCGTCACCAGTTTCAGCGGCGCCGGAATGGATTTTTCCACCGTTTTGCCTTGAAGCACGTCGTATGCGGCTTGAACGGCCATCTGGCCGATCAGATCCGGCTGCTGCGCCACCGTGGCGGTCAGTTTTCCGTCCTTGATCGATTTCAGCGCATCCTCGTTGCCGTCGAAGCCGACGACCGGGATATTTTTGCCGGAGCTTTGGATCGCTTCGATTGCGCCAAGCGCCATTTCGTCGTTATGGGCGAAAACCGCCTGCACTTCAGGATGAGCCTGCAGCAGGTTTTCCATGACGTTCAAACCTTTGGTCCGGTCAAAGTCCGCCGTTTGTTTGGCGACCACGTTCAGGTCCTTGTCCGCGACTTCATGGAAGCCTTTGCCGCGTTCGCGGGTCGCGGATGCCCCGGCGACGCCTTCGAGTTCGACGACCTTCGCGCCTTTGCCGACCGTTTTTTCGATAAATTCGGCGGCCATCCGTCCGCCCTTCACGTTATCCGATGCGACCAGGGCTTTCACGTCCCCTTTGTCTGCGGAACGGTCCAGCGTGATGACCGGAATGCCCAAACTGTTGGCCGACTGCACCACCGTCGAGATCGCGGCGGAATCCGTCGGGTTGATCAGTAGGACGTTGACGCCTTTTTGCATCAGGTCATCCACGTCGTTGCTTTGTTTCGCCGAGTCGTTTTGCGCGTCGACGACGATCGTTTCCATGCCGTGTTTTTTCGCTTCGGCCACGACGCCGTCCTTCAAGGATACGAAAAACGGGTTGTTGAGCGTGGAGACGGACAGGCCGATTTTGATATGCTTCAAATCTCCGCCGGTTTTGGGTTTAGCCCAGCCCGGCGGTTCCAGGGAACAGCCCGTGGTCAATATCAGCAGAAACGCCGCCAGGATTAACGTTAGCTTTTTCATATGATTCTCTCCCTTATGCCGATTTCTTCCGGTCGATGAGTACGGCGATCACGATGACGATCCCTTTGACCACCATCTGATAGAAGGACGATACGCCGAGCAGGTTCAGACCGTTGTTCAAAGTTCCGATAATGAGCGCGCCGATGAGCGTGCCCACGATGCGTCCGCGTCCGCCGGAAAGGCTTGTCCCGCCCAGAACGACAGCCGCGATGGCGTCCAGTTCGTAAGAGGTACCGGCCGTCGGCTGCGCCGAATTCAGACGGGAAGTCAAAATCGCGCCCGCCAAAGCCGAAAGCAGGCCAGCCAAAGAGTAAATCATGATTTTAACGCGGGATACCTTAATGCCGGATACGATGGCCGCTTTTTCATTGCCGCCGATGGCATACGTTTTGCGGCCGAAAGCCGTTTTATGAAGCACGATCCACAGAATCGCGAAAGTAATGATCATCGTAATGGCCGGAACCGGAATGCCGAATTGGTAACCGCGGCCGAACAGCTGGAATGTCATGCTGTCGCCCAGACCGGTGATCGGGTTGCCGTCCGTGTAAACTAGCGTAAGTCCTCTGAAAATCGTCATCGTCGCCAGCGTGGCGATAAACGGCGCCATCTTCCCTTTCGTAATCATGATGCCGTTGATCATGCCCATGACGCCGCCAAGCAAACAGCCGATAATGATGGCCAAAACCGGATCAAAGCCGGCCACGAGCATATTGGCGACGAAGGCGCTGGACAGCGCCAGAATGGAGCCGACGGACAAATCGATTCCGCCTGTCAAAATGACGAACGTCATGCCGAATGCGATCAAGGCGTTAATCGATACCTGCCGCAGCAGGTTAAGAATGTTAAGCGGTTCCAAAAAGCTTGGATTCAGAACCGATACGATAATGATGAGAATGATCAGGCCCAGCAGCGGCCCGAGCTTTTGCGTGATTTGCGAAAACTGGAAGCCTTTGGCCGTTTTTGCTTCATTAAGTGTTGTCATGTTACTGTCCCCCTGTAGCCAGCGTCATAATTTTTTCCTGCGTTGCTTCGTCTTTGCTCAGTTCTCCCGTGATATGTCCCTCGTGAACCACCACGATCCGGTCGCTCATGCCGAGCACTTCCGGCAGTTCGGAGGACACCATGATGATGGCGACGCCATGTCCGGTGAGTTCATTCATCAACTGGTAAATTTCGCGTTTGGCGCCGACATCGACGCCCCGGGTCGGTTCATCCAAAATTAGGAGCCGCGGTCCGATGCCCACCCATTTGGCGATGACGACCTTTTGCTGGTTCCCGCCGGACAGGTTTCCTGCCGCCGTTTCCCGCGAGTGCGTTTTGATCTGCAGCCGCTTGATCAGCGCATCCACGAAGGCGCTCTCTTTTTGCGAGGATATGAGACCTTTGGTCGTAAACCCGCTCAAGCTCGGCAGCACCATATTTTCGCGTACGGAGAAATCAAGCACCAGCCCTTCGTCCTTGCGGTCTTCCGTAATAAAACCGATCCCCAGCTTCACGGCGTCCACCGGTTTGCGGATCACCGCTTTTTTGCCGAACATCCGGATTTCGCCGCTGTCGAGGCGGTCCAACCCGAACAATGCCCTCATGATTTCGGTTCGTCCCGAACCCATAAGTCCCGAGAAGCCGACGATTTCGCCTTCGCGGACCTGGAAGCTGACGTCCTGGAACAATCCTTTGCGCGTGGCATGCTCCACTTCGAGCACGACCTCGCCCGGATTCGGATTTCTTGCCGGGAACCGTTCGGTCAGCTCTCTGCCGACCATTTTTTTCACGACTTCGTCGAAGTTCGTATCCGGAATATTTTTCGTATCCACCGTTTTCCCGTCGCGCATGACCGTAATTCGGTCGCAGATGGTGAATATTTCCTCCATCCGGTGCGAAATATAAACGATGGAAACACCATCTTTTTTCAGGGATGCGATCACTTCGAACAGCTTCTGGATCTCCCGTTCCGTCAACGCGGACGTCGGCTCGTCCATGATAATGACCTTGGCTTCGGAAAGCAGCGCCTTAGCGATTTCGATCATTTGCTGTTGGCCGACCGAGCATTCGCCCGCTTCAACGTTGAGCGGAATGTCGACGGCAAGTCTTTGAAACTGCTTCTTGGCAAGCGCCTTCATCTCTTTATATTTTAGAAATCCGACCGGAGATGACATTTCCCTGCCGATAAACAGGTTGTCAAGCACCGTCATATCCGGCCAAACGTTCAGCTCCTGGTGGATAAAAGCGATTCCCTGCCGTTCCGCTTCTTTCGGATTCGTGAAATACGTCTCCTTGCCGTCGATGAGGATCGTTCCCTCGTCTCTGGCATGCAGCCCGGTAAGAATGTTCATCAGGGTGGATTTGCCGGCACCGTTTTCCCCCATCAGGGCGTGAACCTCGCCTTCGCGCAGGTCGAAGTCGACGCCGGACAGCACTTGGTTGCTGCCGAAGGCTTTATGGATACCTTTCATTTGGATCTGCATAAGGGCTCCTCCTTAAAGTTTTTGCGAAGCAAAAACTGCTTCGTAAGCATAGGCTTAGTTTTTGCGAAGCAAAAACTTGCTTCGTAAGCATTAGCTTAATTTTGCGGGGCAAGGCTTCCTGAACGGCTTCGCAACGCCCCGCGTCCGGAAGCCAAGCTCCAGGCTTTTTTAGCCGAAATAAACGCCTGCCTGCAAAATGACGTTCGCAAACGGCTTTGCCTCGCCGGTCCGGATGACGGCTTTCGCTTTCCGGGTCCGCTCCTTAAATTCCTCGTGCGGGCAATGCTCGATGGCGCAGCCGGCGAATTTGTTTTCTATATAATGGAACGCTTCGGGATTATCGGTCCCGATTTCCTCCGCGATGACGATTTTTTCGATTTCCATGTCGGATGCGACCGCATTAACGGTTTCCTCGAAACTTGGCGAGCCGAGCGTCAGCGCCAGATCGATTTTGGGGACGCCGTCGGGAACGGGAAGCCCCACGTCGGCGATCACGATCGTGTCGGTATGGCCCAGGTCGGCCAAAATTTTTGAAATGTGACTGTTCAAGATGCCTTGCTTTTTCATGTTACAATTGCGCCTCCACTTCTTCGCGATAAGGCATGCCGCCTTGGGCCCCGAATTTCGTGACCGACAGGGAAGCGGCCCGGTTGGCGAAACGCACGCTGTCGTAAATCGGTTTTCCTTCGGCCAGAGCGACGGCAAACGCGGCGTTAAACGTATCTCCGGCGCCCGTCGTATCCACCGCCTCCACTTTATAAGAAGGCACGAGCACTTCCTTTTCGCCGTCGAAATAACGGACGCCACGGCTGCCTTCCGTAATGAACAGCTTGTTCGGATATTTGCGCAGCGCTTCGGAAACGCTTAAATCGGAGAACAAAATCGTTACTTCATGCTCGTTCGGCGTAAGGTATGCCGCGTTTTCAATGAGCTCCTCCGGCACCGGACGGGCAGGCGCGGGATTCAGCAGCAGCGGAATGCCCTGTTTTTTGCACAGCCGGCTGACATGCACTACCGTTTCCTCCGGAATTTCCTGCTGGATCATGACCATATCGGCTCCGTCGAAAGCAGACAACGATTGGTCGATATAAGCGGGCGTTACCTCGTTATTCGCCGCTTTCACGACGACGATGCTGTTGTCACCTTCGGCCAGCACGATGTGGGCGGTTCCGCTTTCCATATGTGTAACCGGTTCCACATGATCGATAGAAACATGGTTCGCTTTAAAATTGTTCAAAATGATGTCTGCGTAATGATCGTCTCCTACGCGTCCGATCATCGTCACATCGGCTCCGAGCCGCGCCGCGGCTACCGCCTGGTTGGCGCCTTTGCCGCCGGGAACCGTTTTGAAGCTTTCGCCGAGAACCGTTTCGCCGGCTCCCGGGCGCTTCGACGATGTGACGACGAGGTCGATCGATGAGCTTCCTACTACAATGATTTTAGCCATACTGCTCCACCTTTCTCGTCGTATCCCGCTCCGTGAACGTAACGGGCATTTGTATCGTTTTATTGTCTACGTTTTCATTTTCGATCAATTGAATCAAAAGGCTTGCCGCCGCTCTTCCCATATCGTACGCCGGCTGCCGGATCGTCGTCAGCGAAGGCGTCAGCAGCGTGCTCAGCGGTATATCGTCAAAGCCGATGATCTGCACGTCGTCCGGAACCTTTTTGCCCAGCCTGAGCGCCTCATGCAAAACCGCCGTCGCCACGATATCGTTGCTCGCAATGACGCCGTCGGTGTCGGGATGTTTCTCGAACAGCTCCTTCGCCCAGGTCCCCGCTTCCGTAAAGGAATACGAAGAGGTATGGATGACGTTGAAAGCAATCCCTTCGTTCGACAGCACATCGATCGCTCCCTGGTAGCGGTCCTGCGCCGGGCGAATATGCTTCGGCCCCTTGATCACCGTGATTTTACGGCTGCCGCGGGAAAGCATTTCCTGGGCGGCAATCCTTCCGCCCTCCCTGCCGTCCGAATAGACGGATGGGCGATTGTCCGCCGTCCGGTCGAGGAACACCACCGGAATGTCAAGCTTCCGGTATGTATCGTTATCCGGATGGTTCGTGGAAGCGATGACGCCGACCACGTTGTTTTGGACGAACGTCTGAATGTAATCTTTTTCTTTTTTCCTATTTTCATCGCTGTTCCCAAAGATAATCCGAAAATCGTTCGCCTGCATCTCATCCTCCACCCCGCGCGCAAGCTCGGGAAAGAAGGGGTTGGTGATGTCGGGCAGCAGCAGGCCGATCAGCCTGGACTTTCGTTTATACAGGGATCTGGCGACCTCATTCGGCGTGTAATGCAGTTCCCGGATCGCGGTTTCAACCTTCCTGCGGGTATCTTCATGGACATAACCTGTTTCATTGATCACGCGCGATACCGTCGCTACCGAAACCCCGGCATGCTTAGCCACATCTCTTATCGTTGCCATCTCTATTTATCACCTCAATGTGGAACCGGTTACACATATAAAATAGCACAACCCGATTTTTTTGGCAAGCATGAATTCGCATACAAAATACGGAAACGCGGCTGAAAAGCACAGGATATATTGGCGTTATATGATAATAGGGGACGAACTTTTATCACACGGTGACAGATTACTCCTTACATAATATGTAAACCTCTGATAAAATTAACCATGATCAGTTATATCCGCTGCCCTCCCTCGGGTTTTTCCGGATGGGGCCGTCTGAAATCTTCACTAGGAGGAGGTCCGAAATGGATTCCCGGAATGAAAGACCTGAAGAAACAAGGGAACGTCTGAGGCAGGAGGAACGAAAAAACAACCCTTTCGGGGCGTTTGGCGACGGAATCAACCGCGCCGAACATGGAAGTTTAACCGATTTGACCGGCGGATTAGGATGGAAAGGCACCGGTGTTATCCTATCGGTTCTGGTCATAGGGTATGTCATCTATAATATATGGTTTTGACGAATCGATCGGGCGGGCGATGACCTTGGATCAACCATTGGACAGCCTAAAAAAGACCCCTGGCAAGTTACCGCTCAGAGGGTCTTCGTCGTTCATCCCGAGCATCCGTGAGATGTTATTCCCCCGATAAATGGGAGTCCAGCCATGGCAGCAGCACCGGAAGCACATGCCGCGCTTGCATCGCGCCCGTATGATCGAGCCCATCCAAAATCCGCACGTCCCATCCCGCTTGCGTCAATTCGCCTTTGCGATGAACAAGCGGAGATACGATATCGACCGTGACGTTTCCCCACTTCTCCCCGTATTCGATGCGATCCTTGCTTCCCGCAAAACAAAGCCGCGGACAGGTCAGCCGGGATTGGGCCTTCCGGTCGTCGAACCCTCGCAAATGTTCGTAAAGCGTGACAAACTGCCTCGTCTGTTTTTCGCTCATGGACACTTCGACGTTGGACCAGTCGTATTCCTCGGTGGTTTCTCCCCATTCGGCCGCTTGCGCCGTTTCGCTCGGTTGGTTGCCGTAAACATTGGACAATGACATTTGATGCGTCGCGTTCGTGACTTTCAGCATTTCGCCGTACGGGCCATCGATCGGTGGATATCCTCCCATGACCAATGCCGTGAGCCGGTCGGTCCGGATCGCAAGCTGCAGTCCGCTGAGCGCCAGCCAGGAATAACCGTAATAAGCAAAACGCTCCGCTTCCGCCGCATCGGCAATCCGCAGAAAATCGGCGGCGATGTTTTCCGGGGTTAGCGTGTCCGGCTTTGGCGCTTGAAGCACATGCCCCTCGTAGTCGAAAGCGATGACGCGATATTTTCGGCTTAGTTCCGCTATAAGCGTGCGTCCGAGCGCCGGATCGGCTCCCCATTTTCGCATTTCATCCGCTTGCGGCCCTTCGACCGGAACCGGATTGACGGGCAGCAAAATAGCCGGGCCCTCGCCTTCAATGAGGACATCGATCCGGCTTCCATCGTGTAATTGAACGTTCATCTGTTAACCCTCCCCATGATTGGACTATTCCCCCAGAAACCTGTATCTTCCCGCTTCTAGCTTGGTAATCAAATTCAACGTGTTGGACAACTCGCTGTTCACATAGTTTTCCCAGAGCCCCGTCAGCTCCGGATGTTTGGAAGGTTCGGACGGCATTTCCTCCGTAGGCAGCGTGCGCAGAAAGGAAGCCGACTCCTTCAAAGCGGATGCCCGGTCCGAGAGCAGACGAATGACCTCCCCCCTCGGCAGCATGTCCATAAAAGCGATCCCGACGGCAAACGTCTGGATTTCGAAGCTTTGCAGCGCCGATCGAAGCAGGGATTCGAACTCGGCTTTCCCCTCCTTCGTGACGCTGTATTCCGTGCGCGAAGGCCCGAGCTTGACGTGGTTCCCGGAAGCCTCCGCACGTGTCAGCCCTTGAGCCTCAAGCTTTTCCAAGGCATGGTAGATCGATCCGGGTTTGACGTTCGTCCACGTCTCGGCCCGCCAAGAGGTCAGGTCGTTGTACACTCCGTAGCCATGGCTGACGCCTCTTCGCAACATGGAGCCTAACACAAGCAGTCGTACCGTTGACATTCAAAACGCTCCTTTCATTGACTTCGCATAAATCATAACGCAAAATAGATATCTAGTCAAATTTGAATAGATAAAAAAGCGCAAAAAAATGTCCCCCAAAATCAAAGCGATGACTTTAGGGGACACAGATCTATGCCCATTCGATTTGAACGTTTTTGCCTTGCGGCGAACCTTCAAACTCCAGAAATACCGTCTGCGTTTCGGCGTCATAATCGAACGTGATGTCCTCTCCGTCCACGGACGCCCGCCGCGGCGGATGCGGCACCCAGGCCCGGGTGCTGACGCGAATCCCTTCCGGGGATTCCGCCGTCCAATGCAGCCCCCGCTCCGATTGGATCTCCTTCCGGATTCTGGACGACGCGGCCAATATCCGCGCCTGCCCCCGATTGCCGGCATCGTAATCCAAATCGTAAAGCAGCACATTGCCGTTCGGCACCAGTTCCACGCGTGTGGCCAACGACAATCGGTCATCGAACAGTCGAATAAACGATCCTTCCAGCACCACGGGGTCTACACAGCCGGTTTCGTCAAGAAGATGGGCGATGCGGTAAGGCCCCCGCTGGATGTCGAGCAGGCGGTTTTCCTTGAACACCGCCTCTTCTCCGCGGAAAGCCAGCGCTTCCCTCAGGCTGTCCAGGACGCTGTCCGCGCCTTCGGCCGTTTCCGCGAATGCAGCCGGATGTTTCCGACGAACCATGACCGCCCCGGCGCCGGCCGGATGCAGTCCTTCTTTCGGGCAGCGTCCAAGCCCAAGCGTTTCGAAAAGATGCTCCTCCGGACGTTCATATGCGCCGCGCCGCGTTTCCCGGTTCCACCATTCCCGGACCCGATGGTAAGGGTCGCTCCCGTCCCCGGCATAAATCAGCACGCCGCCCTCCCGGATCCACTGCGCCAGTACCTGATGGATGCCGGGATGCTCAGGCTTCATGAATTCATAGCTTAAAAACAATACCTTGTACTCATCAAGATAGCCGGGAAAATGAAGCAAGTTATCGTATTGCAGCGGTCTCACCGGCACCCCGAATTTAAGCAGAGGAAGCGCAAGCCCGTAAAAAGGCGACCAATCCAGCAGCTTCCGCTCCTCCATGTTTAACTGGTCATCCGTTTCGGTACCGTCGTAGCGCGATTTCGAAACTTCCTGCTCATCCGTGTTCGCATCCACGCTGCCCCGCTGGAACATCGCCGAATTGGCAAGGCATAACCCAATGCCTGTACCCGGACGTTCGGCCGCGTCCGCCGAGTATCGATGCATTTCGCCAAGCATATGCATGACGCTTAGCAGCTTCGTCGCATACCGGCCGGGGATCGGCTCCTTGCCGGTGCCGTCTTCCTTCGGATAAGTTCCTTCGAACACGCGGCGCGGCCAAGGGCAAACCTCGTATTGGCTGACGCCCGGATGCAGCAGCGAAGCCGTGACGGTCGCCAAATAATTTTGCTCGTAATCGGCCCATGTATGCCGCGGGTTGTCTTCGATCGGATCATGGAGGAACCACATTTCGCGCCCCGTCCCCCGGGTCAGCTCCTGCATCATGCCGTATTCCAGGTAGGCCGTTTCAAACGTCCGCTCGCGGCGCACGCCCCGGTAGACGTTCGGCGTCCGGCTCGTTCCCGTCCAGATTTGGGCGATAAAACCGTCGCAGGCCGGCATCGTCACAAACAGCGCTTCAGGGCTGACGATCCTCCACTGGGTATAGTTGATCAGGCTATGCGTCGGGATGTAAAAACGCACGGTCCGGCCATAGGTCGCAAGCGCGTATTCCTTCATGGCGCTGCAAATCCGGTCCAACGCCCGGTAATACATCGCCGCTTTCAGCTTGGAAGCCCGGTACTGCGCGTCATGGGAGGCATGGGGCGGAATCCATTCTTCCCCGTAGACGTTCAGCCACTCCCGTTTGAACGCTTCGGAATAGCCGGCCGCCGCCCAAAATTCCGGCTCCTCCATATGGATCGCCTCCACGCCGGCATCGATCGCTTTTTGGATATGCGCAGACAGATAATCCGCAAAAGAAACGGTCGGCACCATGTAGGGAACGTCCACGTTATGAAGCAGGTGGTTTCCGGCGCGGTCCGTCTGGGCTTCGTCCCAATGATTCCGGCCGTCGAACCGGCCGTACAAATAATCCTGATAATCGCCCCAAGCCACGCCCGTCATCAAATGTACGGTATATCCGGCTTGTTTCCAGCCGGAGATTCGTTCGGGCAAATCGTCCGAAATCCCGTACACCATCACAAAATCGGTGCGCAGATCGTATTTCGGCCCGTAGGGCCTGGCTTCCTGGAATCCCGTCCACTCCGGAGCAGCCTTGGCTGATCGTTTCACCACCGTTTTCCTCCTTAGTTCGGCATGGCGAGCTTGACGACTTCCTTCCCTTTCAGCTCCTCGTTCACGAACTTCATCGCGTCGTCATATCCGGTTTTTTTGATCTGATCGCGAAGATCGTTAATGACCTTCAGCGCCGCATCGTCCGATTTGGCGAAAATCGCCTGCTTCCACACGTCGCCAACTTGGTCCATGGAAGGTTTGAGCGCTTCCCAACCCGGCGCTTTCGTGATGACGTCGCCGGGATTAAACGCGGAGATGACGCTGATGCCGTTCGGCCGCAAAATTTTGCGCGCGTTGTCCATCGCTTTCAAGCGTTCCTGATCCGCCCAGATGTCACCGCCGCCCACCGAGTTGATGCGGTCCATTCCCGTCATGTTTTCGAGGCCGATGCCGATGCCTTCGTTTTTCTTCACTTTCCCGGTCGTATCTTCGTAAAACTTGTCGAACCATTCCTTTTTGGCTACCGGTTTGCCGTCGACCTTTTCCCAATGCACCCCTTCGACACCGTATCTTACGAGCATGAACCCTTCGTCCGAAGCCAGGAAATCCAGCAGCTTGAGGGCGGCGTCGACGTTTTTGGCCTTTTTCGTGATGACCGTCACGTTGTTGCCCTGGATCGAAAGATCCACTGGACGGTTCGGCTCCGCCCCGGCTCTTTCGAGCGGACCGACCGGCACGTAATCCGAGCCCGGATGGGACTTCACGTAATCCTTGGACGCATCGAGAATGGCAGGATAATGCGCGGCCAATACCGCGATGCGGCCTTGCTTGATTTTTTCGTTCGCGATCGGGTCCGTTTGGGTGAACGCTTCCGGATCGAGCAGGCCTTCGGCGATCAGCTTGCGGTAGTATAACGTGTAATCTTCATAGGCTTTGGTGAAAAAGACGTTTTCGAGCGAGCCGTCGCCTTTGTCGACGTAGCTGGTGCCGTAAAACATGGTACTCCCGATGCCCACGGCCCATCCGTCATGGAAGCCGCCCAGCGGCAGTACCGGCATGCCGTTTTCGGTAAGGTTCGCGTCCTTGATTTTTTTCAGGAACTGGTACAAGTCCTCTTTCGTTTTGACCGATTGCGGATCGACCCCGATCTTTTCCGCGATGTCCTTGCGCACATAAAAGCCGTAAAGCCAATCGTTGACGTCATTCCCCGTCGCCGGATGGTTCTGATACAGCATGTATTTTTTGCCGTCGATGCCTCCGATCGCTTTTTCGTAAAGCGCCGGCGGAACGTTCTCTTTGGCGATCGCCTTGGCGAGGTTCGGGTACTTGTCGATTTTGTCGGTCAGATCCACCAATTGTCCTTCCTTGGCGGCTTTGATAATTCCGTCCAGTTCGCCTCCCCATGCGGGTCCGGTATAAATGTCGGGCAAATCCTGCGTCGCGAAAATCTGGTTGACCTTCTCCACCTCGCTGCCTTTCGTATAGTCGATCTTGATTTTGATCCCCGTTTTTTCCTCGATGGCTTTCGTGACGGGCGTCGTATCGGTGTCCGGTCCGGACGAACCGTTCCAGTTGTTCAGGATCGTCAGCGTCACGGCGTCCCCGTCCGCGGAATCCCCTCCTCCTCCTCCTCCTCCGCATCCGTAAAGCAAGCTTGTAAGCATCAAGACCGACAATAGTGAACCTACCGTTTTCATACGAAATTTCGCCATATAGACCCTCCCTGAAAACTATTTGATATGATCAAGTTCCATGAAGGAACCTGCATCAGCCTTTTACCGAACCGATCATGACGCCTTTGACGAAGTACTTTTGCAGGAACGGATAGACGCATAAAATCGGGAACACGGTAATGACGAGCAGCGCCATGCGCAGCGATTCCGGCGTCGCGCCGGCCATGTTGACGTTGACGGTTTGTCCGCCCTGCTGGGCCGCTCTTTGCATCGAGGAGGACAGCGCCTCGGCTTCGGTCAGCATCTGCTGCAGCAGCGTTTGCACCGGAATGAGGTTTTTGTCCGAAACGTAATAGGCTCCCGTAAACCAGTCGTTCCAGTGCGCTACCCCAATGAAAAGCGATATCGTCGCGATGACGGGACCGGACAAAGGAATGATGATGCGCATGAAAATCTGGAAGTCGTTTAACCCGTCGATCCGCGCCGACTCCTCGATCTCTTCGGGGATGCCCTGCAGGAACGTCCGGATAATGACGATATGCATGAAATTGAACAGCATCGGGATCACATACACCCAGAACGTGTTGATCAGGTGAAGCTTTTGGAGCGTAATGAAATAAGGAATGAACCCGGCGCTGAAGATGGTCGGCAAAAAGATGTAGAAGGTAAAAAAGGTGCGTCCCGGCAGCGTTTTTTTCGATAAAGCATAGGCCATCAGCGTGCATAATAGCACGTGCAGCACCGTTCCGATCACCGTCCGCAAAATCGTGATTTTGTAGGCCTGCCAGATTTGCTTGTTGTCAAAAACCTGGGCGTAGTTGTCCAGGGTGAATTTCCGCGGGAAAAAGTACAACGCGCCCATCATCGAGTCTTTGCCGTCGTTCAGCGAATAAATGAGGATGTAAATAAACGGATAAATCATCAAAAAACCGAACAGGGTCAAGAGGATGTAATTCAACAGATTGAATACGGAAAAACGATGCGTTTGCATACGGCTCCCCCTTCCTTAAAACAGCGAGACGTCGCTGACTTTGCGGGCAATCCAGTTGACGGTGACGATCAGCACCAGCGCGATGCCGCTCTGGAACAATCCGACGGCCGCCGCGTAACTCAATCTTCCCTGCTGGATCCCCGACGTAATGACATGCACGTCCAAGACGCTGCCGATATTCGCGGTCGCCGGTCCGTTCAGGAGAAGCAGCTGTTCGAACCCTGCGCTCATCAAGCTTCCCGTCGCGAGAATGAACAGGATTACCGCGATGTTGCGAATGCCCGGAAGCGTGACGTGCCAAATTTGGCGGAAGCGGCCCGCGCCGTCGATTTTGGCGGCTTCATATAGCTGCTGGTCGATGCCCGCGATGGCGGCCATGTAGATAATGGAGTTCCAGCCGATGTTTTTCCAAATGTCGGAGCCTAGGATCAGTTGATAAAACCAGGTGGTGTTATACATGAATTGCACGGGCTGCATGCCCATGGAGGTTAAAAGATCGTTGACCGGTCCCCCGTACATCGACAGCAGGCGCTGCATCAACGTAACGACGACGATCCAGGACACGAAATAAGGGAGGTAAGATAGCGTTTGGATCGTTTTCTTAAACTTCAAATTGCGGATTTCATTGAGGAGAAGGGCCAAAATGATCGGCATCGGAAAACCGACCAGCAGCTTCAGCAAGCTGATGACGATGGTGTTCCGAATGATCGCCCCGGATTGGTAGTAATCGAAAAACTGCTCGAAATATTTCAGTCCCGCCCAGGGACTGCCCGTAAAGCCGCCGACGAACGTAAAATCCCGGAACGCGACTTGAAGCCCGTACAAAGGCACGTAAGAAAAAATGAAAAACCAAGCGATGCCGGGCAGCATAAACAGATAAAACAATTTGTGGCGCCATACCCTTTTCCAAAGCAAAGATGATTTCATGAACCTCACCTCTCTTCTTGATGGTAAAAGAACCAGCCAAAAGATATGTAAGCGTTTGCATTATGTGCATATGCCTGATTCCCGATGATCCCGTTTCCCCCCTTCGCGCTGCTGTCCCGGGCACCGCTTGCCGTTCGCCTATGATTCGGTGCAGCCGCGGTCCCGCATGTTTCTGTTACCTCGCGATAACCGTCTGTTTTTGCCGGGCGTTTCTGCGCTGTCATTTACAGACTTTGGAATTATAATATAATATATATTTGTTATATTCAATATATTGTTAACAAAAAAACGCAGGCTTTTCGCCTGCGTCGCATGACAAAACGATTCCATTACATCACTTCGGGGGTTGGTGTCGGCGGGGCATATTGACCCGTTGAGTAGGTTTGGTCGATGATCGAACGGATTTCCTTTACCGATTTCCCCTGCTTGCTCAGCTCCGACACGGTCATGGCCGTCTCCACGCATACCCCGCAACGGGTGCCATGATCGTCCCATACGACGCTGCCGTCGTCCGGGTTCACTTCTTTGATAAAACAGTTTAAGTTGCTCTGATGCCCGGCGCTGTCGCCGCAGCCGCAATAACATGGGATGGATTTTAATATTTCCTTGACCTCGCCCGCCGTGCTGTATGCCGTTTTGAGCATCGGATCGAGCGCGTCCAAAAACGTCGGAAGCTTGTCCAATCCCGCCGTTTGCTCCTGCAGGTCCCCGTTTGCGGCCACCATCTGATGCGCGCCTGCGTGACTGTCCTTCGGCTCGGCTTCTTTGGCTCCGCAACCGGCCAGCAGCATGCTTGAAATGACGACGCCAAGAACGGTAATACGTGTTTTTTTGCCCAACATCATCTCTCCTCGTTTTTGGTTCTCGCAAAAGCCGATCTTTGAACCTCGTAATCGGGCTCATATTTCGCCTTTCGCGAATCCGGAATCTCCGCCTTTTAAAGACGGCGCAGCGATTACGCTTGATTGTAATCATTTCGTTTAAGCATTTCTTTTGCTATAATTGGGATCATAAGCTTAACACGCAAGCCGATAGAAAGGTGATTATCCATGGAACCGTCCATCAACCCGATCGAAGAATGCGATGCAACCTGCATGGGCTCGGAAGCCGAACTGAACCGGATCAAGGAAGGACTGATCGATGATCAGGCCGCCTCGCAGGTCGCGGACTGGTTTAAGGCATTTAGCGATCCCACCCGCGTGAAGCTTATCGATGCGCTTCTGCAGCGGGAATTGTGCGTGCATGACCTTACGGTCCTGCTCGGCATGGGACAATCCGCCATATCCCACCAGCTGCGTTATTTGCGAAATTTGCGCATCGTTAAACGCCGCAAAGAGGGAAAAACCGTCTATTATTCGCTTGACGATACGCATATCGAACAAATTTTCGTGCAAACGCTGCAGCACACCCAGCACGGGTAAACTTCAAAGAAAGGCCCTCCCGGGATCGGCGAGGGCTTTTTTTGCCGCAGGTTGCCAAAAATGCTCCGTTCCGCCCTATTATAAGCGAAATCGGTAAAAATGATATGGCGCAATCTTGAATTTTTCGCGATATTTTTTCGTAAGGTTTAAAAGAAACAGCAGCCTTATATCTGGTCCGGTACCATGAACGACGCCGCTTTCGGGAACCCCGTTTGACTTATTCCGGCATATTTCCGGCATTCGGATCCGGTTCGAACGTGTTGTTAAAATCCGTGTATTTCAGCTCCGTCACCATGCCTGCCGCCGCATGATGCAGGTCATGGCAATGGAACATCCAGTCGCCGGGATTGTTGGCTTCGAATGCCACGACGTAATCTTCGCCGGGTTTGACGTTCAGCGTGTCTTTATATTCCGCCGCTCCGCCGAGCGGCGTTCCGTTTTTGCTCAGCACCTGGAACGTATGCCCGTGCAGATGCATCGGATGGTCCTCGCCGGCCGAAGAGTTTACGAAATGGACCTTGACCTTATCCCCCGTTTTCACTTTAACCGGATCGGTGTCCGGGAACACTTTGCCGTTGATGGTATACACCATCTCCCCGTTGCGGCGGCTTGTGCCCAAGTCCATCGTATATTCGAGATTGTACTTATCGTTTAGCGAAAATTTGCCTTTCTCCGGCTTCCCGTATTTCGTCATGTCGACCGTTTCCAGCATTTGGGCCGAATCGTCCTGCTCCTGTTCTTTCTGCGAAGATGGCGCGTTTTCGTATTGGATCGCGATTTTCATGTTTTTGGCGGCCGGGCTATCGCTATGCTCGCCAAGAAGCCACGTTCCGGGATGATTCGCTTCGAATTCGATATCGTACCGCTCCCCGGGAGCGATGGCCAGCAGCTTGTTTTCGACCCATTCCGGATTCGCTATCCGGTTGCCGTCGGTTGCGACGATCCGGTAACGATGTCCTTGCAGATGCAGGGAATGGCTCATATATCCGGCGTTAACCAGCCGCAGCCGCACGATGTCGCCTTCCTTGACGATCAGCGGCTCGGATGCCGGGTACGTTTTGCCGTTGATCGTATATAAATCATACATGCTCATGTCGTGTCCCATGGATGCATCTCCATCATGGCCGCCGCTCATGTCATGTCCCGCCGATGCGTCGCCTTCGTTCCCTGCACCCATGTCCATGCCCTGCATGTCGTGGTCGTTCATATCCATGCCCGGCATGTCCATTCCGTGCTCATCATGTTCAGACGATCCCTCATCATGGCCGCCGGTTGTTCCGCCGCTTTCCGCATCCATGCCGCCGCTCATCCATTCATCCAGGACCAGCGTGTAATCCCGGTCGATGACATCCTCTTCGCTTTCGACGACAAAGGAACCGTAAAGCCCCATATCCACCTGTTTGACGCTATTCTGATGCGAATGATACCAGTAGGTTCCCGGTACCGTCGCTTTAAAGGCGTAAGTAAAACTCTTGCCGGGTGCGATGGCATTTTGGCTGACGCCGGGGATTCCGTCCATCTCGAAAGGCAAGGGGTATCCGTGCACATGCAGGGAAACGGGAACCTTCAGCGTATTTTTGACCGTAATCTTCACCATCTCCCCCTGCTTCACCCGGATTTGGGGACCCGGCACCGAATTGTTGAACGTCCATACCGGCAGCTTGCGGCCCTGTCCCGCATCCAGCGTGCTTTCCTGCGCCGTCAACGTGACTTCCCGCCCGTCCGCCGGGCTTGGCTTCACCGTCTCCGCCGCACCTTGGGTCAACGCCGTCCCGGCTGCCGGTTGATCGGAAGCGTGAGCACCGTGCATGTCCGCTTGTTTGCCTTCAAAGCAGCCTGCAAGGATCAGCGGCAAGGCGAACGTCCCGGCAAATAACGTTTTTTTGATTGCTGCAAATGTGTTCATGCCGAACACTCCTCCTTCATCTTCATGCTCTTCCCTAGTATATCCAGCAAATATGTAGAAAGATGGGATTTCGTCTTCACATTTGCTACACATTTTCAGCTATCGTTGTTTTATCCAAACCATTTTGCTCGACGGCTTGTTATGATGAAGAGGATGAAGATTGTGGAGGGAGAACATGAAGATGAACGCCAAAAGGCACTGCGATTCGGACGAAGACATGTTTCGGATCGATTGCGGAGACGTATTGTTAAGGGAAGCATGCGATCGCGCTTTTGCGCAATGTACCGTCCAATCGGGTCATACAAAAATGCGGTTTCCGTTTTCGCGGAAAAATCGAGATTGACGGGGAAGATTACAATGATTACCTTGTTGAAAAAGGTTTTTGGAACCGGCAGGCTTGAATGGTTCCGGAGAGCGGTCCGTAGAGTTCCAGAAGGATTCGCCACTCTTCCGTTGGGTAAAACGCCAAAAATCCGCGCCAAAGCGCGGATTTTTTTATGACTTTAGGGTTTGATGCTCCCATGTTACTTTTGAAGCGGACCGGCCTCGTCGACCCATACCGTAAGTTCTCCGAACGGTTTGCGTTTTCCTTGTGGCGCCTGTTTTTCGACAGGTACTCCCAAATAAATGAAACCCAGCACTTTATCTTTCGCGCCAAGCCCGAAATGCTCGTTCATCTTGGCGTGGTATGTCGGGGCTCCGGTTCTCCAAATGGCGCCAAGGCCCAATCCGTGGGCTTCGAGCAGCATGTTTTGAATGGCGGCGAATACCGCGCCGTATTCTTCCAGCTCGATCACTTTTTCATGCTCGGCAGGCGTCACGGCTACGGTAATGATCACCGGCGCCCGAAACGGTTTGGCTCTGGCCGCTTCGGCCGCGGCCGCTGCTTCCGGCGAAGACGGATCGGCTGCGGTTGCGAGCGCCACGTCCGCCAAAGCTTCCCCAAGCACCTTCCGTCCCTCGCCCCTCAGCACGAAAAAGCGCCAAGGTTCGGTCATTTTGTGGTTGGGGGCCCAGGTGCCCGCCTCCAAAATTTGCTCGATCTTCGAAACCGGAATCTCTTCTTCGGTGACTTTCCCGATGCTCCGGCGCGTGCGAATGGCCTCAGAAATGTTCATCTATGCGTTCCCTCTCTCCAATTAAGAATCTTTCTCAATGACTACATTGTATCAAAAAATCAATTGCAATGCCTGTGTAATGGGAGCAGGTCACATTTTACCCTGCGCAAATCTCCCGATAACGCCTCGTTAACAAAACTTCAATACAATGACCATGATACATATATTTCAGCCATCATTCGAAAGGGGTCAGTTTCATGACAAAAAAATGGTTCGTTTCCGCCATCGCTGCCTTGGCGGTCGGTTCGGCGCTGCTTCCGTCCGCCCATGCGGCCGCTCCGGAAGTAAAATATTCCTCCAACGGACAAGCCTTCACGCCGTCGACGCCGGCCGTTCTGCAGGACGATCGCCTTTTCCTGCCTTTGCGCGACGTCGCCGATCTGCTCGGAAAATACGTGGATTGGGATGATGCAAGCAAAACGGCTTTGTTTTCCGATAAACCGAAGCTGACGGGAAAATACACGCTTCATGAAAAAGATTTGGCGGAAGGCGTAAAATTTGGCGTCGGCTCCTCGCTGACCCATATTCCGGGCGACCCGGACAACGTCTTTTACACCACGGCCGATCGCGGCCCAAACGGCGAAATCGACGTTGACGGCAAAACGCGGCGCACCTTCCCGCTTCCGAATTACACGCCTTCCATCTACAAAATCCAGTTGGAGCAAGGGAAGATCAATATCCTTGAAACCATTCCGCTGAAAATCAGCGGCAAAGATCCGGTGAACGGAACGGACAAAATTACGGGCCTGCCAAACTTGAAATCCCGCGACGAAGTACCGTACGATAAGGCCGCCCAAAACGTCATTCAATACGATCCGTACGGCCTCGACGTCGAGGGGTTGGCTTATAATCCGCAGGACGGCACGTTCTGGATTTCCGACGAATACGGCCCCTACCTCGTGCAGGTCAAACGCGACGGCACCCTGCTGCAGCGGATCGCCCCAAAAGGGATCGACCCGGCATTAAACACGGCCGCGCTGCCGCTTAAGGACAACCTGCCTGCCGTATATTTGAACCGCCGCCAAAACCGCGGCGCGGAAGCCGTAGGGATTACGCCGGACGGCAAATGGATGTTCATGGCCATGCAGAGCCCGCTCCGCAATCCGGACAAAAGCGTGGACAATTCGCGTACGCTCCGGATTTTGAAAATCGATCTCGCAACATTGAAACCGGTCGCCGAATATGCCTACATCACGGAGGATGCGGGACAATTTCAAGATTTGAAGCAATCGGACATCGTCATTTCCGACCTGGTTGCGGTCAATGAGCATACGCTTCTCATCGACGAACGCGACAAAAACGCCGGGGACGCGGCCCAGCTGAAAAAAATCTTCGCCATCGACCTAAGCAACGCCACGAATGTTCTAGGCAAATACGATGACGCCTCCCAAGCAGGCAAAACGCTGGAACAGCTCAGCTTGACCGAGCTGCGGCAAATGGGCGTTCAAACGCCGGTCAAACGGACGGTGCTGGATGCCGTGGAGTTCAAGTACCCGAACGAAAAAATCGAGGGCATCTCCCTCGTGGACGGACATAAGCTGGTCATCGTCAACGATAATGATTTCGGCGTCAATGACCCCGGCTCGCCAGAAAACGGAACCGACCTCTGGACGTTCGAGCTGCCGTACGACATCAAATAAACGGATATCCTCGGCAAAAAACCGCCTCCCGACGCTAACGGGAGGCGGTTTTTTCATGCATCAGACGGATCGACTATGCGGAATCGGTACAAGCGCCGCTTTTTCCACCCAGACACCCGATTCAACGAAACTCAACCTTCATGTCGTATCCTTCCGGCGCGACCGTCCGGATTTCAATCTGCGGCGGCGCCGAAACGGCAAGAATCAACCGATCCGTTCCTTCGGTCCGCCAGGAAACGTCGATGCGCCCGCCATCCGGCAGCGGCACGGAACCCGAGGCGCGTTCCAGCCCGCATGGCTGCGGTGCCACCCTTACCGTGGTCCAGCCGGGGTTCGCGCCTTGAACGCCAAGGATATAGGCTCCGAGGAAATAGGCCGGTCCGGCGGACCACGCATGGCAATGGCTCCGGGTCAATACTCTCGGATCCTTGAAAAATCCGCTCCACGGGTACATCTCCCAGCATGCCGTCGCGCCGTTTTCGATCATGATCCCATAACTCGCGCGCATATCGTCGACCATGACATCCAGCCGTCCCATCCGGGCCAAGGCTTCGTAATAAAAGAAAGACATGAACGGGCTGCCGATGTTGACGAAGGACGGCGGCGGCTGAAGAATATGGGACGCAATTTTTTCCAGCCTTTCCCCATCCGCGATATCGCATAAATAAGCCACGACATGCGTCTGGGCGCTCAACGTCCCGGAGAAGCCGCCATCCCTGCGGATGCAGTCGGCATACGCCTGCCGCGCCTCATCCCAAAGGTGGATGTTGATCGAGGTTTTCAGCTTGTCGGCTTCCTTCCGGAAACGCGCGGAGCCCTCCTGATCGCCGGCAATGGCCCCTATTTCGGCCGCATGATTCAACGTCCGGCATAAAAACATATTTTGCGGGGCGACCACCCCTTCGTTCGGCTGCTCGAACGGCGCCCAGTCCAGAAGATTCCAGCCGTCAAACGAAAACAGCCCGTTCCCGTCGATATGCTTCAAATATTGCTCCATCGCGAGTTTGACGTGAGGCCAGATCCCGTGCAGGAATTCCTCGCGGCCATCATACCGGTAATATTCGAGGCACGCCGTCACCCAAAAAAAGGTCCAGTTCGGAATGACGCTGTTCCAGCCGCTCGGCACTTGATCTGCGTACAGCGGCGTTTGGAACTCCGAACCCGGCACAAGCTTCAGGCAGCGCTCGACGATTTCTTTGGCGCCGAAGGCATAGTAGCCGACCAGCGCTTCATTTCGGGCATCCCCGACCCAATAGGCCTGCTCGTACGCAGGGCAATCCACGAACGTGTCCTCCATGCATAGGCGGGTCGTATCACGACTGATCCTCCATATTTCATTGAGCAGCGTATCGCTGCTGCGGAAGCTGCCGATGTTCGCCACCGGATAGTTGCTTTGGATCATTTTCACCTCGAACAGGCGGACGGGCCGGCCGGCTCCCCGCACGGTCAGCGCCAGATAACGCAGCCCCCGGCGGATCAAAGACGTGTAAGCCTGCCTGCCTTCGCGGCAGCGGTAACGTAGCGTATTATCCAGCTGGTAGGTGTGCTGCCGCCAGCCGTCCTTCATGAACTCGAAGCCGTACAAATCGATCACGGTGCCGCTTGCGGCGTCCAGCTCGAATGAGATGTAGCCCGACAATTCCCTTCCGAAATCGATGACGATCTCGGTATCCCTACCCGGAAGCACGGGAAGAACGGCGGCGTCCGGGCCTGCAATCGCGGCGAACTGCAAAGAGGCAGGCATCCTCTGGACCGCTTCGTCCCTTTTCCAGACGCAAGAAGCAAAAACGTCGTTTCGGTTTATGAACGGAGGTTCCACCGGCCGAATCCAGGCTGCGTACGGCTGCAGGTCGGAAGCGGACGCGGCCGTTCGAACCGTTTGATAGTCCGGATGTTCGCGGTTCAAGGATCTCGTTGGCCGGTGATCGATTATAGCCACCGCATCAAACGGGCCGATCAAGCTGAACTCGGGCGGATCGGGTTGCGCACCCGATCCGCCGGCCGCTGTTCCCCCGGCCTTCATGGCTTCACCCGCATTTTGATCTGCCGTCGATTTCCCTGCCTTCGGCACGTTTACGGCCTCAAGCCTAAATGGCGAAGCGCAGTCGAAGCCGAGATGAAAGCCATGCCCGTGGCTCACGCCGGTAACGTCCATCAGGAGGAGATGTTCCCCCGCTTCCAAGGTTATCGTTAAATAACGCTCGGGAGCCTCGCCGGTAAATTCCTCCGGCGCGCACTCTTGTCCGTCGACGAAAATGACCGGATCGATGCGGCCCGAATCGGGAAGGCCGATCGTAAAGGAAGCCGCTTCGTTCAGGATGACCCGTGTGGCCAAATAGCCGCAAAAAGCGGCATTGTTGGCATGCTCCCCGCTGTTCGGCGACATCATGCCGTATAAATCGATGACCGCGCTCCAAGCGGGCGGGCGCACGCCGCTCATGCTTTCCACCCGTGACGGATAAACGGTCTCCTCCGTTAAATAAGGAATGTCCCTCGGCACCAGCTTCGTCCACGGCTCCACGCCAACGGGGCCAATGACCGAAGCCTGCTCCCAGTCACTGTCGTCATACGCGGCCGTGATCCACCGATCATCCCATTTTGCGGCATCGATGATTTCCGTAAAAGCCATTTGGCAGGAAATGCGCGAGGAATTCGGGTCATGCCCCCGGTGGATTGCCGTTTTCCAAGAGGAATCGGTGACGATGCTCCATTCCTGCGGACGCGGACCGCCGGAATCCAGGCTGGAATCCAAGCCGGACTCCGCATTCCGAATGTCCAGTTGGACCAAAAGTCCTCCGCGCCCGCGGAGGTATTGGAACGTGGATATGCCGTAATGCATGACCAGTACGGCGATGACCGTTTCTTTTCCCGGTTCCAGCAGATGACCGATCTCATATTCGTCGTAAGACCAGGCGAAAGGCCAGGAACGCACGGGCCCCCGTCCAAGCGGCTTGCCGTCGATGTACAGTACGTATCGGGAATCGGCGCTAATGCGGATGCTGGCGGATTGTACGGAATGCTGCGCCTTGAAGGCGCGCCGGAAGCAGCGCCATTCATTCCTCGGACTCGGTTCCCCGCTTCCCCAGATCCATTCGGCCTTCCATTCCGGATTCGCGGTTTGATTCATTGCGATGTTCCCCTTTCCCATCTTCCTTTTTCAGGTTCATGCGATTCGAATACCTCTATTATTCATGAAAGCCCTTCCTGAAAATAGGGGGATTCGGATCAATAAAAGGGGGCATTTGGCAACAATAAAAAAGAACGCCCGGTCTCCCTTGGAGAGACGAAGCGTCCTTTCTGCGATCTTCGAATGATTTAAAAACTATTAAGCTTTTGCTTTCAGCACCCGCATCGCGTTCAGCACCGCCAGGAGCGTAACCCCGACGTCGGAAAATACGGCTTCCCACATCGTTGCGATTCCGAAGGCGCCGAGCAGCAGGAAGATAGCTTTTACGCCTAACGCAAAAATGATGTTTTGCCATACGATGGCGCGCGTGCGTTTGGCAATCCGGATGGCGGCCGCCACCTTGGAAGGCTCATCCGTCATGATCACGACGTCCGCCGCTTCGATCGCCGCATCCGAGCCGAGGCCGCCCATGGCCACGCCAATATCCGCGCGGGCGAGCACCGGCGTATCGTTGATGCCGTCGCCGACGAACACGATTTTTTCTTTCGGGGATTTCCGGGCGTCCAGCTTTTCGATCTCCTCGACCTTATGCTGCGGCAGAAGTTCGGCATGGATTTCGTCCAAGCCAAGCGAACGGCCGACGGCATCGCCGACGGATCGGGCATCTCCCGTCAGCATCACAGTCGTTTTTCCCATCTCCTTCAAGGTACGGACCGCCTCCGCCGCGTCCTCTTTCACCTCATCCGAAATCGTGATATACCCGGCATATTGCCCGTCTACGCCGATATGAACGATCGTGCCCGCCGTTTCCGGCTTTTCATAGGGAAGGGCTTCCCGCTCCATAAGCTTCGCATTCCCTGCCCATACTTCCTTGCCGCCGACCTTCACTTGAACGCCATGGCCGGAAATTTCGTTGTAGCCTTCAATCCGCGTCTCATCCAATTCCTTTCCATACGCCGTACGGATCGATTCCGCGATCGGATGGGTGGAATGGTATTCGGCATGCGCCGCTATTTCCAGCAGCGCAGCTTCATCCAGCCCTTCGAGCGCCGGATGGATGTTCGTTACTTTGAACGCTCCTTTGGTCAGCGTTCCGGTTTTATCGAATACGACATATTTGACGTCGTTCAACGCTTCGAGATAGTTGCTTCCTTTCACCAAAATGCCGGATTTCGATGCCGCCCCGATGCCGCCGAAAAAGCCGAGGGGAATCGATACCACCAGCGCGCACGGACAGGAGATGACCAGAAAGATCAGCGCCCGGTAGATCCATTCGGCAAAGCTCGCCCCTTGGATGAAAAGCGGCGGAACCAGCGCCAGCAGCAGCGCTACGATGACGACGACGGGCGTATAATATCTGGCGAATTTGGTGATGAACTTTTCGGTAGCCGCCTTTTTGCTGCTCGCGTTTTGGACCAGATCCAAAATTTTCGAAACCGTCGATTCCCCGAAATCCTTGGAGACTTCAATCGTCAATACGCCGTTTTTGTTGATGAACCCGCTCAGCACCTCCTGGCCGGCCCCAACGCCTCGCGGAACCGATTCCCCGGTTAATGCCGACGTATCCACCATCGAGCTGCCTTCGACGACGATCCCGTCCAGCGGAACCTTCTCTCCGGGCTTCACCACGATATGATCTCCGACCTGCACTTCCTCGGGAGACACGCGTCTCGTATCGCCGCCCGTTTTTACGTTCGCATAATCAGGCCGCAGGTCCATCATGGCGCTGATCGATTTCCGGGAACGGTTTACCGCAATCCCTTGGAACATCTCGCCCAGCTGGTAGAACAGCATGACGGCGACGCCTTCGGGATATTGCCCGACGCCAAAAGCGCCGATCGTCGCCAGCGACATGAGAAAATATTCGTCGAATACCTGTCCCCGCAACATATTTTTCACCGCTTGAAGGACGATGTCCCCGCCGGCAACGAGATAGGCGACCAAAAAAATCGCCAGTTCGATATAAGCATTCGTCTGCAGCAGCATCCCGGCAGCCGTCAGCGCCGCACCGACGAGCAGCCGCGCAGCCATGACCCTGGTTCCGCCGCGGCCATGGTCGTGACCGTGGGAATGTCCTTCCTCCCCGTGCGCTTCCGCATGGTCATGCCCGTGTGCGTGATGGTGCCCACGTTCGTGAGGATGACCGTGTCCGCGGCTGACGCCTGAAGATGCGCCCTGCTTCGTTCGGGGATCCAAGACGTTGATGTGCGGCTCAAGCTTTTTGATCTTATGTTTCACCTTGGACGCCAACTCATCGTCTTCGCCGTCGGCTTCATAGGTCAGCGTTTGCTTGACGAAATTAACGGAGCAGGAGGCGATTCCCTCCATCTTTTTCACGCCGTCTTCGATTTTCATGGCACAATTCGCGCAATCCAAGCCGTCCAGCACGAGTTCCCTTTTCACTCTTCCGGTTGCTTCAGCCATCGCAATGCCTCCGATCCAATCTGCAAATATAATATGAGCATATGTTCATGTATTAAACTTGTTAAGCACATTATATTCACTTCGCCGGGACGATGTCAATGAAATCGAACCTAAAATAGCTAGCATGAACCAAAAAAGCCGCGTTCATACGCGGCTCATGCAGAAATATAGAATCATATTCGGGTTTAGGTGCGATTCGTTTTCCTTTTGAAGTCGAACATGATTTTAACGACGAGGGAAAGGACCATGATGAATATCAGCGACAGCTGCCAACCGGTAAAACCCAGCCAAAAAGCTTCATCCGGGGCGGCGCCAAGCAGCGAAGCGGCAAACATACCGATCGCCAGCCAGAGGACCGAAACGATGAAATGATACCCGCTGAACAACCGTTCCCGCTGCCGGAACTGGTAGGCGACGATGGCGGCGGCAACGGCCGCCGAAACGATGTCTGCCGCTCCGCCGCGGCCGGAAAAGACGCGAAGCAAGTTCCATATCCCGTCTCCTGCGGCTAGCCAAGCCAATGCGGTATTGGCATAAACCGCCCATGGCCTGCGGTATTTCAGGCATTTGTACGCCGGAATGAGGAAGGCGACCGCCGCGGCCAACGCCATCCCTTCCGTCCCGCCCGTGTAATACAGGAGAGACAACGGCGAACGAATGACGCTTTGGATATCAAACACGATGACGCTGAACTTCCAGACCAGGATGCCGATCAGAAGGGCCGTCGTAAGATCGTCCATCACGGGCTTGCGAACGGCAGGATCCACGCGTCTGACAAGCAGAAAAGGCGCGAAATAGCCTAAAACGGCGGAGGCTGCCAGCATGAGCAGCGAAAATTTCAGCATGAAGGGGCCGATCATGACAACTTGCAATGGAATGCTCCTTCCCGTATGGAAAATAAGACCGGGCGTGCAGAAGGCATCGACTTGTCCGGCACGTCAAAGAAAAAAACCGGCGGAGACGCCAGGTCATCTGCATCGGCCTTACGAGCGGCAGCAAACGCCGCAGTTCCAAACGGCTTGGTCGTTGCTCGGCGCATATATCCGCAAAAAGCCGTACCGCTTTAGCATGCGCGCCGCTTTTTTGATCTGGCGGCTGTTTTCCGCCAAAATCAGCACCGGTTCATCGGACGTTAATTGCGAATGGTGAACGTAAGGCAATCTTCCGATAGAAATGTTGATCGATCCGGGAACATGGTGCTTGATATAATCGGCCGCGTCTCTCACGTCAAGCATTTGCAGGTCCTGCCGGTTCTCTCGTTGCGCCTGCAGTTCTTCGGGACTGATGAAGGTCAATCCGTTCACCGGCCGCAGCTCTCTTACGGCCCATAAGCCAAACGCTGCGGCAAGAACAGCGAACAATACCCACAGCATCGATACATGTTCCTCCTTTTACCGTAGATGTTCATCGTCAAAATAAACCGAGCGCCGTCCCTGTGGTGGCCCGATTTATGCAGAAAGATTCGTATTTGCGCGGAAATAGTTCAGCTCGTTAACCATACCCTTTGGGGTATAGACCGATTATAAAATCCATCTTGGCAAAAGTCAATCATGATCAAACCTCTTCCTGAAGGACCGTATCCGCGATCCGGAGCTGCTGGTTGGCAAACTCCCTGTACATCGGATGGCTTTCGACGAGTTCCTGATGCGTTCCCCTGCCCGTAATGCGTCCTTTTTCGATAAAAAGGATCTGGTCCGCATCCACGACCGTCGACAGCCGGTGGGCAATGACCAGCGTCGTGCGTCCTTTCATCAGGTTTTGCAGCGCTTTTTGCACGAATACCTCCGACTGGCTGTCCAGGCTTGACGTCGCCTCGTCCAGCATCAAAATCTGCGGGTTCCGCAAAAGCGCACGGGCGATGGAAATCCGCTGGCGTTGGCCGCCGGACAGTTTGATCCCGCGTTCCCCGACTTCCGTTTCGTACCCTTCGGGCAGCTCGTCGATAAAAATATCGGCGTAAGCCATATGGGCTGCTTGTTTAAGTTCCTCATCGCTCACGTCCCGGTCCATGCCGTAACATATGTTATCGCGGATCGTCCCCGCGACGATCGGACTTTCCTGGGGAACGTAACCGATCTGTTTGCGCCAGGACTCCAGCGAAAATTCGCTGACATCCTGCCCGCCGACGCGAATCGTGCCGCTGTCCGGGAGATAAAAACGCTCGATGATCGAAAACAGCGTCGTTTTGCCGCCTCCGCTCGGGCCGACGACGGCCGTCACCTTCCCCGGCTCCAACGTGAAGCTGATATCATGAAGGACGGTGTCGCCTTTTTCGTACGAAAAATAAACATGCTCCAGCTGAATCGTTTGGACCGGGCCGGTCAACGCCTTGCCAACCTTGACGTTTTCCTGGCGGTCTTCGAGAATGCCGACGATGCGTTCCGTCGCACCGACCGATTTTTGGAGCTGCGTGAAAAACATCGTAATCTGGTTCATCGGCATGATGATCTGCACCAGATACAAAATAAACGCCACCAGGTCGCCCGCGGAAAGGGCGCCGCTGGAAACCCTCATTCCCCCGTATCCGATGATGAGCACCATCAGGCCCATCATGACGAACGAAATGATCGGCCCGATGAAAGCCTGGATTTCCCCTTCGCGGATCCCGAGTTTCAGCAAGCCCGCAATCGCCTTCGCTCCCATGGCGTTTTCCCGTTCCTCGGCGTTCGAAGCTTTGACGAGTCGGATTTCGGACAACACCTGATTCAGAATCGTCGTAAAATCGGCCGTTTCGTCCTGCAGCCGGCGCGAAATATTCAGCATGATTCGTCCAAGCGGCACGAGCACGGCCGCGGTCACGGGAATCGCCGCCAGGATGATCAGCGTCATTTTCCAATCGAGAAGGAGCAAAATGACGATCGCCCCGACCATCGAAATGACCCCGTTAAAAAATCCCGTGACATGCTCGGACACCAGCCCTTTGAGCACGGCCGTATCGTTGGTCATCCGGCTGATCGTATCGCCCGTGCGGTGATTGTCGTAATAGGGAATCGTCAGCTTCAGCAGCTTTTGCCACAGCCGCTCCCGCAGTTTGGCGACGACCTCCTGTCCAAGGCGGTTCAACAAATAAATCGATATCCCGCCCGAGATGGCGGAAGCGACGAAGCTGGCGATCAGCATGGCGATTTGGGACGGTTTAATGCTGTCGGCCGTAAAACTGTCGACAAGCCCTTTCGTAAACAGCGGAACCACGAGGCTGACCAAAGTCGAAATGACGCTGAGCAGCACCGCCACGGAAAGCATCCAAACGGAAGGTTTGGTTTCGCGGACCAATCGGACGAACGCTTTCCAGTTTCCCTTTTGATAACCCTCATTCATACGATGATTTCCCCTATCCGAATATTCTTTTTATGATCCCAATCCGATTATACATATATTTCCTGATGAAGTCATATTTCGGGGCCGGTTTGTCGAATCCGCAACTTTTCAGACAAAAGCAAAAAGACGCGGACCATTTTCCGCGCCTTCGTTTCAGGATACGAACAAGCTGTTGACCTTCAGATCGATGGAATCCCAGAAGGACTGGATGTCTTTTTTGAGCGGTCCCTGCATGCCGCCGGTTCCTTTTTCGTAAATCACGTCGTTGTTCCGGTTTATGGCGTCGAGGTACTTTTCCACGATAATCGCCGTCTTGGACTCGGGATGGTCGCTGACGAAGGTTCGGTAGCTTTTTTTCACGTCCGGCAGCAGCTTTAACGTCCGGTCATCGATGGCGTCATAGCGGAAGTCGGTCAGATACGTATCCAGATAGGATTTGTACATCTGCAAAACTTCTTTCGCCCGGAGCCCTTGCGGGTGCTCGATCAAATAATATTCGGCTTTGAGGATCCGGTCGCCGAGCTCTTCCCTCGAGACCGCGATCGCCCCGTCTTCGATATAGTTTTTCTCCGAGTCCATCGCTTTCAACGCCAAGTAGCTTCGGATATCACCGGAGACATAACGGCTGTATCGTTGCAGCTTTTTGTAATCGACCTTCCAGTAAAACATGCCTTCCGTATTGCCGAGGGCCAGCCCTCCCGCCATTTGGTCCAAAAGCCACTGCTTGAGCGTATCGTCGCCTTTGATGTTGTCTACGTTCATCGGGTAACCGATTTCGTTCATTTTTTGCGCCGTTTCGGGCTTTGACAGCATCGTATCGAAGTTGTCGTTCAAGCTGGGCAGGTACCGGTCATAAAAATGCTCGAGCTCCAAAATGAGCCGGTCCGCCTGCTCGGGCGTCGTTTGCGGCATGTTGTCGTCCAAAAATCGAATCGTCTCTTCCGCATCCTTCGCCTGCGATGCCAGCAGTTTGAATTGCTCCAGCACGTCTTCTTTCGTTTCGGCCGGCTCCCCGGCGGGAGGCTGCTGTTGTTCATGCTGCCCGGCAGGCGTTTGAACCGTAACCTTTTGGGGACTGCCGCAGCCGCTGACGGCGATCATCAAGGATATCCCCAGCAGCAGGTGAACGCTTTTCCGTTTCAACCTCCTTCGCCCCTTTCCATATCTCTAGTCACTTAAACCGATATATCTCTGTCATCAGTTTGGTTCTTTCCGTCGTCAGGTTCATCTCGGGATGTTCCTGGCTCATCATCAGCCGATCCCCGTCAGGGCTCCAAATCAGGATGCTCTGCAGGTTCGGGTATAACGACACGAGGGTCGTATGGCCCGTCTTCGCGTCCATCACATAAAGGCCCGAGCCGCCCCGCTCCAGGTTGAACATCGAATAGGCCAGCTTGGAACCGTCCGGCGACCAGGCGATTTGCCTGATGAGCCGCCCTTCCGTCAGCCGGGTCGGCTTTTCGGTTGCACCCGTCCTGACAAGCTCAAGCGTATTGGCCTGTTCTCCGGTTTCTTCGGCGACGGCAAGCCGGGAACCGTCCGGCGATACCGAAAAATCGGCCGCACGGGTCCGAATCAGCTCAGGTTCCCCTTCCGCTTTCGGAAACCGTGACTCTTCGATTACGATCCGCAGCTTGTAAAGGTTGTTGTCCCTGTCGATGAAATACCCCGTGAACCGGTTGGGATCTTTCGGGTCGGGGACTGCTTCCACTTTGATGACGTCCTGACCGTCTTTCAGCTTCATCACGGAAGTGACATGACCGTCCAGACCGGCGACGGCAAGCCCGTCGATCTCCGCGAACAGGTACGCCCGATCGCCCAGCCAAGCGCCGCGCACGTTGCCGTTCAGGCTGGACTCGTTTCCGCTTGAAGCTTGCAGCGGAATCTTTTTTAGGCCATCCGCATAAACGAATGAGGCTTTCATCTGATTGCTGACGAACAACATGCCGCCCCCCGGCGAAGGATTGACCGTCAAAGCGTCTTGAACCCCCAGAGCCCTGTCCGGGTCCTTCTCCTTGACGAGCGAATGGACATATAGCGGTTCTTCCATCCACTTCGGTTTTTTCGAGGCGATGATTTCCGTATCCGACAGCCACGCGAAGCCGTAAGCATCTTCGAGGCGGATGATTTGCCCGAGCTCGATCCTGCCGGTTTCCTCGCGGATCGGAGGGTTTTTGACGGTGACGCGCGCGCCGCCGTTTTCGCTGCATCCGGCCAGGATCGCTAGCGAAGCGGCCATGGCCGCAACGACCTTGGCGAGCTTCCGCCCGGCGTTTTTTTTCATTGCGGCCCCCTCCTTTCCCGTTCTCTGCCGGATCGCCCGAGCTTCGATCTGTTTCGAGTATATCGAACAATCGTTTCGAAAATATAATCAAATGTTTCTAACTTGTATCCGTTTTTGAACTTTTATAGCCTGTTTCAATCCCGCCGGAAACATCCGGTCAATGCCTTCGGGCCAGCGGAAACGTGACGATAAACGCCGTCCCTGGACCGTCGGCAGGCGTTTCGATCCCGATCCACCCGTCGTTTTGCAGCGTCAGCTGCTTGACAAGGGCCAGTCCGAGGCCGCTGCCTCCCGATTTTCGCGCACGGTCGTGATTTACGGTGTAAAACGGTTCGAAGACCAGATCCCGCTGTTCTTCCGGAATGCCGACTCCGGTATCGCGAATGCGCACCACCGCGTCTTCCTCCCCGGCTGCATTCGAGACCGTCACCTCCCCTTGGGCGACGTTATATTTAATGGCATTATCCAACAGATTGACGAAAATATGCGTGAGGTTGTTGCGGTCGCCGACAATGACGGCGGGTTCAAGCCGCTGCCGGATCGTGATGCCGAACTGTTCGGCTTTACCCTTCATTCGTGCGCACACATCCGTCAGCAGTTCCTTGAGATCAACCTCCTCCGGATGATGGTCAAACGCATATTTTTCCGCGGCAGCCAGACGGAGAACCCGTTCCACCAGGTCGTACAGCCGCCCCGTTTCCTTTGTGATCGATGCATAGGCATCCTGGATCAATGCGGGATCGTCGGGGTACAGATGCAGCAGGTCGGCGTACGCGCGGATCGATGTCAGCGGCGTTTTGAACTCATGGCTGATGTTATGGATAAAATCCTTCTGCCGCTTTTCAAGCTGGCGCAGCGTTTCCAGCGTTTGCATCAGCTTTTCCTGCTCTGCGTGCAACGACTGCACGTTCGCTTGGATGGCCCGGTTCATCTCGAAAATGCCGCCGCTCAGCTCCCCGAGCTCGTCTTTGCGCTTGAGGCTCGGTTCCGCCAGGTAATCCCCGCGCCGGATGCGCTCGGTCGCATTTTTCAGCGCGTGAATGGCATTGGCCTGCCTGTTCATGTAGATCCATCCGAACATAAACGAAACGATGAGCACCGCCGCTCCGGCGAACAAAAACAGCCTCAACATGCTGCGGTAAAAAAGTTGTTGGCTGCCGACAGAGGTTTGAAAATGGACGACGCCAAGCTGCTGTTGATCGCTGACGACCGGCGCCAAATAATCCAGCACGTCCCCTTGAATTTCATAGGCGATTTTATTTTGCAAGGCAAACGGCAGCGTACGCCGCACATCCGGTTTTTCGGCCATAATCAGCGAATCTCCGGTTGCCTTGCCGTTGGCGTCATACAATATGACCCGCATCCCGCTGACGTTGCCAAGCTCGCGCGCCAAAGCCGGCCCCTGCAAACGCATGAACGCCTCTTTGTCTACCTGCGTTCCCGTGACGTACATTTGCAAGATCCGGTCCTCCGCTACAGCCGCCTGCTGTTCCATCGCATGTTCCATCTCCCGTCGCTGGTTATTGGAGATGCCCTGCAAAACCAGAAAACTCAGCAAACCGATCGCAAACACGAGCAAAACGGCCAAAAACCCCGTTAATTTCCACTTTAAGCTGAAACGCATGCCAAATCCTCCGCTATTCTCTTCGGTCCCCCGCATCCTAAAACGATGCAAAGGCGACAGTTGATCTAAGATTAGCGGAGAAGCGGCATAATTTCAATGGCAGGAACCGGGCCCTTGGCACCCGGGGTTCAATCAAGCTTGCTTGGAATAATGCGGCGGAATTTTCCCGTAAGTGCCGATCCGCCACACCCATTCCAGCGGTCCCATGGGAAAGCGGCTGAGCCACAGCGTGCTGAAAATGGCTTGGATGACCAAAATTTCGATGGCAATCATGGCCAATATCAAATAGTAGGCCTGGCCGCTCAGGTTCAGCACCGCATCCATCGTCAAAATCAGGACGGTTTGCATGATGTAATTGGTTAACGCCATCCGACCAAGCCGGTTCAGCGGCATTAGCCACAGCTTCATGAACGGCAGCTCCAGCAGGAGCGTCAGCGTCGTGACGTAAAACACGTCCTCGGGCAATCCTCCGGCCACCATCGCGATGTCGACCAAACCCGTTGCATCAACGATCCGGGATTCCGCCCATAATCCGAGAGGAATCAGGACAAGGGAGAGGATCATGGCGACGATCCATCGTTTTTTGTGCTGCCGCACGTTTTCAAAAATTTTGTTTTGCCCTGCCCACAACCCGAACAGGAACATCCCCAGGCTGATCCCGATCGGTCCGAGCCAGCAGGCCGAAAGCAGGAAAAGCACTCCGATGGACAAATTGGCGCCCGGTTTCAGCCGGTAAAGCGGAAGCAGCAAAAATCCTAAAATCGCGTAAATCAGCAAAGCTTCGCCCGGTTGAAACTGATGATGCACAAGGCCGAACACGAGCAAAACCAGCAGCCTGCGCACGAACAGCACGTTCGCCTTCTCCCCTCTGGCCCGGGCCCGGGAAACGAACAGATAAAACCCGAGCCCGAACAAAAAGCTGAAAATCGTATAAAAACGGCCGTGCACCGCATCGTTCACAAACGTCAGCAGCCCTTGGTCGAGACGGCTCCAAAACCCGTATTCCGGCGGAACCGGGACGTAGGGAACCATCTGATAAATATTGATGAATATGATGCCGACAAGCGCGAATCCGCGCAAATAATCCAGCGTGTCGATTCTTTTCACGAACATGAAGCTCCTTTCCTTACACCATCACCCTTTTCAGTTTTTGAATGTACCGCGAGCTCACCAAAACGAAATATACGGCTTGCACGACCAGAAAAGCGGCCGAAGCCAGCAGCACGGGCTGGTTCACGTCATCCAAATCGAAGCCTTCGCGCACCCGGTTGAGCACGACCAAAGTTTGGACCGCCGATACGAAGATCGGCGTGAAAAACAGCACCGCAATTTGCACGGTCGAAGATTTGCCCATCTCGCCGGACTGCAGGCCGATTTTGGACATGGCGTTATAGATTTGCTGGTCCTGCCTCAGCTCGGAATGCAGCTTGAAATACAGGAAGCTGGCCGAACATACCGACAACAATGAGGCGATAAAAACGCCGACGAAGCTCATCATGGCCGTCGCCTGTTCGTGCTGGGCGTACATTCCCCCGCGGGAAGACAGCAGGTCCGCCGATTCTCCGCTTACGTTCCGTTCATGGGCCCATTGTTCGAGCTCCAGTCCGACCTTGTATTCTTTGTCGTTTCTGCCCGGCGGCGTTTGGCCGGACCAATCGGGAACCATATAAATGTAAATGGTATAGATCCAATAGCTTCGATCGGCCGGGATCTGCTTGACCAATCCGTCATAGAGGGCGGAACTCACGACGAGAAGATTGGTGCCGGTCACCGGCGAAACCTCTTTTTGCGTACGGATTTCCTTGACGACTTCCAGCCCGGAAGACGGATTTTTCAGCTCGATCGACGAGCCTGCGGACCAGTCCGGGTTATTCCGCGCTTCCTTGTCGGACTGCACCAGGACGGCTTGTTTCCCTTCGAGCGCATCGACCTGTTCAAGCCCCAGCGCATCCGCAATGCTTTTATACACTTCCTCCGACATGACGGTAACGGTGCCTTTTCTTCCGGAGGCTGTCGCAACATAGGATTCGGTTTTGAATTTTTCATAAGTGATGCCTTTTTCTTTCAGTTTTTGGTCGACGGTTTTCAATCCGCTTTCGCCTTGCGCAGGGTCGCTGACATAATACCGGAACGGATAAGGATCTTCGTGGTACATGTTTTGGGTACGGACATTGACGGACATGACAAATGCCACGGCCATGCAGCAAATGGCGGTAACGACGGTCACCATGAACAAAATGACCGCGTTGTCCTTGATTTTATAGGCCATTTCCGAAATCCAGATCAAGTTCGTGCCCCGCCAGGTCAAGCGCCGGCTTTTTTTGAGCATTCGGAACACAAGGACGGTAATTTGCGTGAAAAAGAAATACGTGCCCGCAATCCCCGTTGCCGCCGCGACGGCCAGGCTTTTGTCGACCGTGACATACCCGGCAGCGAGCAGCAATACCCCGAACAGGGAAATCCAAACCGAAACCTTCGGCTCTTTTTTCGGTTTGCTCCCGCCCTTCAGCAGTTCGAGCACGCGGCTCTGGTTGATAAACAGCAGCGTAAAAGCCGATATGACCAGAAACAGCAGCAAAAACGCGCCGACCGTCAAAAGAATCGCTTTGGCCGGAAAATAAAGCCCAAGCTCCTCGATCCCGATCATGCGGGCGCTAAGCGTCAAAAACAGCTTGGACAACAGCAGCCCCGCCAACATCCCGGTAACGATCGACAACGCCCCGATGATCATGTTCTCGACGAAAACGAGTTTGCTGAGCTGGCCCTGGGTCGCTCCCAAAATGGTCAGCAGGCCGAATTCCTTGTTCCTGGCTTTCAAAAAGGAGCCGATCGAATACAGCACGAACAGAAACGCAAAAATATAAATGACGTATTCCATGATGAGCATGACCATCTGCACGTTGGAGCCAAGCTCGGTTTTATCGATATCCGGATGGAAGATGAACAGCGCATACGTAAAAAACACCATGACCATGAAGCAGCTGCTCAGGAAATAGGCGAAATATGCGCGCGCATTCCGCTTGACGTTGTTAAACGCGAATTGAGGAAAGCTCATGAGCCTGACCTCCCAAATACGAAAGCATGTCGATGATTTTCTGGAAAAAGGCTTGCCGGCTTTCGCCCCTGCGAATTTCCCCGGAAATCGTTCCATCCTTGATGAACACGACGCGGTGGCAGTAGCTGGCTGCCTGAGGGTCATGCGTGACAAGCATCATCGTGACGCCGTCGTCTTCGTTAAGCTTCTCCAGCGTCTGCATGACGATCTGCGAAGAATTCGAATCGAGCGCACCCGTCGGTTCGTCCGCCAGCAAAAGCGAGGGTTCCGGAATGATGGCGCGGGCAATCGCGGCGCGCTGCCTTTGCCCGCCCGAAATTTCATACACCCTTTTATTCAAAATCCCTTTGATGCCAAGCCTGTCCGCGATCGCTTCAAGCCGGGCTTCCATCGATTTCAGGCTTTGTTTGTCCAGCGTCAGCGGAAGGACGATGTTCTCCGCCACGGTCAGCGTATCCAGCAGGTTAAAATCCTGAAACACGAATCCGAGCTTCCGCCTGCGGAACAAGGCCAGCTCTTTTTTCTTTAAGGCATGCGGGTTGCTGCCGTTAATCAGCACGGTTCCGGAGCTTGGCGCGTCGATCGTCGAAACCATGTTCAGCAGCGTCGTTTTCCCGCTTCCCGAAGGCCCCATCACGCCGACGAACTCCCCTTTTCGGATGCTTAAGTTCACGTCCGTCAAGGCGCGGGTCGTTACTTTGCCCGGATATACTTTGCTGAGTCCCGTCACTTTTAATATTTCGGTCACAAACATCTCTCCTTCTGGGTTCTCTTCTCTCTATGTATCTCACTTTATAGCATGACCGGCTTCAAAACCATGGATTCTCCTTACCCGAACCTTAAACCTTTGTAAGGTTTTGTTCGAATCGGCCGAAGGCGGCAAAAAAAAGAACGCTGCACGGATGCAGCGCCCTGATAGCTCATGCGGTTTTAAACGTAAACCTAACGGTCGTTCCTTGGCCGGGTTCCGACTCCAACTCCACCTTGTGATCGAGCTTGCGGCACACTTCCCGGACGAGAAACAGTCCCATGCCCGTCGATTCATGGTATTGCCTGCCTTGATTTCCCGTAAAATAGGGATCGAACACCCGTCCCAAATCCTCTTTGGCGATGCCGATGCCTTCGTCGCGAATTTCAAGGACGGCATGCGCTCCCTGCTCAAAGGCATGAAACGCAACCTTCTTGCCTTCGCCTTCCGAATAATTGACGGCATTGACGATGACTTGCCCGAGCACGAACGCCAGCCACTTGGCGTCGCTGATCACGGCAAGGCCAGGCGGAATTTCGATCGCCGGGTAAACCTTTTTCCGGATAAACCACTGCCTGTTTTCGGCGACGGCTTTTTCGACCGCTTCCGCTAGCGGCATGCCCTCCACCTTGAAGTCCTGCTCGAACTTGTCCAGCCTCGCCGTGTATAATGCCATCTCCAGCCCCTTTTTCAGCCGGTCGATTTCCTCCTGCAGCCCGTCCGCGATTTCATCGTCGAGATCCAGATCCTGCAGCGTGAGCTGAATGACGGAAACGGGCGTTTTCATCTGGTGAATCCAGCGGTTGATGAAAGCGGTATGGTTATCGAGCCGCTGCTGCGTGCCGTAGAGCTCGTCTTTGTACAGCTGGAATTGATGGCGAAGCATATCGCTCACCGCCTCGGCCATCGGCGCTTCGCCCAGCCGGGTAAGCGATTGGTCCATGGACTGCTGCGGAGACTCCAGCCGTTCGTACAGCTTCCGATGGGTGTAGTAGCGGTAAGCCAAATATAGCGCCAGCACGACGAAGCTCAGCAGCGCCCCATAAAACACGGTGGACCAAGAATGGTCCTCGACCGCCAACCAATACCACAATCCGACGATCAACATTTGCCCGGCATAAAAAAGGATTAAGGGCAGCTGTTCCCGAAAAAAAAGCTTCATCGTCATTCCTTTCCTTCCAGCCTCAGCATGTATCCTGCCCCGCGAACCGTCTCCACGGGATCATCAAACCCAAGCTCCTTCAGCTTTTTGCGGATTCTCGTAATATAGACGTTCAGGGTATTGTCGTCGATAAAATGCCGGTCTTCCCACATGAGATCCAGCAGGCGTCCGCGGCTGACGACGCGATCCGCTTTCTTCATAAGCGCCTCCACCAGGACCGATTCCTTTTGCGTAAGCTCTACCGACTGCCCCTCGTAAGTTAACATGAACCGCTCGGGGTATAATACCAATCCCGACGCTTCCACCGTCCGTTCCTCGGATTTCGCCGAATAAGAGCCGTATGCCCTCCGCAAATGGCTGCGGATTTTGGCCACGACGACCTCATAATGAAACGGCTTCGTGATGTAGTCGTCCGCCCCGTTTTCAAGCGCCATCACCTGATCCATTTCGCTTTCCCTGGCTGATATGAACAATATCGGGCACGTCGACAGCGTGCGGATTTGGCGGCACCAATAAAAGCCGTCGAACATCGGCAGGTTGACGTCGATCAGGACCAGGTGCGGCCGCACGTCCCGGAAATCGTCCATCACCTTGGCGAAATCTTCGACCGTAAAAGCCGTATAGCCGTATTTTTGGATATGCGTTTTCAATAATGACGCGATTTTCGCATCGTCTTCAATAATGAGAATGTTTACTTGATCCACCGTTTCATCTCCGTTTCAAGCCGTTTCCCGTCTCTATTCGATTTATGCGTACGCTGAACCGTCAACGCTTCCTATCATATACAAGGATCGGAAAAAATCCAACCCGGCGGGATCGCAAAACCGGACGGATCGATGCCCGGCATATCGCCGGGCTGCATTCAAAGCATCACCCATCCGATCGCAAGATGCCGGTCTGGGGCGACGGCTGCCATCCGGTCAGCCACTCTTTGGCGCAGCGGATCAGCTTTTTCGTTGCCGGGGCCGTGTTTTTGGCCGAGTTCAGGGCGATCCCGAGCGAACGGAAGCTTTGGTCCTCCAGCTCGAGCGCGACGATCCGGTTGGTTCGTCCCTGCAAAATCATCTCCGGCAAAATGCTGATGCCCAGCCCGTTCTCCACCATTGCGATGATGGCATAGTCGTCCGAGGCCTGAAACGGGACGGGCGGCTTGATCCGCCCTTTCCGCAACACGCGGCGCACGTCATAATCGCTGCCCTCCTTCGGCATAATAAACGGTTCGTTCGCGATTTGGCCGTAGCGGACAAACGGTTGGTTCGCCAGCGGATGGTCCGGCGGCATGACGCACAGCATCCGATCCTGCCGCAGCGGGATGATGCGGAAGGAGTCCATCGTCGGCAGCGAAACGAATCCGAAGTCGATTTCCCCTTGCAGCAGCCACTCCTCGATTTCATGGTAATCGCCTTCGAACAGTTTGAGCTCGATATGAGGATGCTGGCTTAAAAAACTTCTGATGATCCCCGGCAGCCATTGCACGGAAATGCTCGTAAACGTACCGATTCGGATCGTCCCGGTTTCGATCCCGTTAATCAGGGCCACCTCCTGCTTCAGCTGTTCCTGTACCCGGAGCATGTCCCGGATATAGGTCAGCACCCGCTCCCCGTTGTCCGTCAGCTTCACCCCGGACCGGCTCCGGCTCAGCAAAGAAAATCCGAATTCCGTCTCGAGGCTCTGGACCGCGTGGCTCACGCCCGACTGCGTCAAACCGAGGACCTCCGCGGCTTTCGTCAAGCTTCCCAGATCCACGACCTGCTTCAATATTTCGTATTTTACGAGACTCATCGCACTCACCTGTTCCCAGCAAAATAAGGCTGAAATTTTACATGAATTTTCCTCATGTTTAGAATGATAAACATTCAATTTTCTTATTTTACGATACCATTTATACTGATTCAGGCACAAGGGAAACCGATCGGGTAATGGCATTCGTGCCGGCCGCCAACCTTCATTTTTGACGTAAAGGCAGAGAAATGGGAACATGAAACAATACAAAGCGGATTTGATCATTTTACTGGTGACGTTTTTTTGGGGAACCTCCTATTCGTTCATGAAAATCGGGCTCGATACGCTGGCTCCGTTCAACTTGATCGCGCTGCGGTTCGGCGTCGCCTTCATCGCGGCAGGCATTTTGTTCCACAAAAAACTCCGGCGCGCAGACCGCAAGGCCGTTCAATACGCGCTGCTGCTCGGAACGCTCCTTTTTGGCGTATTCGTCTGCATCATCTTCGGACTGCGAAATACATCGACATCGAACGCCGGCTTCCTGATGAGCATGACGGTCATATTCGTCCCCGTGCTGACGGCGCTGTTCCTGAAAATCAAACCGGACAAGAGGCTGGTCGCCGGCATCGCGGTTGCGGTGGCGGGCATCGGGCTGCTGACGTTAAAGCCGCATGCCGCACTCCAATCCGGGGATGCGCTGTGCATTCTTGGCGCATTGTTTTTTGCAATACATATCATCGTCACCGGCCGCGCGGGGAAAAAAGCGGATTCGGTAACCGTCGGCGTTCTGCAGCTGGGATTTGCCGCGCTTTGGGGCGCCTTGTTTTCGTTTCTTTTCGAGCAGCCCGAACTTCCGAACACCGCCGCTAGCTGGCTTTCGATCCTTGCGCTCGGCATTTTGTGCAGCGCGGTGGGTTTTGTCCTGCAAGCGATCGCCCAAAAATATACGTCCCCGACGCATACCGGCCTCATATTTGCGCTGGAGCCCGTCGTCACTGCCTTTTTCGGGATCTGCTTCCTGAAAGAGACGTTGACCATGCAGGGCTACATCGGAGCCGGGCTTGTCCTCGCCGGCGTGGCCGTATGCGAACTGGACATTCGGAAGCTGCTCGTTGGGCGCAAAAGGCCCGGGAAGTCGTCGTATCATCGGGCGGCTTAAGGATATCGTTCGGCTCGGTCATGCAGATCGGCGCGGCGATTCCTTGTCCCGAGAACATTTAAGCGGAAGCAAACAAGCCCTGCCGGGTGCAACCAGCACCGGTCAGGGCTTTTATGTCGTTCGGCCGCGGGCGGACGGCAATCGTGTACGTAAACCGCAGCGGCCGTTTTTTGACTTAACGTCGATTTTGATCCGTCCGCGATTATTTTCGCAAACCGTATGTTTGAAGCAGCGCCGTCAAATCCTTGTTGATGCTCTGCACATCCGGGCCGGATGCCGGGCGGTCAGTCAATCCGTACGCCTGCTTCAGTTTGAGAATCGCGTAAACCCGGTTGTTCAGCACGTCCTCCGGAATCGTTCCGTCGGCTACCGCTTTTTTCAGGGCGCGGATCGCTGTTTTTTCTTTCTCGACATCATGCCCGACCAAAACGATGTTGCCTCCGGCCAAAATCGCCTCTACCGACGCTTTGCCGATTTCGTAGTTTTTTTCGATCGCGCCCATCGTCATGTCGTCGGAGATGACCACCCCTTGAAACCCGAGCTCGTTGCGCAAAAGATCCGTGATCACTTTTTTAGAAAACGAAGCCGGGTGATCGGGATCAAGCTTCGGCATGAGCAGATGCGCGATCATGACCACATCGGCCTTGTTTTCGACGGCTTCCTTGAAGGGGATGAGCTCCAGCTTCCGGAGGCGGCTCAAATCATGGTTCACGACAGGCAGTCCGATGTGGGAGTCGACCGAGGTGTCCCCATGCCCGGGAAAGTGCTTGACGACGGGAACGACGCCTTCCTTCCGAATGCCCTCCATCGCGGCGATGCCGAGCCGGCTGACCACGTCCGCCTGGTTCCCGAATGAGCGGTCGCCGATGACCGGGTTATTCGGATTGCTGTTTATGTCCAGCACGGGAGCGAAATCCATGTTCAGCCCGAAGCCGGACAACTCGCGCCCGAGCACGGCGCCGATCCCTTGGGACAATGCCTCGCTGTTCTTCGATCCGATCGCTTTGGCGGTCGGCACCTTTGCGAACTCCTTCGGCATGCGCGTCACGCGTCCGCCCTCTTCGTCGACGCTCATCCAAAGCGGCACCGGGTTCGATTGGTTGGCCTCCTTCAGGTCATTAAACAATTTCAGCGCCTGCTTGGCGTTTTCCATGTTGTTTTTATAAAAAATGAAGCCGCCGACATGATAGGATTCGATCAGCTCGCGGGTTGCATCGTTTGCTGCGGTGCCGTCCATGCCTACAAGGACCAGCTGCCCGATCTTTTCGTCCGTATTCATTTTCCCCAGCAGCTCAAGCGCCGGATCGTTCGGGACTTGATTAACGTCCCCCTGATCGTTCCCGCCGTCCTGACCGTTTCCTTTCGAGGCGCCGGAGTCTTCCGAAGCGCCGCCGCTCCCTTGCTGTGCTTGTTGGTTCGATGTGCCTTCCCCCGGTTTGGCCGGTTGAACCTCATCCCGGTTCCCGCCGCATCCGGCCAGCAGCATGACCGCCAGCAGCAAAGCCAAACCGGTCTTCCCTAGTTTTTTCACCATTCAAGGCTCCTTTCGAAAGCAGATATCATCGTCGATCTTCCCCCGTGTCATCCTTCTCGTTACCGTTCGGCATATCCTCTTTTCCGCCTTTTTGTTCGCGCCCCTGGAACAGCAGGTTTTTCCGCGATGCCAGCGTCGTTCCCGGCGGCACGGCAATCCAGTGGCTTTTGGCGGTCCCGATGCGCTGCGAGGTGTAGATCCCGCTGTATCCTGCAAACAAATAACTGATCAGACAAGCGATAAACATGTAGATCGCCCCGTCCGCCCCAAAGAGCTCGATGCCCATCAAAAAGCAGGCGATTGGGGTATGAGTCGCGCCGCAAAACACCGCGATAAAACCTAACCCGGCCAAAAACGGCCCGTACATCTGAAAGACGTCGGCCAGCGTATGACCCAGCGTAGCCCCGATCGCAAACAGCGGCGTCACTTCGCCCCCCTGAAATCCGGCGCCCAGCGTCACCGACGTAAAGATCAATTTCCACAAAAACGCAAAAACAGGCACGTCCCCGTCAAACGAATTCGTAATCAGCGGGATGCTGAGACCCAAATAGGCGCGGGAACCGGCAATATACACAAGGCCGATGACGATCAACCCGCCGGCGCCGCTTTTGAGCGCCGGGTTCGAAAACGCTTTGGCGAACAGCTTTTTCAGCGCATGCGTCAGCTCGCTGAAACAGATGCTGGCAAGCGCAAACAGCAGCGAAGCTGCCGCGACTTTAAGGAGTACGATCAAACTAAGCTCGGGCGCGACCATGTGCGGGTACTGGACATGCTCCACTCCCCATAGACGGGTGGTGACCAGGTGGCCGACGAAACTGGCCGTAAAACAAGGGATGAGCGCTTCGTACCGGATCAACCCGATCGCGATCACTTCCAGGCCGAAGACCGTTCCGGAAAGCGGCGTGCCGAACACCGAGCCGAATCCGCCGCTGATTCCGCACATAAGCAGAATTTTCCGGTCGACCGGTCCGACCCGGGTCCACTTGCCGAATGCTTCGGCCAGGCTTCCGCCCATCTGCACCGCCGTTCCTTCCCGGCCGGCCGAGCCGCCGAACAAATGCGTCACGACGGTGCCGAACAACACGAGCGGCGCCATCCGCAGCGGGATGGTTTCTTTGCCGTCATGGATTTGCTCGAGAATGAGGTTGTTGCCTTTGGCGCTGTTTTTTCCGATTTTCATGTACAAATAGCTGACCAAAGCGCCGCCGGCAGGCAGCAAATATAAAAGCCAAGGGTGCGATTCGCGGGTGTCCGTCGCGTATTCGAGCGCCAGCAGGAAAAGGGCCGAAGCCGATCCGCTTAGGAGGCCGACCGCACCTCCGAGCCAAATCCATTTGATAAAACTCCGGAACAATGCCGCGTGCAAAAATTTCGGACCGCGGCGCCCGTTCGCATGCATCATCTTATCCATCATTTCTGTTATGCCCCTTTTGTTTAACAATATGTATAATTTTTCCTGGCGCGCCGGGCAGGAGCATGAAAATAAACAGACTCCTACCAGTGCGCACGTTCATCACCGGTAGGAGTCATCAGCCTTTTCAGGCGGTTATGGCGAACTCCATCGCCTTTTATTCGCTTGTTTCATTGTATACGAACGGATCGTTTTCAGTCAACAGAAAGCCTGCTTCCGTCCGCTGCCTTTTTAAGACGCTGAAAAGTTGGCTTCGGTTACCCCGCGTCATCGGCGTACGGAAGCATGTTTTCCCGGTATTTGCCCGGGGTGACGCCTTCCAGCTTCTTAAAGGCCCGGATAAAAACGACGTCGCTCGTATATCCGACCATCTGCGCGATTTGGGCATTGGTCAGGTCCTTGTCGCCCATATGCTGCTTGGCAAGCTCGATTCTTTTTCGGACGATCGTGTCGCTGAGATTTTTCCCGCTCTGCTTCTTATAAAAGGTCGAAACGTATTGCGGCGTCATGCCGAAACGGTCGGCCACCATGCCGAGCCCCATGTTCGGGTCGGTAAAATGCCGCTCCACGAACGCCTCCATCTCCTGCAGCAGCTGGGAGCTGTGGTCGGTCCGCTCGGTGACGAGCGACTCGGCCAGCAATTCGTAAAGCTTTTTCGTCCGCTTGTGCATGCCTTCCGCCGTTTCGTACGAAAAAATATCCTTGACCAGATCGATGTCCGGCCCCAAAATGTCATGCTGATCCGTCCCCGTCGCGTTAATGATTTTCAGGAACGTGCTCGTAATGTTAAAGAACAGGCATCGGCCGATCTCCGGCGTAATGCTGCCCGATTCGAAATTCATCGCATAGATCGTATCCAGCAGCTTTAGGACGTTTTCCGTGTCTCCGCTGCGGACGAAGTTGATCAGCTGCACCTCGATGTCGATCGGGTAATAATAGTGGGCATGCACGTTTTTGATGTCCTGGAAATAGATGATCGTGCCGCCGCCCCGGATGATGCGGTATTCGAAGGCAGCCACCGCCTCCGCATAGCTTTCCCCGATGCTTTTCGCTCCCGAGTGGGGAAGCCCTGCGGCCACGGTAATATCCATCTTGAAGCGCTGCTCGATGACCGTTTTGAGGGACTCGCACATCTCCGCGATCACGCGTCCCGCTTCCCCGGACAGCCCCGGATCGAAGTTGTTCAGGAAAGCCAACCGATCGCGGTCGAGTTCGACGGCAAAAGACTTATGCGGACTTGGGATCATATCCGTTCCGATATTCGAGACGATAAAGCGCCCAAGCGCCCATTGTTCCTCGCTTTGCTCCGCATTAAATCCGGCGATGCTGTCAAGCTGCACGACGATGACCGAAAAGTAATCGCTTACAAATTCGATGTCCATAAACCGCAGCGACTGTCCGCCTTTCTCCGACGTATCCACGTCCATCTGTCCGCGAAGGAGGCGCGACAGGTAGTTGGAACGGATCACGGGAGTTTGGCGGGCCAACAGGCTGCGCAGGTTTTTTTCCTCGTGCAGGGAACCCTCGATCGTCTGCAAAATAAAATCGTATTCGTTGACGGACGGCTTGCCGCTCCAGTTTTTCCCGCGCAGGATCGCATTGACTGCTCTCCGCAGCGGGCTGTAATTGCGGTATGTAATCATGAACGCGGCGGACATGCCGACGGCCAGGCATAAGGCGAACAGGATGACGGCCCATTGCTTGATCAAAATGACCTGCTGCATGAACACGCTTCTCGGCGTGACCAGGACGTATTTCCAGCCTTCCTTTTTGGAGGCGGTATACGAAACCATCTTTTGTTCCCCGTTCAAGGTCTGGTTAAACAACCCCCCGCCGCCTTCGATCCGGGACAACAGCTGGGACGGGAGAGGCTCCCGGTCCGTCGCCATGATCGTCCTGCCGTCGCCGTCCACGACATAGATCGAACTGTCGCTTGCGGACTCGATCTGCGCGAACATTTCTTTGATCTGGCTTTCGTCGATCAAGGCGACAAAACTGCCTTTAATGTCTTTCCGGTCGCGTCCGGGAAGGGATTGGGCGAACGTCACGACGTTCAGCGGACTTTTGTCCAGGCTTTCCGTCGGATCGTATTCCGCACGGCGGAGCAGCGTCGCGGTAGGAAGATATGCCATCGTGTGGAAGCTTCCCAGCATCTCTTCCCGCCACTGCTCGTAGGATATGCCTTGATAACTGTAATACATGTCGTAAAACTTTCGCGAATCCGTCATGAGGCCGGACTTTAGAACGAGATCGCTATTTTCGAAATAAACGTAATAATCCAAAATGAAATTCGTGATGTTCCCGGGGCGGGACATCGTATTTTGCATGAATTCGATAAACTTGTAGCGGTCCGGGCTGGACGGATCTCCGCTGAGCTTCAGCAAATATTCCAGCTTCGGATCAAAAATGATTTGCTGCGCCAATTTTTCCACTTCGTTCAATTTACCGTCAAGGGACAGCTTCAGCTGCTCCAGCATCGCCTTATTGGACCGGTTGGCCCCGTTTTCGAGGCTGGCTTCGACCTTGGTGTACAGAAAGGCGCCCATTGAAACGGGTATAAGCAAAAGAACGAGATTCGAGATCAACATCGTCATCCAAACGCTTCTCAGATTGGATATCCCCAGCGGACGAAGCAGCCATTTCAACAAGCATCACCCCTACCTTAATTTGCATTATGCAGCTTACGCAAAAATGAACGATTACGTACATTATAATGCAAGCAGTAAGGGCCGGTCACCCGTTTTATTCTTTAATGGCACCAATCAAAACCCCTTTGACGAAATACTTCTGCAGGAACGGGTACAGGCAGATGATCGGCAGCGTCGACACGATGATCGTCGCGTATTTGATCGTCTCGCCGATGGCGTATTTATCGTCCGCCGCCACCCCGGTCGACATCGAATCCGTGGAGTTTGCGATCAAAATTTCCCGCAGGACGAGCTGCAGCGGGTACATGGTGCGGTCGCGCAAATACACCAGCGCCGAAAAATACGAATTCCAATGCCCTACCGCGTACCATAAAATCATGACCGCGATAACCGGCATAGATAACGGGATCACGATCCGGAACAGGATGGTCATCTCCCCCGCCCCGTCGATTTTGGCGGATTCCTCGAGGGAAACGGGCACGCCCTGGAACGCGGTTCTCATAATGATCAGGTTAAACGTCGATATCGCTCCGGGAATGAGCAGCGCCCACGGCGTGTTCATCATGCCCAGCTTATTGACCAGAATATAGTTCGGAATCAAGCCGCCGCTGAACACCATCGTGATGACGATGCCGAACATGAGCATATTTTTGAAGTACAGGTTCCGGCGGGAAAGGACGTACGCTCCGAGCGCCGTCATGAACAGGTTGATCGCCGTCCCGGCCGCGACGTAAAATAGCGTGTTCCTGTAGCCGCTCGTGATCATCGGGTTATCAAAAACAGCTTTGTATGCGTCCAGATTGAACCCAAGCGGCTTCAGCAGCATGCCCCGGTGTTGGATGAAAGCGGACGCCTCGCTGAGGGAGGCAAACAGAACATACAAAAACGGGTATAACGTGACGAAGCAAAGCAGCAGCATCAGGATCGTGTTGACGACCCCGAATATTTTTTCGCCGGTTGTTTGTGCGCCCATCGTTTGGCCTCCTTACCACAATTTGTTTTCGGATACGCGTTTGCTGACGGCGTTTGCCGAAACGATCAGAATCAAGCTGATGACCGAGTTGAACAAGCCGACGGCCGTCGTGTAGCTGTAGCTCGCCTCCAGTACCCCTTTGCGGTACACGTAAGTGGAAATGACATCGGCCGTTTCGTAGGTGAGCGGATTGTAAAGAAGCAGCACCTTTTCGCTGCCGACCGAAAGCAGATGGCCCATGTTCAGAATCAGCATGATGACGATCGTCGGCATGATGCCAGGGATCGTAATATGGAAAATCTGCTTCCACCGGCTCGCGCCGTCGATTTTGGCCGCTTCGTACAGCGTCGGGTCGATGTTGGCGATCGCCGCCAAATAGATGATCGAACCCCAGCCCACGCCCTGCCAAATGCCGGAGGATACGAAAATAAACCGGAACCAGCCCGCTTCCTTCAGGAAATCGATCGGCTCGACACCGATAAACCCAAGCAGTTGATTGATTAAGCCGTCGCGGCTCAAAAAGTCGAACATCATCCCTGCCACCACGACGATCGAAATGAAGTGGGGCAGATAGGAAATCGTCTGGACGAACCGCTTGAACATCATCTTGCGGATTTCGTTTAACAGCAGCGCCAAAATGATGCCGGCCGGGAACCCGAAAATCAGGTCGTACACGTTCAGGAGCAGCGTGTTTCGGATGAGTCTCCAGAAATACACGCCGTTAAAAAAGCTGTCGAAGTGCTTGAACCCGACCCAAGGGCTGCCCCAAATGCCGCTGGCAGGAGAATAATCCTTAAAAGCGATTTGCAGGCCGTACATCGGACCGTAATGAAAAATGACGTAATAAGCGATGACCGGGAGCGCCATCAAATAGATGACCCAGTTGCGGCGCAGATCCTTTCGGATCGTTTGGGCGGTGGAGAGATCGTTTTTGGGCTTGGCGGAACGCTTGTTCATCGGCTTGTTTTTGCTTATCTGCCACATGCTTATCCCTGCCTTTCTGTAGGATTCCGGATGAAATAGGAGCCTGATGGTAAGTGCGAAACGAATTGTCTTCCCCTATTTTTAGAAAAGCCGGGGGATGAGCGTTCATCCCCCGACCCTGAATCGCGTTCATGCCATTAGCGTTTGTTGAACCGGTCAAGGGCTGCCTGCTGGATCTTGATCGCGTCTTCGATGCCCATAGCCTCGATTTTCTTCACATATTTATCGAAATTATCGAGCGGTTCGGCGCCCATGATGAATTTCAGGAACATTTCGTCCCGGTACGTATTGATGTCCGTCATGATCGAAGCGTATTGCGAGCTTTCGTCTTTGGTCGGCGTCACGAGCGGCATTTTGCGTTCGCCGGTCGGCTGGGACCAAATTTCGAGCGCTTCGCGCTGGTTCGGCAGCGCCAGGTACTGCATTTGGAAATCGTCGCTGAGCACGAACGGCGCGCTCCACGTCGAGCGGTTATGCTTCGCGAAGGATTGCTGCAAGCTTACCCCGCTTGGCGGGTTCAGGACCTCCGGCAAAAAGACCGGCTTGCCGTTTTCCATTTTGTAAGCTTCGCCTTCCTTGCCGTAGTTAAACAGCAGGTTTCCTTTTTCGCCGTACGCGTAATCCAGCCATTTCACGGTTTCGATCGGGTTCGGGTTGCTGGTCGAAATCGCCGCTCCGATGCCGTTCGTCGCAAAGTCCTTTTGGCCCCAGATCGCTTTATCCCCTTTGTTCAACACCGGATAAGGAGCCGCCACCAGATTGAACGTCGGGTCTTTATCCTTCATCAGGTTGGCGTATTTGCCGATGCCGCCTCCGTTGTAGGTCGGCGCCGCGCCGAGCTGGTTGCCCGTCATTTTGGCATCGAACAGCTTGTCGTTCGGCGCCGCGAAGTCCTTGTCGAGCAAACCTTCCTTGTACCATTTGTTCATCGTCGTCAAAAATTCTTTGTATTCCGGCTGGATCGGACCGTATTTCACCTGGTTGTCGACCTGGTAGAACCCGTAGTTGATTCCCCAGGCGCCCAGGAATGGCGCGTCGATGCCCACGTCGTCTTTCGTGAAATACAGCGGGATTTCGTCCGCCTTGCCGTTGCCGTTCGGGTCTTTTTCTTTGAATGCCTTCAGCACCGTATACCATTCGTCGATCGTCGTCGGCTTTTGCAGGCCGAGCTTATCCAGCCAGTCCTGCCGGATGGCCGGCCCGTAGAATACCCGGACTTTTTCGCCGCCGCGGAAAAACGGGAACATATACAAGCTGCCGTCATCCGTCGTCACTTGCTTTTTCCAATCCGGATGCTCTTCCAGCAACTTCTTCAGATTCGGCGCATATTGATCGATCAGATCGTTTAATTTGATGATTTTGTTGTCCTGGATCGCTTTTTCCGGTCCGCCCGGATAGCCGATCCATGACGTCTCGATGACGTCGGGCAGCTTATCGGATACCATCATGAGGTTGAACTGCTCGGCTGCCTGCGCTGCGTCCGTCGGCGGATGCTGGAAATCGACTTTGACGCCGGTAATGTTTTCAAGCTCTTTGTACATGCCCATTTCGGCGTACGTTTTCATTTGGGCCGCAGCCGCAGAGTGCATGCTTACCCAATACGTCAGATGCGTAAGCTTTGCCGGTTCCCCCGATTTGCCTTCCGCGGAAGTCCCCCCTTTTGCTTGATCTCCTCCGGAACTGCTTCCACATGCCGCAAGCGATAAAACCAATGTGGCCGCCAAAAGCGCAGTCCCGATTTTTTTGCCTCTTTTTACCATGTAAGCGCCTCCCTTTTGATCGTTTCTAAACTATCCGGAGCTTGGTTCATTTCGTCCAGCCGGTATCCAAAGTATAGGGAACGCCCCCGCCGGCAAGATACTGGAAGTTTTTCATAAACCTTATATTTTCGTAAGATTGCGGACTGACGATTCTTATTTTTTTCAGCCTTTTTTTAATATTAAAATTGTACAGAAACGCGTCAAACCCTTGTCGGAACGGCGTTTTTGAGGATCGTGAAATTCGTCAGCCGTCCACCCGAACCAGCCTCAACGCCCGCAGCTTGACCGCATCGGCGTGCCAAATTTCCGTGAATTTCGGCGCCGGATCCTTCAGCCTCGACGAGAGCAACGTCAACGTATGGACGCCCGCCTGATCCCAAGTAAATTGTCCCATTCGCGACAGCACGGCCGTATACGGATGCTGGCACGAAGGCGAAACGGAATCCGCCAAATCTTCCCGGGGATCCACGGCGATCACTTGGCCTGCCGATTCCAGCAGAATCGGTTCCGGATACAGTCCGTTCCATTCCTGATCATGGCGTTTGAAGCTGACCAGCAGCAGTTCGTAGGTTCCCGGCTTCACCAGTTTAAACGTCCATTCCGCGCCCCGGATGACGGGAATGCCCGATTCTTCGTCGGCTTCCCGGACCAGGCTGATTTTGGCATGCGGAACTTCCAGCTGGAATACGCCGTCCGGCATCTGCGTGAGGGTGCGGTCGAAGTCGTTTTCCCCTTCAAGCTCCAAGACGACGACGGATACATATTCATCCGCGGGCTCGTCAGGCAACCGGATTTCGAGCGTATGAAGCTCCAGCTCCTCATCGTAAGCCTGCTCGAATTCAAGCTCGGTACGGCTCTGATCGGCCAAGCAGTAGGCGCGAAGCACCCGGTTCCGGATTCCGCCGAGCCGCAGGCCGTTAGCCGGCCATTTATCGTTGTGGACGTGAAGATAGACCCGCCCCGGCCGGGTGGTCAACGCCCCCCATTCAAGCTCCACGGGAAAAGGGCTCCCGTCCGTTCCGTAGATGGCCTCGGCATTTCGGCCGGTCCATTCCCCAACCTCGCGCAGACGTTCCGCGGAAAGCTCGGGAATCGTGCCTTGCGGCGTCGGGCCGACGTTCAGCAGCAGGTTTCCGCCTTTGCCGATCACGTTCACGAGCTTTTTGATGAGCGAATCCGCCGTTTTCCACACCTGATCCTTGGTGGTATACCCCCAGGACTGGTTCAGCGTCATCGGCGTTTCCCACGGCCGGGTATCCTCCCCGCTCATGCCGATTTCATTGTCGCCCTTGGATACGAAGTCTCCCATGCCCATGAAATGGGACACCCGGGAGTTGATCAGGCAATCGGGCTGGAGGCTGCGCACATGGCGGACGATGTCCTTGCTGTCTTCTTCGGACAACCCTCCGGCGGTGTCGAACCAAAGCAGCCCCACCCTGCCGTATTCCGTGAGCAGCTCCTTCAGCTGGGGTTTCGCTTTGCCTTCGAAATATTCCGGAAAACGTTTCTCCTCCAGCTTGTAATCCCAAGTATTGTTATGCTCTTTATGCAGCGCATGCGGGTGATGCCAGTCGATGACATGCGAATAATAAAAGCATAAGACGATTCCCGCTTCTGCGCAGGCTTCGGCCAATTCCTTCAACGGGTCGCGGCCGAACGGCGTGGCGTCCACGATGTTAAACGGATCGGCTTTCGAGCCGTACATGGCGAAGCCGTCGTGGTGTTTGGCGGTAATGACGATGTAACGCATGCCCGCTTCCTTTGCCAACGCCACCCACGCTTTCGCGTCAAATTCGGTCGGGTTGAACCTTTGCGCCAGCTTCTCGTATTCGCGGACGGGCGTTTTTTGCGCGTACATGATCCATTCGCCCTGCGCGGGAAGCGCATACAATCCCCAGTGGATGAACATTCCGAACCGGGCCGCCGTCCACCATGCCGTTCGCGGGTCGCGCTGCGCCGTTCGGTTTTGTTCTTCCTGGCCTGTGCTGCCTGCTTTGCTTATTCCCATGATGTTCACGCTCCTTTCCTACCAGTACGGCTTCCAGTCTCTCGTGACCCGGACAAGCGCTTCGTGCATGTAATAATCGCCCCAGATGCAGCATTCGTCGACGCCGTTGTTCCCCGGTTTGCTGTATACCGCATGGAGCAATATCCCGTTCGACTCCGGCACGTCCGTCGTCATGTAATTTTCGATCAAGGATTCCAGAATCTTTAGCGCGGCATTTTCGTACTTCCGCTTCAGCGGTTCGGTCAACGGGAAATGCGCCGCGGCTTCCAGCAACCCGCAGACGGCAATGGCGGCGGCAGAGCTGTCCCTTTCTTCCGTCCCTTCGGTAAAGATCAAATCCCAGTAGCAGACAAAATCCTCGGGCAGCCGGTTCAGGAAATAATTCGCGATTTTCGTCGTCAAATCGAGGAGTTCCGTTTCCCCGGTGTAGCGGTAAGACAGCGGAAAGCCGTAAATGCCCCAGGCCTGCCCCCGCGACCAGCATGAATCATCGGAATAGCCTTGGGCGGTCTTCCCGTATTTCGGGTCGCCCGTTTCGGCGTCCATATAATAGGTGTGATAGCTGGAGGCATCCTCCCGAATGAGATATTTGGCCGACATGCGGACATGGGAAAGGGCGGCATCGTAAAATTTCCGGTCCCCGGATTCTTCGCTGGCCCAATAAAGCAGCGGCAAATTCATCAAGCAGTCGATGATCATCCGGCCGCGCTGCCTCGGATCGTCCAAATTGCCCCAGGCCTGGATGATGCCCGCTTTGTCCAGATAACGGATATAAAGAAGCTCGGCGGCGTCCAAAGCGATCTGCTTCGCTTCTTCGTTTCCGGTCAGCTTATACGCCGATACGCAGGAAAGCGTATACAGAAAACCGAGGTCATGCGTATTCGTATACCGCCGTTCTTCGATCCGCTGCTTGTAGCTGGACAGCTGCTTTTCCGCCGCTTGCCGGTATCTTTCTTTTCCGGTGGTCTCGTAAGCAAGCCACAGCATTCCCGTCCAAAAAGCCGGCGTCCACTCCGTATTGCCGACCTGCCGGTAAACGTTGCCCGTGCTGGCTTCGGACGGAAAGGTGTCGATGAACGTTTCCAAATTGCGGTCGATTTGACCCAAAATAAAAGACAATGCCTCTTCGCACCGTTTTTTCGTCAACCGGGGCGCGTCGTCATACCTGCCGGCGGCCAGGATTCCTTCGTCAATGACTTGCTTCATGCGTGCACTCCTCCCAAACATTCAATTGGTGTTCGGATCAAATTGTAGCCAGTACGAGCGAAACGGGCAATCTTTATCTTTTTGGATGCACTGCCGTTTTTACTCCATCCGGGCGGGGGGTGAAAAAAAGTCGATGCCCCTTAAAAATCGTCGGCACAGAAAAAAACGTAAGGCCGGCCGCTTGCGAATCAAGCGCCGGACTTACGTTTGACGTCCGAACGGTTTATTTTTTCTGAATCCAAAAAGTCAAAATTCCGTTCTCTTCCCGGCTCTCCAGCAGTTTATGCCCCGTGGAGTTGGCCCAAGCCGCAAGGTCGTTTCGGGCCCCTTGGTCGGTTGCCTGCACTTCGAGAATTTGTCCCGACGCAAGTTCGTCGATCGCTTGTTTCGTTCTGACGATCGGCATCGGGCAGGCTAAGCCTTTGGCATCCAGCTGTTTATCCGCGTTCATCGGTTTTCCTCCTTAATAAATGGAACTGAAAGTATATCGGCCTTAACGATCATGCAGGTTCAACGATCAATCATGAACGGCACAGCGGTTCGGTCCGGTCTCCATCTCACGCTGCGTCTCTTCGTCGGGGCTGATTTTCCCCATGTTGGTCTGGCGTATTTCCCGGTAAGCATGCGGCTGCGGCGGCAAATGTTCCGTTACCGTCTGCCGGAAGGTTTGCTCGTCTTCTAGCTTGAGCCCGGGGTTTTGCCGATACAAATCGCCCAGCTTGGCCGAAACCGCCCCTGTCCGGTCTATCTCCGCAATCGTGCCGAAATGGGCGGGCAGGACGATAAGCTCCTCAGGCAGGCCGCTATACAGACCGTATAATGTGTTCCGCAAATCCCCGACCCAATCTTCCGCTTTCCCTGCGAGATCAGGACGGCCGATGGAAGCGACGAACAAAATGTCTCCCGTCAACAGATATCGATCATCCACCAGGAGCGTCGTGCTGCCGAGCGTATGCCCGGGCGAATGTATCGGTCGGACATCCGTATGGCCGATTCTTATGTCTCGTCCTTCGGTAAGCGGAAGGTATGAAAATACGACTTCGTCCGCATCCTGCGGCGGAAGGAAATAGGATGCGCCGGTTCGCCCCGCAAGTTTACGCCCTCCCGAAATATGGTCGGCATGTAGATGGGTATCTACGACGTGTTGAATGCGAATGCCCCGTTCCCTTGCAAAATCGATATAAGGCTGCGCCATGCGGGCTGCATCCACCACGACGGCTTCCCCATCGGAAACGATCATGTACGACAGGCATCCTTTTCCGAGGCGGTTAAATTGGTATACTTCCCCGCCGTTTTTCAGGTCCCCGGCCTTTACCGGCACCAGATGTTCGCCCCACCGCTTCATCCCGCCTTCCAGGTAATGCACCTCGCTTCGTCCCGCTTCCGCGATTCGTTCCGCGATAAACTTGGAGGAACCTTCCTTGGCGCACACGACCAGCAGCCGCTCGCCTTCCGGGATCCGGTTGAGCGCAGGCTCGACGCTATCCAGCAGGTCGAAATACGGAATGTTGATGATTTCCAACGCTTGTCCTTCGATTTTCCAATCCTTAAATTCGGTTTCGTTGCGCACATCCAGTACGAACAGCTTCTCCTGCCGGGTGATGATGCGGCCCAACTCATCAGGAGTCATGTTGACCGGTAAAGTTTGTGGATTGCTATCCATCGCATCTCCCTCCAATGGTTAGAACGACAGGCTGATGTTCGCGTCTTTGGCAAAATCGATAAAGCTCGCCGCCCCGCCAACCTCGGTTCCTTCGATCAAGTCCTCGAGCTTCAAGCCCATGACGTCCATCGTCATTTGGCAGGCGATGATTTTGACGCCGAGCTCCCGCGCCATATTTACGAGTTCGGGAATCGGGGGGACGTTCGCTTTGGCGAAGCCGTCCGCGAAATGTTCGGTGCCGGCCGGCATCGGCAGCTGCCGCATCGCCTTTCGATGAATCAGGTTCAACCCTTCAAAGGTAAAAAAGATGCCGACTTCGGCGTCGCTGGCGGCGGCCGCGGTTGCGATATTAAAAACTTTGTAAGCGTCGAACATGCCGCCGTTTGCCGCGATGATCGCTACTTTGTTTCCCATGTTTTGTTCCTCCCAATACTGGTTTTTAGTGCGCAATCGTGCGCAATTTAATTTCGGACGACTTCGCCTTTCCAGCTCAGCATGCCGCCGGACATATTTTGCAGTTTCCGGTGTCCGTGAGAAGCCAGAAATTCGCAGGCTTGCCGGCTCCGTCCGCCGCTGCGGCAGATCAGGATCGCGTCTTTGCCGCGCTCGATTTCGTCATGCCGAACTTCGAGCTGGCTCAGCGGGATCAGCTTCACGCCGGGAATGTGGCCTTCCTTGTACTCATCCAACTCCCGGACGTCAATCAGCTGGACGTCATCGCGGCCGCTTCGCAGCAGCTCTTCCACATTTTCGGGCATAATCTCCGTCCAAGTTTGGTTTGACATTCGGTGAACCTCCTTCCGCTAAATACCCACCAGGGTATAAATTGATGATAAAGAAAAACGTCATGCGACGTTTTTATCAGGGTCCTCTTTTAACAACTCATGCTTTATATACCCCCATGGGTATAAGTCTAACCAGTCTTTCTATCCTTTGTCAAGCCCGAACCGAGGAAAGAGATCCTACTTTTTGCTGGTGAAAACGGGCCGGAACTCGATATAATGAGGATATTCATTGGAGTTGAACCATTGACCCGATCCCTATTTTAACTAAGGCGGTGTAATCATCATGAACGCAATCGTAAGCAAACCTTGGGTGCTCGCCCGCATGTACGAACCGGATGTGACCATCGTGGATTGCAGATTCGAACTCGGAAAACCCGAAGCCGGAAAAGAAGCTTATGAACGAGAGCATATCCCCGGGGCTATTTACCTCGATTTGGAGAAAGATCTTTCTTCCCCCGTGCGCGAGCATGGCGGCCGCCATCCCTTACCCGACCCGGAAGAGCTCAGCCGTACTTTGGCCAAAAACGGGATCACGCCCGAAACGCGGATCATCGCGTACGACGATCAAGGCGGCATGTACGCTTCCCGGCTGTGGTGGCTGCTGAAATATTTGGGGCATGGGCAAGCTTTTGTCATGAACGAAGGTTTTAGCGCCTGGAAAGCTGCGGGTTATCCGGTGACGGCCGATCAGCCGATCCGCATTCCTGCAAGCTACAGCTACACGCTGCATCCTGAGCTGCTTGCGAGCATGGAAGACGTGCGCCGCGCGGCAGGCCGGGATGACGCCATCGTCATCGATTCCCGGGATCCCCGGCGCTACCAAGGTTTCGATGAAACGATGGATCCCGTGGCCGGACACGTCCCGGGCGCCAAAAATAAATTTTGGAAGCTTCTCTTGGACGAACACGGCAAGCGGATCGATGTTTCGCGGCTGCAGGAGCATTACAAAGAATTTCCGCGGGACAAGGAGATCATTGTCTATTGCGGCTCGGGCGTATCCGCCTGCCCGAACTTCATCGGGCTGAAAGAGGCGGGATACGAAAATGTGAAGCTGTATGCGGGAAGCTGGAGCGACTGGATTTCATACAGCGAGAATCCGGTGGCGACTGGGGAAGAGTAAAAACCATAAACCCGCACCGGATGCGGGCCAGGGCAGCGCCAAGACGCCGTGGGGCCGGGGGGCGCAGCCCTTTTCGGACAATCAAAGAAAAACTCGCCGGAATATCCGCGAGTTTTCTTTTTTTATGCCCGTGCGCAGCCGAAGCAACTGTTGCATGGATCATATCTGTAGAAAGTTATTCAATCATATGTTTCGTGGCCTGATACATATTTTCCGTGTACAGATCGATTTCGTCCCGCGACATGCGCAAGCGATCTGCGGAAGTGCCGTATCCGATTTCGGTTTTCCCCTCTTTTAATCCTTCAAAAATGCCGTCTGCAAAGGCGTCCAACGGTTCCCCGTGGACATGCAGACCCGCCCCGCCCAAATCCGTATTCACGGCCGGAGGAGCAATTTCAATGACTTCGACCGGCGTTTCTGAAAGCTGATGTCTCAGGCTCATCGTGAACGAATGCAGCGCCGCTTTGGTGGCCGAATAAATCGGAGCAATCGCAAACGGAGTAAAAGCGAGCCCCGATGTGACGTTCACGATGGCCGCATATTCTTTTGCCGCAAAAAACGGAGCGAACAGCATGGAGAGATGGAATGGCGCATCGATGTTGGTCGTGATTTCTTGGCTGAAATAACTCCAATCGTTTTTCGCATCCGCTTTGAGCACGTTAAACCGTTGCTGAATGCCTGCGTTGTTCACGAGCACGTTCACTTCCGGATAGTTCACGGTGACCCAATCAAACAACGATGCCCGCTCGGACTCGATCCCTATGTCGCACACGCGAGTAATAAGGCCGGGGAGTTTTTCTTTCGCAGCTTGAAGCGCGTGTTCGCGGCGTCCGCAAACGATTACTTGGTTTCCCGCTTTAATAAAACGTTCCGCAAAAGCGAGCCCGATTCCGGTACTTCCGCCGGTAATCAGTATGGTGTTTCCCGATAGTTTCATCTTGCTTCCTCTTTTCCATTATTTTTTTGCTTTTCCGCCTGGATACGGTTGGTATACCTTGCAATTTTCAGATCGATTTCATGGAGCGATGTTTCCATCAATGAAATTTCGGCCAGCACGGATTTTTTATGTTCCTTCATCATGTCAAGCCGGAGTTGGGTGGTGTGATCCCCCTCGACGACCCAATCCACATATTGCTTGATTTTTTTGATTGGCATGTGCGTGTTTTTTAAATGAGTGTTTTGCATAATTCCGTTTCAGAGAAGAAGCGATAGCATATTCACTGTCGTTAAGGGGTAATTTTCGAAAATGGTATTATATGGATGAAGAAAAGGGCAGACTTGCAGAATTTTAGAA